>JAAYEF010000006.1 GCA_012728875.1 Candidatus Cloacimonadota bacterium
CTTTAACCTACGATCTCAAGGAACCAGGAATGATCGGGCTTTCTGTCTATAATGTAAAGGGACAATTAGTTGCTACACTTGATGATGGCTTCAAAGGATCAGGACAACACTCTGTTATCTGGGATGGGAAGGACAGTAAGGCTCGTATACTACCCTCAGGAGTCTATCTAATCAGGCTGAAGCTGGGAGAGAGATTTATCACATCTAAAAAAGTAACGCTGTGGCAATAAACAAAGATCACTGATGCGGTTTTGAAGCCAGAAGCTGAGACAGAGATACAAAAAAGCCCGGAACCAAGATTCCGGGCGATATTTTGGAGGGTAAAGCCTGATTCTTGCCAGGCTGTTCCCATGTGTCGTTGGGATTATTTCATCAGGACCATGCGCTTGGTTTGCGCAGTTGTTCCATCGAAAAGACGATAGGTGTAGATTCCCGAAGCCACAGGGCGTCCGGCGTCGTCCAAGCCGTCCCAAATCAGGCTGTGGCTACCTTTTTCAAAACTGCCGTCGGCAAGGGTTTTCACTTTTTGCCCACGCAGGTTATAGATCGCCAGGCTCAGATTTTTGCCGGGGGAACTCACGTTGAACCTGATCCGGGTGCTGGGATTGAAGGGGTTGGGATGGTTTTGCAAAAGCTCAAACGGTGGCGCCGGCGGCAGGGCGGGATCGCTTACAGACACAAGCTCGTTGCTGAGTCTTTGTGCGTAAAGTCCCAGAATTTCCGTTTTTCCGCTGGAGCGTCCGTCTGCCCAAAGTGCGATGGCGTTGTTTCCTTTTGTGACCACCAGGGGATCATACTGTTTTTTACCGGCGTCGCAGAGCACATAGCCGATGGACGGACCATGCAGGCTGCCGTCGGAATCGATGTATTTATAGTAAATATCGCTTTCGATGCCGTAAAAGTCGCTCCAAGCCAGAGCCATGGCGCCGTTTTCGAATCTGCCCACGCTGGGGTTGGATTGCGTGCTGTCTTTTTCAACCACAAAATAACCCAGGTCTCCCCAAAGCGGGCTTCCCGCCAGGGAATATTTGTGGGCGATGATGTCATACATTCCGTTGATGTTTTCGCACCAAGTGAAAATTATCTCATCCCGGAAGCCTTCTTTGTCCACCACCACGGCGGCGCTTTGCTCGCGTCCATAATCCGCCAGATTGATTCCCAGCGGATCCCAAAGGCTTTCTCCGGCGTGGGAAACATGCTGACCGTAATAGTTTTCATAGATCATTCCGCCGCGCTTGTCCTGCCACATCACAAAAACACCGTCGTTTGTGAGTCCGCTGACCGGGAAGCGCTGCATGGTGTCCCAATCCTGGTGGGTGGAGAGACGAATACCCTGAACAGGCCAGCCGTTGGCGGGGTTTCCATCCGGCTGCATCTTCAGGGTGTAAACGCTTTGAGTGTAGTCGCTGGGGTCGAAGCGTTCCCAGGAGTAGAAGTTTTCCTGGAGGTCCTGAAGGATGCACTGGTTGTTCAGTTCATCGCCCGTGAGGGTGCCAACCATGATGCCATCTACACCCCACATTTTCTGGGTGCCGGCAATGCGCTGACCATAAACGTGGTAACGGTAGCTTGTGCCCACTTCATCGTAGTTGCTCCAGCCCACGTAAAATGAGCCGTCGTGCCAGCTGACACGGGGTTCTTTCTGAGAAATTGGCATAGCTTCGGTGAGTTTTGTGCCATGGTCGCCCAGCAGCCTTTCTCCGTTGGGACCAAGGAGCTGCATGTAGATGCTTGGATGCTCCAGACGGTGGTCTTCCCAAAGGATCAAGATTTCACCCTGAGGATTGATGGCGGCAGCGGGGTTAACTTGTTTTGCCCCAGTGGACAGCGTTACGGGACGGCCGTTGGCTTCCAAAGCCACGTTTCCGTCAAAATCCAGATATTGGAAAAAGATCCGGAAGCCCAGGTTTGCAAACCGGGTGTCCTGCCAAACAATGGCCACATCGTCCTGGCGGGGCAGCATCAGATAGTCCTTCAAGGGCGTGTCTCCGCTGAGACCCCAGAAAACCATGTTGCCATTGTCTTCCAAAAGCTCGTTTCCGGCGGCGTCGTAGGCTTGATAGTAGATGCCAACGCTTCCGTCGCGGATGTCCATCCAGTTTATAAAGACGTTTGAGCCGGCAACCTTCACCAAACCGCCTTCCTGCTGGTTTGCGGCTGTGCAGACGGCTCTGCCGCCGGGAGTCCAAAGTTCTTCTCCCGTGGCGGAAAGATGCTGGGCATAGATGTCGTCGTTGGGGGTGTTGCCATTGCGGTGGTCATCCCACACAATGTAGCAGCCGCCATTTGAGTCGGCAGCCAGACGCACACCTTTTTGGGCAAATTCAGCCACGCAGAGGGCCAGACCGTTCGGATTCCAAAGCAGGGAGCCGTCGGCGGAAACCTTTTGAGCGAAAAGATCGGGGAATTGGCTGTCCAGACGCCTGTCTTCCCAAACGATTACGACGCAGTTGTCGCTGGTGCTTTGGATGCGCGGATTGTGTTGCGGGGCAAAGCTGGACTCGCCGGAATCGCCAAACACGACGAAGGGATCCTGCCAAAGCTTTTGTCCATCCAGGTTTACCTTCGTAGCATAGATGTCGGGGTCGGTGTTGCGCTGGTCTTCCCAGGTGAGCACAAATTCAGAATTTTGCAAAGCAGCCATGCGCACTTTTCCCTGGTTTCCCGGAGCGTCGGCAATCACCAGTTTTTCAGGCCAAACCATGGTTCCGCTGGCATTGAAGCGTTTCATGAAGATGTCTTCATTGTCCACATATTTGTGCGTGTAGGCGATCATCATGCCGCCTTGTCCGTCGGGCAGCATGGTGTTTTGCTCTTCCTCGCCTTCGCCGTTTGCAATCGGGATTCCGTTCAGCGCCCAGAGCGGGTCGCCGCTTTGGCTTAAACGCTGGCCATAGATGTCTTTGCTGGGGTTGCGGGAGTCGCTCCACACGATGAAGGCTCCGCCGGCGCTGTCGGATTCAATGTTCAGCCCGATCTGGGTGCCGGTGGTGGTGCAGACAGGCTTTCCGCCTTCACCCCAAAGCAGTTGACCATCAGACGAAATCTTTTGAGCGTAAACGTCTCCGTCGGGATCGAAGCAAAAGTCAATCCAGGCAACGATGAAATCGCCGTTTGTGGTCATGGTGATCACCGGGTCTTCCTGTCTGTCTGGTTTGCCGTCGATGAGGACGGGATCGCCCCAAACAAGGTTTCCCTGGGCATCAACTTTTTGCGCCCAAAGGTCGCGCTCGCCAAGCTTTGTGTCGCTCCAAACGTAGATGGCGCAACCGTCGGAGGTTTGTGTTCCGGTGCGGAACCATTCGATGTTTACCCCCTGGCGGATGGGAACTTCGCTGTCCCAAACCAAAGAGGCTGTCAAGGCAATCATGATGCCCAGAAACAGGATGGTCAAAACCGCATTTTTCATATATATCTCCTTAAACATTCATAAGCTGTGAAACCCACTGCTGAGCGGGGTTTAATGGTGTTTGCAGGTTTAATTCCAAGATGATTGATGCAATTGTCCTTCCAAAGTGCAAAAAACTGTTTTTGAAGCCACCACAGTTTCCACCACAGGAAACTCTTCGCTGCAAAAACAGAGCGCGGAAAGCAGGTTTTGGGGCTCAATCTCACGATTGGGTAGTTTTCGGAAACAGAGGTCGGCTTCCTTGCCGGCTTCCAAACTGCCGATCCTGGCGTCCAAGCCCAGCAGCCTGGCGTTGCCCAGGGTCAGGGTGTGAAACAAAAGTTCTGGACCAAGCGAAAAAGCGCTCTGGCGATAGTTTGCCATCTTGGCATGATAGAACATATCCAGCGAACTGCCGGCTGCCACATCGCTTCCCAAGCCAATTTGCACGCCCTTGGCTTCCAGGCTCCGCCAATCCATTTCACCGCTTTTCAGGAAAAAGTTGGAATCCGGACAGTGGGCGATTTTGCATCGGCGCTCTGCCAAAAGCTCCATTTCCCTTTCGGAAAGATGGATGGCGTGCGCCAGGATGCTTTTGGGGGTCAGGAGGCCGAAATCCTCGTAAACCTGTGTGTAGCTTTCGGCGTTGAAGAGCTTGAGAACTTCGCTCACCTCGCGCGGGTTTTCGCTGAGATGGGTTTGCAGCCAGGCATCGTTTTCCTGAACGAATCTTCCCAGGCGGGACATGAGTTTCGGGCTGCAGGAAAGTGCGAAGCGGGGCGTGAAAATGAATTCCAAAAGCGGGCTGGAACCGTGATGAGCTTCATGGAGTTCCACGGAATCCCGAAAAGCCTGATCCGTGCTTTGCATCAGGTTTTCAGGGCTGTTTGCGTCCATGAGGGTCATGCCGATGAAGGCGCGGGCACCGCCAAGCTTGGCTCTGGAAAAAGCCAGTTCGCAGGCTTGACGGAAGGGAGCGGTGTAGATAACCCCGGTGGTGGTTCCCGCCGCAAACAGGGCTTGAAAGAAGTCTGCGGAAAGCTTTTCAGCATAGGCTGGATCGGCAAACAGAGCCTCCTCTGGATACACGTGCGTTTGCAGCCAATCCAGCAGGGACGGCTCATAGATCCCGCGGATGCGGTGTTGGCTGAGGTGGGTGTGGAGGTCAATGTTGCCAGGCAGGCAGAGCAGGTCAGTCCTGTCTTGCGCATCCTTGTCCAGTGTGGGATCATAGGGCCGGACGCTTTGGATGCCATCGTCGTCCCAGGCAATGAGATGGTTTTCCAAATACTCTGTTTGGGTGGGGGCTACGGGATTCAGCAGGTTGGTTCTAATCTTTCGCATATTCAACTTTTTCAATCTTTAAAACTTTGGAGGCTCCCAAGCCAAAATGGAGTTCCTGGCTGTTTTGGGAGCAGGTTCCCTTGGCGGAGGAGAGTTCGCGGATCAATTGGTGTTTTTCGCCTTCGGGAGAAAGCAAGTCCACCCTCACCCGGGTTCCAAAAGCGGGGGAGTTTGGATATTTTGGATATTGGGATGGCTCGGTGATCAAGACAAGTTCATCCTCATCCCACACGGGTTTCACGAACAGGGATTTGTTTTCCGTTTTGCTGCGGTTCAGCAGGATTTTGCTGCCGTTTCCGCTGCAGACCACAAGGTCTAAAAGGCCATCCCGATCAAGGTCGGCACAGGCATTTCCCCAGCCGTTGAAGACCCTGGCACCGCTGAGAAAACTGATATCCGTGAAGCTTCCATCGCCATTGTTGTGGTAGAGGTAGGAGCGGTCGTTTTCATAAACGGAAGTGATGAAAAGATCCGGCAGGCCGTCGTTGTCGGCATCAAACCAGAGCGGGTCGGAATGGAGTTCGTCATAGGTGATGCCCGCTTCCCGGGTGATATCTGTAAACTGCCAAAACCGCAGGGTGTCCGCTGCCACAACACGATGGGCGGGGCCATCATTGCGCAAAAGCATGCTTACGTCTGAAAATTCGATGTAGCGAGGGTGGGCAAGGTTGGCGATGAACAGGTCGAGATCGCCGTCGTTGTCGATGTCTGCCCAGTCTGCGCCGATGCTATGGCCAAAGTAGCCGTCTGTGAAATGTCCCGCCAGCCCGGTTTGGGCGCCCAGATCTTGAAATCTGTCATCATTCAGCTTCCAGCAAAAGTTGCGGTTGAGGCGATAGTTTGTCACCAGGATTTCCTGGATGCCGTCGTTGTCGAAATCCGCCGGAGCCACGCCGCGTCCCGCCAAGCCTGGGTCCATGGCGTAATGAGGATCCCTGAAACCCAGATCGAAGCTGGCATCGGTGAAATAACCGCCCTCATTTTTCCAGAAAAAATCTTCGAAACCGGGGCGGCTTTGCCACTTTTCATAGTTTGCCACATAGAGGGATGGATATCCACTGCCATGCGGATCAAACCAGGCGGCGGCTTCGCTGGGAAAAGCGTCATCGATATCGCCGGCGCGTTCGTTCACTTTCACAAACCTTCCATCGCCCTGGTTTTTCATCAGCGCATCGCCTTCACCGTCAACGTTGTGGGAAATGCTCACAAAGTCCAAAAGACCGTCGCGATTGAAGTCTGCCCAAAGTCCGCCACTGGATTTGAGACGGTCAAGATTGGCGTTTTCACTGATGTTTTCAAAACCTTTCCCCTCCAGGTTGCGATACAGGGTGTTGCCATTGAAAAGCAGATCGGCCCAGCCATCGTTGTCAAAATCACCGATCGCAATGCGGGAATAGGGCTTATCGAAAGGATATTCCTCGAAAACAATGCCGGTGTAGTTCATCAGGGAGCGCGCCCAGTCCATCACTTCAAGCTTCAGATCCAGCGTTTTGCGCAAAACTTCCAAAGCCAGCAGGCAGGGATCGTCAAACTTACGCCGGGGTGAGCCCAGAACCAGCGATCGCACAAAGCTTTCCGCCGCACTCAAGAGCTGGCCCTGATCTTTGCACAGAGACAAAATCCGCCCCTTCCAATAGAACAGTTCAGCTTGTTCGCCGCGGTCGTTGGTGTCAAAACCAATTTCATCCAGGGTCCAAACCAGATTCAGAAAATTCAAGTCTGGTTCAGGCAGGAGTTCATACAGATTTTCCTCATCTCCCCAAAAGCCGAGAGGAGCCAGGATTGAATAGTAGCGGGCTTTGATCAGGGTGAAGCGCAGCCGGTTTTCCCACTCTTGAGGGCTGAAAAGATCGTAAACAACGCGGATGGTTTGAGCAGGATTGTGGTCGCGTAAACAGCTCTCCAGCATAAACATGGCTTGGTTTAAAACGAGGTCGTTATCCGAGCTTTGGCGGCGATAGTCCGCACCCAGCATATACAGTGCAGAAATATAGAGATGGGCTGCTGAATCAAAGGCATGGGTTTCGAACTCTTTTTCCATCTCATCGTAGCGTCCGGTGGCTGAAAGATGATAAAGCTTGAAGTAATGGACAGCCTGACCCCATGCCGAGAAAGGGAAATCGCGTTCAAAATCTGCAATCATGGCCAAGGCCAGAGAGTCCGAACGCTCAACGCTGATCTGGTCGATTCTTTGCCGCGCCAGATCTTCAATGGCGGGATTGTAGCCATCAAGCTGCCGGATCACCTCAAAAAGCTCTTCCTCGGGGGTTCCGTATAGCCGATGGTTCAGCAAAACCAGCTCGTCCGGTGCGGTGAATTCCGCCTGCAATTTCTGCCAGATTTCATCGAAACCATAGCTGTCCAGATAGAAAAAATCCGCCAGACGCAGCCATTCCAGCGCATTTCTCAGGCTGTGGTGCTTCAGCGCCAACAGCTCGTGACAATGCAGTTCAAGCTCCCAGTCTCCGCCACGCTGGGCATATTCCAAGGCAAGCTCGATATCTTGTGGGCTCCCCTGTAAAAGTTCATCCACCTTGTCTTCGTGCTTGGTCAAAACATCGAAAAACTCACGATCCAGCAGCCATTTGAATTCTTCATGGGTGATGGCGGGCAGGAGCGTGCCAAGGAGAAAGAGGATCACAAGGAAGTGTTTCATGGCTTGGCTTGAACTTCAGAGATGAGCTTTTTCATGTCTTCAGGACTGAAATGGTGGCTGGTGTTGCAAAAATGGCAGACGGGATCGACGCCCTCAGCCATTTCCTGCAGTTCATCCAAGCCCAGAAGCAAAAGTGCCCGTTCAAAACGCTCTCTGGAGCAGTTGCAACGGTAGCGCAGGGTTCCGGCGGGTTGAAGGTCCAGCTTGGCTTGTGGCACCACAAAACGGGTGATGATCTGTGGAAGGGTGAGCCCCATATCCATGAGGTCGGATACATTCGGCGTTTTCTGCAGGGCGGCCATGATTTCATCCGCCAAGGCAGGATCCGCCTGGGGCAGTTGTTGGATGATGAAACCGCCGGAAGCGCGCACCATCGCATTGTGGTCGATCAAAACCCCCAGATTCACCGCGGTGGGAACCTGCTCGGAAAGATCGAAGTAGTGCGCAAGGTTTTGAGCCAGTTCGCCTTTGCTGAGTTCGGTCGTGCTCACGGCAGGCTGCTTGTTTGGATAGGAGCGAATCACGCTCAGCGTGCCTTTGCCCAGGTTTCGCACGGGAAAGAAGTTTTCCTGGGTGTCGTCCAGCCAAAGCTGAGGTTCCCAAGCATAGCCACGCAGGTCTCCGCTTCCGCTGCAAACCATCAAAGCTCCGCGCACAGGGCCGTCGCCTTCCAAGCGCAGGGAAATTTCAGCCTCGGGAACCTTGAGATCAAGGCTCATCAAGGCTGTGGCGGAGATCATCTTTCCCAACAGCAGAGTGTTGATGGGTGAAAGGTCGTGCAAATCCCTTGCGGTTTGCGCCGTGTTTGTTGATGAAACCGCCAAAATCCTGAACTGTCCGTCATGAGCGGTTCCGCGCCAAAGAATGTCATCTTGTGCCATATTCCATCCAGTTTTCCCAGATTTGAGTTCCGGGATAGTAGTGTGTTAAAATTTCGTGGTGTCCACGTCCTTCACGAGCCATGCGCAAAGCGCCGATTTGACACATGCCCACGCCGTGACCGGAACCCCGTCCGTATAAGGATAAGGTTCCGCCGGGGTAAATCACCACACGCCCTTGATCGTCTTCCACGTAGCTGCCCTTAATGTAGAAAAAGGATGATTTTGTGTTGCCAAAAGCCTGGCGGATCTTGTATTCGCTGTTCAGACGCACGGTTTTATTTCCATAAAAAGTGATGTCGATGATGCGTCCCGAATTTCCCCGGCGATTGATAACCAGATGATCAAGCTTGCTGAGTCCCAGGTTTTTTGCCAATTGCTGTGAACTGATCTGCGTGTTCCAGGATAGAGCGCTGTTTTCCCAGGAGGCTCCTCCTTGATAAAGTGCAAAATCTGAAATCCAAGTTCTGACATCGCTTTCCTTTTTGAAGTCCAAAGAAGCCGCATCGGCAAAGCACTCCACCCCCACGAGGTGGGGCAGGGTCTCGCCGCCCCAGATGTTTCCGCTGGAGTCGGTCTTACCGCCGCAGGCGCTGTGGTAGGTGGTGTCGGCGATGCGATTTGGCAAGATTAAAATCTGGTTTTGGGTGGAAAAAACCGCGTCCCTCACAGTGGCGTTTTGCTGATATTTTCCCTTGTAAACCTGACAGTGGGTGGTGTTGCAAAGATCATAACCGTCATTTTTGTGGCGATTGTTCAAAAGCAAGCCAACCGCATGGGTGCGTGCAGCCACAGCCTGGGCTTTCAAGGCTTCCAAGGGCGCCCCGGCGCCGATTTCGTTTGGTACAACCCCCGCCACATATTCATCCAAGGGCAAAAAGTGGGTCACCACAAGGTTTGAGCCCACGATCTTGAGAATGAATTCCCCGCTGAAGCCAAGCTTGACTCCAGCCAGTTGAAGATCCTGGGCACTGGTAAAATGCAGAGGCGTTTCCAGATAGGTTTTGTTTCCGCTGCGGTCGCTCACGCAGACGGTTGGGCTCTGCATGGGCAGGGCTGTGATCTGTTTTTCGCTTTTTCCGTTGGCTTTGGTCCAAGCTATGGCGGAAGCCTTGTCTGCAAAGCTTTGCGAGGCAAAAACCAAGTTTTCGCGATGTATCATCAGCGCGGAATCCTGCCACTGAAAGCTTTCGCGCAGATGTCCATCCGAATCTTCATGCCAAGGTTCCACACGCTCCAGATAGCCCCAATTGAGCAAGGTGGCAGGGTTGTCCAGGGAAACATTCAGAGGGGTCTGCAAAATTCTGGTGATGGGTAAATCCACTTCGCTAAAGCAAACTTCGGCATTTCCGCTTGCGGCGGCAATGGAAATCTTTTGTCCGGAACAGAGCAAAACCTCGATGAAAAGCTCGCCATCACGGTATTCGGCTGCCTGCAGTACCGAAAATACAACCAATATAAAAGCTAAAGACATCCAAAAGAATGTATTGGAAAGGTTTTTGGGGCATATCTTTTGGGATTCTATTGGTTCACATTGCAGAAGCCCAACGGTCCTTTTTCCAAGACTGGAAATCCACTTGCGAAGCTTCAATCCAAACACCTGAAACACTTTTTATCTGACAACCGAGCCGGGAGGGCAGGGCTTGTCCGCCCAAAGCAGTGCCAATCCCTGACCGGTATCCACAGCCAGGATCATGCCCTGGGATTGGACCCCCCGGATGGTCTTGGGCTCAAGATTCACCAGCATCAAAACCTGTTTTCCAACGATATCTTCAGGCTTATAATGCTCTGCAATGCCAGCCACAAGCTCTCTTTGCCGGTCTCCCAGATCCACCTTCAGATGCAGCAGCTTGTTGGTCTTTTTCACCGGAGCTGCTTCCAAAATCTTTGCCATTCTCAAATCCAGCTTGGCAAAGTCGTCGTAGGAAATGGTATCCTTGATCGGCTCAAGCTTCACAGCGGGTTCCTGCGAACCCTGTTTCAGGAGTTCGATCTCGGCTTCGATCACAGCGTCTTCCAGTTTGAAGAAAAGAGGTTCGGGCTGATCAAGTTCATAATCTGCCTGAAAATCCGGTTTTTCCCATTCTTGCAGGGCTTCGAGACCCATCATCCGGCGCAAACGGTCCATGCTGCCGGGAATGATGGGGAAAAGCGCCACAGATGCCATGCGCAGAAGGCTGATGCAGGTCCACAGGGTTTCCTCCACCTGTTTGGGGTCTTCCTTGATCTGCACCCAGGGTTTGCGCTCATCAAAAAAGCGATTTCCAATGCGGGCGATGTCGATGCCAAGCTTGGAGTTGTTTTTCACCTGATATTCGCGATAGCCTGCATCGATTTTTTCAAAAATGGCCTGAGCCTCATCCAGCACGGCTTGTGCTTCCTCACCCAGATTCGGATGGCGGACTTTGCCGTCAAAATTCTTCCAGGAAAAGGCAAAAACACGGTTGGCAAGATTGCCCAAAACGTTGTTCAGATCACCATTTACCTTCTGCTGGAAATCCCGGAACGAGAAATCGCTGTCACCTTTTTCGGGTGCGTTGGATGCCAGATAATAACGCAGGTAGTCCGCAGGGAATTTTTGTGCGAATTCATCCACCCAAATAGCCCAGTTGTTGCTGGTGGAAATCTTTTTCCCTTCCAGGTTCATGAATTCATTTGCCGGAATATCGTGAGGCAGGCAATAGCTGCGTTTCTGACCCATCAAGACTGCCGGCCAGATCAGAGCGTGGAAAATGATGTTGTCTTTGCCGATGAAATGCACCAGCCGCGTCTCGGGGTTCAGCCAATAGTCTTTCCAGCGTTCCGGCTCGCCGATTTTTTCCGCCCACTCAATGGTCGAGGAAATGTAGCCTACCGGCGCTTCAAACCAAACGTAGAGCACCTTGTCTCCGGCTTCTTTCAGCGGAACAGGCACTCCCCAACTCAGGTCTCGGGTGATGGGACGCTCCACCAAACCTTGTTCCAGGAGGTTCAGCATGAAGTTGCGGACGTTTTCCTTCCAGTAGTCCTTGGTGGCGATCCAGCGCTCAAGCTGGTCCTTAAAGTCGTTCAGTTGCAAATACCAGTGCGTGGTTTCGCGGATCACAGGCTGGTTTCCGCAAATCTTGCAGCGCGGCTCAATAATCGTGGTGGTTTCATAGATCTGGCCACAGTTGTCACATTGGTCGCCACGGGCTCCGGGAGCCTGACAGCGCGGGCAGATTCCCTCCACATAGCGGTCCGGCAAAAAGCGTTTGTCATGTTCACAATAGAATTGACGCGTCACACGGGGAACCACGTGACCTTCATCATGGAGCGCGGTGAAAAATTCCTGGGAAAGTGCGTGATGAACGGGTCTGGCGGTTCCGGAAAAATTGTCGAATTCGATGTTCAAAGCATCGAAAGCAGTCTTGATCAGGTGGTGATAACGTTTCACCACTTCGGTGGGGCTGATCCCTTCCCTGTCTGCAGAAATGGAAATGGGGGTGCCGTGTTCGTCCGTGCCGCAAATGTAGACCACATCTTCATTGTGCAGCCTGAGCCATCTCACAAAAATGTCTGCGGGAAGATAGGCTCCGGCAACGTGGCCGATGTGCAGCCTGCCATTTGCATAGGGAAGTGCGCTGGTAACCAGATATCTCATTGTTCGTCTCCAAAAAAAGTGTTGTGCAGGGCTTGCAGGCAGTCCTGTGTTTGCTGGGAAGGCAGCATCAACCCGATATTCATGTTGCCCGGAACCACTCTCAAAACTTGGAAGGCAAAGCAGGATTGAAGCACCCGGCTCAAAATCTGGGCATCGGTTTCAATCCCCAAGCCCACCAGGCTCACCCAGCCCAGACCGTCTTCACGTTCCAAGACTTCGATCCCTTTTTCCTGCAGCAGAAATTCCGCTTCAGCCACAAAACTGCCTTCAATGAACAGCTCCAGGCGGTCCCGCTGGATTTCATAGCGGAAAAACTCGATATGAGTGCCGGAACTGAAAAGCTCCAATCCCTGTTTGGCAGGCAGAACCAGCCGCAACAGCCCTTCCTTGTGGGCGATGGCAGTGATCTTTTTATCTTCCATTTCTGTCGAATTCCTTTTTATCTGATGGATGAGCGTGCCCGGTGCGAAGCTGAACGAACTTTTCAATTCCACCGGGATCTTGAATCTTTGGGCAAATTCCACCGCTCTGGGGTGCATCACCTTGGAGCCGGCGTTCGCCAAAGCAAGCATCTGGGCATGGTCGATCTCTTGTAGCAAACGGGCTTGGGGCACAAGCTTGGGATCTGCACTGAAGACCCCGTCCACATCGCTGTAGATTTCACATTTTCCGGCATTCAGATAGCATGCCAGGGCAACTGCCGAGGTGTCGGAGCCCCCTCTGCCCAGGGTGGTGATTTCCTTGGCTTGGCTCACGCCCTGAAAGCCAGCCACAATCACGATCTTTCCTTTTTCCAGTTCCTGATTGATGCGAAAGGCGTTCACTTCCAGGATGCGCGCGTTTCCGTGGCGATTGTCGGTGATGATCCCGCTTTGCGAGCCAGTGAACGAGATGGAAGAAAGCCCTTCCTTTTGCAAGGAAAGCGAAAGCAGCGCCATGCTGATGCGCTCGCCTGCGGTGAGCAGCATATCCAACTCTCGCCGGGAGGGATGTTCGCAGATCTGGTGTGCCAGTTCCATCAAGCCATCCGTGGTCTTTGCCATGGCGGAAACCACAAGCACCAAAGAATCTCCTTCGCGCTTTTGCTGCGCGATGTTGTGGGCAATGTTTTGAATCAATTCGATACTGCCCACGGAAGTACCGCCAAATTTTTTAACGATTATCGCCATAGCTTTGCAAAAAATCCGAATTCTTGCCTTCTGTCAAGGCATTTCTTCGCAAGCTGAAAACGGATCAAAATGTGGGGGTATGAAAAGGCTGAAACCCAGGGTGGCTTACTTGGCGTTGTTGATCTTGAAAAGCCGTTTGACATGCCCTGGTCCGCTGAAATAGACCAAGCCCAAATCCTTTACATGCCAGGCTTCCAGCTTGTCCTGGGTATCTTCTTCAGTATAAGTTGCATAAAGTTTCAAGCCCGTTTTAGCGCCCTGAAAAGTATCCATGCTCACATTGCGCTGCAGCTTAAAATCCGCCTTGATGCTTTTTTTGAGAAGCACGGAAGAATATTTTCCCTCCCACTTCCAAGTCAGAGTGTTCACATCGTCGATATTCAAAGGAAAGGCGGGCATGCGCGGCTTAACGTGAAAAGTGAGCGGAATGGGGAAGAGGTTTGACTTTACATCGATTTTCACCAGATAGATCCAATTGCCTTCCACCTGATAGTAGTATTTGGTGTGCCTCACACTTTTGGTGTCCAGATAGAAGTCGTATCCCGCTTTTTTGCTGTCTTTAGGCACAACGCAGGTCACCACCTGGGTGAAAACCTTGTCCTCCTCCTGAGTGCGATACTCCCAGCGCAGTTGGTCCCACCACGGGTAAAACTGAGCCAAAGATATAGCGTTGACCTTCGTCACCAAAAAACAAAAAACAAGAGAGGTAACAATCAGAATGGTTTTTTTCATATTTCCACCTTTGGCTGTCCAAAATCTGCAATCATTATCAAAAGCATATGGTTCCTACCTCAAGGGTTCTTTTCCTATTGCGATATCTGTCATTTATAAAAACGAATCACATTTTTTATCATGCAAACTGTTGTCAAGCCATAATTGGCGAAGATGCAAGATCAAGTGTTCTCAAATGCAAGTGGCTATGTGGATGGAAACATTGTGAAGTGAGGTATTTTTCCTTGGTTTAAGGGTGTTGTTCCGGGCTTCCTCCCAGAGCCCAGCCTTTCAAGCTCCCGGTTCCTGGTCGTTAGCCACCCGTCTTTGGGCGGGTGGTTGACGGGTATCTGGCCTGTGGGAATCCTGTTGGAACCAAGGAAGAGGGTGCATTGATGTTTTAAACCAAAAAAAACCGGCTCCCCAAAAAGGAGCCGGCATATATCCATAGGATTATTTAGCTTACATGATTTCGGCCAAGACTTTGTTCATCATGGCTTTGGAATCAGCCGGGTGCATGTATGAAAGCGGGAAGCCAAGAAGGTAGCAGTGGCTGTCTCCGGTTACGTTTCTGAGCGCGACGGGCTGATTGTTATAGGTGTCATATTGTTCCTGCGTGGGTGGGGTTTGTGAATAATCCGTGGGTTTGATGCCCATGCGGTAGAGCACAGTTGCAGATGCAAGCTTTGTGGGGAAGTAGGTGATGGGTCCCAAACCGTGCTGGGCGTTGACAATGGGGTTGAAGCTGGCTTCATTCGCCGCAGTATATTGCAGCTGAATGTTGGGATAGCTTTCCTGACCGAGAGCTTTTTGGAAGAAAGCCCTGGTTTGGAGCGCGTCACTGAGGATCTTTGCCGGCGGATCTTTGTATTCCAAGCCCATATAGCCCACGAAGGTTTTTTGGTTTGCCAACACGAATGACTGCATGGTGGAGTTCAGCTTTGAGGTGGAGGAAAGCAGGAAGTTTCCGCCAGATCTCAGGAACAGCGTGAGTGCGTCGTTTTCGCTTTTCAAGTTTCCAGATTCGCTGGGGTTGTCTGAGTGGTAGATCACCAGCTTGTATTTTTGCAGATCCGTGGTGGAAAGATGACGTTTGCGCGAGTCTTCATAAGTGTCGCCGGGGAAGCCGACTCTGGTGCGAGTGATGAACTTTTTGGTGCCAGTGTAGTCTGAAAGCATGTTTTGGTATCTTTCCAAAACAATGGCATCCGGGGAGGTGCTGGCATGGTTCTGATCATCGTCGATCACCAGAACGCCGCTGCGGTTTGCAGGTTCAATGGGGTCATGCAGTGTGAATTTGTAAACTGCGGGTTCGGGGTCAACTTCGCCCTGCAGGTCCACGCAGCGCACTTCAAAGGTGTGTTCGCCACTGGCAAGCGTGGTCAGGACCAACGACTGTCCCAAAGGCGAATAGAGCGGGATGCGCAGCCATTCCTTGCCATCGCTGTCTGTAACATGGGAGTTTGCGAAGGGAGGATAGTTGTATGGTTCACCGTTCAGACGCAGGTCAAAGTGGGTGATTTCGCTGAAATAGTTCGCGTCTGTATAGCGGTCCAAAACGGTGTCCACTTTTTTATCGTAGGGACTTTCGTGTCCAGGAGGCGGATACACGGTGTTTCCACTAGCCAAAACTACGCCGTATTCGCCTCTCCAGCCCCAACGCAGCCAAACTTTGATGTTTGAGCTGTTGATGGCGGTATTTTTGTTGTCAAGGTCGTTGAAGAAAGGAGTGGCAAAACGCTGCAGCCCGCCCACAATGGTGAAGGGCAGAATTTCGGGCGTGGATTCATCCGCATAGTCGATGAAGTGATTGTGTCCCAGAGCATAAATCTTCTGCGGATACATCAGGGTCTTGGGGGCAAAACCGGTTTTCACAGCGAAAAACAGCAAAGAGTTTCTGGTCTCGCCGGAAACCACACCGGAAAGGTCGTAGGCGCGGGATTCAATCTTGGTGAGGGTTTTGACCGTTCCGTTTTGAACGTCAAAGGTCAGCGCCGGATCGGTGTGACGGGTGATGAGATATTCATCGATGTGCGTATCGTGGTTCGAAGAGCTTGTGTCGATCCATTCCGTTGAGGTGCCGGCAATCACGGTGCTGTCGGCAGGGTTGATCTTCATCATCTTGAATTCAAACTTGAAGGGGGTGGAATCGATGAAGGGATCGGTGTCGCTCATGGTGAATTTCAGCCTGAGACCGCTTCCAACCACGCCGCCATTGGGGTTGCCCTTGGTGGTGCTGACTATGCAGGTTGGGCGCTGAGAGGAGGCGTTGAAGCTGCGCCAGGCAACGCTGCGCTTGGGATAATTCGTCGCCACGGGGGTGAGCCCACCGCGGTTGTCCACAGCGATCACTTCAAAGGTGCTTTCCATGGTGAGCGGATTGCCATTTGCGTCGGCAGCGGGGAAGTTTATCACAGCGTATTTGGCTGTGGTCCAGATGGATTTGCGGGCTTCCGGATGGTCCAGAGGCAGGCTTTGGTCTGCACCTGGTTTATAGTGCAAAACCCAGCCGGTGCCAAAGCGTTCCACCACTTCCTTGGGTGTGTAGTCGCCGGTGTAGTCCACAAAGTGATTTCCCGGAGTGGCGATCGGATCGCCAGTTTGGTTGATCACACGGTAGGCAAAACCTGTGATAACCCCATCCGGGTCTGTGGCATGCCAGAAGATCTTTTGCTGAAACAGAAATTCTGTATTGGCATAATCCTCAAGCAATTCGCTGTCATCAAAGCCTTCGTAGGAAGTGATGACGATGTTTGGTTCTTGGTTTGCAAATTTTTCTCCAAATTTGCCGCAGCCGGTAAGCACCAGCGACGTCAAGACCATCAATATCAACAGTTTCAAGAGCCTTGTTGTCTTGTCAGGCATCGTTCCTCCCATATCTGTTCGGATATTTTCATTCTATTTTTCCTCAAAAATCAAGTCGAGAAAATCGTCAATGTTTTTATTTGTTCCCTTGGCGGCGAGGCTGGCTTTCAAGAGATTCAAAAAGAGCAGCGAAGTGGTGACGGTTCCTATTCCCCCCGGCACGGGCGTGATTGCCAAAGCTTTGTCGAAGCAGGAGTTATAGTCGATGTCGCCCACATATCCCTGGCTTTCATCGGGGTTGATAATTTCATTTATGCCCACGTCAAGCAGCACGGCATTTTTTTTGATCATGTCTGCTTTCACAAAGTTTGGAACGCCGATGGCGGCCACAACGATGTCTGCACTTTGAATCATTTCATTCAGGTTTTCGGTGCGGGAATGGCAAACCGTGACGCTGGCGTCCGCCCAAGGCTTTTTCCAAAGCAGCATGTTTGCCAGAGGCTTGCCCACGATGGAACTGCGTCCGATGATGAGGACGTGTTTTCCCTTCACGGGGATTTCGTAGTGGCGAAGCGTGCATAGCACCGCAGTGGGGGTGCAGGGCAAAAGCGAATCCATGGAAAGGATAATTTTGCCGAGGTTTGTGGGGTTCAGCGAGTCGATGTCCTTGTTCGGATCGATCCAAGTGCCGGCTTCAGCATCGGGAATCTGGGTGGGAAGCGGCTTTTGCAGCATGATGCCGTGGATGGAAGGATCGGCATTGGCTTGAGCAATCACATCTTTGAGATCCTGGGCACTCAAGTTGGCGGGCAGGTTTTTAAGTTCAACTTTACAGCCCAGTTTGGCGCCGCTGGAAATGATGTTTTGAACGTAGTATGCGGAAGCGGGATCATCTCCGGTTTGGATGAGGAGCATGGAGGGTTCAAGTCCGTGTTCCACAATCAGTTCCTTGATTGTTTTCCGTATGCGCGAGGCGATCGGTTTTCCTTTGAGAATCTTTTCCATCTATTGTCCCTCAAGGGTGGGCTTGTAATTGTTTGTGCGCCGGATGCGCTGTATTTTCAGGGCTCTGCCGCTTTCGGGGTCGATCTCCAGATATACCGCATTCACCTGCAGCCCGCGGTCGGAACTTTCATAGCGCTGAGGCAGGCCGTGGCGGAATTTTTCCAGAATAATGTCTTTTTTCACCCCGATCACACTGTCGTGAGCGCCGGTCATGCCGGTGTCTGTGAGATAGGCTGTGCCTGCGGGCAGAATCTCTTCATCGGCCGTTTGAATGTGGGTGTGGGTGCCCAAAACTGCCGAAGCACGCCCATCAGCAAACCAGCCCAAAGCTCTTTTTTCCGCGGTGGATTCAGCGTGGATGTCGATGACGATGGGGCTGTTTTCCCTGCTGGGATTGGATTTGAGCCAGGCGTCCAAAATCGTGAAGGGTGAATCGCAGGGCGGCATGAAAATCTGACCGCAAAAGGAAAGGATGCGAATCTGCATGCCGTCTTTTTCCAATCTGCAGCAAAGGTTTCCGGGTGCGCTGGCGGGATAGTTCATGGGCCGCACGATGTTGGCGGTGTTTTTGATATATTCCCAGGAATCGGGTCTGTCCCAGAGGTGGTTTCCGCCGGTAACGGCGTCCACTCCTTCCTTGAAAAGCGGCCGGAGGGTTTTTTCTGTGAGGCCTCGTCCGTCGGCAAGGTTTTCGCCGTTTACAACGATGAAATCCGGGGAAAATTCTTTTTTCAGGTCCGGCAGCATGGCGCTGAAAACCTGGCGGCCGGGCTTGCCGTAAATATCACCAAAAAACAGAAGCCTGATCATTTGGCCATTGCAATTTGCCGGGTTTCACGGATCACGGTAACCTTGATCTGTCCGGGATATTGCACTTCTTTTTCGATTTCGGCGGCAATCTCGGTTGCCAAAAGCGCGGTTTGAGCGTCTTCCACCATGGTGGGTTCCACAATGATGCGCAGTTCGCGTCCAGCCTGGATGGCATAGGATTTGTTCACTCCTTCCACGGAGTTTGCAATTTCTTCCAGCTTTGCCAGGCGCTGCATATAGGTTTCCAGCATTTCGCGACGGGCACCGGGACGGGCTCCGGAAATGGCATCTGAAGCCTGAACCAGGGCTGCGTACACGGAAATGGCTTCCACTTCCTCGTGGTGGGCTTCGATGGCGTTCACGATGATTTTGCTTTCGCCATTTTTGCGTGCCACATTTGCTCCAATGATGGCGTGGGTGCCGTCAAATTCCTGATCCATGGCTTTTCCAATGTCGTGCAGGAGGCCTGCGCGGCGTGCCACATCCTGGTCCAAGCCCAGTTCGGCTGCCAAAATTCCGCAGATCCAAGCTGCTTCAAGTGAATGCTTCAGCACGTTCTGGCCGTAGGAAGTGCGGTAGTGCAGACGTCCCAGGGTCTTGATCAGGTTTCCGGAAATGTTGTGGATATTGGTTTCCAAAACCGCTTTTTCACCCAGCTTCACCAGGTTGTTTTCCATTTCCTTGGTGGTTTTGTTGATCACGTCTTCAATTCTGCCGGGGTGGATGCGTCCGTCGGAAATCAATTTTTCCAGGGAAAGCCTGGCGATTTCGCGTCTCACGGGGTCGAAGCAGGAAAGCACCACCGCCTCGGGCGTGTCGTCGATGATGAGATCTACCCCCGTGGCTTTTTCAAAGGTGCGGATGTTGCGACCTTCGCGGCCGATGATGCGTCCTTTCATTTCGTCGGAGGGAAGGGTGACCACAGACACGGTGGTTTCGGAAACGTGGTCAACCGCAAGGCGCTGGATGGCTGTGGAAAGGATTTCCGCGGCTTTTTTGGAGGTGTCCAGCTTGATCTGCTCGATGGTGAGCTTGGCGTCGTTTGCGGCAACCTGTCTGGCTTGGCTGATCAGCTCTTCGCGCAAAACCTTCAGGGCTTCTTCACGGCTGAGTCCGGAAATCTCGGAAAGCTTGGCGTGTTGGCTTTCGATCAGCTTTTCCACCTGCTGGTTTTTCTTGCTGATCTCATCATCCTTGTGCTTCAGTTTCTTTTCCTGTTCCGAGATCTTGGCTTCCTTTTTGTCCATGGCTTCCAAGCGTTTGTCCAAACTTCCGATGCGCTCGTTGTATTTCTTTTCCTGGAAGCGCAGTTCTTTTTGACGTTCCTTGATCTCGTCTTCCATCTGTTTTTGCTGGTCGAACCAAGTGTCCTTGGCTTCCAAAACAGCGGCTTTTTTGGCGGTTTCTATTTCTTTTTTGGCTGCTTCACGGAGTTCCTGGGCCACGTCTTTGGCTTGGGAGATGAGCCTGAAGGCGGTGTTGCGCTTGATCAGGTAGATCACCAAGGCCAGCAAAAAGCCCAGGAGCAGTCCCGCTGCTGCCAATATCCATTTATTCATTCTTATATCCTTTAAGATCTATTCAGGCGGGCTTGTGAAACCCGGCCGTTGGAAAAAAAGGCCTGCGTGAACCGTGTATGCTTGTCCGCGAAAAGCCAAGCATAAGGTGGGCACCTACCTTGTGGGCTTTGTGTATCCGGAACTGGCCGGCTTGCACGCCACCCATGGCTCGGTTCCCCGATTTTCAGTAGCTTTTGTGCAATCCATATCACGAATTCCGCAGGCAAAATTCATAAGTCCTCCACAATGTTTCCAACCAACTGGTTCAGCCGCTCCAGCTCTTTTTCCGAGAGGGCGCTGTTGCTTTGCAGGGACTTTATTTCGCTGTGTTTTTTCAGTAAAAGTAGCAATAAAAGTTTGGAAAAATCGAGATTTTCGTACAGATCGCTCAGCTGCCGCAGCTCTTCATCAATCTTTTTTGCAACGCTTTGAAGCTCTTCGGGTTGATCTGTGCGCAAGTGGAATTTGCGTCCAAAGATCTCGACATCCACAGATTTCATTATATTTCCATTTGGTCAAGCTCGGGAAGCAGGCTGTCAATCTGTTCAATGGCTTCACTGGCGATGTTTTCAAAGCCGGAAACCGTATCCTGCAGTTCCTGATATTTCTTGTTCAGGTCTGCAAGCTCCTGCTCCAATTCCTTGACTTTTTCGGCGCTTCCGCTGCTGGAACGCCGGATATTTTCCACCTGGGTCATCAACTGGCTGTTTTCTTCCGTCAGGGTTTCGTTTTGTTTCTCAAGTTTTGCCAGTTTTTTCTTGTCTTCCGTGTATTGGGAAATCAGTTTATGTATCTTATCTTGCAAGCTTGTGGCTTGTGTTTCCATTGTGTTACCTCATTTTGATCTGCCAGGTGCGGGATAGCATTTCCCTCACCGATGCAAGAAGTTCATCAACGCGCTCATCTGTCAATGTTTTTTCGCGATCCAAGAGTTTCAGGCGCAGAGAAACGCTCCTGAAACCTTGAGGGATGCTTTCTCCCAGATACTGATCAAAGATCTGAACTTCTGAAATTAGCTCCGGCGCCACAGCTTGGATGGCTTCCCGGATCTGGGAATAGGGAACCGAAGTTTGGATCACAAATGAAAGATCGCGCGTGACAGCCGGATAGCGGGGCAGGTCGCGAAAAACGGTTTCCCGGTCGCGTGTGAGCTCTGCAATGAGATCGATATCCAGCTCCAGAACCCAGATTTCCTGCTTCAGGATGCCCAGGTCGATGTCGAAGTTTTCCGCCGTTTGGGTTTTCAGGCGTCCAAAGGAAGCGCAAATTCTGCCGTTGTTCAGCCAGGCAAGGTTGTCTCCCGGAGCCAGCCAGGGTTGGGAATGCTCCTTTGTTTCGGTGATGGGGAGTCCCATGCTTTGAAGCAGACCTTCCACCAGGCCTTTCACATACCACAGGCCCACAGCTTCGCTCTTTTGAAGCCAATGCTCAGCCTGCGCTTTTCCCGTCATGACGGCGGTCAAAACCAGTTTTTCTTCGATCTTGCCCTTTACATTACAATAGATCTTGCCGATTTCCATCAGTTTCAGGTCGCGTTCGCCGTGGTGAAGGTTGTGGCGAAGATTTTCCAAAAGCTGCGGCAAAAGCGAGATCCTCATCACGGATTGGTTGCTGCTTTGCGGGTTCACCAGCTTCAAAAGCCTGTCTTGAACGTCGGCGGTGGAAAGCCCCAGGGCTTCATATTGGGCGGGATCGCTGAAACTGAAGTTCAAAGCCTCATGGAAAGCGGCTTGCACAAACCAATCCTCAATTTTCCTGCGGTTTTTGAAGGCATGACGGTCCATGATTCCGGAAATGGAAGTGCGGCTGGGAATGCGATCATAGCCTGCCAGGCGCGCCAGTTCTTCCAAAAGGTCGGCTTCGCGGGTGAGATCAACCCTGCGGTGGGGGATTTGGAAAACCATTCCATCGGGGTTTTCCTGCACCAGTTTGCAGTCCAGAGCTTCCAGATAGCGGGTGATTTCTTGCGGGGAAAGCCGATATCCGATCAATTCTTCAAACCTCTGGGGACGAAGCGTGAGCCTGAGAGGTTCAGGAACCTGCTCAAAGGCGTCATACAAGTCTCCGCAAAGCTTGCCGCCCGCGGTTTCCAAAATCAGTTCCACGGCTCTGTGGCTGACTGTTTCCGCAGCAAAGGGACTCAACTGCCGTTCAAAGCGGTAGGAAGAATCGGTGGAAACCTTGTGTTTGGTGGAGCTTGCGCGAACCGTGGTGGATTGGAAACAGGCGGATTCCAGCACAATCCTGTGCGTGTTTTCATCGATGGAACTTGCCATGCCACCGATCACGCCAGCCAAAGCGGAAGCTTCTTGTCCGTCGGCTATAACCAGATCGGCTTCATCCAGCTCCAGGCTTTTACCGTCCAGTGCCTCAAACTTTTCTCCTGCCCGGGCTTTGCGAACAACGATGGCGGGCTGCACATCCTGGAGTGAAAGCGGGCGAAGCTTCTCATAGTTGAAGGCGTGCAGGGGCTGTCCCAATTCAAACATCACAAAGTTTGTCACGTCCACGATGTTGTTGATGGGGCGCAGTCCACTTTTGATCAGCGCGGTTTTCAGCCATTGCGGCGATTCTTTCACTGTGACCCCTTCCATCAGCCGGGCTGTGTAGCGCAGACATTTTTCGGGATCTTCCACCACGAGTTTCAAGCCCATGTCACATTGCTTTTCGCCTTCCAGTTTTTGGATGACGGGCTCCTTCAAGGGCAGGTTCAATGAGGCGGAAAGATCTCTGGCAATGCCCACGTAGCCCAAAAGGTCGGGCCTGTTGGGTGTGATTTCCAGTTCCAGGATGGCGTCCGGAAGCTCATAAAGCTCGTTCACACTGATTCCCACAGGGGTGTCTGCAGCAAATTCCACGATTCCGGCGTGGTTGTCCGAAATGCCCATTTCCCTTTCGGAAGCAAGCATTCCAAAGGATTCCACTCCGCGCAGTTTGGTGGGTTTGATGGTGAAATCACCCAGTTTCGTGCCCGGCAATGCCAGGGCGGAAACCAAGCCTTCCCGGCAATTCGGCGCTCCGCAAACCACTTGGATGGGTTCGGGGCCGCCGTGGTCAACCATACATTTTGTGAGATGGTTGGAATCCGGAACAGGCTCTGTGCTGATGATCCTTGCGCTTATCACCGTGGGCGGAAGCTCGGGAATTTCCTTGATGGCTTCCACTTCAATTCCGCTGAATGTGAGAGTGTGAACCAGTTGTTCGAGCTCAGCGGGAAGATCGATGTAGTGGCCAAGTATGCGGCTGGAAATGATCATAATGACTCCCCGCTGAATTGGCGCAACGCGCGCACATCGTTTTCAAACAGGATGCGCATGTCCGGAATGTTATATTTCAGCATGGCGATGCGCTCGATGCCCATGCCCAGGGCAAAACCGCTCCAAATCTCAGGGTCTATCCCCAAGGTTTTCAGCACGGCGGGGTCAACCATTCCGGCGCCGCCAAGTTCCAGCCAGCCGGAGTTTTTGCAGATCCGGCAGCCATGTCCCCCGCAGGAGACGCAGCTGATGTCCATTTCTGCGCTGGGCTCTGTGAAAGGGAAAAAGTGGGGGCGGATCCGCGACTTCATCCCGGCTCCAAACATCAGCCGGGCAAAGTTTTGCAAGGTGTCTTTCAGGTCTGCCATGCTGAGGTGTTTGTCCACCGCCAGCGCTTCCACCTGGTGGAAAACCGGGGAATGTGAAGGGTCCGGTTTATCGTTGCGATAGCACCTTCCGGGGGAAATGATGCGAATCGGCGGCGCGAAACTCTCCATGGTTCTCACCTGCACGGTGGAGGTTTGGGTTCTGAGCAGCAGCCCGTTTTCCAGGTAAAAGGTGTCTGCCAAATTCCGGGAAGGGTGATCCTGCGGGGTGTTCAGGGCGTCGAAGTTATGAAATTCATCCTCGATGTCCGGTCCTTCCGCAATCTCAAACCCCATCGCCATGAAAATATCTTCAATTTCACGGCGCACCACGGTGAGCGGATGCAAGGAACCTCTGCCGGGCATGATACCAGGCAGGCTCAGGTCCTGTGCTTTGCTGGCGTCCTGCTGCAGACGCTGCTGTTCCTTCAGTTCCTTTTCGCGCTGGGCGAGCAGTTTTTCCAGCTCTGAACGCAGGTCGTTGATCAGTTGTCCGAACGCAGGTTTTTCAGCGTCGGGAAGGTCCTTCAGCTTTGAATAGAGGCTGTTCACCAGGCTTTTTTTGCCCAGAAACTGCGCCCTGGCGTTCAGAATATCGTTGTTTGTTTGGCAGGCGGCGATGGCCGTTTGGGCTTGCCGGGCCGCTTCCCTCAGTTGGTCTTGCACACTTTTTCCTTGGTTGCGAATGTGGGTTGCCCGCTTCAGTTCGATGCGGGCGGGGTTTGGCTTCAGCCTTTGGCGATCTCCACCAGCTTGGCAAATGCTTCGCTGTCGTGCCAGGCAAGGTGTGCCAAGGCTTTGCGGTTGATTTCAATATTGGCCTTATGCAGTCCGTTGATGAAGCGGCTGTAGCTCATGTCGTTGTTTCTGCAGGCGGCGTTGATGCGGGTGATCCAGAGGCTGCGGAAGTTTCTCTTCTTCTGTTTGCGATGTGCAAAGGCAAACGCCATTCCTCTTTCATAAGTTTGGCGAGCCATGCGGTAGTTGGTTCCGCGGCGGCCGAAATAGCCGCGGGCTGCCAGCATATATTTTTTTCTTCTGCGGTGTGCTGCGGGGTTATTAGTTGATCTTGGCATTTTTCTCTCCCGTTATTTCCCTAACATGCGGTTGATTCTTTTTTCGTCGCAAGCGCGAACGATGGTACTGGTGCGCAGGTTGCGTTTCAGCTTGGGTGTTTTTTTGGTTTTGATGTGTGCGGATTTTGCATGGTGGCGCACAATCTTACCGGAGCCGGTTATTTTAAACCGTTTCGATGCAGAACGGCTTGTTTTGATCTTAGGCATGATTATTCTCCTTGGATGTTAAAAAAGTATGGATCGCGCTGCTCGGCTTTAGGATTCTTCAGGCTCGGGCTGGGGCGCGGCTTCAGGCTGATCGCTTTCGTTCAGCTTTCCCAAAATCCTGTCGATGTCTTTTTTCGGGCTCATGATCATGGAAAGCAGGTTTCTTTCCGACACGGGCTCGCTGTCGACATCGGCAATGTGTGAAAGATCGGTTTTAAGCTTTTCCAGCACGTTGAAGCCAAGGTCTTTATGAGCCAATTGGCGGCCACGGAAACGAACCGTGAATTTCACCTTGTTGTGCTGACGGAAAAACTTAATCGCGTTGTTTTTCTTAAAATTATAATCGTGTTCTTCGGTATTCGGACCGAACTTGATCTCCTTGACTTCGACCTCGTGCTGTCTCTTGCGGGCTTCACGGGCTTTTTTCTCTTTTTGGAAATAGTATTTTCCAAAGTCCATGATGCGGCAAACCGGGGGATCGGCGCTGGCAGAGATTTCCACCAAGTCCAATTCCATGCTCTCGGCTTTGCTGAGCGCCTCTCGCAGTGGCAAAATGCCGATCTGCTTTCCTTCGTGGTCGATCACGCGCACTTTGCTCGCGGTGATCTGTTCATTGATCCTTTCCTTCGGCACCACCTCTTTCAGGCGGGCTTTTCCACGCTTAATCCGGATTATAGGAACCTCCTTTTTACCACAAACAAAAAAAGGCGGAAAAAATTCCGCCTGCTTCATGGTAATATCCTAACCATATTTGTTTTATTTTCAAGGCCTTACGTGCACGCAAGCAGTAAGGCAGAAGCAAGCAGCTCCATTTTCAAACCATTTTTTGAGCCGCCGCCTTTTTGTCAATTCTTTGTTTTATCGATTCATGAATTCACCAGATTCAATTGTGTGGCATCCGCATGAAAATTCTTTTCCCGGATCACGATCTCACAAAACAGCGGCAACCCAGAAGAAATATCTGTTTTCATCCACAATATCCAGCGGAATGAGCCAGATGTTTGCATCCGGTCCCGAACCAAATGATCCGCTGTCGCCAATCTCGCTGAATGTGCCGTAAGGCTCGGATGAACCGTAAATTATGTATTCCTGAGCCCCGCCAATCGGGATGATTTCCAAGCGGATGTTTCCATTTTCCAGGGAAACTGCAGCAACAGCTTCCACCAGGGCGTGAATAAGCAGGGAATTGCTTGTGACGGATTGGCTTGCATCGAGTTCAACAGCCTGCACCGTGATGCTGAAGTTGCCAAAGTTCACATCAAAACCCGGGCCGCTGTAGGACAGCAAGATGTTCGCGGTGTTGGCATCCAGATAGCTGACAGCCTGAATGGTCAAGCCCGCCGGAGCGTTGTTCAACATGAAATTTTGGGGCAGAAGCGTGGAGTCGGCAAAGCTGACATCGTTGAGGATCAAGGTGAGGGATGCCCCATCCAGCTTGTCTTCACGCAGCATTTCAGAAGCTATGATGGTGGCAGTTCCTGATACGGGAACCTCCAGGATAACCTCCAGATAGGGTGACCACATGCCATAGTCGCTCTCAAAATAGGAACGCAGACGATAGTAGTAGGTGCCTTCGCTGAGGCCGGAAATGGCTTTGCTGGTTTGCAAACCCACATCATGGTTCGTATAGCCACCAACGATGTTCGTAAAAAGACTGTCCGTTGCCACTTGCAGGTAATATTTTGTGGCAGTGATGGGCTGGCTCCAGTTGGCAGTGAAGCCGTTGTTGCTCACATTGCTATTGTAAAGCGGACAGGGCGCCCAGATGCGGGCTGCGTAGCCGGGAATGTCGATGAAGGGATTGCGGTTACCCTGGCTTTCGGCGATGCGGTTGTTACGACGCATTTCCCAAGCGTCGGGCGGATCTTCCACGTGCCATTGCAGAAGCGTCGCCAGTTTTCCATACAGGGGCAGGTTTTGGCTTTGGGCTGAGTTAACGTGGTCAACCAATTCCAGGTCGTAGGAGGTGTCCGTTCCTTCATAGCGCACAGCCATATACATCAACATTCTGGCAACATCGCCTTTGTCTTCATCCCGGGGTTCCCAGGTCGTGGAAGTTTGATAACAGCCCGTGGTGCCACTGTATCCTGATGGTGGAGAAGCGTCCACAACGGGGTTTCCGCCAGTGTTGAAATCTTTGTTACTTTTTGAGGAGTTTACGGTTGCGTCGCAGGGACGCAGGTGGTGGAGGTCGGTCCCGGCGGGGATTGTCTCACCAAAATTTCCGTGGCTTTTGCTCCAGGTGTGTTCTCGGTTCCAATTGGTGGCGGAGCCGCCAAAGCTTTCCTTGTTCACACTCCAGCCAGTGTAGATTTCAATCAGGTTGTTGGGATTATTTGGGTCTTCGTCGGTGTATTTCATGATGTTTGTGATGGCAGCATACGAATATTTGTTGGTGTGGGTGTCTTTCAAAAGCTCGTGCAGCACGCCCTTCAGGGTTTCTCCATAACCGTAAATGTCGGCATAATAGCCGGTTCCGGAAGAAACAGTAGTGGAAACGGATTTGGGGTTGTTCGCAGCGGTGACGCTCAGATAGCGGGTGTCGAGTCCAGTGCCGTTATATTCATAAATCCTGAACCAGTAAAGTGTGTTCGGAGTGAGGTTTGTAACTGTGCAGCCATTGAAGGGACTGCCTTCGATGAACTGGGTGGCTCCGTTGAAAATCACCTGTTCACCGCTGCCGGTGTAGAAAGTGTTGGCGGCTGGGTCGCTGCCGTCTGCGGGATTGGTGAAACTGTTGCTGGTGTTGATTTTAACCATGCGGCGTGCACCATTTCCGGGTGTCCATTCCAGGGAAATGGAAGTGTAGGCAGGATAGCCGATGATGTCGTATGCCTGAACGCTGGGCGCCTCGATATTCTCGCTGGTGACCAAACCGCTGAGAGGCAGGCTCACACTGGCGGCTCCGGCACTGGAATGGGACAAGTTTCCGCTGTAGGTTCCGCTGGCGGAACCGCTGAGGCGAACCAAAACCTGCCCGGAAAAAGCGGGGGAGACGCTGGCTGAAACTGCACTGTAGCTCACGCCGCCGTTGGTGGAGATTTCAAAACCCAGCGGGATGGAAATGCTGATATTCTGTGAAAGGTTCGCTGAGGAAAGGCTGTAAGTTTGTGCAGGCGAAGGGGTTCCGGTGGAGGTGGAAAAATGGGCAAAACTTCCGCTGGCATAAATGGCGGGGTCGCTGATGGAAGTGGTGGTCACATCGATGGTGTTTGAGTTTTCGCTGCTTCCATAGGGGTTTTCTGCACGCACCAGATAGTGGTATTGCGTGCTTTCTTCCAAGCCTTCGACTTCGTGGCTGGTCACGTTGCCCACGTTCAGATTTTGATAGCCGGGAACGTAGCTGATGGCTCTGCCACGATGGTTGTGGGAACCCAAAAACTCGGCTGTGTCCGTGGGATAAAAATCCCATTCGCTTAGCAATGTTGGAAAACCGGAGCTGGGGTTTTGGGTAACTCCCGAGGTCACGGATGCCTTGCGCACCAAGGTTTTATCCACCGTCACATTGGAACCCGACCCCCAGTAGTTTCCAGGATCTTCTCCGATTCTGCCAAAAATATCAACGTAGGAAGCGGTGGATATTTTGTAAAGCGCCAGGGCGTCGTTTCCGTTGAAACTCATCGCGGTGTTGGTGGTTGCCGTCACGCCCGCAGGAAGCGTCAGGTTTGCAGCGCTGTTCTTATATACGATGCAGGCGCCGCTGGCCAAGCTTCCGGAAAGCTGGACGTTGTTGTTGGGTGTGCTGGCTCCATTTGAGAAAAGCTGGAGGCGATAGTTTGAAAGGTCGATGGTGGCGGTGGTTCCGTTGTATATTTCCAGATATTTATTGTTGCTGCTGCCTTCCACATATTCCGAGATGAAAAGGTCTTCCACATCGGAACCGGTGTAAACGTCCAGACGGTAGGAACTTGCGCTTTCCACGGGGAGCCAGTTTGCCGTGAAGCCGCCGGGGTTGATAGCGCTGGCTTCCAAAGCCAGAGGGACATCCGGATTGGATCCGCCAAGCACCGTCCCACTGCAGGAAACCGTTTTGTTCAGAGCACCAAGGCTGCTGAGAACAATGTCTTTGTTACTGTAATTCCCCATGCTCAAGCCTGCTTTCATGCGCACATAAACGGTTGTGGGGGAAAGGCTTGATCCGCTTGGATACAGTGTGAGAGAGTTTGAAAAGCCGCCGGAGGGACTGGCGGAGATTTCGAATTGGCTCGGAGCGCTGATACTCAGATTATCATACAGATTTTGCCCGCTGACGTTGAAGCTTTTTTCCGAGGATGGACCCAAGCCAAACATATAGCTGAACCCGCTCAGGGAGGCTGGCGCCACGGTGATGCCGGGTTCCAAAACGGCTCCGCTGCAAAGCACTTCCTGGGTTTGAGCCCCCAGGGTGGAAACGCTGATGCCTTCATTGAGATAGTTCTGGGCGGGAAGCCCGGCTTTCAATCTCACATAAATTGCTGTGGGGGAGAGGATTCCGCTGCTGGGAACAAGGTTGATCGGGTTCGTGGACGTAAAAGCGGCTCCGTTTTGCAGGGAAATCTCGTAGCTCGCTGAGGGGCTTACCGTTACATTTTGAATCAAATCCGAACCGGAAACCGTGAATTGCTGGTCTTCGGAGGGGCCGTTATTCAATATATAGTAAAAGCCTGATAGATTCAGCGGCTCAACATTCAAATGGGCAATATGATAGGGCGTGATCTGCACGGAAACGTTGTCGAAAAATGAAGTTTGCTGATTAGCGGTGGCACCTTGCCAGTAAGCACCCAAATAGTTCAGCGAACTGGAAGTGTGGGCACTATCGATGGCGGTTCCCTGTGAGACCAGATTTCCGCTGAGAGGGTCGGCAAAAGCGGAAGCTCCATCATTGCGTAGAAAAAGTTCCCATTTGTTTAGATTGGGGTCATAGGTAACCTTCACGCTCAGGTATTCGGTTCCAAAATCTGTGAGACCGCTTGTGTTGCTGGTAATCAGGTTTACCAAACTGCCATTGGAGATGCCTCCGGAAAATTTTGCCAAGCGGACGGGATCGGTTGCGCCTGATTGTCCATAAACCACCGCGTAGCCTGAGCCCGAGGATTTTACAGATTGATCTGTAGCTCCCAAAATGAAGGCGGCGCCATAGTTATTGTTATCAAATCCGGAAGGGTCAGTTCGAATTTGTTTGATGTTGAAAGTCCAAGTGATCAGACCGCTGTTGCCAGCCAAGACTTGATTATATGGAGAGCCAAAATTCGCGGTGGAATAATACGCAAAAATCCAGCCGTTGGAGTTTCCACTGGAACCTACGTCGTTGGTCAATTCCAACTGGGCGGGGCTTGTGTTTCGCCGGGCGCCCCAGTCCGCGCCAGAGCGGTTCACATACCATCCGCTGGAGCCGATCTGTCCGGAAGCGGTCCAGCTTGTGCTCTGATAGTTTGAAAAATCATCGTTAAAAACAGTGGTTTGGGCAAAAATAATCCCCCAAACCAAAAACAGGGTCAAGAAAATCATATATTTTTTCATCGGGTCTCCATTTTTCTGTCAAGCTTCGGGTTGAAATCAACCGTGGCAATTGCGCAACTATTTGTGGCGTTTAATTTTGCGAAATATGTCAGCGGGGTTTCGCCGTATGATGAAAAAATATGCAATTTCGATTCCATGACAAGATTGGGGAAAAAGAAGTGCTTTTTGTTGAAAATAATACACAGATATTAAAAGCAGTTAATTTTTGTTCTTGACACCGCAAGGGAGCTTGTTTAAATTGTAACTATCTGGAGAAACTTTTTAAAAATACGAGGTGAACATGCTAAAAAGATCAAAAGCTATTCTTATTACACTGTTGTTGCTGGCTTTGATGCCTGCTATTCAGGCATTTGAGAGCACCCTTTTGTTGGAAGGCGGGCTTGGCATTCCTTTGGATGACATTGATGGCACCAATTCCAAAAAGGGCTCTTGGGCGCTTGCCTGGGACGCCTGGGCCATCAAGGATTGGCTCGGCGTGGGAATCAGCCCTTGGTTTGCCAACGTGGCTGTGCAAGGCGATGACCCCACAGAAACCTATTTCTCTTCACTGGAAGGGGTTAATCTTTATCTTAAGGTCCGTCCCACCACTGTTGGGGCGATCAATTTTTCAGAAGACGCCGTTTTGAAGCGTATTTCGCCATTTGCCGAACTGGGCGCTGGCTGGTCCACCCATGGCAGTAAAGCTAATCCCGGAATTTCAGACAACCCCAGCGTTCCGCCCGGCTTCAGAGGACATTTTACAGTGCCTCACGCCGCCGCCGGAATTTCCTTTCTTTATAAGAAGAACATCGTTAGTGAACTGGGTGTGAAATACAACCTTTTCACCAAGGACAATATCGACCTTCTGGAAACCGGCAAAATGAACGACGCTCTGCTGACCCCCTACGTGGGTTTGGGCATCCATTTTGGCGGCAAGAAAAAAGCGGTGTCTGCCAAGGGCGAAATCTATATCCGCCACAAGCTGGAAGAGTTCCACACCGAAGTGGGAACCCCGTCCCCAGCTCAGGCTTATGAGCTTAAGGGAATTGATCTGACAAACCCCATCACCATCGAAGCTCCTCAAGGTTTTGAGATTTCCATCGATGGTAAAAATTTCCAGCCCGTTCTGACGCTTCCCGCCGGCTATGACGGCAACGTCTTGGTTCGCCTCACCGGTGAAAAGAAAGGAGTTTACGAAGGATACATCCGCAACGACAGCAAAGGCGTCCGCCCCATGCTGATCGCGGCGTTTGGAACGGTTACAGACAAGGTTCAGCTGCCCGTCCTGAAACTGGATGCCAAGCTGGGAGCCTTTTCCACCGTGCAGGGAACCCCTTCCGCAGCCCAGGCCTACAAGATTTCCGGAACCAATTTGAAGGGCAAAATCCAGATTGAGGCTCCTCAAGGTTTTGAGATTTCCATCGATGGCGGCAAAACTTGGAAGAAAGCCGCAACCGTTGATGCCGGCTTCGATAAAGACGTTCTGGTTCGCCTGACCGGTGAAAAAGCCGGCGAATTTGGCGGCCCACTGAACCACGACAGCGAAGGCGCCACCCGGGTCACCCTGCCCGTTTTGGGTATTGTGGATCTGCCCGAGGCTCCCAAAACCCCGCGCATCAGGCTGCAAGCTGGAGACTTGAAACCCTTCACCACCGAAGTTGGCAAGCCTTCCGCGGCACAAAGCTACAAAATCGTGGGTGAAAACCTTAAAGGCGACATTGAGATCACCGCTCCTGCGGGATTTGAATTCTCTCTGGATGGTGGCAAAACCTATGCCAAATCCATGAATGTGCCCGGCGGTTTCGACAGGGATATCCTGGTTCGTCTCACTGGCGACAAAGCTGGAAACTATTCCGGAAACATCGACCACGGCAGCAAAGACGCCGTCGCATTCAAGCTTCCTGTGGTGGGAACCGTGACCGACAAGGATGTTCCTGCCATTCCCGAACTGAATTTGAACCTGAAAAACCTGAAACCCTTCACCACGGAACTGGGCACACCCTCAGCTTCGCAGAGCTACAAACTGAATGGATTGAACCTGAAGGGACAAATCCAGCTCAACGCTCCGGAAGGTTTTGAAATCTCCGTGGATGGCGGAAAAACCTGGAAACCAAGCGCCACCGTGGATCCCAAATTCACCGGCGACGTCCTGGTTCGCCTCAAAGGCGACAAGGTTGGAAACTATTCCGGTGGAATCGACCACAGCAGCGAAGGTGCGGTAACTTTGACCATGCCATTGGTGGGAACTGTGACCGCTCCGAAGCCCGTTGGTCCCAGCGATGAAGACCTGCTTGAGCAGGAACTGGCAAAGCTTATCGTCCACTTCGACACCAACCTCTATGTGATCCGCGACGGAGACAAACCCGCCCTGAACCGCGTGGCAGACTTCCTGAAAAAGCTGCCCGAAGTGATGGTGGAAATCCAAGGTCACACCGACAGCCAGGGAACAGACAAAATCAACGAGCCGCTTTCTCACAACCGTGCCAAAGTGGTGAAAGACTACCTGGTTGCCAGAGGCGTGGACGCCGAACAGATCGAAATCAAGGGCTACGGCTCAAAGAACCCGATCGCCAAGAACGACACCGCTGCAGGACGCCAGGAAAACCGTCGTGCTCAGATGGTGATAGTCAAGTAATAACAGCAATTCAGTATAATAATAGAAAAGGGCTCACCCTGAAAAGTGAGCCCTTTTGTTTATTGGTTAATATTCAAAAGTGTGGGCAGCGTCCTTATTTATGGATAATCTTAATACTCATTTCCTTCAGATTTCCTCTTTTATCCTTTTGCAGCCTGCACTCCGCCTCCTTGTTTGGGGAAGTCGATCACTTCTTAATCAAGCCTTAATCAAGTCTTAATAATTAACGCTTGATTAAGGCTTGATAACCACTTGATTAAGGCTTTCGGGCAAGGGTGACCCGTCCTGATCCAGATTGACCGAAGATTGACCGAATATCCAGAGTAATGGGTGAGGTTTTGAAGAAGTAACGTCCACAAGTTTGATATAGCGAAGTGATACGGCTTATGATGTCGGTAGCCCAAGACAGGGGATGGCTTATAAGCGGATATACTATATAAAACAAATTCGAGTACTATGAAGATTTCTAACTCATCAAAAACGTTCTTGAGCCAGTTCTTTGTCAGGCGACCAGGTTTCGAGTAAACGGAAGAGGCGGGAAGGAAATCCATGAAAATCAAGACTTTTTCAAGTTTTGCAAAAATGCTGTGAAAGCTGATGAATTCATGGATCCAGGTGATGGAGCCTGCTTTGGAAACTGATCCGGATAAAAAATATTAAAAGCTGTTCTTGACAAAAAAGGGACTCAGGAATTTTTTGCATCGAACCGGGTTTTTCGGTTGAATCATAGAGTGAATCAAGAAAAGTTATTGACAAAATTCTGGTGTTGGAATTGCGTGGACTAACTTGACGCCGATGTAGCTCAATGGCAGAGCAATTGATTTGTAATCAATAGGTTGGGGGTTCAACTCCCTTCATCGGCTCCAGAAATTTATTGTGGACAGGTGGTCGAGTGGTTAATGGCACTGGGCTGTAAACCCAGCGACGAGAGTCTACGGAGGTTCGAATCCTTCCCTGTCCACCACTTTTTTGAGAATGCCAGCGGGAATAGCTCAGTTGGTAGAGCATCAGCCTTCCAAGCTGAGGGTCGCGGGTTCGAACCCCGTTTCCCGCTCCATTTTTACGCAAGCAACGCCGCAGAATAGAAGTATTAAAAGCTCAAGTAGCTCAGCAGGTAGAGCACCTCCTTGGTAAGGAGGAGGTCATCGGTTCGAGTCCGATCTTGAGCTCCACTTTCTTTATCAATAGATTAAAATAACAAAACACGACGTGGGACCCCAGCGGGTCCCAGGAGGAAAAATGGCAAAAGAAAAATTCGTACGTACCAAGCCGCACGTCAACATAGGTACGATTGGTCACATTGACCATGGCAAGACAACCTTGACCGCAGCCATCACTGCGTATTTGAGCAAAAAGGGTGGCGCGCAAGCTCGCAGCTTCGACAGCATCGACAACGCGCCGGAAGAAAAAGCCCGTGGTATCACAATTGCCACGTCCCACGTTGAATATGAGACCGAGAGCCGTCACTACGCGCACGTTGACTGCCCTGGCCACGCCGACTATATCAAAAACATGATCACCGGCGCAGCGCAAATGGACGGAGCCATCCTCGTCGTGAGCGCCGCGGACGGCCCCATGCCCCAGACCCGCGAACACATCCTGCTCGCCCGTCAGGTGGGCGTGCCCGCCATCGTGGTGTTCATGAACAAGATCGACATGGTTGACGATCCTGAGCTTTTGGACCTGGTGGAAATGGAAGTTCGTGAACTTCTGGAAAAATATGATTTCCCCGGCAGTGACATTCCCGTGATTCGCGGTTCCGCCCTCAAGGCTTTGAACCAAGATCCCGAGGGTGAAGCCCAAATGCAGGAACTGATGGATGCCGTGGACAGCTATGTTCCGCAGCCCGACCGTGCCACCGACAAACCCTTCCTGCTTCCCGTGGAAGACGTATTCTCCATTCCGGGACGTGGAACCGTTGCCACCGGCCGTGTGGAACGCGGTGTCATCAAAGTTGGTGAAAAAGTTGAGCGTGTTGGAATTCGCGAAACCGTGGAAACCACCTGCACAGGTGTGGAAATGTTCCGCAAACTTTTGGACGAAGCCCAGGCTGGCGACAACATTGGCGTTCTGCTGCGCGGCTTTGCCAAGGACGACGTTGAGCGCGGAATGGTTTTGGCAAAACCCAAATCCATCACCCCCCACGTCAAATTCACCGGACAAACCTACGTTCTCACTGCTGAAGAAGGCGGACGCAAGAACCCCTTCCGCACAGGATATCGCCCTCAGTTCTATTTCCGTACCACCGACGTGACCGGTTCACTCACCCTTCCAGATGGTGTGTTGATGGTTATGCCTGGTGACAACGTTGAAATCACCGCTGAACTTATCACCCCCATCGCCATGGAGCAGGGACTGCGCTTCGCCATCCGCGAAGGCGGCCGCACCATCGGCAGTGGCGTGGTTGGAACCATCGTCGAGTAAAAGCTCTGGGATGATATAAAATGAGAGATATCATTATCATGGCTTGCGAGGATTGCAAAAACCGCAATTATACAACAACTCGTAACAAGCGCAAGCATCCCAGCAGATTGGAGCTGAAAAAGTTCTGCCCCACCTGCCGGAAACACACGCTGCACAAACAGCGCTAAATATATGTTGCAGGACAGTAGTTCAATTGGTAGAGCACCGGTCTCCAAAACCGGGGGTTGCGGGTTCGATTCCTGCCTGTCCTGCCACATTTTATTTTAAGCGGAGTCCATCTCCGTCAATGGGATTACAATGAAATCAATGTTCAACAAGATCAACCACTTTTTCCGTGATGTGGTGAGTGAAATGCATGCCGTGTCCTGGCCCACGATGAACGACGTCAAAGAAGGAACAGTCGTTGTGATCGTGATCTCAGGCATTGTGGCGTTGTTTTTGGCTTTGGTCGACTTCGGTTTTGGCCAATTGGTCAAGCTTCTTTTTTAACGAGGGAAAATGGCAGAGGCAATGAAGTGGTATGCGATCCATACCTATTCTTCGCATGAAAACAAGGTGAAGACAGCCATCGAAAAAGGGCTGGAAGGCACCGAGCTTGAACAGCATGTGGGAAAATTGCTTGTGCCGCTGCGAAAGGCCTTCATCGTTCGTGAAGGAAAAAGGGTTGAGCAGGAACGCAAGATATTTACCAGCTATGTTTTCATAGAAGCAGACCTGACGCCCCAGCTTCGCACCTACATTCTGGGCATCGCAGGGGTCACAAAGTTTTTGGGTCAAAGCAAAGACCACAAAGACCCCATTCCTCTGGATGAGGAAGAGGTCAACCGCCTTCTGGGCATTGCGGACCGCGAAAAAGAACCGGGCAAGATGTTTGATTTTATGCCCGGCGATATGGTTAAGGTTACCACCGGCCCCTTCACAGATTTTGAAGGAGTTGTGCAAAAGGTTGCAGACGATGGCCAAAAGCTGGTGATCGACGTGACTGTGTTTGGCAGGCGTACCCCGGTTGAGCTAAATGCCAGCCAGGTTGAAATTTTGAAAAAATAGAGATGAGGAAATAAATAATGGCGAAACCAAAAGACGTTGCGGCAATGCTGAAGCTTCAGCTCCCCGCTGGAAAAGCAACCCCGGCTCCCCCGGTTGGACCGGCTTTGGGCCAGGTTGGAGTGAATATTCCTGAATTTTGCCGTCAGTTCAACGAGAAAACAGCCGACCAACCCGGGATGATCTTTCCCGTGGTTATTTATGTCGCCAAAAATAAATCCTTTACCTTCGAGATCAAGACCCCGCCTGCGTCGATTTTGATCAAGAAAGAGGCCGGTCTGGCCAAAGGTTCGTCCACACCGAACAAAGAAAAGGTGGGACACATCAATCAAGACCAGCTGCGCAACATCGCCCAGCTGAAGATGCAGGATTTGAATTGTCATACCCTTGAATCTGCTATGAGTATGATCGCTGGCACTGCAAGGAGCATGGGTGTGGTCGTTGACGACTGACCCCGCCTTGTGCAGGAGATAATATTCATAAGGAGAGTCAATGAAACATAGCAAAAGGTACAACACTGCCTACGGGTTGTATGACCGCCAGAAACGCTATGAACTTGACGAAGCGCTCAAAACCTTGAAAGCCATTCCGGCTTCCAAATTTGACGAAACGGTTGAAGTTCATCTGAATCTGGGGGTCGATCCCCGAAAAGCTGATCAGCAGATCCGAAACTCGCTTGTTTTGCCCCACGGAACGGGCAAAGTTTCGCGCGTTTTGGTTTTTGCCGAAGGCGAAAAGGCAGACGAGGCCAGGAATGCCGGTGCCGATCACGTTGGCTTGGATGATCTGATCGAAAAGATTTCGGGCGGATGGTTCGATTTCGACGTCGTGATCACCACACCCACGATGATGGGCAAAATCGGCAAACTGGGAAGGGTGTTGGGCCCGCGAGGCCTGATGCCAAATCCAAAGGTTGGTACCGTGACCATGGACATTGGAAAAGCAGTTGAAGAAAGCAAAGGCGGCAAGATCGCCTACAGGGTGGATAAATTTGCGAATTTACACATCCCCGCTGGAAAGATCAGCTTTTCCCCGGAGAAACTCAAAGATAACATCAAAGCCATCTTGGCGGCGGTTCTCAAAGACCGTCCTCCCACGATGAAAGGTGTTTACATCAAGAGTATCACTCTGTGCACCACCATGGGCCCCGGCATCAAGCTGCATATCGCAAGCGCAACTCTGGAAGCGAAGAGCTAAAGGAGAGGAAAATGGTTCAAAGTGTAAAATATGACATCGTAGCACAGTTAAAAGAACGTTTAGAAGGCGCCAAAGCGATCGTACTGGTGGATTACAAGGGAATAAACGTGGAACAGGTGGCTCAGCTGCGCGGCCGTTATCGCGAAGCAGAAGTGGACTACCTGGTACAAAAGAACACCCTGATCAAGATAGCCCTGAATGATTTGGGCATCCACGAACTTGACGAGTTTTTGGTGGGTCCCACCGCACTTGCCATCTGCAAGGGCGAAGAAGTGGCCCCAGCCAAAGTGCTGGTCAAATTCATCAAGGAAGTGATGGAAGAAGCGGAATTTCCCAGTTTCAAGGTTGGATATGTGGCTGGACAGGTTTATGACCAAGCCCAGCTGATCTCCCTTGCAAAACTGCCTAGCCGCGATGAACTTCTGGCCAAGGTCATGGGCAGCTTGAATGCCCCGATCACAAACTTCCTGAATGTATCCCAAGGTGTCGCCCGTAAATTAGTCTACGCGCTTGATGCCGTTGCCAAAACCAAGGCAAGCTAACCAAAATATATAATTTCCTGGAGGAAAAAATGTCCGATAAAATAACTCAAGTAATTGACCTGATTTCCGAGATGAGCCTGCTTGAAGTTGCTGAACTCGTTGAAGCAATGGAAGAGAAATTTGGCGTTTCCGCCGCCGCTCCCGTTGCTGTTGCCGCCGCACCCGCCGCTGGCGCCGCTGAAGCAAAAGAAGAACAGACCGAATTTGACGTCATTCTGAACAGCGCCGGTGAAAAGAAGATCAACGTGATCAAAGTTGTGCGTGAGATCACCAAACTTGGGCTGAAGGAAGCCAAAGATCTGGTTGACGGCGCACCCAAAATGGTTGTGGAAAAAGTCAGCAAAGAAGAAGCGGAATCAGTTCAGAAAAAACTCGAAGAAGTCGGTGCTTCTGTCGAAGTTAAATAGGGCTTCAATCCCTTATTCGATGTCCAAAAAAAGTCCCACGGGACTTTTTTTGGACTTGTTATGTCTAAAATCGCAATTCTGTTCTCCTCTTTCAGTCAACACCCAGATTCTTGCAGGTTGAACTTGGCAGAAACGCGTGTATGCAAGCAACACACTATTCACATGACGGTCAAAACCGCAAAGGAGTGAGCTTTTGAGAAAGATCAAGAGTTTTTCCAAGATATCCGGTCGCTTTGCCGAGCTTGGCATCCCGGAAGTGGAAATTCCCAATCTGCTGGCCATGCAAGTGGATTCTTTCGACGACTTTTTACAAAAAGACATCCGCCCTCAAAGCCGTGAGAAGAAAGGTCTTCAGGCTGTATTCGAATCCACGTTTCCCATCGAGGACAACAAGGGCAATTTCCATTTGGAATTCATGGAATATAATGTTCTGCAGGAAAAGTATTCTATAGAAGAATGCCGCGAAAGAAACCTTTCCTACCAGGCGCCGCTGAAAGTGCGGCTGCGGCTTACCATATATCAGCAAACCGAAGAAGGGCGTGATTCGCAGGACATTATTGAGCAGGAAGTGTTTTTGGGAGAAGTTCCCCTGATCACCGATCAAGGAACCTTTATCATCAATGGCGCGGAGAGAGTGGTTATTTCCCAATTGCAGCGCTCGCCCGGCGTCTTTTTCTCTGAAAGCAAGCATCCAAGCGGCAAAACCCTCTATTCCGCCAAAGTGATCCCCTACAATGGATCCTGGCTGGAATTCAACATCGATATCCACGACGTGATGTATGTGCATATCGATAAACGCCGCAAACTGCCGGTCACCGTCATTCTGCGCGCCATCGGGATTTCCACAAATGAAGATTTGCGCAAAACTTTTTATAAAACCGAGAAACTGAATCTGAAAAAGGCCAAGGGCCGCCATCTCTATAAAGATATCATGGTGGCTGGCGAAGAAGAACCCGTGGCCACGGCAAACGAATTGGTCTCCGATGCGCTTGTGAAAACTTTGGAAGCTCATAACATAAAAACTGTCGAAGTGATCGACTATGATTATGAGATTGCCCGCAAGGTGCTTGAAAACACCATTGCCAAGGATCCCACTGAAGACCAGGAAGATGCGCTGAAAAAGATCTACAGCCTCATCAGGCCTGGAGAAGACGCCACCCTGGAAGCAGCCAAAGATTTGGTTGACCGCATGTTTTTCACCGAAAAACGCTACAACCTGGACATGGTTGGCCGCTACAAAATTAACACCCGTCTTGGCATCGATGTTGATGAAAACCATATGACCCTTTGTGTGGAAGATTTTGTCCACATCTTCAAAACTTTGGTGAACATCTACAACGACCAGGATGAAATAGACGATATTGACAGCCTTTCAAACCGCCGTGTTCGCACCGTTGGAGAATTGCTGGAAGAGCAGTTCAAAATCGGGCTTTCCATGGTCTCCCGCATCATTCAGGAGCGCATGGCAATTTCGAACACAGACGAAGTTACCGTGCACGACTTGGTGAACAGCAACGCCCTCATCTCGGTTGTCCAATCCTTTTTCCTCACCGGCCAGCTTTCCCAGTTCATGGAACAAACGAACCCCCTGGCTTCTCTCAGGCATAAAAGAGCATTTTCCGCACTTGGCCCCGGAGGCCTCACTCGCGACCGAGCCGGTTTCGAAGTTCGAGACGTGCACGCCACCCACTATGGCAGAATATGCCCCATCGAAACCCCTGAAGGACCAAACATTGGGCTCATCGTTTCCCCGTCCATCTATTCCAGAATCAACCAATTTGGTTTTATGGAAACACCCTACCGCAGGGTTGTGGATGGAAAGCTGACCTCGGAATACGTCTTCATGGATGCCGTGCAGGAAGAAAAATATATCATAGCCCAATCCGACGTGACTTTGGATGAAGACCGCCGCATCACAAACGAGACGGTCTTTGCCCGCGACAGGGGCGATTTTATCCTGGCGGACCCCAAGCAAATTGAGTATATGGACGTGGCTCCCCAGCAGATGGTTTCCGTTTCTGCTGCCATGATTCCCTTCTTGGAACACGACGACGCAAACCGCGCCTTGATGGGCTCGAACATGCAGCGTCAGGCCGTTCCGCTCATCAATCCGGTGGCTCCCATCGTGGGCACGGGCATGGAAAAAATTGCCACAATGGATACCTCAAACATCGCTGTGGCGCCCTATGACGGCATTGTGACAAATGTCACCTCCGCTTATGTGGAGATCAAGCCGCTCAGTGAAAAAGATGAGGTTCTATATCTGGGAATCGGCAACCGCATCGAGCTGAAAAAGTTTGAACGCACAAACCAGGACACCTGCAACAACCAACGCCCCGTGGTCCGCATTGGTGATCAGGTTCGCAAAGGCCAGCCCATTTCCGATGGCGCCTGCGTGGAAGACAATCGCCTGGCGCTTGGAACCAATCTGCTGGTTGCCTTCATGCCCTGGTATGGCTACAACTACGAAGACGCCATCATTCTCAGCGAAAAAGTGGCACGGGACGACACTCTGACTTCCATCTATATCGAAGAGATGGAGGTTTTGGTTCGCAATGTGAAAAACGGACGTGAAGAACTGGCATACGACATTCCCAACGTGCCGCCTCATGCGCTCAGAAATCTGGACAAAACCGGTATCGTCCGGGTTGGTTCAGTGATTGAGGCTGGCGACATCATTGTGGGAAAAGTGACCCCCAAGAGCATTGAAATTGACCCTTCGCCGGAAGAAAACCTGATGCGCGCCCTCTTTGGCGACCGCGCCGGAGATTTCACAAACAGCTCCCTGAAAGCCAAACCCGGCATGGAAGGTGTGGTGATCGATGTGAAAGTCTTCTCCCGTTTGGAAGATGGAATTGAAGCTGATGAAGACCGTGAAGAAAAATATGCCAAGCTAAAGAAAGACCTGAGCCTGCGCCGTAAAAAGGTGGAGGAATTCAAGGAAGAAAAGCTCTCAGCCGCCCTTCTTGGTCAAAAAGCCCAAACCATTTGGGATGAAAAGAGCAACATCTATTTCATTCCTTCCGGAAAGAAAATCACCAAGGCCGACATCGAACGCATCAATTTTAAAAAGCTTGACCTTGATGAGCAATTGGTGCAGGACCAGGAAGCTAACGATCGCATTTACAGCGAGATCATCCTGAAAATCAAGCAGTCCTTTGAACAAAGCGAAAACATCTACCGCAAATCCCGCGAACGCATAAAACACGGTGATGAACTCCAGTATGGAGTGCGCAAAATGGTGAAAGTGTTCGTGGCCAAAAAGCGCAAAATCGAAGTGGGCGACAAAATGGCAGGACGCCATGGAAACAAAGGTGTGATCTCCATCGTTGCCCCCATCGAAGACATGCCCTTCCTGGAAGATGGAACCCCTTTGGATGTCATTTTGAACCCGCTGGGCGTGCCTTCACGTATGAATATCGGTCAGATCATGGAAACCCACCTTGGCATGGCTGCCCAAGCTTTGGGCTTTGAAGTGGAAACCCCCATCTTCGACGGAGCTTCGGTGGAAGAGATCGAAGCCTCCCTCAAAGAAGCTGGATTGCCTGCAGACGGAAAGCAGGTTCTTTACGATGGAAAAACCGGCAAGCCCTTCAAGGAACGCGTCACCGTGGGAATCATTTATATGATGAAACTGAACCACCTCGTGGCAGACAAGATGCATGCACGCTCAACCGGGCCTTATTCGCTCATCACGCAGCAGCCCTTGGGCGGAAAGGCTCAACACGGCGGTCAGCGCCTTGGTGAAATGGAAGTTTGGGCTCTTGAAGCCTACGGAGCAGCCCACCTTCTGGAGGAAATGCTCACCATCAAGAGCGACGACGTGGATGGACGCAACAACGCTTTCAAAGCCATCACGCGCGGGGAAAACCCGCCTGCTCCGGGAGTTCCGGAGTCTTTTAACGTGCTCGTCAGTGAGCTCAAGTCCCTGGGATTCGATATCGAATTTCTCAAAGACACAGACAAGGGCGAAGTGAGGTAAAAATGTTGAAAGAAACACGCCGTGAAGTCCGCCCCAACGATTACGACTTTGTTCGCATCAAACTGGCTTCGTCTGATACCATCATCAATGAATGGTCTCATGGCGAAGTTACCAAACCCGATACTTTAAACTACCGCACCCTCAAACCCGAAAAAGACGGGCTGTTCTGCGAAAGAATCTTTGGCCCGGAACGCGACTATGAGTGCGCCTGCGGAAAATATAAGAAAAAACGTTTCCAGAACACGGTTTGCGACCGCTGTAACGTGCTGGTGACCAGTTCCAGGGTGCGGCGCACCCGCATGGGACACATTTCCCTGGCGGTGCCAATTGCACACATTTGGTTTGTGAAAAGCGCGCCCAGTAAAATCGGCACACTGCTGGATATGACCGTGAAGGATCTGGAACGCATCCTCTATTATGAATCCTTCATCGTGATCGATCCGGGCGACACCCCCTACGAAAAATATGAACTGATCGAAGTGGACGAATACTACGAAATCAGGGACAAGGTGGGGGACAACTTTATCGCCATGATGGGTGCGGAAGCCATTCGAGAGCTGTTGGTTCGCATTGATTTGCACAACGAAGCCCTGAACATCCGTTCCCGCCTGAAAATGGAAAAGGCTGCCCTGCACAAACAGAAGCTGATCAACAAACTCAGAATCGTTGACGCTTTCCTGAAATCCGGAAACCAGCCCGAACACATGGTGATGGAAGTTCTGCCGGTTTTGCCGCCCACACTGAGACCCTTGGTCCCGTTGGAAGGCGGACGCTTTGCCACTGCAGACTTTAACGATCTTTATCGCAGAGTCATCACCCGCAACAATCGCTTGAAACAGCTTTTGGACATCCGTGCCCCCGAAGTGATCCTGCGCAACGAAAAACGCATGCTTCAGGAAGCCGTGGATGCTTTGATAGACAACTCCCGCAAGGCGCGTCCAGTTCGGGGAAGGGGAAACCGTCCTCTGAAATCCCTCACAGATCAACTGAAAGGAAAGCAGGGACGTTTCCGCCAAAACCTGCTGGGCAAGCGTGTGGACTATTCCGGCCGTTCGGTGATTACCGTGGGACCGGATCTGAAACTCTACCAATGCGGCATTCCCAAAGAAATGGCAGTGGAGCTTTTCAAGCCCTACCTGATCGAGCGCCTGCAAAAAATGGGCGAAGCCGACAAGGTGAAAAACGCCAAAAAGCTTATTGAGAAAAAGCAACCTGAAATCTGGTCCATCCTGGAAGACGTGATCAAGGACTACCCGGTTTTGCTGAACCGTGCTCCCACACTTCACCGTTTGGGAATCCAAGCTTTCATGCCGGTTTTGACAGACGACAAAGCCATCCAGATCCATCCAATGGTTTGCGTTCCTTTCAACGCAGACTTCGATGGTGACCAGATGGGCGTTTACGTTCCGCTTTCCCACGAAGCGCAGATCGAAGCCCGAATTTTGATGCTGTCCACGCGCAACCTGCTTTTGCCCTCAAACGGCAGGCTGGCAATGGCTGCAAACCAAGACATCGTTTTGGGCTGCTACTACCTCACCATGGAAGTTACGCCGGAACCAAAAGACGTGACCACCCTCCGCCATTTTTATGGAACGGACGAGGTCATCGCCGCCTATGAATCCGAGGAACATGCATATTCCGTGAAAGGCGAAGTTTTCGGCGAACGTGATCTTGATCTCCACACCTGGATCAGGGTGAAAATTGACGGTGAATACATCGTCACCACCGTGGGCCGTGTGGTTCTCAACCAGATCATTCCTGCTGAAGTTGGGTTCCAAAATGTGGTTTACGACAAGGGTAAACTCAACGACCTTGCCATGCAGTGCTTCGACGCTGTGGGACAGTGGCGCACAGCCCAGTTCCTGGATGAACTCAAGGAAGTGGGATTTGGCTATGCCACCCGCGCAGGCGTGACTTTCAGCTTCAGCGACATCATCGTGCCTGAACGCAAGGATGAGATTATCAACGAATCCGAAGAAGACGTCAAAAAGGTTTTTGACCTCTACCAGAAAGGCGGCATCACCGAAAGCGAACGCTTTGGCCGCGTTGTGGACCTTTGGAAAAAAACCACCGTTCGCGTCACGGATGAGATGATGGAAGACCTTTCGCAAAGCAGAAGCGGCCTGAACTCCATCTATATGATGTACAAATCCGGAGCCCGCGGCAGCAAAGACCAGATCAAACAGCTGGGCGGAATGCGCGGCTTGATGGACAAACCTGCAAAAATTGGTGCCACAGGCGGCGCGGAGGTGATTGAAACGCCCATTAAATCAAACTTCCGCGATGGACTCACCGTGTTGGAATACTTCGTTTCCACCCACGGTGCCCGTAAAGGTTTGGCAGACACCGCTTTGAAGACAGCCGACGCCGGATATTTGACCCGCCGTCTGGTGGACGTGGCTCAAAATGCCACCATCACAAAAGAGGATTGCGGTACCGGGCGCGGCATCCACATGAACATCCTCAAGGAAGGAAACGAAGTGGTCGCCACTCTGGCTGAACGCATTCAAGGCCGAACCGCAGTGGAAGACGTGATCGACCCCGTCACTGGCAAGATCTTGGTTCACGCTGGTCAGGAGATCAGCAACAAGATGGCTCGCACCATCCAAAACCACGGCATCATCGCAGTTCACGTGCGTTCTGTGCTCACCTGCGAAGCGGAACGTGGAATTTGCGCAAAGTGCTACGGACGCAACCTTGCCACCCAAAACCCCGCCACCATCGGCGATCCTGTTGGCATCATTGCCGCTCAAAGCATTGGTGAACCGGGAACCCAGCTCACGCTGCGAACCTTCCACATCGGTGGAGCAGCTTCAACCGCCACAGACCTCGCCGAAGTTGTTTCCAGCCACGATGGAATCGTCAAATTCGACCGCATGAACACCGTCACAAACATCGATGACCATCTGATTTCAGTCAGCCACTTGGGTCGCATCCTGGTTTGTGATGAGGAAGATGAAAGCAAGGTTTTGGAAGAATACAAAGTGGAATATGCCGCCACCGTTCATGTCCGCGATGGTCAAAAAATCGCGATGAACACAAAAATCCTCAGTTGGGACCAATTCAACAACCCGCTCATTTCCACCGGCAAAGGCGTGCTCCATTTTGAAAACTTCATCAAAGACATCACTTATAAAGAAGAATATAACGACATCACTTTTTCCCACGATATCGTGATCATTGAATCCAAGGACCGCAAAAAGCAGCCACAGTTCAGAATCGTTGGTGAATCCGGCAGCTCTGTCCTGATTCCTCTGCCCACAGACCTCGTGGTGCGCGTGACAGATGGCAGCTTTGTGCACACAGGAGACATCCTGGGTCAAACCTCGCGCATGACCATCAAACAGCGCGACATCACAGGTGGCTTGCCCCGCGTGCAGGATCTCTTTGAAGCCCGCGTGCCAAAGGACAAGGCCAAGATTTCGGATATCGAAGGAACAGTCACTATCGGCGGCCTTAAAAAGACAGGCCGCGACATCTTTGTGACCCCACCCAACGGCATCGTTGCTCCCATTGGTGGAAAAATTCTGGTGCAATCCGACGAATTTGTAAACCAGATTGTCATCCTGCCCGAAAAAGCCGTGGTCGCAGAGAAAAACGGTAAGGTTGCCATCATCGATGAAGATGGCAAAAAGTCCATTTCGGTTGGCAGACGCACCACCAAGCCCACCATCTATCAGGTGCCGCGCGGAATGCAGATTTTGGTTGAAAACGATCAAAATGTGCGTGCCGGACAGCCTCTTTGCGGTAGGGTGATCCCCATCCCGCCTCTGCAGGAAAGCATCTTTGAGACCGACGACATGGTGAAAAAAGGTCAATTCCTGGCTGGACGCAGATATTCCATCCCCACCGGAAAGAGGATCATCGTTCACCAAGGTGACTTTGTGGAAAGCGGAGACGCACTTTCCGACGGACCTTTCGACCCGCACGACATGCTGGTGAAGGGTGTCATCGAAGCCCAGATCATGATCCTGAACGAAGTGCAGGAAATCTATCGCAAACAGGGCGTGAAGATCGACGACAAACACATCGGCGTCATCGTCCGTCAGATGTTCAAAAAGGTGCGCATCACCGACAGCGGCAGCACTTCCTTTTTGGAAGGCGACGTTGTGGACAAAGTTATGGTGGAACGGGAAAACCGCGAGATCCTGCAGTACGACAAAACTCCCGCCCAGTTCGAACAGATGCTGCTGGGAATCACAAAAACTTCCCTGCTCACCGATAGCTGGCTCTCCGCCGCATCGTTCCAGGAAACCACCAAAGTTCTCACCAAAGCAGCCATCGAAGGCAGGATCGACCGCCTCGAAGGCCTCAAGGAAAGCATCATCATCGGCCATCGCATCCCTGTGGGAACCGGCGCCAAGATCTATAATAAACAGATCGACGAAGCCGTGAACGAAGGCGAAACAGTCGCTCAGATCATTGACCGTTTTGCCCACCCCTCGCAGGATGACGAAGTGGAAGATTTCTACGATTTTTAAACTAAACAACGATACAAATACCATGGAGGTAAATACGTGCCAACAATCAATCAATTGATTAGAAAAGGCAGAACCGAGATCGCTAAGAAAAGCAAAAGCAGGGCGCTGCAAGGATGTCCGCAAAGGCGCGGAGTATGCACTCGTGTTTACACCACGACGCCAAAAAAGCCGAACTCGGCATTGCGCAAAGTCGCCCGTGTCCGTCTGGTTAACGGATTTGAAGTCACCGCCTATATCGGCGGAGAAGGCCACAACCTTCAGGAACACAGCATTGTGTTGGTTCGCGGAGGACGTGTGAAAGACCTTCCCGGCGTTCGCTATCATATCGTGCGCGGAGCCCTCGACTCCTCCGGAGTTGACAACCGCCAAAACTCACGTTCCAAATATGGAACCAAACGTCCCAAGGCAAAGAAATAAACGGAGGATGAACTAATGCCAAGAAAGAAAAAAGCAGTCGTCCGTGAAGTATTGCCGGATCCCAAATACAACGACGTGGTCGTCACCAAGTTCATGAACTGTCTCATGAAACAAGGAAAGAAGAGCATCGCCGAAAAGATCGTTTACGGCGCCTTCGAGATCATCGAAGAAAAAACCAAACAGCCGCCTTTGGAAGTTTTTAAAACCGCCTTGGAAAATGTGCGGCCCATGGTGAAGGTTGTTTCCCGCCGCGTGGGTGGATCAAACTACCAGATTCCCTTGGAAGTGAACGAGAAAAACGGCCGTGCCCTCGCATTCCGTTGGATCATCGGCTTTTCCCGCTCCCGTGGAGAAAAAACCATGATCGAAAGACTTGCGTCGGAACTCATGGCAGCCTACAAAAAAGAAGGTGCGTCCATCAAGAAACGCGAAGATACCCACAAAATGGCTGAAGCCAACCGCGCTTTTGCCCATCTGCGCTTCTAAAGACCCCAAACTGATAATTCAATAATGGCGGGACTTGCTCCCGCCTTTTTTTATTGTATTCCATTTTCGCTTGTTCTGGGTGATCTCTTTGAAATACAATCTGAGGTCCTTTCTTGAACCTTGTTTCAAAGCGTCGATCACTTCTTAATCAAGCCTTAATCAAGTCTTAATAATTAACGCTTGATTAAGGCTTGATGATCACTTGATTAAGGCTTTCGGAGAAGGGTGACCCATCTTGGAAACATCCGTGATTTGAAAGACTTTGGCAAACGAGAACTGTATTGAAAAAGTATCCCGGCACGGCAAAATCAAAGGCTTGGAACGCTAATTGCAAATTATATGCTTAGATGGAGGAATCATGAGATTCATGACCGTAACCAAGATTGCTTTTCTGGCGGGACTACTTTTGATCTTTGTCCTGCCCCTGGCCGCAGATTTTGTTGGCCCGGAACTTGCCATCCAAGCCGCACAAAACTGGCTTGTTGCCAGATATGGCATTGATGGGACAGCTCTGCCCACAGTCCAGACCTTTGCTGAGGGAAGTTTTTCCCCGTGTGATTTGAACTCTCCCAAAAACTGGTCAGATCAAGCCCTGATATATTTGGTCGGCTTTGATGATCAAGGATTCGCCTTGGTCTCAGCGCAGGATAATTCAATCCCGATCCTGGCTTACGGCTCCAACCCGATAGGTGATTCCAAGCCTTTCCCGCCTGCTTTTTTGGAGTGGGTGGGAGCTTATGCCGCCCAGATCGAGGAAATAAACTCCCAAAAGATCGAACTGCCCGAGCATAAGGCTCAGTGGAGCCTCCTGCTTTCAGACAACTATGTTTCTCCCGTCCGCAGTGATCGTTCCATCGTACCGCTATTGGCAACAACCTGGGATCAGGGCTGGCCTTATAATGAACTTTGTCCTGGTGATGACGCAGGCCCCGGTGGACGTGTTTACGCCGGCTGCGTTGCCACTGCCATGGCCATGATCATGAAATATTGGAGCCATCCGACAACCGGAGTGGGCAGTCACAGCTACTATGCCCACGGCTATGGCTATCAAAGCGCCAATTTTGGCAACACCACCTACCTTTGGGACGAGATGCCCAATTCCGTTGGAACTTCAAACATTCCCGTGGCAACTTTGCTTTACCACTGTGGCGTGGCTGTGGAAATGGGATATTCCCCCGATGGCTCAGGCGCCAACAGCGATGATGCGGCTTGGGCGATGGCACAGTATTTCCGATATCCGAACGCACAGATCAAATGGCGGATGCAATATACAAACTCCCAGTGGCATACCATGATGCAGGATCAGCTGAACAACGGCAGCCCCATGTATTACAGCGGCTCCGGAAGTTCAGGTGGGCACGCCTTCTGTTTGGATGGATACGATGATCCAAACTACTACCATTTCAATTTTGGCTGGAGCGGACATTATAACGGATACTACTATATGGATGCCATCACCGCTGGGGGAAGCAGCTTCAACGGTTGGAATTCAGCCATCATAAACACCATTCCGGAAAACTACAGCATTGCAAACACCCAAGTGAAACTCTCCTCATCGGGCGGTGCCACGGTCGGATATCCTTTCAAGGTTTCCGTTTCCACCAATCCGCTGCTTGCTTCCTGGGGCGTGGACAACTATCAGCTTGTGTTGCTGTATGATAGTGAAAACCTCGTTTTCAACGGCGCTTCCATCGAAAACACAATTTCCGCATCCGGTTATATGAGCGCGGTTGAAACCCAGCCGGGAACCATTCTGTTCACTTGGAACGGAAGTTCAAGCCTTGCCGGAGGAGGCACTTTGGTGGACTTCAATTTCACTCCGTCCGACACCGGCTCGTATCTTTTTGACATTCAAAACATGCTTTTCGATAACAGTCCGGTGAACAACACGGACTATTTGATTGTAACGGCGGGCGCCCCGGTTGCCAGCTTGGTGGAAAGCTCCATCAGCATGCCAAATGTAATGCATCTGGGCTACGGACAGATTGGCACCACACAATTGCAAACCACCTACCTTTTGCCTTCATGGAATGTGTCGCACTATGAAAGCAAGCTGAGCTTCGATCCCAGCAAGTTGGAATATGTTGAATACAACCTGGAGGGGACGCTCAGCGAAAATCTGGAACCTGAAGTCGTTTTGGAAAGCCCGGGATTGCTTTCCATAAATTGCGATCTTGATCAGCCCCTCACCGGCGAAGGCTCATTGATGCAACTCAAATTCCGCGCCATCGGAAACGCCAATGCCATCAGCCTGACCCAGGTGACCCCCAGCGATTTCTTCTATAATTCCACCCAGATCACATCCTTGAGACCGTCAAACTTCATCCTGAGTCCGATAACTGCGGTTCAGGACGAGACTGCGCCGCCACCGCCTGAGTTAAATGTCTTCCCCAATCCGGTTTTTGATGAAGCCAGGCTGTGTTTTTCCGGCAGGAAAGAGCTTGATGCCAGAATCGATGTATTCAACCTGAAAGGACAAAAGCTCGATACCATCATCGTTCCCGGAAAAGAACGGGAAATCCTTTGGCAAGCTTCCGACCGATTTGGAAATCGGCTTGGCTCGGGAATATATTTGCTGCGTTGGCATGTGGGTGCTGAACAAGGAAGCACGCGCGTTCTGCTTATAAAATAGAAACTGCATCTGTGTAAAATATAAACCCGCCTCCGGGCGGGTTTTCTTTATTCAAGCCATTTTGGGGAAGGAAAATCAAAAAGCGGGGCACAGGCTTGGTAATACAGCACACATGAAACCGTTTTTTACAAGACATTGAACCTCTTTGATCGGCTGAATTCAGTGAGCTTGGCGTATAATATTTTATAAATCCGGGTAATTTGCAAATATATTGCTTGACAACAATACGCCGGGTGCAATAGTCGCAATCAGGATCGATACAAGGAGATCAACCATGCGTAAAGCTTTGTTATTCTTGTCGGTAATCTTCTTTGTAAGCGTGGCACTGTCGGCTGTTGCAAAACCTGGCGAGGGAGGCGACAGGCCTGCCTTTGCCTCAGATCGCATTAAAATCAAACTTTCCTCGGACGCGAAATATCGCGCAGAACTTCCCCAGGACCTACTCAGCGAAAAAAGCAGTTTTGGCATTGCCAGCTTGGATTCCAGAATGGCGCGAAACGGCGGCTATAAGCTGAGACGAGCCCACCGCCGGGTGGATGATTATGCCTGGGAGCAGATGACCGGCTTCGACCGTTGGTTCATCATCCATCTGAATGGCAGTGTGAATGTTCAGGATGCTTTGACGGATTTCCTGGAAGATCCAGAGGTTGAGGAAGCTGAATTGGAATATTTCATGTATCCTCAAGCTATTCCCAATGACCCCTATTATGCCAGCAACTGGGGGCATAACAACACGGGACAGTTTCCTTCTTGGCTATCGGGAAGTGGTTATACGGGTCCATTGGTGGGTACCTCCGGATGGGATACCAAAGCTCAAGAAGCTTGGAATTATGGCTACGGAAACTCAAATATCATTATCGCCATTATTGATACCGGCGTGGACCTGACGCATCCCGATTTGCGTCTGGTTGCAGGATATGATTTCGGGGACAATGACTCCAACCCAATGGACGATTCAGGTGATGCTGGGCATGGCACGCTGGCATCAGGAATTGCCGCAGCCAAAGCCAATAACAATCTGGGTGTGACTGGGATAGCCGGTGGCTGTAGCATCATGCCTCTGAAAGTGGCAGCCTCCAATGGTACTATGGCATTTACCTCGATTGCAAACGCCATTACTTATGCAGCCGATAATGGTGCGCACGTGATCAGTATGAGTTTGGGTGCGCAAGGAACTACGTCGGATACAGCAGTTGATCCTACTTTAGCCTATGCGTACAACAAAGGTGTAGTCATTTTTGCTTCATCCGGAAACTATTATGATACTGCATATGTTCAAGGTGGAAACACAACGCAGGATTCCATGGGTTATCCGGCAAATAGTCAATATGTGATCAGCGTTGGAGCATCTTCGCCAACCGGCCAACGCAAGAGTTTCACTTCTTCTGATGGAGTGATATGGTACGGATCCTGTTATGGCACTGCCAATAAAGACAACAGGCTTGCTTTGGATATTATGGCGCCCACCGAACTTCCTTCCACCGACATGCAGGGAAATGCAGGCTGGAGTTCTAGCGATTATTATTTTTACTTTGGCGGCACTTCCTGCGCAAGCCCTTATGCTGCTGGATGTGCAGCTTTGCTTCTTTCACAGGATAACACTCTCACTCCGGCTCAAATCCGCAACATCCTGACCAGCACGGCCACAGATATGACAATAGACGGCGGCGTAGGTTGGGATCAATATACCGGATATGGCATGGTAAATATTTATGCAGCATTGCAGTCTATAACGGGCGGTATTCCCAATCCAACAAGTTTTATTGCTTCAACCTATAGCACAAGCCAGATCGACATATCCTGGACAAAAAATGACAACAACGACAATGTCCTCTTGGCATGGAGTCCCACTGGCACGTTCGGTACACCAGTTTCAGGTGCTTCTTATGATCCTGTGACGAACAATTCTATTCCGGGCGGGGGGATTGTGCTGTATAATGGAAGCCAAAACAATTTCAGCCATTTGGGGTTGAGCCCGAAGACAACCTATTATTATCGGGCTTGGTCGGTTCGTGATGTTGGCAAAGCATTGAATTATTCTTCCGGTGTGTCAATCAGCGCCACCACAGATATGGAACTCTCTGATGAAATAACGACCGTGCCCATCACCGGCAACATCTATAATATCAATCAATATCTCCCGATTATGGCGTATTATACATATTCCTACTCTCAACAAATATATACACCGGAACTTGTGGGACCAGGTGGGAAAATCACCAAACTAAGATTCCAGTATTGGAACAATTTCCAGGCAACGAACAGCAATAACTGGACGATATATTTTGCTCATACGTCTAAGACGGATTTTTCAGAAAATATGGATTATATTCCGTTGTCGAGCCTGACTCAGGTTTATAGCGGTACCTTCACGATGCCAAGTACCTACGGCTGGCTTGAATTTACATTGCAGACACCTTTCACATATAACGGAACCGACAACCTTGTGATTGCAGTGGATGAGAACTCTGCAGGTTATCACAATAATTCATCCGGAACTTTATGGGGTTCATGGCCTTATGGAACGTATCCCGCTTTGGTTTTTTTCCAGGATGGATCCAATATCGATCCCGCAAATCCATCTGCGTCAAACCAAGGAAGAGCGGCTTTTGTGCCCAAAGTTCAGTTTGATATACAGCGTGAAATAGTAAATCCAATCACATCGTTTCCCACGACCTGGAGCTTTGACGAAAGCTATTTTCCCCCTCAAGGCTGGCTGGATCTGAATACAAGCGGTTCAACCGGCGGTGTGTGGAACGGAGTGACGGCTGCTGATGTTTCAGCCGGTGACAGCCCATCCATGGCAACAGCTGGAACTCATAGTGGGAGCGGAATGGCCAGCTTCCACTCATATTTGTATGCACCGGGAACAAAAGGAATTTTGGCAACTCCTCCCATCAATTTTTGGGGGTCGGAATCCTCTGTATCGTTTTGGATGTACCGCGATAACAATGATACTACAACTGCAGATCGTGTGAATGTCTATTTCAACACAACAGCCAACCTGAATGGCACTCCAGTGCTGCTTGGAACGGTGCATAGAAGTTACACTCTAGCGCCTGTAGAAGCATCTGCTGGCTGGTTCGAATATTCGTATCTGCTTCCTGCCGGGACCAAGGCAGTGGGCCACATCATATTTGAAGGCGTGGACGCATCTCAAATTGTTAACGGTTACAATATGTTCATAGACGATGTAACCATATTTTCCGACCAACCCCTGCCTGTTCAGCTTTCATCCTTCACCGCAGCCATTTCCGCGGATAATTACGTGAACCTGAATTGGGTTACCCAAACTGAAACGGATGTGCTGGGCTTCTACGTTTTGCGCAACAACTCCGACGATTTATCCTCTGCAATCACGGTCAGTCCATTGATTCAGGCAACCAACACATCTTCGCAGCAGAGCTACATCTTCACCGATCGCGAGCTGTTCCAAGAAGGAACTTACTACTATTGGCTGCAAAACTCCGATTTGGATGGCAGCGTTGGGTTCCATGGACCTGCCAGCATAGCCTATTCCACCTTGGATGTGGGCACGCCGGAAATACCCTTGGTAACGGAATTGGCCCCGGTTTATCCCAATCCCTTCAACCCGGTGGCTCACATTCCATACAGCCTGAAGGATGCCGCAGCGGTCACTTTTGAGATTTACAACGTTCGCGGTCAGGTTTTGCGCCACATCAACGCCGGTGAAAAAAGCCCGGGCAAATACCAGGCACTTTGGGACGGCTGCGATGACAGCGGACGTGAATGCAGCACCGGAATCTATTATGTGCGTATGACCGCTGGAGATTATGTGCAATCCCGAAAAATGATTTTGTGCAAATAAACCATCTCTCATAAGACACTCCTGCCGGCTTGGAACCAAGGTTTCAGGCCGGTTTTTTGGCTCTTTTCCAGTGGTTGATTTGGGGATCTTTGGCATATATACTGAATCAACTCGACGCATACTTTCGCTTATGATAATTCAGTTTGGAAGCTCATAACTCTTTCAGAACAGTGGATAATATCCGAAGCAGCAGCATTGCAGGGTAGAACCGACAAAAAGGAAATGATTGACAAAAGCATAGCGCCCACTGAAGTTGATTGAAAATAAAATAAACAGGACAGGAGGATGAATGTCCCAGCTTATTCTTGCCATAAATCCCGGATCAACTTCAACCAAAATTGCCGTATTCGATGGCGAAAAGCCTGTGTTTGAAAAAACGCTGCGTCACGACCCGGCAGAGCTCGAGCCTTGGCCAAATATCATTGATCAATTTGAATTTCGCAAAAACCTGGTGCTTGAAGCGATGGAAGAGCATAATGTTCGTCCGGAAGATCTTGTTGCCGTTGTAGGACGTGGTGGCCTGATCCGCCCCGTTCCGGGCGGCACTTTCCACATCAATGAAGCCATGAAACGCGACCTGCGCGACCCTTCGCTTTGGGGGCGCACCCACGCTTCCGCGCTTGGCGCCTTCATCGCCGACGCCATCGCCAGTGAGTTTGGCATTCCCGGCTTCATCGTGGACCCCGTGGTGGTGGATGAATTCGAAGATATCGCACGCATCTCAGGCATTCCGGAGATCGAAAGAAAGTCGCTTTTGCACGCTCTCAACATTCGCTACATTGCACGCCTGATGGCACGCGAACTGGGCAAAGAACTGGACGATGTAAACCTCATCGGAGTCCACATGGGCGGCGGCATCTCCGTTGCAGCCATCAAAAACGGCCGTGTGGTGGATGTCAACAACGCTCTGCTCGGCATGGGACCCTTTTCTCCGCAACGTGCCGGAGCCCTGCCCATCGGCGACTTGCTTGAACTTGCATACAGCGGCAAATACACTCATGGCGAATTGGTGAAATATCTGACCAAAACCGGCGGCTTCTCGGCCTATCTGGGCACGGACAGCGGAATTGAGGTCAGCAAACGCATTCAAGCCGGAGATGAAAGAGCAATTCTGATCACCAACGCCATGTGCTACCAGGTTGCCAAGGAAGTGGGAGCCTGCGCCACAGTCCTCAGCGGAAAAGTGGATGCCATTTTTATGAGCGGCGGCTTGGTTTACAATGAATACATTGTGGACCAGATTCGTTCCCGTGTGGGCTTCATCGCTCCTCTGCACCTGTATCCTGGCGAACGCGAAATGGAAGCTCTTGCCCAGGGTGGACTGCGCGTTTTGAACGGCACCGAAGAGGCAATGGAGTATAATCAATAATATGAAAATGCGGGGGAAACAGTGAAACAAGCTCTGCTGATCCTTCTGGGATTGGTTTTGCTGTTTCCCGCAGCCGCTGCGGATTGGACCATCCTGGTCTATATGGCGGCTGATAACAATCTCTGGCCAAATGCGGTGCGAAACATCAATGAGATGGAATCCGCCGCCATTCCATCGGGTACGGAAATAATCGTCCAAACCGATATGCCCGAATACTCCGACTACCCGGGCTGCCAACGTCGCAGAATCCGGCGGGATTATTCACCATACATCATGTCCACAGTGCTGGAGGATCTCGGCACCGTCAACAGCGGCGACCCAAACACCCTGAAGGATTTCATCAACTGGGGTTTTCAGAAATACCCCGCCCAACGAAAGATGGTGGTGATCTGGGGTCACGGGGATAATTGGTTCAAAAGTGACAATTGGAAATGGATCTGCCCCGATGAGGATGCTGAGGACCTGATCAGCGTCTCAGAGGGAGAACTGAAGCAAGCTCTGACTGGCATTCCGCATTTGGATATTCTGCTTTTTGACTCCTGCAGCATGCAAAGTCTTGAGGTTTTGGCTGAAGTGATGCACGCCGCGGATATCGTTATCGGCAGCGAGGAACAGGTTCCATCCGCAGGCTTTCCATATCAGGAAATTGTTCCGCTTTTCGCTGACTTGGATGCCGAAACAGTTGCCACCCAGATCTGTCAGAAATATCTGGACTCCTACCTTCCCGGAGGCAGCCACAATCCCTACGGATTCGTGCTTCCCGTCACCTGTTCAGCCATCAGGACTTCAGCATTATCTGCATTTTATGAAACTTGGAAAAGCTTTTTTCTATCGCGCGAGATCCATTTTTTCCCCTCATCTTTGGCAGCAGTGCGTGAAAAACTTTGGGAAATGAATACAGCCTACAACGATGTGGATGTGGGCGAGCTTTTAAGTGAGCTGCAGGCAATTTACAGTTGGCCGTGGGAAAATCCGCTACTCGAGGCATTGGTGCAAAAATGGGAAGCCTGTGTTTTGACATCCGGGTCATTAGACATTGACCATAATGTGGGCTCCGCCGCAGTTTGGTTTCCCCGCCATCAGCAACACTATGACGTTTGGTGGCAGCGGTATGCCAAGCTCGATTTTGCACGCTATCGATGGTTTCAAATGTTGCACAGGGTTTATGGACCGCATGGCAAACCTCCAAGACCGGAACTGGTTTCCATCAGGCAGGTTTTGGATTCCCACTGGATCGAACTGCGTCAGCCGGATTATCCAGATTCTTTATGGTATACGGTGGTGACACGTCCTTATCAAGATGGTGCTCAAGCAATTTTTCTCACCCCCCAATTTGGTCAGCAAAACTTCAGTTTTTCACTTCCACACGGTAACTGGCAATGGCTGGAGATCAGAAGCGTAAGCCCTTGGAGCCCTGATTCCGACTCACTTGTGGTTACTTTGGAATATGTGGATCCCGAGTTTGAACTTTTGGTGAGCCCCAATCCTGCCTGGGACAGGTCTCGGGCAACGGCACGCTGGTTTTTGCCAGCAGGAATCACCGGAAGGCTGGAACTGGCTTTATATAACTCACGTGGTCAGAAAGTGTTAAATAAAGTTGTTGACCAGCCGGAGGCGGGAGAAGGTTTTTGGCTGCTGGCCACGGAGCCGGAATTCCACAAACTGGGACGTGGAACTTTCATCCTCAGCTTAAAAATTGGTAATAATACTCTTGTCCGAAAGTTCGCAATTCCTTGAAAAATACAGCCTTGTGAAAACTGTGGATAAGTTGTGGATAAGTTTGGGGTTAAATTATATGGAACAGATAACAGCCTGCAAAACAATGAGTTATAAAATGTGGATAATCCACCGCTTTTGTGGATAAGTTCGTAGATAACTGAAAATCAGGAGATTGGAAACTTGGCTCAAAAAACGGCTGAACTCAGCAAAAACAAAGTGAGTGAACTGCGCAAACTGCTCCAAAAAAAATACCGCGATTTGGAAGGCAGGGTGGTGGTGGAAGGCTTGCGAACACTGCAACAGTTGCACGATGATGGCTTTCAGCCGTTGGAACAGTATTTCACGCTTGGACAGAAACCCGTCTGGAATGATGTTCCAGCTTTTTCAGCCCAGGAATGGGATTTGGCAAAAATCTGTGACAGCCAGCATCCCCAGGGGGTGGCGGCGCTTTTTAAACTGCCCCAGGAACGGGAAACGAAGTTCAAGCGCGCCTTTTATTTGGATGGGATCAGCGATCCCGGGAATCTGGGCACCATTTTCAGGATTGCGGCTGCGTTTGAACTTGACGCCATCCTGCTTTCACCGAACTGCGCAGAACCAGGCTCGCCCAAAGTGATCCGATCCTCCCTGGGCAGCGTGTTTAAGATTCCTTTTCAAACCCTGCAAACACTCCAGCTAAAAGGTTTGGGGGCAAAAATACTTTGTACGGACGCCTCTGTCGGCGAACCGTTGCGTTCTTTTTCACCCGCTCAGGATGAAAAATCACTCATCGTTTTGGGTTCCGAGGCGCACGGCATAGGCGCGGAACTTAAAGCCATGGCGGATGCACATTTGCGCATCGAAATGGGGAAGGGGACGGAATCATTGAATGTGGCGGTGGCTGCAGGCATTATCGCCCATCATCTTTATATAAGCCGCTGAACTTCGCTTACGGTGGATAAAAAAACGGTTGGGGATCAACCATTTAATCAAGAAGCAGCCAATACTGAGCCAGCAAGTTTTAAACCCTCTCACAAAAGATCGGCATCAAGCCTTACGCTTGAGTAAAACCGCATAACTACCTCTCTGAAAGTAAGTTATGGACATGATTAGTTCATGATTGAGCCCTTAACCATAGATTTTCGGTCAACCCGGTTCAGGACGGGTCACCCTTGGCTGAAAGCGTTAATCAAGTGATCATCAAGTCTTAATCAAGCGTTAATTATTAAGACTTGATTAAGGCTTGATTAAGAAGTGATGCCCGCCTCGAAACATGAAGCGGAAAGCCGGCCCACTCTGGATTTTGGGTAAGTTCTAGCATGAATGAATGTGTTTGGAAACCTGAGGGGGAATCCCGATCGGGCGGAAGTGACCACAATATTTGAACTTGACCGATGCAAGCTGATCGACCAAGATTATCAATTGACAAATTCCCCTCTTTGACAAAATTGGCTTTCTTTGGATTTTAGTCTGCAAGGAGATTGTGTGAATATCATAAATCAGAAAACCGGATGGATCGAAGTGATCTGCGGAAGCATGTTCAGCGGTAAAACGGAGGAGTTGATCCGCCGCATCCGCAGAGCCGAGTATGCGCGTCAGCCGGTTTTGGTTTTCAAGCCTGCTTTGGATAATCGTTACGATGAAAACGACATCGTTTCTCATTCGCGGATGAGGGCGCCCTCGATTCCCATCACCAAACCCCAGGAAGTTTTTGAATATTTGAAAGAGGACACCAAGATTGTCGCCATCGATGAGGCTCAATTTTTTGATCCCAGCATTGTGGATGTGTGCAATCAATTGGCAGACAAGGGCTTTCGGGTGATTGTAGCAGGTTTGGATCAAGATTATACTGGCAAACCCTTTGCCAGCATGCCCCAGCTTTTGGCTGTGGCGGAATATGTGACCAAAAACCTGGCGATCTGCGTGAAATGTGGAAACCCCGCCAATCGCACGCAGCGTACTGTGCTTCAGGATGAGCAAATTTTGGTGGGCAGCACCGAAGCCTATGAAGCCCGCTGCCGCAACTGTCATGAGGTTTTATAAATGAAACCCGGCCTGGGCCTTGTTTCATTCATCTTTCTCGTTCTGGAGATATATGCCTGGCTGATCCTGATCAGGGCGGTGTTGAGCTGGTTTGTGCAGGATCCTCGCAATCAATTTTATCAAATCTTAATCAAGATCACCGAACCTGTTTTGGCGCCCATACGCAGGGTGCTGCCGCGTTTGGGGGTTGACCTTTCACCCTTGGTGGCGATCGTTTTTATTCAGATCATCATCAAGGTGTTGAGTAAAATTTTGTGATCCAATAGGGAGGAAAAATGGCACTGTATCCAACCGACATTCGCCATCAGGAGTTTAGCTCGGCCATGTTAGGCTACAGTAAAAAAGAAGTGAAAGAATACCTGGAAAGCCTGGCTTCGCAGGTGGAGGAATATCAGTCTGTGCAGGAACTTGAGATTCAGCGTCGTGAGCTGATGCAGATTGAGGTTCGCCAGGAAGCCGCTCAAGCCGGAACCGCGGTGGAAGAGCTCAAACGGCGTGAAGAACTGATCAGCCGCACCCTGGTTTTTGCCGAAAAAACCAAGGCGGATATTCTTTCAAACGCACGCAAGGAAGCCGAAAACATCATCCACGAAGCTGAACTGAAGGCCAAACGCGCCATCCAGGAAGCCAAGCAATATCTGGGCGTTTTGGAGCAGCAATATCTGCATCTGAAAGAGGAAAAACGTCAGTTTTTGATGCAATTCAAAAGTGAACTCAACACCTTCATGGACCGCATCGACAAGGATCCGCTTTTGACCAAGCCTGTGGAGCAGCTTTCGGATTCCGATTTCAAACAAATCAAGGAAGAGATCAATCCAAAACGCAAGCCCCCCGAAGGAGACAATCAAATATCATGATTCAACCATACACCGAAACCGCGGCTTGGCTGAGGCAGCGTCTGCCGGAGGTTCCCAAGGTTGCCATGATTTTGGGAACGGGGTTGAACGCCATTGCAGAGCGCGGCGAAACCATCATGGAAATCCCTTATGGCGACATTCCCGGTTTTGCGAGCAGTACGGCGCCGTCTCACAAGGGCAATCTCGTTTTAAGCGAATTGGACGGTCAAAAAGTCCTGTTTCTGCAGGGACGCTTCCACTTTTATGAAGGCCATCCCATGTCTGCAGTGGTTTTTCCCACCCGTGTTCTGGCATGCCTGGGTGTTAAAACCCTGATCGTGACCAATGCCTCGGGAAGCCTGAAGGAAGCGCTTGGACCCGGGTCCATCGTGATGCTGGAAGATCACATCAACCACATGGGCACGAATCCGCTGATCGGTGAAAACGACGAAGGCCTCGGCGAACGCTTTCCCAGCATGAACCATCCCTATGATCCGGAATACAGGGAACGCTGCTTTGCCATCGCAAATGAACAAAACATTCCGCTGCACTCTGGAGTCTATCTTGCCGTCACAGGTCCCAGCCTGGAAACCCGTGCTGAATGTGCAGCTTTTGCGGGATGGGGCGCCGATCTGGTTGGCATGTCCACCGTGCCAGAGGTGATTGTGGCTCGCCATGCCGGGATGAAGGTTTTGGCTTTTTCCGTGGTTACGAATCACAGCAACCTTTTTCACGATAAAGCCCATTCCCAAGAGGAGATACGAGCCAATGCCGACAGAGCTTCCGCCCACCTGATCAACCTCATCACCCGTTTCTTGAAAAGCCTTGATTGAGCGGTGTTTGCATATTTTTGTTGACACTATATGCTTGGTCAGATAACTTGAAAAAACTATAAACTGTTATTTGCATAGGAGTGATCCATGGCGGCAAAACCGTTGTCAGAAAAGAAACTCAAAGAATTCAAAGCCATCATCAAGGCTGAGCTGGAAGAAAGCATGGCCTATGTTGATGACGTGAACAAAGACCAAAGCAGAGGGGCCCGTGAAAGCAGCGGAGATCTCTCTTCCTATGCCTATCATCAGGCAGATCAGGGTTCGGATACAAACCTGATGGAACAAAACGTGATGATGCTGGAACATGAGCGGGAAAAGATCCGCCTCTTAAACGACGCTTTGCGAAAAATCCATGAAGGCAGATTCGGGATTTGTGAGCTTTGCGGGGAAAACATCAGCGAAAGCCGCCTGGAGGTGATTCCATACGCTAAATATTGCATCGAATGCATGTCCAAAATGGAAGATAAAAAAAGACGGCAAAGAAAATAACGCATGAAAAAGCCAACTAAACATCCGGCTTTTCTGATCATGGTTGCAGTGATTGCACTCGACCAACTGACCAAATATTTGGTCAGGATGAAGCTTCCCCTGGGGGACTATGTCACCGTGGCGGAAAAATGGTTTGGGCAAATTTTCCAGATCCATCATCTCCAAAATACCGGAGCGGCTTTCAGCCTTTCTCTGCCAAACCCTGCGTGGAACCAGTATTTCTTCGTTGGAATCTCGGTGCTGGCAGTTATTTTCATTCTGTGGCTTTTGGTTCGTGCCACAAACAAGGTTCAAGTTGTGGCATTTGGACTGGTTTTGGGTGGCGCAATTGGCAACAATCTCATCGACCGCCTTCTTTTTGGCGCGGTCACCGATTTTATCAGTGTTGATATTCCGAACATCATTCCCGGGATGGATCGCTTTCCTGTTTTTAACGTTGCGGACAGCGCGATATTCATTGCAATGTGTCTGCTGATCGTGGATATCCTTTTTTTAAGTGGAAAAAAGAAGCCGCACCAGGAGCTGCAAGCTTCCCCGGATGCGGAAATATATTTACCTGACAAGGAGCAATAGATGAAACGTATCCTCATAAGCGTCCTGGCGCTGGCTCTGACGGGCATCATGTTTGCCCAGGTGCTCAGCTGTTACGACGTGCAATACACCGAAAGCCCCAGCGGCGATTCTCCCTACGCGGGTCAAATCGCCACCGTTGAAGGCATTGTGGTGCAACAGATTTTCTATACAGGCACTGCTGAAAACAACAAGGGTTTCGTGATTTCCGATCCGGAAGGCGGCCCTTGGAGCGGACTCATGATCTTTACAAACCAATACACCCCGCAGCGTGGCGACAAAGTTAGGGTAACAGGTACCATCACAGAGTATTTTGGTTACACCGAAATGTCGCCCACCACTGGCTTTCAGGTTATCAGCCAAGGCAATCCCCTCCCGCCTCCAACTCTTATTCAAACCAGCGATTTGGTTGGTTCCAATGCCGAACAGTGGGAAAGCGTGTTTGTGAAGGTGGAAAACGTGAGCGTGACCAGTTTGCCAAACAACCACAACGAGTTTAAGGTCAACGATGGAAGCGGAGCCTGCCAGATTGACGACCAGTGCTTCCCCCGCAGTGGTTTTTCCTGGCCACAGATGACGGTTGGTCAAGCCTGGGCTCGCATCCAGGGTGTGGTGGATTACTCTTTTGACGAATATGGCCTGAACCCACGCGACATGACAGACATGCTGCAAACCCTGAACGTCCAAAATTCCGCCGTTCGTGTGCAAACCACCAGCGGCGTGCTGAATGAGGAAAAAGAAATAAACGTTCTCACCACGCGCATGTATCCGAACTGGGGTGTGGCTTCCTACAATGCTCAGTTTGGGTTTGACCCTGCAAAAGTCAAGTTCGAACGCTTGGAGTTTGAAGGCACGATGACCGGTTTTGAGCCGGATTACAGCCTTTCGGAAGCTGGAGACATGCTGGAAGTGATCTATCAATCTCAGGAACCCATCCACTCTTCCGCAGACGACCAGGTTTTGATCAAACTGATTGTAACTCCCATCGCTTATGGAGAATCCGAGATCAAGCTTCTTTCCTTTGCCTACGACAACACTCCCATAGTAAATATCTCAAACGGAAAGCTGATGGTGCCCATCAATAAAAATATGGCTTGGCTCAATATCAGAAATGAAGCGAACGGCAGAAACATTTTCAACCCTGAACTGAACGAAAAGCTCAACATCGAATATGGCATCGAAGCCACTGCATCCGGAGTGAACGCCAAAGCCATCGTGCGTATCTACGACGCACAGGGACGCTTGGTTGCCACGCCCGTGAACCGCAATATCGGCAGCTCCCTGGGCATCGAAAACTATGTTTGGGATGGCCGTGACTATATGACAAACAAGCTGCCCATCGGCTTATATTACTGTCACTTGGAAATCATTGACCGTGCAACGGGTCACAAGGAAAGCACTGTGCAGCCGATTGTGATCAAAGCCAAAATGAAATAAGGGAGCCCAAACATGAAAAAGATCGTAATTCTTTCCCTCATCCTCATCCAAGCGGCGCTGCTGCTGGCTGTTTTCGACGATTATATTCCCTCAGCCAGAGCCCGTGGCATGGGTGGAGCATACACCGGTGTGGCGGATGACGTTCATGCACTCTGGTTCAACCCTGCCGGGCTCACAAACGTGAAAATGGAAGTCCAAGCCGGCTTCAGTCAGCTGTATGGCAGGCCTTTTTCAGAATTCAAAACCGCCGCTGTGGGCGTGGGTTTGCCAAAGAAACTTGGCACCCTCGCCGTTGGCGCCAGGCTTTTTGACGTTGGCTTTGAAAATGAAAACCTGATGAGCGAACAGATCTGGACTGCCGGCCATGCTTTCAATCTGCAAAGCGACATCCATTCCCAGATCAGTGTGGGCTATACCCTGAACTACCACCGCCTGCAGTTCATCGATGAAGATGCCGACGACGCCTTTGGAGTCGATCTGGGAGCCCAAGCCCTGCTGCATGGACGCACCAAGCTCGGCTTCAGCGTTTGCAACATCAATCAAGCCATGATGGGTGATGAAAACCAGCATCCTCTGCCCAGCAAACTTGCCTTGGGAATTTCCTACATTCCTTACGAGAATGTGGTCACCACCCTGGAAGTGAAAAAAGATTTTGCCAAGGAAACGGAATTTATGGGCGGCGTGGAAGTTCGTCTTTTTGAGCCGCTTGCCATCCGTTTTGGCGTGCACTCGAACCCTGCCACCTGGAACGCCGGCATCGGCCTGAATGTGAAAGGCATCGAGCTTGATCTTGCTTATTCCACCCACTCTGTTCTTCCCGGCACGCTCTATGGCAACCTTGGCTACAAATTCTGATTGGGAGTGAAAAATGGCAATCTTTAACTTCAAAAAGCTCATCCCCACTTTCATTCCGGTGGCTTTGGAACTGATGCGCCATTTTAAGCGGGATGTGAGCCACAACAACAATATCCGCAAGTTCGATGAAACCGATGACAAGCTTGCCACCATCAAAAACCTGCTGGTGAAGATTGAAAAGAAAACCCTGATAAACCGTGACGAGATCAGGTCCATGAAAACCCGCGTCACCATCTGGGCTGTGATCAATTCAGCACTTTTAATCGCCATACTCGTCAAGCTGTTTTTCCTGGTCTAAACCAAGGTTTCAATTAATCAACCGGCTTTGCCGCTCAAAACATAACGGCGAGCCGGTTTTTCGTGCGTTCAAGTTCAACCCGGTTTGCACGATACCCTTTTTGAGCTTATATTATCCCAAATGAATTAAACACAAAAAGGATATAAAAATGGCAAAAACAAAACTACATGGTAAAACCGTAAATACAATTGGTTCGCTGCCTCGTCTGGGCTGCAAAGCCAAGGACTTCACCCTCACTGCAAATGATCTTTCGGATCGTTCCCTGGCGGATTTTAAAGGCAAAAAAATCCTGCTGAATATCTTCCCCAGTGTGGACACTCCAGTTTGCGCCACCAGCGTGCGCACTTTCAACAAAGAAGCCTCCAAGGTGAAAAACGCCGTGATCATCGGCATTTCACGTGATCTTCCTTTTGCTCTGGGACGCTTTTGCGGCGCTGAAGGCATCGACAAAGTGCTCACTCTCTCCGAAATGCGCGACCGCGAATTTGGCAAGACCTATGGCCTTGAATTGATTGATGGCCCGATGGCGGGACTTTTGGCGCGTGCGGTGATCGTGATCGATGAAGACGGTAAAGTGGTCTATCGCGAACTGGTTGAGGAAATCACCCAGGAGCCGGATTACCAAGCCGCTCTGGCAGCGCTTAAAAAATAAATCTTAATATGGTTAACTGCCTTTCGCTCAGATCTGGAGTTCATCTCCGGGTTTGAGCGTGAGGCAAACCCTGCCCATTGCATTCACTTTTCGGGCAAATTCTTCCGGGTCGGCGCCAATCACGGGCCAAGTGTTATAGTGCATGGGCAGCACCTTTTTGGGGTTCACAAATTCCACTGCTTTCAACGCGTCCTCAATCCCCATGGTAAAATTATCTCCAATCGGAACGATGAAACAGTCCACCTCATTCATCTCGCCGATCAGCTTCATATCATAGAAAAGGCCTGTGTCGCCAGCATGGTAGATACACATTCCATCCACCCACAGCAACACTCCAGCCGCGAGCCCCGCATATTGTCCCTCCGGAGTTTGGCTTCCATGCAGCGCTGGCGTAAGTTTCACCCTGCCAAAGGGAAAGCTGTAAGCTCCGCCGATTTGCATCGCGTGCGCTTTGCAGCCTTTTGATTCCACATACCATGCCAATTCTGCCACGCCGATGATGGTTGCATCGCAGCGTTTAGCAATCTTGAGACTGTCGCCAAGGTGATCCGCGTGAGCATGGGTGGCAATGATATATTCGGCATCAATTTCATCCGATTTCACCGGCGAAAGCGGATTGTCATCCAAAAAAGGGTCGATTAAAACCCTGAGACCAGCGCCGTTCGTAAGCATGAAAGCCGAGTGTCCAAAATAGCGTATTTTCATTTCAGTTCTCCCATTTTTTGTTTTTTCCATTTTGATGATACCATATCCGAACGTCAAGCAGAATCTTTTAAGACCTTTGCGTAATTGCTTCTCAAGGTTTGTGAGAACACGTTTGTGAATTCTCACCACTAAATCTGAGGATTTATTGTTCCAATCGAAGAGTTTTTACGGGATTTCTCTATATTTTACCCAA
>JAAYEF010000007.1 GCA_012728875.1 Candidatus Cloacimonadota bacterium
CGGACTGGATTCCTCCCTGCGGTCGGAATGACGCGTGGGTGCTGGCTTTGGACGTGTTTGCAACGAATTTGCGCGTCACATTGTCACTTTGTCACCTTGTTACTTATCAAATCAAATCTGCGGAATCGGCGTAATCTGCGTGAACCAAAAGCCGGGAGCTATTGACAGGACTTCATGATACCCCAAGGGACTGGATTCCTCACGGAATGACACAACCCCGGCTCTATATTCCTGTATCAGGCCGCTTCCCAATTCCTTAATTTCAATCCTCCTTCTTACCCTCATCATACTGTGCATCTTTTATCAGTTCCATTAAAATCAATCAATTCCCAAGGCGCTTTTTTGGGAAACCTTATCCTAACTGCCTATCAGCAAATCAATTAGCCCATATTATGAGCCTATCCGCTTTATCAATTAATAAATTCCGCTTTTACGGGAGCCTTTCAAAAGAGCCCAACCGGGCATCTGTGACAGTCTGGACAAAAAGAGAGCCAAGACACAGGAGTCCAGAACCTTAGCTACCCTATATATATCATATATAATATATAAAAATATTGAATTATATAATAATATATATACTATATATGTATATATACCAGTATCTTATGTGTATTTTCTCTTTTTCCATCTCTCCTCTTTTCTAAAAGCGCCGGTATAAGAGAAAATGTTTAATTGATTAAATCATTAACTCCCATCGATGCTGACCATGCAAGTCAAGTTACTGATCATCAAGGACTTATCTTTACAAAAAAGCTGGTTTAAGCCGTTTTTGAGCAAAAAACAGGATGAGAATCGATTGGAAACCGGAGAATTGATAAACCTGAACGCACAGCATTATCAATTTCAATCATTCTATCAGTTCGCAATAGGCTGTTTTCATCCATTCAAGGGCTGAAACCCTGTATCCATCGGGGTTGTAGCTTCATGAACCCATAAATTTTAACAGTTTTCGCAAGTCTTATACCCCCGGCGTCGGGTCATCTCACCACCTCCCAGCCCAGCCCTTTAGTATGCAAACTCAGACAGACGCGTCATCCCGAACGTACGTGAGGGATCCAGTCCTCAGCGGTAAAAAGAGCCCTGTCACCATTTCCCAGCCCTGCGCCTTTAGAAAATAAACCCAGATAAACACCCTACGCTAAAACCCTAAAACGCTAAAACGTTAAAACCTTCCCAACTTCAAATCCCTTTTTCATCAATCCAATCCTGTGCATCCCTAATCTATCAAAAAATCTGCGGAATCAGCGAAATCTGCGTGAACCAATATCCCCGTGAACCTACTCCCCCAAGCCCGTATCCAAGACCGGATCCACCAGCAGGTCAATCTCTGTTTGCAGCGAAATCGTCTCCTTCAAAGCCGTCGCCATCCGAGAGTAGTGAATCGGGTCTGCCAGGCTTTTTCCCTTTCGGTCTTTCAGATATTTATGCAAAACCTGATAGCCGCCGATATGATAGTTCCAAAGCTCGGTTGTGATGCCCTCAAAGTATTTGTCATCGTTAATCTGCACAGTGCCATTGTGTTCATCAAACCTGATGAACTCAATCGTGTCGTTCGAGCCGCTGCCCTGATATTTGGCGATGGGCTGGCTTAAGCGCGGGCTTTTCAAAAGGTGAAGCTCCGCCAGTTCTCTTCCCAGCTCCGCAAGTTTTTCAAAAAGCCCAAAGTCGTCGGTGAACGGGATGCGCGGGAAGTCAATCTTCAGATATTGCGCAAAACGCTCCCGGTATTTCGGGCTGTGCAGGATGGCGTAAACATAGTAAAATAGCTGATGCGGAACAAAGTCCTGCCATTTGGCATGGAATTGCGCCAAAAGCTCTGGCTCGATATTGAATTCACGCTCTGTGCTGTCGAAAATGTCCTCAGGCTCCTCATCCGGGTAGAGGTAGAGAGGAAAAACATAGTTACTTTCTTTAATTGAAACCGAGTGATTTGTTGATAAGTGGTTTGTTATCATCAGGTGTTCCCATAATCCATCACTTTCAACACGTTTAGCCAAGACAAATGCTTTATTATCTTTTTGCATATGCTGCATTATTTCATTGCGCGGCATACTATTAAAACCTCTGCTTCTACCGGTGTAGTAAGTGAAGCGAATGTCGAAGGGACGATAGAAGATGGGGACGATATTTTCATCATTCAAGCCGCTGTCTTTCAAATCGTTTTGGGCAAGATCCACCTTCCAGTCCCGGGAATCTTTGCCAAGTTTGAATGCTGTTCTTGCAGTTTCCGGGTCCAGAGACGCAAAATGATGAATGGTCTTCTTCACTTTATTTTTCGTATCCTGTATGGTTAGTTTATCTCGAGCAGTTGCAATGCCCACACTGTTTAGCGGAAATATTTCCGGCAAGCTTGTCCAATTGAGATAATGTTCGTTTCCAGCGGCTTCCGGATGGAAAAGATAGAAGGGTGGGCGGGGCTTAATCTTCTGATAGCCATTGGCGTCAAAAGTATTGTTGTCCAGCCAATCATATTTATTTTGGCGCAATCCGAAAAGTTCGTGGTGGAAAACCTGAGATTGTGTCAGTCCTGCATCACCAGCCGCTTTCGAGGCAGAATCAAGCTTCAGCATCAGGACGATGGCAGTTCCCTGACGGATGTCGAACACATTCTCATCCATGCCGCCATCCGGCGTCACTTCCTTTTTCAGGCTGTTGCCATGCAGATCCAGCACATAGATTTCGTCGAAGGTTTTCATCAGGCTTTGGCGCATGCCCCGAAAGGTGGGATTGTCCAAATAGCCGTGATTGGTAATCATGCCCACAATGCCTCTTCCCGCCTTGTGGATTTTCCACTGCGCAAAGCGGAGAAATTTCACATAGTCGTCCTGCAAGCCTCTGGGATTTCTTTCGTCCAAAATTGCGCCATCGACCTTGTAATAGCTTTGTGCGCCGTCCATATCCGTCTTGAGCAGCTTTTCCGTCCACTTGTTGGTGTTTTCACTTTCATAACTGTAAGGCGGATTTCCTAAAATCACCAAAATCGGCTCCCGGTGTTTCACTTCGTTTGCCAGAACGCATTCATCGCTGATATCCCGGGCGATGGGCAGCGAAATCTGCTCCGGCGTGTCCGGCTCCAGGGTGTTGGAAAGATATAATTTAAAGCGTTCATCATCGGCAAATTCATAGCCTTGTTCCGCCAAAAGATAGCTGATTTTGAGGTGTCCCACGGTGTAGGGCGCCATCATCAGTTCGATGGCATAAAAGTTTGGCAGGATCTGGCGTTTAATCAGGTTGTGAATGCCGCCATCGCCATATTTGTCGCGGTGTTCCCGGATTGCCAGCCTGATGGCTTCCGCGGGAAAAGTGAGGGTTCCGGCGGCGGGGTCCAGGATGGTCACGTCCGGGGATGCCAAGCCGTCTTCCTTGTCAAATCGGCTTTTGAGGAGGCTGTGTATGCCGCGCACGATGTAGCCCACCACGGGTTCCGGTGTGTAGTAAACGCCGCGGCTTTCCCTGAGCTTGGGGTCATATTCGCTGAGGAAGCTTTCATAGAAATGCACGATGGGGTCGCTGCCCTTGCCTTCGGTGTAAAAACGATACAAGATCTTTTGGATGTCTGTGTTGAAAAGGATGTCCGCAATGTCGTCAATCAACACCGCCATCGCCTGGGGCGGCTCTTCGTAGGAAATGAATTTGAAGATGCTTTTCAGGATGCCCAGGGTGTCGGGGATGTTTTTATAGATCAATTCGCGGTTGAAATCTCCTTCGCTGCGGGTGCGGGCGGCAAAGATGCCGTAGGTGAGGGTTTGGGCGTAGAGGTCGGCAAATTGCTGTGGGCTCAGGTTGTTGATCAGCAGTTTTTTGAAGGATTCATAGAAGTTCAGCAGCACTTTTTTGTCCCGCTTTTCCTCTTCCGCCAGTTCGATGGTGATAATCTCATCTCGCAGAAAACGGGTGCGTTTGGCAAGCGCGTCGGCAAGGCTTTTGGGGTCTGTGATGGCGGGCAGCGAAAAGCTGAAATAGCGCTCCAACAGATTGGCAAAATCTTCCACCTTCGTGAGCGGAGGTGTTTTTTGCATCTGGGTGGCGTTGATGGGGCTGGCGATACTTACACCATCCACAAGCTGTCCATGCTGATAGAGCCGGAATTCATAGAAGTTGGTGAGGATCAGGTTTGGGAAGGTGCTCAGGTAGCGCTTTAGCTGTTCGCTCACTGCGATGGGGTCGAGGTTGTAGGTCTGGGGTTTCTTGGCTTCGATATAGCCTGTAATGTGGGCTTTGCCATCCCAGACACGGAAGTCCGGGTTTCCGGCTTCGGTGGCCTTGGGCAGGATGCCAACTTCGCATTTGCTGATCTGGTTCAGCTTGGCATAGGCATCGATCATGTCTTTCAAACAGTGATAGAAAGACTCTTCCCGGGCGTCTCCCCGGTTGATGATCTTCTGCAGATCTTTTAGGTATGTGACCAGAATATCTTTCAGCATCTCAGCTCCCCAATAAGAGTTATTTTCTCCTGAGACAAAGTGGTATAGTTGGGTTAAAACACACCATATTTTTCCACGATATTCCAGCATGATTCAGGGTCTGAAAACTGGACTTCATTGGGATCAAAATGATTGGGATCAAAATCCTCGCCCATCCATTCCAAAACATCATTATAATCAGGGTCTTGGGGATCGCTTAGCACTTCCAATTTGTAGTAGTAACCGCCCAAACCTCCGCTATCTTCGGGAGGGCAAGCCATTTCGCCGGCAAGGCAAACGGGATAAACTTGATTGGGAGCCTTGGGCAGTATTTTTTCCAAAACCAGCTTGTGCCACCAGCTATCTCCAAAGTCATACAGATATTCCATGCTGTCTTTTTCCTTGTTCAGATATTTGCTCACGGGCACTTTGGTGCTGTGTAAACTTCTGGGGTCACTTGAGATGCCAATAACTATGTTTCCGGCATTTTTGATCTGAAACTCGTGCAGATGGTCGTCTTCCCAGCCCATGGCATCCTGGATGGCAACGTGAAGATCCCAAAAAGTGGCTTTTTCCGGGATTTGAATCCTGCGCCAGATGGAAGGCTTGGAGCCTATCAGGCTGATCTTGATCTGATATACGTTTTGAAAGCTCGTTTTCATTGAAGCCTCATGGTTATTTTGATTATGTAACCAGTTTGGGAAGGCAAGGGAGAATGTCAAGCCCTGATATCGGGACGCGTGACGCGAGGGGCAGCTCTGGATCGTCACCAAAAACTGCAAATAGCATTTTGGGGCTATTTTGACAGGGCTGAGCCGGGGAGTTTTGATCACCAAAACTGCAAATTTAACCCAAATTATACAGTAGCCGCCCTACCCTAAAACAAGTATTATTTTCGTGCCCGGGTGCCCTCTCCCTTGGCCCGAGCCCGAAGCTTCCTGCATTCCTCCCCGTATGCCTCCCTATTTTTATTCAGGTGGTCTTTGGGTAGTCTATAGGAGGTATATTGGTTGGGCTCAAGGGCGGGGCTGGCTTGGGCTGAAGAAAAACTTCGGCTTGACGGGAATCAATCTTGCAAGAAGATTGGGTTAAACCGATTTTGAAAACATGGATAAAAGAATGAAAAAGATCACTTTGGCGGCGCTGGCGCTGTTTTTAGGCTTGGGGCTGTTCGCGAATTTTTATGTGGCAGCCATCCCTTTGCGTCAGATTGTTTCAAAAAGTCCGGATTTGAGCAGATATGAGGCTTTGCGCAGCTTCTCGGAAAGCGAGGCGGAAATCCTCTACTACGATGCAGATTGGGCAATTGCGCTGGTCCCCGCAGATAAGACCGGATTCAGAGCTTGGACGCTCACCGATGTCAAAGCCGGCAAAAAGCTTTATCTGGCAGGGAAAAGCCCGCTTTTTGATGCTCCCCAAGAGCTGAACGACCTGAAGATACTTCTGGAATTGGAGGCCTCCTATCTGCTGGAAACCGAGCTTGACGAAGTGGACCTGCGCCTGCTCATCCCCCATCCCTTCAGCAAAATCGAATTGAAAGGGATGGTCTTTACGCCGGAACTGGCGGCGCCGCAGCTCAGTGACAGAAAAAACGACGTGGTGGATCAGATGGTGGCGTTGGTGAATGCCGCATCGGTGGAAAGCCTGATCCAGGGCCTGCAGGATCACCAAACGCGTTATGCACTGGCGGACAACCGTTTGCAGGTGGCGGAGTGGATTCGCCAAAAGTATTTGGACTTTGGCCTCACGGATGTGGTTTTGCAGCCCTTTGAATGGCAAAACACCACGCAGTATAACGTTATAGCCACCCTGCCCGGCAGCATCTATCCGGATGAATATATCATCGTGGGCGGGCATCACGACTGCATAACCTATAGCAACCCAATGGTTTTCGCGCCCGGAGCAGACGACAATGCCAGCGGCAGCGCTGCCACCCTGGAGATGGCAAGAGTGATGATGGAAGCCGGATATCAGCCCCATTGCAGCATCCGCTTTGTGACCTTCGCCGCTGAAGAGTTCGGGCTTTGGGGTTCCAAACACCATTCCGCTCAAACCGAGGAAGCGCGCGAACAGGTGCGGCTGATGATGAATCACGACATGATTGCCAATCAAAACAGCCCCCAGCCCTGGCAGGTGCGCCTGATGCCTTATGACGGCAGCATGGAACACAGCCATCATGCCGCCAGAATCACAAATCGATATTCCGATCTGACCGCCTATTTTGGCAGCATGAACAGCGGCAGCAGCGACAGTTTTCCCTATTGGACCCACGGCTATAATGTGATCTACTTTTTTGAAAGCGAATTTTCTCCGGTTTACCATTCCGTCAACGATTTGGTGGCAAACCTGAATCCCCAATACTGCGCCGAGGTGATCAAGGCCTCCGTTGCCTGCGCCGCCTCGTTTGCAGACATGCCTGCAGCACCATCCTGGCTCACAGCATACGACCGCGGCGACGGCTACTCCATTTTGCTGATGTGGGAAGGCGTTCAGGGCGATATTTTTGATCATTACAGGGTTTACCACAGCGCTTTGCTGGAAGATTGGAGCGAAGCCCTGCAGGTGGAACAAAACTCCGCCGTGATCACCGGTTTGGAGGAAGGAAAAAGCTATAATTTTGCGGTGAGCAGCGTGGACATTTATGGCAATGAAAGCTTTATGGTTCAAACAACTGGAACTCCGTTTTCAGTGCCCTTGGAACCCACGAATTTCAACGACCAGCCCCGATATGGAGCCATTGAACTGGTTTGGGATAATAACCAAGAGCTGGACCTCGATGGATACAAGCTTTTCCGCTCCAACGATCCGGAAGAATTGGGAACGCAAATTGGCGGATTGATCAAGGAAAACCGCTTTGTGGATCAAGAGGTGATTGGCTCGCCAAGCTATTATCATTACAGCCTTTGCGCGGTTGACCAGCAGGGAAACCAGAGCCCCTATGCCAGCGGCGTGAAAAGCCGCCCCGTGAGCCTGAACCAAGGCATCCTGATCGTGGATGAAACCGCCGATATGAGTGGAACCAATCCTTTCCAGCCCACGGACGAAGAGGCGGATGAGTTTTATGGGACCATTGCCGCAAAATTCAAGACCACGGAACTGGACTTGAACACCTGGAATGCAGAACTCAGGCTGGCGGATCTCGGTATATATTCCACTCTGCTGTGGCATGGGAACGATCTTTCGGAGATGGACGCACCCTATTTTGCGCAAGATGTTCTGCGCCAATATGTTGAAGCGGGAGGAAACATCCTGTTCAGCGTTTATATGCCCAGCCTGGCTTTTGGATTGAATTCCGCATATCCGGCTCAATTTGAGGAAGATTCCTTCATATTCGACTATATCGGCATTGCCGATGCCGATCACAGCAGCGCAGCCCGCTTCCGGCGCGCCGCTCCCGAATTTGAGTATTTCCCGCCCCTTGAAGTGGATCCTCAAAAAACCGGCGAAGCCATGAACGGGCATATCCCCAGGGTGGAGGGACTGAGCTCAACTGATGATTGCATAACGGTTTACAGCTACGGTTCGGACTATGAGAGCGATACCCCGCAGGGTCGCCTGAACGATATGGCGGTGGGGATTTTGAACCTGAATCACGACGGCAAAATCTGCACCCTGAGTTTTCCGCTCTACAATATGCACCAGGATGAGGCTCAAAGGCTGGTGGAATATGTGTTTACAGAGTATTTTGGCGAAAGCCTGATTGCGGGGGAAAGTGGTGAAACCCCGGTTATCCGCATGGGAAATCCCTTCCCCAATCCCTTCAGCGGCGAAACCCAGATCAGGGTGGAACTTAAAGACAATGAAAAACCCGTGAAGGTGGAGGTTTTCAACCTGCGCGGTCAAAAAGTGAAGACCCTGTTTGAAGGAAAGACTCCAAAATCCAAACTGCACAAATGGGATGGATCGGATGAGGATGGACGCCGCGTTGGCAGTGGAATCTATCTGCTTCGGGCTCAGCAGAATGGGAAAAGCGCCGTGGCAAGGGTGGTGAGGTTTTAGAGGTTTTTGCCTGTAAACTCTGCGCTTCGGTGCCTGCCTGTTCGGCAGCTTTTGGCTCAAAGGGAAAAAACTTCCGCTGACATCTTATTTGCTCAGGATGGCAAATAAGCATACTTTGTTCACAAGGTAAGACATTTTTCTTGTCTGAAAGAGGGACTTGAAAAACTATGCACCCGGAATCTTGTTTTCATAGAAAAAATTTGCAGGGATTGGCTCGTCCACGTGTATCATAATAAATGTGGCAAGCCACCCAATTTTTAAGAAAGATTTTTACCACTTTAAGGAACATGTCATGAGAAAACACTTTTTTGTCCTGCTCTTGCTGTTGCCACTGGCCTTGGCAGCGCAACAGTATAGCCTGGAACAGCTTGTGGAACACGGACTGCAGCACAGCTATGGCATGCAGAGCTCCGGTTTGAGCTATGAATCCAGCCTCAGCAGTCTGAGCTCTGCAAAATGGAACCTTCTGCCGGATGCCAGCTTGAATTTTGGCATCACCGGCGATTTTTATCATCCCGATAACCCTCCCAAACCCGATGTCAGCAGTCAGGCTGGTTTTTCCATCAGCAAAACCATCAGCCTGAACGACGACGCCTGGTTCAACTACCGCTATGCGAAATTGGACGCCGAAAAAGCCAAGCTGAGCTTGGAAACCAGTGCCAGTTCATACGCCTATAGCGTTTTCAGCGCCTATTTGGATGTGCTAAGCACCCAAAGTCAATTGGCGTCGTTGAACCGCAACCTGGAGATTCAAACCAGGGTCTGGGAACGTGCTCAAGCCCTCAACGAACTGGGAAAGAACACCGGCTTCGACGTGAAGGAAAGCGAAATCGCGGTGATGAACGCGCGCATTTCCATCATGCAACTGGAAAACAGCATCGCGTCCAAGCGCAGTCAGCTTTTCGGGCTGGTGCGCATGGAAGATTTGGGCTTTGAACTGGCGGATCTGGAGCCGGAGACAGGCTTTGAGGTTCCCGAATATCTGCCCGAACAGAGCAACAAGGTGAAGCTCCTGAAGGCGGATTTGAAACGCGGAGAGCTGGGCCTCAGCCAAAACTTCCTGAGCTATTTCCCGCGTGTGAGCCTGGCATACAACTATGGTCGCGGCGTGAGCGGGAAAGATTTTGACTTTGACATCTACAACACAAATCACACCCTGTCCCTGAACCTCAGCTATTCGCTGTGGAACCAATTTAAACAAGGGCAGAGCAGCAAACGTTCAAACCTTGCCCTGCGCCTGGCGGAACTGGAAGTGCGGCAACAATTGGAAGAAATCGACCGCCAATATGTGAACCTGCGCCGGGAACTGGATTATCTGCAACGTTTGGACGAGCTTTACACCGAAAAACTGGCTCAGGCGCAAACCCAGATCAATGTGGGTGAAGAGCGCTTCCGCCTGGGCTTGATCGAAATTTTGGAACTGGACAAGGTCCGTGTGGAATACATTGATTCCGAAATCTCATACAACAACAACCGCTACCAGATTTTGGCACGGCAGGAAGCCATCAACAACCTCCTCTCGCGCCAAATCTTGGGAAAATGGTAAGGAATAAACATGAAACTTCGTAAAACCCTCACATACGTCATCATCGCCGTAATCGTAATCGCCGGCGTGCTCATTTTCACCCAGGTTCGCAAAAAGAAAAGCCAGCCGGAATGGAAGCTGGACAGCATCAGCAATGGCACCATCCGCGAGGTGGTGACCGCCACCGGTTCGCTGAACCCCACCGTTTTGGTGGAAGTGGGAACCGAGGTTTCCGGCACGATTAAAACACTTTATAAGGATTATAACGACCACGTGCGCAAAGGCGAGCTTTTGGCAAAGCTGGACACCGAAATCTTGATGGCAAACGTGGAATCCGCTCAGACGGATCTCACCAAAGCCCGCATCAGCCGGGATGACGCCAGAATGGAGTATAAAAACAGCCAGGCCCTGCGCGCCAAAGACATGGTTTCGGAATATGACCTGCAAAAGGCGAAAAACACGCTGGATCAGGCGGAACTGAGCTATTCCACCAGCCAACTGAAGCTGCAAACTGCGCAAAAAAATCTGAGCAATGCCACCATCACCTCCCCCATCGACGGTGTGATCATCAGCCGTGAAGTTTCTGAAGGACAGACGGTTGCCGCCAGCATGAACGCGCCCACGCTTTTCACCATCGCCAACAATTTGGACCAGATGGAAATCACCGCCAGCATCGACGAAGCCGACATCGGCAAAATCAAAGTTGGTTTGCCGGTGGAATTCACCGTGGATTCCCACGCCGGGGAAACATTCACGGGCTCGGTGCAGCAGATCAGGCTGAAATCCACCTCCGAACAAAACGTGGTGAGCTACAATGTGATCATCGACGCGGCAAACCCCGAACACAAGCTGCTGCCGGGCATGACCACAAACGTGAGCATCATCACACAATCCAAGGACAACGTTCCCCGCATTCCGGAAGCCGCGACCCGCTTCACCCCGACCAAGGAAATGTGGAAACTGTTTGGCCTGAAATGGGAGGATGATCTCATCTCGAACGCTCGCAAATCCGCGATGGAAAAACTGATGGGCAATCCCTCACAGGAAAAACCCAGCGAAGCCACAGCCCAAAATGGCAAAAGCAAAGCTGACACAGCAAAGGCCACTGCTCAAAATTCTGAAGGCGGCCGCGGCGGTGGAGGCAGGTCTGGCAGAGGTCCCGGCGGAAATCCTGGCGGAATGCGGGGCGGTGGAATGCCGGGTGGAGGAGCGCCGGGCATGATGGGCGGAGGCTCGAATGGACGCTCCAGCATGTCGATGATCTGGGTTTTGAAAGACAAGACTCCGGAACTCATCGCGGTTCGCACCGGGGTTTCCGATGGTGCTTTCGTTGAACTGCTCAGCCCGCTGGATTCAGACGTCACAATCATTACCGGAGTGAACTATAAAGACCCAAGTCAAGCCCAGGGACAGAGCGCTCTGCGCGGACCCGGGATGGGTGGCAGGTTCTAAGGTCATGACAAACAAAACCCTGCTCAAAGTGCGCGACGTCACAAAGGTTTACACCATGGGCGAAGTGCAGGTGCACGCCCTGCGCGGCATCGACCTGGAAGTGAACGAAGGAGAATTCGTTGCCATCATGGGCGCCAGCGGTTCGGGCAAAACCACCTTCATGAACCTGGTGGGCTGCCTGGATAAACCAAGCTCCGGCAGCTATGAGCTTGATGGCATCAACGTTCACGAAATGGATGACCAGCAGATCACGAAGGTGCGAAACCAAAAGATCGGTTATGTGTTTCAATCCTTCTACCTTTTGCCCCGCACCACGGCTTTGGAAAATGTGGAACTGCCGCTGCTCTACTCCAACAGCGTCCCAGCCAAAGAGCGTCACAGCCGAGCCATGAACGCTCTGGAAACCGTGGGTTTGGCAGAACGCGCGCGCCACTATCCAAATCAGCTTTCCGGAGGCCAGCAGCAACGCGTGGCTCTGGCAAGAGCCATCGTGAACGACCCAGTTTTCCTGCTTGCGGATGAACCCACCGGGAACCTGGACACCCGCACCAGCGTTGAGGTGATGGAGCTTTTCCAAAAATTGCACAATGAAGGTAAAACCGTGCTGCTCATCACCCACGAATCTCATATTTCCAGCTATGCGGAACGCATTATCACCTTCAGGGACGGGCACGTGATTTCCGATAAACAAAATCCGCAACCACGCAAAGCCAGCGAAGACCTGAAAACCATGCCCCGACTGGATGAAGACGAGGAGCTTGACTGATGAACTTCTTTGGAATCCTGCGCATCGCTTTTAAATCCCTGGCGCGCAATAAAACCCGCACTTTTCTCACCATGCTTGGCATCATCATCGGCGTGGCGGCTGTGATCACCATGATCGCCATCGGTCAGGGCGCCAAAAAGATGGTGGACGACCAAATCAGCACCATGGGCACAAACGTGATCATGGTGATGTCGAATTTCAGCAATACGCAAAGCACGGTGCGCCAATCCGCCGGCTCTGGAAACACTCTGGAAGAATCCGACGTGGCCGCCATCCGCGAAAAAGTGGATGGAGTGCTTTACGCATCACCGGTTTACAACACTTTCGGCCAGCTTAAATATGGCAACAACAACTGGCGCGGATCGATCCAGGGCGTGGACGTGGATTTCTTTTTGATCCGCAGCATGGAACTGGATTCCGGCGACTTTTTCTACCCCTCTGAGGTGGAAAACGGCGCCAAGGTCTGCGTGATTGGAAAGACCGTGGCGGACAACCTGTTTATGGGCTTGGATCCGGTTGGTAAAACCATGCGCATCCGCAACATCCCCTTCACCGTGAAAGGCGTGTTGAAATCCAAGGGACAAAGCACGATGGGCGGTGATCAGGACGACATTGTTCTGGCGCCATACACCACCACCGCCACCCGCTTGCTGGGAATGCGCTGGCGTTTTATGACCATCATCGTTTCAGCAGAATCCAAGGAACGTATCCCCTTGGTGCAGCAGGAAATAAAAAACCTGATGCCCGCAAGGCACAGCGGCACCACCACCGAGGATTTTGTGGTGAGCTCCCAAACCGACGTGGCGGAAGCAGCCAACACCATTGCAAACACGATGACCGTGCTTTTGGCGAGCATCGCCGGAATTTCACTGTTGGTGGGCGGCATCGGCATCATGAACATCATGCTGGTTTCGGTGACCGAGCGCATCAAGGAAATCGGCATCCGCATGGCCGTGGGCGCTGGAAAGAACGATGTGCTGTTCCAATTTGTGGTGGAAGCCATCGCCATCAGCATCCTGGGCGGACTTCTCGGCATCGCCCTGGGCTGGGCTTTGGCCTCGATTTTGGGTAAAACCATGGGCTGGAGCATCCTGGTGACGCCTTGGTCAGTTTTCCTTTCCGTTGGCTTTTCCTGCCTGATCGGCATCTTCTTTGGCTGGTATCCCGCCCGCAAAGCTGCCAACCTGAATTTAATCGACGCTCTCAGATACGAATAAAAAAGAGTAAAACCCTCCAATATAAGGCGTTGGAACTTCTCCAGCGCCTTTTTTTTATGCTTTCCAACGCTTTTTTGCCCCCTTAATGTAAAAAAATACTTGCCTTAAAAACAAGTTTGTATTTTGTGGAACGCAAAAGTTTTGGCTTGCAACAAGCCGTTTGGGAGCGTCAATGAGGTTCAAAACCTTTCCCGGGGGAGTTCATCCCCACGACCACAAGCATTTTTCCGCCTCCGCCCCAGTGGAGGAATTTCCGCTGCCCAAAAGAGTAGTCATCTCGATGTCTCAACACATCGGAGCGCCTTCCCAGCCCTTGGTGAAGGTGGGAGACGAGGTGAAAACAGGGCAAAAGATCGCCGACGCCGGCGGCTTTGTATCCATCCCGCAACACGCCTCCATCAGCGGCAAAGTCACCAAGATCGACATGTTCCCGCATCCCGCCGGAGCTTCAGCCATGGCCATTGAAATCACCACAGATGGCGAAGACAAGTGGGTCGATCTGGTTGACGATGAAAACTTCCTCCAGCTTTCCCCTCAGGAAATGAAAAAACGCATCGGCGAAGCTGGAATCTGCGGCATGGGCGGCGCGGGCTTCCCCACCTTTGTAAAGCTTTCTCCCCCAGAGGATAAACCCATCGACACGGTTATCCTCAACGGTGTGGAATGCGAACCCTATTTAACTTCGGACCACCAGCTGATGCTGGAAAAGGGACCCGAAATCGTCAGCGGACTGAAGATCCTGATGAAAACCCTTTCCGCCAAACGCGGCATGATTGGAATCGAGGCCAACAAGCCCGACGCCATCGCCCTGATGAAAAAGCTGCTGGCCTCCGAAAAGGATCTGAGCGTGGTGCCCCTGAAGCTTCGCTACCCCCAGGGTGCTGAAAAGCAGCTGATTTACGCCGCCACGCGCAGAAAGGTTCCGGCCGGTGGATTGCCCATGGCGGTGGGCGTGGTGGTGCAAAACGTTGGCACCGCCTATGCCATCTATGAAGCCGTGCGCTTCAAGAAACCGCTGGTGGACAGGGTGATAGCCGTAACGGGCAGCATCGTTGCCAATCCCAAAAACCTGCGCGCCCGCATCGGAACTCCATTTGCAGACTTGGTGGAACACTGCGGCGGCACCAACGCCCCCATCGGCAAAGCCATTTCCGGCGGACCCATGATGGGCTTTGCCCTGCCTTCCCTGGAAGCGCCGGTGGGCAAAGGCAGTTCCGGCCTTGTGCTGATGAGCCAAAAAGAAGCCGGCAGCATCGAGGAGCGAAATTGCCTGCGCTGCGCCCGCTGCGTGGATGTTTGCCCCATGAACCTGATGCCCAGCATGATGGTGCAGGCCGTCAAGGCGGACGATCTGACCCTCGCCCTGCGCTGCGGCTTGGAAGACTGCATCAAATGCGGAAGCTGCGCCTACGTTTGCCCGGCCCACATCCGTTTGGTGCAGTGGATAGACCGCGGTAAAATCCGTCATGCCGCAGCCCAACGCGGACAAAAGTGAGGTTTTGAATGACTGAAAAATACAAAGTTTCGCCCGCACCCCACCTACATGATCGCACCAGCATTCCCAGCGTGATGTGGAATGTGGTGATTGCACTCATTCCCGCGCTGGTTTTTGCCGTTTATTATTTTGGACTTCGCTCGCTTTGGCTCACGCTGTTGGGAGTGGTGTCCGCAGTGGCCACCGAAGCCCTCATCCAGTGGTTCCGCAAGGTTCCCATCACCGTTACAGACGGCTCCGCCGTGCTCACCGGCATGCTTTTGAGCTACAATATCTCCGCCGGTTCGCCCTGGTGGCTGCCTGTGGTGGGTTCGGTTTTTGCCATCGCCATTGGCAAACAGGTCTTTGGCGGTTTGGGCAACAATCCCGTGAACCCAGCCCTTTTGGGAAGAGCCTTTCTGCTGGCTTCGTGGCCTTCGCTGATGACTGGAAGCTGCTGGGTGAAAACCTCCAAAAGCGCCGTGATGAGCGGCATAAATCTGGATGCCATCGCTTCAAACCTGCAAACCGTCGCGCCCAAAGTGCATAACCTGGTTACGGGCGCCACCCCCTTGAAAGTGGCGCAGTTGATTCGCGACCCGAATATCTATCCGGAGTTCAGCCAAAAGATTTTCAACGGACTCATCGACCTCGGCACCCTCAAAAACCTATTTTGGGGAAACGTTGGCGGCTGCATCGGTGAAATCTCCGTTTTTGCCTTGCTTTTGGGCGCCGTGTATCTGCTTTGGCGCAAGATCATTGAATGGCGCATCCCCTTCTTCTATCTGCTCACCGTGTTTGTGCTCACATTTTTCTTTGGCGGCATCAAAGGCAGCGGCTATTCGCTCACCCTGCCCTTTTTCCACCTTTTTGCGGGCGGTTTGATGCTGGGTGCGTTTTTCATGGCCACAGACTACACAACCACCCCCATGACAAAGCCGGGACGCATCATCTATGCAGTTGGCTGTGGGGTTTTGACTGTGATCATCCGCCTTGTGGGAGGCTACCCTGAAGGCGTTTCCTATTCCATTTTATTTATGAACGTGATGACCCCGCTCATCGATATGTTGACCATGCCAAAAGCATTTGGGAAGGTGAAAAAATGAAACTGTATCTAAAGCTTGGCCTCATCCTGCTGGCCTTTTGTGTGGTGGCGACAGCCCTTTTGGCTTTTGTAAATTCCGCCACCAAGCCCAAGATCGAAGAACTGAAAAGCAAAGCCGCCGAGGAAGCGCGCTCCGCCCTGATTCCCGACGCCGTTTTTGAACTGAAGACCATCGCCGTGCCTGAAGCCGATTCCATCGAATATTACGAGGCGAAAGACGAAAAAACCGGCGAGCTGAAGGGCTACACCTTCACAGCTGCGAAGGCTGGCTATTCCAGCAATGTGAAGACCATGGCGGCGCTTGATCCGGATTTTAAGATCATCAACATCCAGGTGATCGAACAAGCTGAAACCCCAGGCTTGGGCGCAAACTGCATCCAGGAAAGCTTTTCCGCAAAATTTAAGGGACTTGCCCCGGATGAACTGCTGGTGGACAAAGACGGCGGCAAGATCAAATCCCTCACCGGAGCCACCATCACCACGCGCGCGATCGCAAACTCCCTGCGCGAAACGGTGCAATTGATCCAAGCCGAGCTTTCCGCCGAAGCAGAAAAGGAGCCGAAACCGTGAGCTTTGTCAAAGAACTTACCAAAGGTCTGATCAAGGAAAACCCGATTTTCGTGATCGTTTTGGGCATGTGTCCCACGCTGGCAACCTCCACATCCGTGAACAACGCCATCGGCATGGGCATGGCTGCCACCTTCGTGTTGGTTTGCTCGAACGTGATGATTTCCCTGATCAAAAACATCACTCCAGACAAAATCCGCATCCCGGTCTATGTGGTTGTGATCGCGGCATTTGTGAGCGTGGTGGATATGGTGATGGGCGCCTACCTGCCTGAACTGCATAAGTCTCTGGGTCTCTTCATCCCGCTGATCGTGGTGAACTGCATCATCCTGGGACGCGCCGAGGCTTTCGCAAACAAAAACAACGTGCTCAACTCCCTCGCCGACGGCATCGGCATGGGGCTCGGCTTCACCCTGGCGCTGGTGGTTGTATCCACTTTCCGTGAAATTTTGGGCAATGGCACCTGGGCAGGACTGCGCGTGATGCCAAAGACCTACGACCCAATGCTGATCGCAATCTTGGCTCCCGGCGCCTTCATAACCCTGGGCTTGCTGATGGCAGCCATCAATCTGCTGAAGGAGAGATTTCAATGAATTTCCTGGGACAACTTTTCGTGATGGCGGTCAGCGCCATCTTCATCCAAAACTTCGTACTCTCCCGCTTTTTGGGACTCTGCCCCTATCTGGGCGTTTCCAAAAAGATGGATTCCGCCTTCGGCATGGGCATGGCAGTGATCTTTGTGATGACCATGGCCTCCGCCATCTGCTACCTCATCTACCAATATCTGCTTGTGCCATACGACCTTACCTATCTCAGCACCCTGGCTTTCATCCTCACCATCGCCGCCTTGGTGCAGTTTGTGGAAATGGTGATCCAAAAAAACGCCCCCGCTCTCTATAAATCCCTGGGCGTGTATCTGCCTCTGATCACAACCAATTGCGCCGTGCTGGGTGTGGCAATTTTGAACATCACCCCCCAGGCCGATGGCAGCACCCACAACTTTTTGATGGCGACCCTGAACGGCCTGCTTTCCGGTGTGGGCTTCACCTTTGTGCTTTTGGCAATGGCGGGAATCCGCCAGCGCCTGGCATTGGTGGACCTTCCCAAAAGCATGGAAGGCTTTGCCAGCGGCATGATTCTGGCGGGCACCATGGCTCTGGCTTTTTACGGCTTTATGGGCCTCAAAATCTGAGGAGAAAAGCATGCACAATCTTGCTTTCACCGTTATCCTGGCTGCGGGGCTCTCCGAAATCCTGACCCCCGTCATCATTCTGGGCGCCATGGGCCTGATTTTCGGACTGATCCTGGCTTTTGCCTCCAAGGTTTTTGAGGTCAAGATCGACCCCCGCGTGGAGCAGATCCTTGAACTTTTACCCGGTGCAAACTGCGGTGCCTGCGGCGGCGCGGGATGCTCCGGATATGCCGATTCCATCGTGAACGGAGGCGCGGCCTGCAATCTCTGCGCTCCTGGCGGAGCCGCAATCGCCGAAGCCATTGCCCGCATCATGGGCGCCGAAGCCGGCGCACTGGAAAAGCGCATCGCCGTTTATCACTGCACTTCCGGTGGTCATGAAAACACAAAATGGAAATATGCCTATGAGGGCATAGAATCCTGCCTTTCGGCGGTGAACATTGCCGGCGGACCCAGTATGTGTTCCTACGGATGTTTGGGCTACAACGACTGCTTCCGCGTCTGTAAATTCGACGCCATCAGCATCAACGACTGCGGCATGCGCGTGATCGACCCCGAAAAATGCACTGCCTGCGGGGCCTGCGTGAAAGCCTGCCCGCGCCAGCTCATCGAACTTGTCCCCGTCAGCAAAAACGTTTATATCCGCTGTTCCTCGAAGGACAAAGGTCCCCTGGCAAAACAGGTTTGCGGAAGTGGACTTCCCTGCATCGGCTGCGGCATCTGTGCCAAAAAATGCCCGGTGGAAGCCATCACCATTGAAAACAACCTTGCCCGCATCGACTATGAAAAGTGCATCAACTGCGGCATCTGCGCCACGGTCTGCCCCACCAAGAGCATACAGGACCTTCTGGCAGGTCTGCGCAAAAAGGCCTTGATCGAAGAGGACCTCTGCATCGGCTGCACCATCTGCGCCAAGGTTTGCCCGGTTCAAGCCATCAGCGGCGAACTGAAACAGGTTCACAAGGTTGATCCCGAAAAGTGCGTGGGTTGTGAAATCTGTGTGGCCAAATGCCCCAAGAAAGCGATTAAGATGGTCTAAAAACCCGCCTTAACCCTAGCTGATTTATAGTAGATATGATATTCAGGGGTGCCGATCAGTCCGGCATCCCTGTTTTTTGTGAGCAAACCCGGTCACCTGAAAGCAAAATTCAGCCTGCCGCATAGGCTCTCCCTTGAGCCCATCCCGGTTCCAGCCTGTCTGATCCTGGCAAGCCTCCCCAATTTTTCGCAGGTGCTTGACGGGAGGCACAAAGATGGCGGATTTTTTGGGCTCAAGGAAGCCCCCATGGTGACGGGGAAAGTCAGGAATTGATGTAGGTTTCGATGAGCTTGAGGGCTTCGGAAAACTGATCCTTGTATTCCAAATCCTTGTCCAAACTAATCATCAGCTTTAGTCCTTTGGCAGCGTCAAAGCTGATATGTTGGTCGATTTTACCGCCAAAGCCCAGGATTTTTTCCCGCGGGGGCAGCTTGTCGGCCTTGAAATCCATGGTGAGCGTGTTGTGGCGCACGTGGCAGTTTTGCAGACCAGCCTGCTTTGCCAGGATATTGAGTTTGAAATACATCAGCAGCCACGCCGCTTTTTCGGGGAGGGGCCCGAAGCGGTCGGTCAGTTCGGCTTCAAAATCCTCGATTTCCTCCACAGCCTCAAAACCGCTGAGCCTGCGATAGATGGCAAGGCGCTGTTCGTCGTCGGTGATATATTCTGGAGGAAAATAGAGGTCTATTTCCGTGGTGAGCTTGCGTTTGGGCTGGGGATTGTTGATGGCATCGATGATGCCGGTTCCGCTTTGGGCGGCGCCGATGGCTTCCTCCAGCAGCTTGTTATAGTAGTTGAAGCCGATGTTTTGGATGATGCCGCTTTGCTTGGTGCCCAGGATGGTGCCCGCCCCGCGCAGTTCTAGGTCGCGCAGTGCAACTTGAAATCCCGCGCCAAGATAGTCGTATTGGGTGAGCGCTTCCAAGCGTTTGCGAGCCACATCGGTGGTGCCGCGGGGGATGAGCAGATAGGCGTAGGCTCGGCGGTTCGAGCGTCCCACGCGTCCGCGCATCTGATAAAGCTGGGCAAGGCCGAAGGTGTCGGCACGATCCACCAGGATGGTGTTGGCATTGGGGATGTCGATGCCGTTTTCCACAATGGTGGTGGAAATCAGCACCTGCGCTTCGCGCTCGATGAAGGCGCGCATCACGTTTTCCAACAACTGTTGAGGCATTTGGGCATGGCCCACGACGAAATTTACCTCGGGCATGAGGTCGCGCAATTCAGCGGCAACGGTCTCAATGGTTTGCACGCGGTTGTGGATGAAGAAAACCTGACCCCCACGGTCGATCTCACGGCGGATGGCATCGCGGATCACCTCGCTGTCGCGATTTGTGATGATGGTGCGGATGGGCAGCCTTTCCTTGGGCGAGGTTTGCATCAGGGAGATTTCCTTCAGGCGCGCCAGGGCCATGTTCATGGTTCGCGGGATGGGTGTGGCGCTCATATAGAGCGTGTCCACATTGGATTGCAGCTTGCGCAGCCTTTCCTTGTGGCGCACGCCGAAGCGCTGTTCCTCGTCGATGATGAGCAAGCCCAATTTTGGAAAATGGATGTCTTTTGAAAGGATGCGATGTGTGCCGATGGCAATATCCACCTTGCCGGAAGCGATGCCTTCGAGGTCTTCCTTCAACAGCGAATTGCTGCGAAAGCGGCTGAGCATGGCAATGCGGACCGGATATTGAGCCAGACGCTGGCTGAAAACGCGCCAATGCTGTTCCGCCAAAAGTGTGGTGGGAACAAGCACGGCGACCTGGCGACCCCCGCAAACGGCTTTGAAAGCGGCACGGATTGCCACCTCGGTCTTGCCAAAACCCACATCCCCGCAGAGCAGCCTCTCCATGGGACTCGGGCTTTCCATATCCGCCTTAATCTCAGCGGTGGAGCGGGTTTGGTCGGCAGTGTCGTCGAAAATGAAGGATTCTTCCAAATCTTTTTGCCAAGGGCAATCCTGCGCATGAGCAATGCCAACCCGGGAACTTCTTTCTGCATAGAGCTTTACGATGTCGGCAGCGATGAGCTCGATCTGCTGGGCGGCCTTGCGTTTGGTGTTTTGCCACTTGGGCGAACCGATGCGGTTCAGGGTGGGCGCGGTTCCTTCCTCGGCAACGTATTTGCTGACCAGTTTAAGCTGCCAGGTGGGCACGAAAACCTTGTCCCCCCTGTCGTAACGCAGCACCAGACATTCGGTTTCCTGCCCGTCCAAGCGAATGATTTCCATGCCTTCAAAAATGCCGATGCCGTGGTCCACATGCACAACGTAGTCACCAGGTTTGAGGCTTTCGTAGTCCACAATCTCTTCGCCGGGGGCAAAGCGCGGTGCATAGCGCTTGCGGCGGTAGCGGTTGTAGATCTCATGATCAGTCCAGAGCGCCAGATCGCAATCGGTTACGTTGAATCCTTCGTGCAAAACACCGAGATGGGAACGGGCCTGTACGTTGAAATCGTCCAGGAGTTCCTGCATGCGGCGGGCTTGGCCGGGATTGTCGAAGAGCAGGATGGGGTCGCTGCCCTTTTCCTGCATGTTCTGAAGTGCGGAAGCCAAAAGGGAAAGATCGCCGCTGAAGGAAGGCTGTGCCTCGCAGGGAGCCCTGTGTCCCTGGGCTGAAAAAGGCAGCATGAATTCGCTTTGGGAAAGCAGGAGTGTGTTTCCGGGACGCCGCAGTTCGCTGAGCTTGGCGTCGTCTATCATCATCCTTTCAGGAGGGCTGAGCTTGGCCTTGGTGGTGTTCTTAAGTTCCCGTCTGTATTGCTGATACACCTGATCCGACAACTGTTCAAATTCTTCGTGGACATAGCTGTAGTTGGAAAAAAGTAGCAGCCGCTGATCGGGGGAAAAGTAGTCTGCAAAGCTGCAGAGTTCATCCAAAAGCAGGCTGTATTGGTTTTCGATGCCTTCGTAAAAGCCTGTGTTGCGGATTGTTGCCATCAGCGGACTGGTGGCGCGGATATCGTCCAAAGAAAATTCGCGCGAGGGGATCAGCCGGTAGGAAGAAACCTCACCGGGTTCGGAACGCTGGGAGCTTGGGGAAAAATGGCGCATGGAGACGATCTCATCACCAAAAAACTCCAGGCGAACCGGTTTGAGCGCGGGTGGGCTGAAAATATCCATGATGCCGCCACGGCGTGCCACCTGAAAAACCTTGTTCACCTGATATTGAACTTCAAAGCCCATGTTCACAAGGTCTTGCGCCAGTTCTTCGGGCGCATATTCCATGCCGGGGGTCAGGGTCTTAATGTGGCTGGCAATGTTTTTCAAAGGTGGAAGCAGACGCGACAGCGCTCGGATGGAAAGGCTGTAAACGCCGGGATTGCCTTCCAAAACCTTGTTGATGCAGAGCATGCGCGTGGCGCGGATGGAATAGTGCGGCGAGCGTTCTTCATAGGGCAGGATCTCGTAGTCTGGCAAATAGTGGGCGTTTTGGCTGCCGATGAAGGCGCAGAGGTCGTCCCAGATGTCTTCCGCGATGATATCATCCTGCGAAACGATCAGGATATTCTTGTTGGTTTGGGACCAAAGATGAGCCGCAACCAGGGCGCGGGCACTTTGGTTAAGATGATGTATCTGATGGCTTTGCGCGTCCGAAACCAGAGCGGTCAGGCTTCGAAAAAAGGGAGAGGCCTGCAGATATGGCAGAATCCGTTCGTAAAGGTTCATATTGGCTCGGTGTTGATGAAGGTTCCGATGATTTTGGTGAGTTTGCCGGTTTTGAAGGAAACTGTGAGCCGGGCATCCATTCCGGCGCCGTCCACGCTGAGAACCACCCCCTCGCCATATTCGGAATGCCACACTTTTTGGCCGATGCGGAACTGCTTGTCCTTCTCGGTGATACGGCTCCGAACCTTGGTGCGCTTATGCTGCCCGGGCACAAAGTCTGCCTGGTCGCTTTGGCCTGCGAAGAGTTTGGCGTCAAGCTGCTGCAAAAAGAGGCTGGGTTTTGTAAAATAAAAAGAATCATAGATGCGCCGGGAGCGGGCGTAACTCAGTAGCAGCTTGGTTTTGGCGCGGGTCACACCAACGTAGAAAAGGCGGCGCTCTTCTTCAATTTCAGTTCTGGTGCCCATGCTCATGCGGTGGGGCAAGAGTTCGTCTTCCAAGCCGGTGATGAAAACGCAGTCAAATTCGAGCCCCTTGGCGTTGTGGAGGGTCATGAGGCGCACGCTGTCTTCCTTGCGGTCTGCCATGTCCATATCCGTTTGCAGAGCCACAAAGGGCAGATAATCCGCCAGCAGAGCGGGTTTGCCGTGTTCCTCCGCCCAATGTTCGGCAAATTCGCTGACCGAACTTACATATTCCACAAGGTTTTCCACGCGGGAAATGTCCTTGGGATCCTGGCTGCGTTTGTAAAAAGAGATCAGGTCAAGCTCATCAAGGATTTCCTTCACCAAATCCAGTACCGGAGTGTGTTGTGCCGCACGTCTCCAGCCTTCGATACTTTGAGCAAATTCCGCCAGCTTTTTGCGGATGCCGGGGCCGATCTCGGTTATGTCATGGCTGATCTGCAAAGCTTGATAGAGCGGACTGCGGATCTTTGCGGCGTGTCCCAGCAGGCGTGTGACCGTGGTTTGACCGATGCCGCGGGGAGGTTCGTTGATGATGCGCAAAAGGCTTTCCGAATCCGCAGGGTTTGCCAAAACGGTGAGATATGCAAGGAGGTCGCGGATTTCCTTGCGTTGGTAAAAATGGAGGCTGCCCACGATGGAATGCGGGATGCGGTTTTGGGTGAAGGCATATTCGAAAACGCGGGATTGGGCGTTTGTGCGATACAAAATTGCCATCTGGCTGTAAGGCAGGCCTTCACGGTTCAGTTTCATCACCATTTGGGCTGTTTCGTCGGCTTCTTCAGTCTCGTTTTGGAAGCTGAACAGGACTGGCTTTTCGCCTTCGCCCAGTTCGCTCCAAAGGTCTTTGCGGTGGCGGTGGCGATTGTGCCGAATGATGGCATTTGCCAAATCCAGGATGCGTGAGGTGCTGCGATAGTTTTGCTCCAAGCGGATGAGGCGCACCTGGTCGTAATCCTTTTCAAATTCAAGGATGTTTCGCACCGTGGCGCCGCGGAAACTATAGATGGCCTGGTCATCGTCCCCAACCACGCAGACGCGCTGGTGACCTTGTGCGATTTGATAGACTATTTCGAACTGCGCCTGGTTTGTGTCCTGATATTCATCAATCATCACGTAGCGGAAGATGTCGCTGTATTTTGCGCGAACCGTGGAATTGCTTTCCAAAAGCTTGGCAGTGTAGAGCAGAATGTCGTCAAAATCCAAGGCTTGGTTCAAAAGCATCCTCTGCTGGTAGAGCGCATAGACGCGCTGGACGGTGCTTTCAAAGTCTTCAGGTTTTTTGGTATCATTGGGGGAATCTGCATCCAAATCCTGAGGCAGAAGCAAGCGGTTTTTGAAGCGGCTGATGCTGGATTGGACGCTTTGGAGAGGGTATTTTTTGGGGTCGATGCCCTGCTCTTTATAGATTTTTTTCAGCAGGGATTTTTTGTCGTCTTCATCGTAGATGCTGAAATTTGAACCAAAAGGCAGGGATGCCGACTCATAGCGCAGGATGCGTGAACAAATGCTGTGAAAAGTGCCCACCCAAAGGGACGAGACTGGAAAACCCAGCATGGCTCCCAGCCTTTCCTGAAGTTCGCGCGCGGCTTTGTTTGTGAAAGTGACCACCAAAATGTTCCAGGGAGGCACGTTTTTTTCGCGCAAAAGCCAGGCACAGCGGCTGATGATGCTGCGGGTTTTTCCGCTGCCCGCCCCGGCAAGCACCAAAAGCGGACCTTCGGTGTCGGTCACAACTTCTTTTTGCTGGGGGTTCAAGTCCTCCAATATCTTGGAATTCATCAACTTACACAGCCTCCGGGCTTCACACGGCAGAAGGGTTCAGCATGCGCAGCTTTAAGCCGGAACCCTGACGAATCTGGGTTCGCTGCGGCGCCCTTCCAGCTTGCCTTGAGCGATGCCATCCTCGCTAAAAACGTCTCTGAATGCGGAAACTTTATACCAATAATCCCCAGCCTTCACATTGTGCCAGGGTTTGCCGCCATGACTGCTTATATTTGTGAAAACCGTATCCACAACGGCATACTCAGAATTGTAAGCCATGCCCACATAAATGTAATAACCATCGGTGTTTAAGCTTGGGTTTGCGTTCCAGCGCAGTTCCACGTATTTATTTGCGGCGCCAGTTCCCGAAGCAAAGCATTGCAAGCCGCTAACTTGATCTGGCACAATGATATTCGGGTTTCCAACCGGGTCGAGGGGATTGTTCCGTTTCACCATGCATGAGGCCAGCAGGATGAGGCTTAAGAGCAGAATCAAATTTCTATATTTCATCGTAATAATCCTAAAAACGCAGTTGGATCCCATCCGGGCCCATGCTAATGGTTTTTTTGCCGTGACGTTCCATAATTTCCTGCCAAACCTGAGCGTTGTAACTGTCTGTGGTGAGAATCACATCGTAGATATTGTAGCCCCAAACCACCGCGCCCAAAGCCATGAACATCCAGGAATAGTATCTGGGCGTCTGGGCTGCAGCAAAATAGTGCTGGATGTCATCAATCTGGGTGGCTTCCATGTATTTGCCATAGTAGTAGTTACTGCGATCATAGAAGTAAAGCGAAACCCCCATGGACAGCAGTTCCGCGCCCAAGAATATGGTGCCTTTGGTCCAGGCTTTGCTGCTGATTTGTCCATAGCCGGGAATGATGGCAGACTTTAAAATGGAAGTTCCAATCTGGCTGGATTCCATTTCGTAGATCTGCAGAAGCTCTTGGCGATCAATCAGATCCATGCGATAAGTGTTTCTGTCGCGCCAGTCTTCCCAGCCATATTTGGTGCTGTCGGCAAAAACATTGATGTCAAACTGCTCTTGAGCCGCCAGGCTGGGAGCAAGCGCCATCAGGATGAAAATCAGGGCAAGATAGGATGGAATGGCTCTTTGAGCCTGTTTCAAGAGGAGAAAGATCGTTTTGCGCATGCTTACTCCATCAGTTTTTCGGAAAGTTTATTCAAGGGGGTGATGCTGCGGTCACGCAGGTTCACCTGCCAAACGTAATAGTATGAAATGGTTGGGGTTACCAGATCGTAGCGCGCTTCATATTTGAACTGTCCGGATGAGCTCATCACCTTCCAGCCGGAATCGCGAATTTCGTTTGCGCTGTATGCTCTCAACAGCTCTTGTTTTTGCCTGTTGATGCGGGAATTCAGGACGCCGCCGCGATATTCGTTGATGATGCGTTGAGCGAAGGCGGCGGGGTTGGATTCGGCTGCAATCAGGTTTTGCATCTGGGAAATCTTTGTGGCAAGGCCGGCTTTGTCGTCCAGGGAACTGGCTTGGCGATACAGGTTCAGCGCCTCGGAAAACTTTCCCGCCAGTTCAGCTTTTTCGGCTTGAGTTTGGATCTCACTGGAACGGGCAACGTTATCCCGGATTGTGTTCATGCGTGCAATTGCTTGGTTTGCAAGGGCATAGTCCGGAATGATGTCGTAGGTTCTTTGATAGTGGAGCAGAGCGTTGTCGAAATCGCGCTGGGAAACCAGTTCGTTGCCGCGCTGGATGAAAAGCGAGGCGACTTGCTCCAAACGGCGGTCCACTTCCTGCTTTTTGGCAGGGTCATATTGCACGGCGATGCGGAAAATTCGATCCGCTTCGAGGTAGTTTTCGCTTTTCAAAAAGCTTTCCGCCTGGCCAATATAGGCTTCTGCAATCAGGCGGTTGTTCGCAGTGCCATCCACCACGGGATATTTTCCCAGCTCAAACAGGATGCGCAGCGCATCGCTGTAGTAGCCGGAAGCGTAGAGCCTTTTGGCGTGATCCACCCTGGCTGGCACGATACGCTGAACCAGCTTGCGCGCCGCAACTTCATGCGGGTTGTTCGGATAGCCGTCAAAAAGGGTCATATAGTCCTGCCAGGCTCCTTCGTGGTCGATGAAGGTGTCAAGCTGGAAACCGATTCTGCGGTAAAGCATTTCCGCCTTCATCTCAGACCTGGGGATCTCGCGGATGATGGTGTTCACAAAATCCAGCGACAGCCTGGGTTTATCCTGTTGCAAGGCAACGTCTGCCATGTTTTTATAGATTCTTGCCAAGGCTTGGTCCGATTCCAGGGAATTGGAAAGCTTCAAAAACTTGATGGCAAGGTCGAACTGCTCTCGCTGCAAGGCCATCAGGCCCAATTCGTAGTAACACTGTCCGCGCAAAATCTCACTGCGGGTGATCAGGGCGCCGTTGCTTCCGGTGCGGATATAGTCATCCAATTCCTGAATTGCAGCGGCATAGCGCCGATTGTTATAGTGGTCCTCAGCGCTGTTGTAGCGGTTTATTTCGCAGGCACTTATCACAAGCACCAGCAAAAGAAGCACCGCCATTTGCAAACGCAACCTGGCGCGGGACATATGCGGAATTTTGAATCCGTTCATTTTTTCTTTGAGTTTTCCTTCTTTTGGTTGCTCGGAACAAAGATGGGGATTTGGTCCAGTTTGCGACCAAATATGATGAAAAAAGTAGCCAGCATCAGGGTTGCCACCAAGAGCAAAACTTCGCTTCCGGTCATGAAAACAATGATGGTGGTAAGCACGATCAGGATGTTGATGGCGTAAATGATCAAAGCCGTGACTTTTATGGAGCCCAGGGCTGTGTTGATGCGGTGGGTGGAGTGGTCTTTCCCTCCCTGCATCACATGCCTGCCGTCGCGTTTGCGGGTGTAGCTCACCAAAGAAATATCAAAGATGGCATAGCTGAGCAGCAGCACCGGCAAAAGATAAAAGAGGTTGTTTTCCTGTGTCATCACGGCATATCGCGCCATCAGGATGCCCATCGAGGAAAGAAAATAGCCGATGAACATCGAGCCGGCGTCGCCCAAGAATATCTTCGCGGGATTGAAATTGAAGGGCAAAAAGCCAAACGCACTTCCGGCAAAACTGAGGGAAATGAGCCCGATGAACGCCATCTCCAAGCCGTTGCTGTTGTTTGTGTTTGCCATGCTGAAGGCAAAAAATCCCAAGCCCAAAATTCCAGCCATTCCGCTGAGGATGCCATCCATGTTGTCCAAAAAGTTCAAAGCGTTCATCAGCCCCACCATCCAAAGCACCATGGCCGGCAAAGAGATATAGACCGAGCCGAACATCTGATTCAACTCAGACAATTGAAAATTGCTGAGGATGAAGCTGAGGCTCACAGCCAATTGACCCAGAAGCTTGATGATGGGGTTCATGCCCATGCGGTCGTCGATGAGCCCGATCAGCATGATCAAAAACGAGCCTCCGAGGTAGCCCAGCATGGCGGTATCGAAACTGCGGCTGGCGGAAAGGCTCACATCATATATGCAAAGCAGAAAAAAACCGATGAAAACGCTGAGTCCACCCATGTAGGGAACGCTGGTCAGGTGCATTTTGCGTGCTTCGGGTTTATCCACGAAGTTCAGCGCCCTGGCAAGCTTGATTATAAACGGCGTCAAACCGTAAACGAGCAACCAGGACATAATGAATACGCTCACGTATTCCCATGTCCTATTTTCCATGATAACACTCCACTATAAAAACTTTCGCAGGCTCCACATCCTGTGATGATGTTTCAGGTTCATCCTGCGCCTGATGTGTCCCAAATGCCGCCAAAGCAGTTTTTGTCAACACTTGTAAGCTCAATTTGACAAACCCCGCTGGGAAGAACGGACAAAATCCACAAAAATCTGCTGTTCAGGCGTGAGGGGATGCCACTTTGAAGCGGTTTCCAAAGCCTGGGAAACATTCAGCCCCTGCCGATAGAAGAGCCGGTAGATGCGTTTGATGGCTTCCACGGTTTCGCTGTCAAAACCCTTGCGCATCAAGCCGACGCTGTTCAAACCCACTGTCTTGTAGGGATTTCCCATTCCACGGGTGTAGGGTGCAATATCCTTTTTCACTGCGGAAGCTCCGCCCACAAAGGCATGCACGCCCACATGCACAAACTGGTGAATAGCGGTCATGCCGCCGATATTGACCTCATCGCCGATAACCAAATGTCCTGCCATCTGCACCGAATTTGCCACTATGCAGCCTGAGCCGACAACGCAGTCATGACCCACATGCACATAGTTCATGAAGAGGTTGCGGTCGCCCAAAACGGTTTGACCCCCTTCGCTGCTGGATCGTGCAATGGTGACGAATTCTCTGAAGGTGTTGCCACTGCCAATGCGCAAACCGGTTTTTCCACCCTGATATTTGAGGTCTTGGGATTCGCTGCCGATCACACAGAAAGGGAAAAAGCGGTTGTTGTCGCCAATTTGGGTGCAGCCATCGATGATTACGTTTGACCCCAAACTGTTTCCCTTTCCCAAAACCACATCGGCTCCGATCTGGCAGAAGGGTCCAATCTGACAGCCTTCTCCGATCACGGCCTCAGGGCTCACAATTGCGCTTGGATGGATGCTGGTCACTGCTCTTTTTTCTGCAAAATGGCCATGAAGTCTCCTTCCGCCACTTTGTCGTTTCCAACGTAGGCTTCGCCGTGCATTTTGGCAAGGCTGCGCTTCAGCGAAACCACCTTCATCTCATAGCGCAGGGTGTCTCCAGGCAACACCGGCTTGCGGAATTTCACGTTGTCGATGGAGGCAAAATATGCCACCCATTCAGCGGGATCCTCCATCTGACGCAGCAGGATGATGCCTCCAGCCTGAGCCATCCCTTCCACAATCAAAACACCCGGCATGATGGGATGCCCGGGAAAATGTCCCTGGAAAAACTGCTCGTTGATGGTCACATTTTTGATGCCGACAATGGATTTCCCGGGATCGAACTCGATGATCTTATCCACCAGCAAGAATGGATAGCGATGCGGAATGATGCGCATGATGGCGTTCACATCAAAGACCGCATCTTGTTGCGCATCGCTCATATATTTCTTTTTCAGTTCCTGAGTCACCTGGATGCTGCGCAGTTTTTTCACCAGCTCCACGTTCGTTTTGTGTCCGCTGCGCGCAGCCAGAATGTGACCCTTGATGGGAACACCCAAAAGAGCAATATCGCCAAGCAGATCCACCACCTTGTGGCGCACATATTCGTTGTGATAGCGCAAGGGATGGCTGTTCAAAATACCCTGCTGGGAAACGGTGATGGGCTCGTCATATTCAAAAACTTCGCGCAGGTTTTCCAGCTCTTCCTCAGCCATTTCCGGCTCTCCGATCACCAGCGCATTTTCCAAGGATCCGCCCTTGATCAAACCCCGCCGCCTAAGTTCAAGTATCTCATTGATAAAACAGAAGGTTCTGGCTCCGGCGAACTCTTTTTCAAAATCCCTGATGCCGGGCAAAAAGGTGTATTGAGTGCCCAGATAGGGATGCTGATAGTCCACCATAAAGCTGATTTTCAGCTCGTTTGAGGGCACGATCACCACATCCACATTCTCCTCAGGGTTTGAAAAACTGATGGCTTCATCAAATTCGAAATATTCGCGCTTTGCCTTTTGTTCCTGAAGGCCTGCTTCTTTCAGCAACTCCAGATATGGCAATGCGGAACCGTCTCCAACGGGCACTTCCCCGCCGTCGATTTCGATGCGGATATTGTCGATTCCCAAACCCACGATGGCAGCCAGAACATGTTCGATGGTGCCAACCGTGGAACCATTCAGCCCAATCGTGGTCCCGCGGGAAATATCCACAACGTTTTCGATGACAGCAGGAATCTCTTGAGCTTCGGGCAGATCAGTGCGGATAAAGACGATGCCCTCATCCTCGGAAGCCGGTTTAAAATAAACTGTGGCAGCTTCTCCTGAGTGCAAACCGATGCCGGTGAAGCTCACTGGTTTTTGTATGGTGTATTTGTTATCAGTCATGGCTTAGTATCCTTTATTTTCATCAGCCAGCGCAGCTGACTATAGATCTCGGGAAGTTTTCTTTGCAAAACCGTGATCTGTTTTTGGGTTTTGGCTTCGATAGCCGGGGTGCCCCAATAGAGTCCATCTGCGGGCAGGTCGCGCGTGACTCCGGCTTGAGCGCCAACCACGGCGCGGTCCCCAATGGTCAAATGTCCCGCAACTCCCACCTGGCCAGCCAGATACACATAATCTCCCACCACGGTGCTGCCTGCCAAACCAACCTGCGCGCAGAGGATGCTGTGCCTGCCGATGCGGCAGTTGTGGCCGATCTGCACCAGGTTGTCGATCTTACAGCCGTCGCCAATGGAGGTGGAACCAAAGGTCGCGCGGTCGATGCAGCTGTTGGCTCCGATTTCCACATCGTTTCCAACAATTACGTTCCCCACCTGCGGCACCTTCATCTGAATTCCATCCTCAAAGCGGAAGCCGAATCCATCCGCTCCGATCACGACACCGCTGTGAACGATGCAGTTTTCCCCGATTTCACAATCCGGGTAAACGCTCACCTTGGGAAAAAGCAGGCTGCCTTTGCCGATGCGGCTGTTTTGCGCCAGATGGCAGTTGGCGCCGATGACGGCTCCAGCTTCAACGATGCAAGCCGCTTCCACCACGCAAAAGGGGCCAAGATGCGCTTCAGGGCTCACCTGAGCTGCAGGATCCACCACTGCATTGGGATGGATGCCCGCAGGCGGCTTGGGGTGCAAATCCTGCAGCCACCAGCCTGCCAGCTTCAGCATTGCCAAACCCGGCTTGGGATGCAGCAGCAAATCGCGTCCGGGCAAAAGCTCCGCCTTGTCCGGAGGGCAGATCATCAGGCCTGCCGCCGAACTTTGCGCCTGTTCCAGCAGCTTTTCCTGTTCAAAAAAGGCAACGCAATCCGGCTGAGCCTGTGCCAGCTCTGCCACGCAGGAAAACTCCCGCCGCTCATCGCCGCGGAAGTTTCCCCCACAAATTTCCTGGATGCGCTTTCCGCTCAGTGCGGTCCCAAAACGCCTCATGGCTTGAAGTCTGGGAAAGGGTCGTCCTTAAAACCGCCGTCGCCAAAGGGATCGTCGGTTTTGAATGGGTCGTCGTGTTTGAAGGGATCGTCAAATTCCAGCTCGTTTTTCAGGAATCCATCATCCGGAGGAGGCAGGGTGTCCTTATTCAGTTCGAGCAAAAGCTGTTCGGTGAGATCCATCGTGGGAAGGGCGTATAGGACCGTTCCCATGCTCACATCGAAGATCATGTCATATTTTTCATCTTCCGCAGTTTTCACGATCAGGTTGTGAATCTTCAGCGTAAGAGGTTCAATCAATTCGCGATAACGCTGTTCAGCGCGGCCGCCTTCACCGAAATATTCTTCCAAAAGGCGTCCCGCCTCGGATTTTTTGGCGTCGATCTTGGCTTGGGCATCCCGCTTTGCAGCTTCGGTCTTGGTGAGTTTGTCGATCTCGAAATTGCGTTCCATCTGCTTGATCTGGTCGTCCAATTGTTTGATCTGGTTCGTCCAGTTTTGCTTGTCAAGGTTGAAAAGGCGCGCAATCTCGGCGGCTTCGTTGCTTTCCATCATCAGCCGGTCGGTGTTCACATAGCCCAGCTTGACGTTTGCCGAAAGGCCAACCGCCAGAACCAGGATGCCCACCAGAATGGTTAGTGTTTTCTTCATTTGCTTCTCCAAAAAGCTGTTATTTATCTTGGGCTCCCTCAAAGGGATGGGAGACGTCCAAAAATTTCACGGCACGAACGTCGTCCACCCTGCGCACCGGAGTGGTGAGAGGAGCTTCTTTAAGTAATTCCGGATTCTCGAGGCATTCCTGCGCAATTTCTATCATCGCATCGGCGAAAGCTTCGATTGACTGCTTGCTTTCGGTTTCCGTGGGCTCGATCATCATGGCTTCCGGAACGATGAGGGGGAAATAGACCGTTGGGGCATGGAAACCTTTGTCCAGCAGTCTTTTCGCGATATCCAGGGTGTTCACGCCATATTCTTTTTTCTGCCAAAGGCTGTCTGCCACAAACTCGTGCATGCAATATTCAAGATGCTGAATGTGGTAGTGATCTTTCAGCAGCGCCATCAGATAGTTGGCATTGATCACGGCGTTTTCTGCAACGCGGCGCACGCCTTCGGGTCCCAGCATTTTGATGTAGATGTGAGCACGCAGCAAAACGGCAAAGTTTCCATAGAAGCTGTGCACTTTTCCGATGGAAGTATCTGCATGGCTGTAGTCCAGGAAATAGCGGTCTTCATCTTTTGCCACCATCGGCACAGGCAGGAAGGGCAGCAGTTTTTCCACCACGCCAACGGGACCGGCTCCGGGTCCGCCGCCGCCATGTGGAGTGGAAAAAGTTTTGTGCAGGTTGAAGTGGATGATGTCGAAGCCAACCTTTCCGGGCTGAACGATGCCCATGATGGCGTTCAGGTTTGCGCCGTCCATATAGATGAGACCGTCCACATCGTGGATGATGCGGGCAATTTCTTCCAATTGGTCTTCAAAAAGGCCCAAAGTGTTGGGATTGGTAAGCATGAACCCCGCGGTGTTTTCATCCACAATACTGCGCAGGTGTTCAATGTCGCAGCGCCCGCGCTCATCCGAACGCAGTTCCACCACATCATAACCCACCAGCGCGCAGGTGGCGGGGTTAGTTCCGTGTGCGCTGTCTGGCACAACGATCTTGGTCTTATGCAGGTTGCCTTTGGCTTTGTGGTAGGCGTCGATGATTTTGATGCCGGTGAATTCACCCTGCGCCCCGGCAACGGGCTGCAGCGTCACCTGAGCCATGCCGGAAATTTCCGCCAGATCTTTTTGCAATTCATACAAGACTTCCAGGGAACCCTGCAGGGTCAGCTCATGCTGATAGGGATGAAGCTGGCTGAAGCAGGATTTTGCCGCCAGTTTTTCGTGGATTTTGGGGTTGTATTTCATCGTGCAGCTTCCCAGCGGGTAAAGCCCTTTTTCGATGAAATGGTTTTTGCGGGAAAGCCCGATATAGTGGCGCATGGCGTCCAGTTCGCTCACCTCGGGCAAGCGCGCCGGTTCGTTGCGCAAAAATTCGGATGGAATGATGTCTTTCAGCTGGGTATCCAATTCCCGCGGGGGCAGGGTCACACCCTTGCGTCCGGGGATGCTGTGTTCAAAAATTGTCTTACTCATAATTCATCTCCGCCAAAGCTTCCACATATTCATCGATCTGGCTCAAAGCCTTCTTTTCCGTGACCGCAATCAAAAGCCAGCGCTCATCCATTCCAAAGCGAGCCAAATCCACTCCGGCGTAGATGCCTTGATTCAGCATGTCTTCAACCACACGGGCGGCGGGAACGGGACATTGCAACACAAATTCCTTGAAGAAAGGCACGCCGGCAAAGGGCAGGGAGAAGCCCTTGATGGCTGCCAGCTTGTTTGCCAGATGGTGAGCCTTTTGAGCGCTCTGGGTGGCAACCTCGATCAAACCTTCACGTCCCAGCAGGCTCATGTAAACCGTTGCTGCCAGGGTGCATAGCGACTGGTTCGAGCAGATATTCGAAGTGGCTTTTTCGCGGCGGATATGCTGTTCACGGGCTTGAAGTGTGAGCGCATAGGCGCGTTTTCCCTCGATATCCACGGTTCCGCCAACGATCCTGCCGGGCATGGATCTGGCCATTTCCAAGCGCGTGGCAAAAAAGCCAAAGAGCGGCCCACCCATATACATTCCATTTCCAAGGGCCTGGCCTTCGCCAACGGCGATGTCGGCATTATAGCTGGAAGGCGGAGCCAAAACTGCCAGGGAAATGGGGTCAACCGCGCTGACCAGCAAAGCTTTGGGGTTTTTGTGCACGGCTTTTTCCAGTTCCTGCATCGGCTCGATGTTGCCAAAAAAGTTCGGGGTTTGGATCACAACGCTGCCAACGGTATCGTCCACCATTTCCGCCAGAGCCTCTGCGTCGGTCTGCCCGTTCTTGCTTGGGCAAATTTCCAGTTCGATGCCAATCCCTTCCGTGTAGGCTTTGATCACTTTCAGATATTCGGGATGCAGCGCTCCGGAAAGCACGGCCTTTTTCAGCTTGTTTTTGCGCACTGCCATCAAAATTGCCTCGGCAGCGGCGGAAGCGGCGTCATACATGGAGGCGTTTGCAATGCTCATGCCTGTCAGTTCGCAGATCATGGTTTGATATTCATAGATGAATTGCAGCGTGCCCTGGCTCACTTCGGCCTGATAGGGCGTGTAGGCTGTGGAAAACTCGGGACGGGAGACGATTGTGTCCACCGCTGCGGGGATGTGGTGATCATAGACCCCCGCTCCCAAAAATGAATTGGCATCTTCAACGCAAACGTTCCCACAGCCGCGTTCGTTGATGCGCCGGGTGATTTCAAGCTCGGTGAGAGCCGGCTCAAGCCTGAGAGGCTCGCTCATGCGCAGATGCTTGGGAATGGCGGTGATCAGTTCGTCAAAACTGTCCACCCCAATGCGTTTGAGCATCTGGAGCCGCTCTGCATCAGTGTTTGATATATAGGGCATTTTCTCTCCATTGCGTGTTGCATACAGATTTTATGTTTTCTTACAATCATTTTGAGATGGCAGTTTATGTCAATCCTTAATATGGACTGGAAGCGGTGTCGATTCCATCAGTTTATTCGACGCAAGGCTTTCGGCTTCGCAAGCCCAAACATATCATGGACTTAAGCTGTCTTAAAAATCTCAATGTTTGACGTTTTTGAAATCCTTTGCCTCCCCCAAAGAAAAGTTCCAAGCCTCCTCCTTGGTTCCAGCTTGCCAATTACGCGGTTCCCCCTCCCCATCCACCCGCCAAAAAGGCGGGAGGGTCAGCAGGATCCACCAGGCAGAAGATTGGCAGGGCTCAAGGGAGAGGCATCCCGCTGATGAAAAATGTGGAAAAACAAGCTCCCAACTTTTCTCCAGAAACAGGCGGAGCAAGAAAAAAGCCCCGTTTTGTCCAGAGTTTTTGTCTGGCTCCCGGGGCTTGGAAAATGTGGGTTTAGTTGATGATCGCGATCTTTCCCCTTCCAGTTTTTCCGCCCATGCTCACAACGTAGAAATAGACGCCGGTCGCCACTTTTTTGCCATCGTTGTTTTTCAGGTCCCAGCTCCAGGTGAGGTTGTTCACCACAGGGTCGAAAGGACCAATGGCGGCGGACTTCACCAGGAGGCCGGAGCCATCGTAAATGCTGATCTTCCCAGACTTTCCAGCGGGGAAGTTGATGATATTGCACTGCGTGGAACCGGCTGTGACAGGGTTTGGATATGCCAGCAGATGCTTGAGATCGTCATGGTTGGTTAGATGGAATCTGGCGATATTGCCTTGGGGCGAAATGATGTTTCCAGCCAGGTCGCGCAGATTGTTGATCCTGACCTCGTATGATGCCGAACCAGTTTTGAGCTTGTTTCCCATGCGGATCTGAATGATATCTTCCTGGTGGGAAACGCTATCGATGAAGTTGTCGGCATCGTTGGAATGGTTGCTCAAAACGTAGTTTCCCAAGATCTGGGGATTGGGGTTTTGGGCGGCAATCTCTTCACTGAAGCGGACTTGCACAGTTTGCATGTCGTCCAACACAGAAACATCCTGAACCTTGGGCGCGGTGAGATCCTCCTCCCAGTCGAAGCTGAGAGTGAGAGCGGGAACGCTGATGCCCTGTGCGCTATACAGATCGCGGATCGTGAGCGTGTATTTTCCCGGAATTGCAGGAAGTATGGGGCTGAAGTGCAAAAACACACCGCACTGGGTGGCGATGCTGTTCACAGAACTGGGCTGCCCCACTCCGTGGTCCACAAAGTAGAGGCTGGGGTTCAGAGCCTGTCCGCCCATCTGCTGATCAAAAAGGACTTTCACCGTGTTTGAGCTCACCATGCGGGTTTCCAAAACCTGTGGAACTGAATATGGCACAACGGATTGCCACACGCTGGGTATGCTTTCCGAAGGCGAATAGGAAGCATCGATTGCGGTGATCGCATAGGAATATTTGCTGCCTTCTGCAAGACCTTCGTCCATCCACTCCACATCACTCAATTCCACCAAAATTTCGGGGCTGGAATCCTCTTCCCTGCGATAGATCCGATATGAATCTGCGCCGCTGTCGATCCAGGAAAGGCGCACCCTGCTTTCGTTTTCGGCTTGGGCGATGAAGTTGATCGGGGTGGGCGGTCCGGTGTGGGGATCCTCCGTTGTCCATTCAACGCAAACCACTGTGTCCGGAGCGGTTTCGTAGTTGGTTAAAAAATAGGGGCGGTTATTCGCATCCTTGTAGGTCAAAATGCCGTAGTTGCGGAAGCTTTTGCCATAGAAAACCGGCTTGAATTTGCCGTCGATATGTTTCAGAATGTAGAGGTTGGGAGAAATAGCCAGGATGAGTTCGTCCCTGCCGTCGCCATCAAGGTCGTAAGCCGTGATGGTGCTTTGAGATATCACATCGTTGAACATGATGGAGCCCATGCTGGCATAGTTGTTGTTCGACACACCTTTGAAGCCCTCAAAATACCAGAAACTGCGGTTCGGGTCCATGTTGTCGGTGTGATAGCCGCCCACAAAGAAATCCTTGCGGCCGTTGCCGTCAAAGTCGCCAGCGGCAAGGCTGTAGGTGTTTCCCACCGGCATTCTGTGGCTCCAAACCAGGTTATCCAAGTTGTCGTTTCTGATTTCGTAGATCATGACGTCGCCGTCGGTGTCCGCAGTCAGGATATCTTTCAGATTGTCGCCATCGAAGTTTCCCACGATGATGGTGGGCACAAAGGTGTTGCGAAAATCAGTTGGGCTGGTGTTGCGCAGGGTATTTTTCGGCACAAAGGTGTTTCCGGAACGCTTGTAGGCTTGAACCACACGCTCTGCGGGCAGGTTTTTCACCAAAAGAATGTCGTCAACTCCGTCTCCAGAGTAGTCCACAATGGTTCCGCCCGTGATGGAAGGCTCTTCCCAAAGCTCGATATTTGGATAGTTGCTGATGGTCTGACTGTCCATCAAAACAGCTGTATCCCCTTTCAGGAGAAGCAGTTCCTGTCCCAAACCATTGGTATCACCCGCACCAAGGAGCCAAAAGCTGTCGTTGAAGGAGTGTTTTCGGATATGTCCCGCCGGACTTGGCTGATAGACAAAGACCCCGCCGTAGCCGGTTTTGGGCAGATCCATCGCCACATATTCCTTGATGCCATCGCCATCGTAGTCATACATATAGTTCAGCGGAACCCTAGCCTGGCCTATTTCGGTCCAGGTGTAGCCATGGCTGGGGACCACTTCATATTGGATATCCAAATAATCTTCGTATTCCTGCGAAAGATAGGTCAAGTTTCCGGGGTCGGTGGCTTTGACCCTGATACTGATCGGACCCTGGGGCAAGTGCGGCGGAACTGCCCAAACGTGGACGCTGTCCAAAACCGCACCGTAAACGCTGTGGCTGAAGCCTGCCGAGTCCCTGATCATGAGTTCGCTTCTCACCTGTTCGTCAAAAACTGCTGAAACATAGAAGCGCAGGTTGGGACCGTCGTAGCGGCTGAATCCCATCAAGGACGGCACCTTCATTGCGGGCGGACTGTAGTCGTAAATCACGCTGCGGAAAAAATTGAACTTTTGCCCGGCAGTGTTTTCATATTGCACGCGGATCATGTATTCCCCTTCGGGAAAAGCTTCCGGAATGAAAAAATGTGCCAGGACATCGTTTTCCACAGGCTGGTAATGGTGGAAAGGATAGTTTTGATGGGTTTCCACGTCGAACCAATCCAGAATGGACGGCACTTTGGTGTTGCTATACATCACGCTGTAGCGGAAAAAATCGTCCCCGGCAATGGTGCCCTTGATGTCAAAACTCTGGGTCACCCCGCTGTGTTCCAAAGGTTCATCCACATAGATCAGGGGCGCGTTCACGTTTTCCAAAAGCCTGCGGGTGTTCAGAAGACCGTGTCCATAATACATATCGAAGCCGGGAGCGCCAAGATCGTCTGCGGAAGTGAGCAGACGCGAGCGCACCTCGTCCGGACTGAGCCCGGGATGCAAAGACAAAAGCAGAGCCGCCGCTCCCGCCACAAAGGGCGAAGACATCGAGGTTCCGCTTTGTTCAAAATATTGTTCACCCACATTCAGCTTGTAGGTGCTCAGAACCGTTTCGCCTGGGGCAACAATGTCCAGATCCGGACCATAGCTGGAAAAGCCCGCCAAGGTGCGGTTGCGGTTAACGGCTCCAACTGAGATCACGTTTGAAAGCTTGGCTGGATAGCTGAGGATGGGACCGGGGTCGTTGCCTGCTGATGCAACGATGGTCATGCCTTTTGAGTAGGCATAGTCGCAGGCATCGGCAATGATTGGGGAATAATTTGGGTCTCCCCAGCTAAGGTTGACCACATGACAGCCGTTGTCGGCAGCGTAGATGATGGCAGCCGCGGCATCGTCGTCCTGCAGGTAGCCCTGCCCGGTGGTGGTGCGAAAACCCGCGCGGATGGGCATGATCTTCACGTTCCAACACACTCCGGAGATGCCCACAGAGTTGTTCCCCACCGCGCCGATGATTCCGGCAACGTGGGTCCCGTGAAAGTTTTCGTCCTCCACATCGTTGTCCTGATCCAAATAGTCTCCCACAGCCACGTCCGCCATCTCCGGCGCGTCTGCAAAGTCCCAACCGCACCAGTCATCGATGTAGCCGTTTCCGTCGTCGTCGATGCCGTTGTCGTGCAAGCCAAGGGCGGGGTCTTCCCCGGGATTGATATACATATTTGCCTGCAGATCGGGATGGTTGATGAGACAGCCGGAATCTATGATTCCCACAATCACTTGCGAGCTTCCGGTGCTGTAATTCCAAGCCTGCGGATTGGATACCATTTCATGGAATTGCTCATTGTAAAGCGGGTCGTTCGGAGTCAAGTGCAGTTCGGAAAGATAGTTCGGCTGCACATATTCGATGCCGGGAAAACTGAGTTTCCCCTCATGCAGGGTGTCCCAATCCGGTTCTTCTGCCAGGTTAACCAAATAGTAGTGCGGCAGATGCATACCCTTGATCGGTCTGAGGGAAAAAGCGCCATGGCGGTCGAGCCAGGAATCGAAATCAGTCAAGCCGCTGCGGTCGGATTTGACATTGAGCGGCATTTGGGATTTCACAATCACCTGCTTGGGGGTAACGCCAAGGGCTGGCAAAACCGTTGCCAGCCCCAGAAAGATGATCAGGATCCAGAGATGTGTTTTTTTCATGGTTTGTTAAAAACGATAGCTGATGCCGAGGGAATGGATGTCGTTCAGGTTGTGGGAAAATGCAGCCCAGCCATAGTCCAGGCCGATGTTTTTCCAGCGAACGCCCAGGCCGGCGGTCAGGTTTTCGGCGTCGTGGTTGATCTTATAGCCGGCGCGCACCATCGCCAGACCATAGATGCCAAACTCAGCGCTCACCGCACCTTTCCAGTTTTCATCGATGGCTTTGGTTCCGCTGAGTTCCACTTTCAAGCCGTGTTCTCCAAATTCAAAGCTCTTGCTGAGATCCATTTCCAAACCGATGGGGAAAAGTGTGCGCTCTTCGTTCATGGCGGATGAAAAGCCGAGGTTGCGAACAGCCATGCTGAATTGGGTGTCTTTGAGCGGCGTGAGCCAGGTGAATCCCAGATCCGAGTGCAGGCCATAGCTGGAATCGGTGTTCAGTTTTTCATAAACCAAACCGGCATTGATTCCGGCATAGATCGAAGGCGTGAGCCGGATGGCATAGTTTCCCAGGAGGTCCACATCCAAAGGAGAATATTCGCCGATCAGGAGTCCGTTGTCGTCCCTGATCTCAATCTGACCATAGTCAAGTGTGCGCAACGCCATGCCAAAATGGAACTTGCGGTTTGAATATGAATAGAAGACGTTGTTTGCAGCGGTGTCTTCCAGCCAGCGGGTGTGCACTGCGCCCAAGGCTTGGTGTGAAGCGGTGGCAGAAGCCGCAGGCTGACGCAAAAACGCTGTGAGCTCGGCTCCGCTGCTGATGCCTCTGCCCGCTAGGGCCAAAGAAACCGGATCGCCGCCGATGTCCAAAAACTGGTATCCATATTGACCGGCATTGGAGGGAATCCCGGCAACCAGAGAGCTTGCCACCAGGATTAGGATTATGCTTAAAATTCTGTTTTTCATCGTTTTGCTTCCTTATTTTTCCACCGCGAATTTGATGCTGCGTGATTCCTTGCCGTCTGAAATCACAGCGATATAAACACCGCTGCCCAGTTTTTCGGCTGGGATGCTGATCAGGTCGCGATTGCGCAAATATGCTTTGGCCTGTCCCTTTTGACTGTGAATCAGGCTTCCTTTGATGTCAAAAATCCGCACTTCCAACTGGGCGTCCCGGCTGGTCATTACGTTTAAGGTAAGTTTTTGGTCATAGATGGATTTGAGCGGGTTGGGAAAGATATACAATTCGCCGGGAACGAAGAGTTCCGCGGTCTCATATTGGTTTGTAAGCCCTGCCAAACCTCGGCTGGCAGTGCGTTGCAGATTGCCATATTCCGTGTCCCAGCCGGGTTTGAGGTCGTTCAAATCTATATCTGGCAAAATCTGGCGATGCACAGCTCCATCGTCGCAGGCAAGCCAGGCATAAACTTGGCCGTCTGAACCTTCAGCGATGATGGGCAGGTTGCGGCTGCGTCTTCCAAACGACACGGGAAAACCGGGTTTATAGCGGAAATTGTCTTCCCAACACATGAGCCGATTGTGAGAAAACGCTCCCAAAATCTCATTCTTGCCGTCGTGATCTATGTCCGCAACCAAAACCCCGGCATTGAAAGCCAAGGAATCTGATGCAGCCAGAGCCAGTGGAGCTGGACTGACCAAAGAGCCGGCATAATCGATCACTGCCACTCCGCGGTCAGAGGAAATCAACAGGTCCAAAGTCCCGTTCTGATCCCAGTCCGCGATTGTGAGCGGAGCAGTCGTATGCATATCGTGAACGTAGGGAAAACCTGGCAGAACTTTGTTTTCAGAATCGAACACATATATGGAATTAAGGCATTGCACAATCAGATCGGGTTCGCCAGAATCCGTTTGAGGATTAACCGGAGCCGCAAAGATTCCCACCAGAGTGGAATCCGCCGGCACTGGCAGCAAACGGTCTGAAACACTGCCCTTGAACTCTGAAACATAAAACAGCTCATCCTGACGCCAGGGAATGAAAAGACTGTTGTCGAGCCATGCCATGTTTGTGGCTATCGGACCTTCAAAAGTTGTGATCTCTTGGATCTGCTTGGAATTTGGGTCATATTTATGCAGGCTCCCCTTTCCATCGGAACTGTCGTTGAAAGCCAGGAAAAGCGACTCTTCGGTTGAAACAGGATGCGTTGCCCAGGTTTTTCCAGCAAAGTTTGGCAGATATTCGCCGCCATCATGATCCAATCTGAACAAGCGGGCAGTGGTTCCCACCTGCATGGGGAAAAAGAATTCACTGCCAGTCCACACGTAAAGTTGCTCCATGGGCATGCGTGAAATGGGAAATCCCGGCAGGGGCTGCTCGTTTTTCCAGATGTGGATCTGGCCATCCGGCTGAGGATAAACCAGTTCCAGCCTGCCATCGCCGTCAAAATCCACAGCGCAGGCATTGATGGGATTGGGTCCGCCATATCCGGTGGAAAGGCTCCAGCCAAAGCGCACGGAAAAGGTCATCGTGTTGCCGTTTTCGCTGATATCGTAGATTTCCAGCGGGATGCCGCCATAATAGCTTTCCGCAGTGGGCAGCGAAAGCATTCCATTGTGGGTTTGCTGGCCAAAATAGTCGTTGTTGTCGGCGCGGAAGCTGTCGTAAGGTCCGCCATACTTATATTGGTCTGCAGCGGCGGTGTCCAGATGCTGAATGCCATCGGCTTCTTCCAGGTCAATTCCTTTGTGGCTGGCATCGGCGTTGATGGTGTTCATATCAAAGTTCGCCGTAAAGTTTTCTGCAATCACGTTTTCATCGATGTGCCAGATCATAAGACCGCTTCCATCCACAGGCCCGCTCATGCCGATGGGAATCGGTCCGCCCAAACCCGGAAGCATGAAGTCCCACTCGCTGCCCTTGTAGCGGTTTTTCATGAAATTGAAAAAGGGCAGTTCGGGGTAATGTTCATAGTAATCCTGATCTGGATCGGGGAGCAGCGCAAAAGTGTAGCTGGGCAGTCCGTTATAGGGGTTAAGGCTGCCATCCGGATTCTGTTGGCGGTTTTCGATCAGAAAATATTCCGCATCAGAAATGGGGATTTTATAGACCCTGTTGTTCACAAACGTGTGGTTCAAAAAATGTTCCACAGGCAGGTCCTGTGCATCGGAAGTGACCACGATGGGGTTTTCCCAACCCAGAAAAACCCGACACCAAGCGCTGACCTGAGCGGGAACATAGCCGCTTGCATTCCAGATCCCGGTGCCCATAAGTCCCCAGTTTCCAATTCCTTGCGAGGATCCGTTGCTGGAAACATTGTCAAAGAGCGAGGGCAAACCCAAAATGTGGCCAAACTGATGGCAAAGCACGCCATACAGGCTGAAAAGATACACGTCTGCGTTGTCATCATTTTCACCGGGGAAATAATTCTGAAACTCGTGTTCGGGGACGATCACGATATTTGTAAGATTAACCCCATCAGCCGGATAGCCCGGGTAGTCGTCGTTGTCTTCATCAAACCAGTATTGCAGGCGTGCTCGCGTGAGAAAAGTTGACCAAATCCCTTCGGTAGCGGTGCCGTTGATATCGGATTCCTGACCCGCTCCAGCGTGAAAGATGATGACTCCGCCATATTGGCTGAAATCGATCAGCGGATCCGCCATCTGCATGGTGCTTTGAAAGAATTCCTGCAAGCGGGCATCGATGCTGTCCGAGGAATCCGCACCGTAATACGCCAGGTTTTGGGGCAGGGTGAAAACATCCGGATACAGGGTGTAGTGCAGGTTGTAGGCGCCATGCGAAGCATCGTTGAAAAAGTCGCCCAAATGGATCATCCAACGGTTGAAAAACTCTTCATCGTGAACCAGATAATCCGGATACTGGGCTGTGGTGGCAAACTTTACGTCGCTGAATTGCACCCGCAGCACAAGAATATTGTTGGGCAGATTTTTGGGTCTGTCCCACAAACCCGGTGAAGCCAAACGCGGATTTTCCACCCGGGTTGGTTCAAAACCGGGAGGAAGCTGTTTGCTGAGGGGATGCGGCGGTACCATTGCACCAAGCAAAGTCATCGCAAACAGTGCGGTGATCAGGCTAAAAGCCCGTTTATACTTTCTGGGCATCACATGCTCCTGCTGATTTTTTGTAAAGATAAGAACCCGATTCAGCCGCACTGCGGCCCACGATAAACATATTAAGTCAACAAATCTCATCTGCATTTATGTGTCAACGAAAAAAGTCTGTTCTGCGTTTGAGCCTTTGCCGATTACAAATTCAGCAACAGAAAAAACCGGCTCTAAAGCCGGCTTTAACTTCAATGTATCTGCTCATTACGCAATGCTTTTTACACCGAAGCTCAGGGTTCATGTTTTCTTAAAAATAAGCAAACCGCTCCCCGTGCTTCATGCGAAAAGTGTTACAGAGTTTTTCCTGCCAGAATGTCCTCTTCGTTGCATTTGCAGATTTTCACAAATTCATAGCGCGGGGTCCAGCCCTCGCCGCCTCTTTTGCGGTTTGCCACTATTTTGATCTTCTTGACCTCGGCGCCGCATACAGGGCAATGCACTTTACCTTCTGTGGCTGCATCGTGAGCGGTTTTCGCTGCAAAACTTTTCACTTTTCCCATTCTATTCCTCTCTTTCGCCCAAAGGCGTTTAATTTAATTAATTTGCTCTTTCAATGTATTCACCGCTGCGGGTGTCGATTTTGATCTTGTCTCCCATTTCCACAAAGAAGGGAACCGTGATCCTGAGTCCTGTTTCGGTGAAAGCCGTTTTTCCTCCGCCGGAGGCTGTGTTGCCTTTGACATTGGGTTCACACTCGGCAATGGTTTGAACCACTGTGACGGGAAGCTCGATTCCCAGGATCTCGCCGCTGGGGGCAAACAGGATTGTGATCTCCATGTTTTCCAGCAGCATCAGTTCCAGTTCACCAACCACATGAGCGTCCACAGGAAGCTGCTCATAGGTTTCGCTGTCCATCATCACAAAAAGCTCGCCATCGCGATAGAGATATTCCATTTTGCGGCGCTCGACCCTCACTTCGTTGAAGGAGTCACTTTCACGCCAAGTGTTTTCCACAACCTTTCCGGAGCGGACATTTTTCAGTTTGCTGCGCATGAAGGCTGGCCCTTTGCCCGGCTTCACGTGCAAAAATTCCACCACCTCCCAGAGGTCGTCTTTAAACTCTATCACCATCCCGTTTCGGATGTCTGCCATGGTAGCCATAATCTGTATATTCCTTACATTTTTAACTGTGTTGATCCATAAATTTCAAAGCGGCCTTTTTGGCAAGGATTTTCTATTTGAAAAAGCCAAGCTTGACAGGATGACGGCATTACAATTTTTGTATGTCCTACACAAAAATCTTTGAATCGAGAAAGGAAGTGTCATGTCAGTAACCCTCACCGAGATCAAAAGTCGCAAAGATATGAAGCGTTTTTTGTTTCTGCCAGAAAGCATCAATGCAAGTCGCCCAGGCTGGGTGCCGCCGCTTTATGATGACGACAAGGAAGTTTTAAACTCCAAGATAAACCCCGCCCTGAAATATTGTGATACGGAATACAGGCTGGCTTGGAAAGATGGCAAATGCGTGGGACGCGTGGCTGCCATCATAAACCACAAATACAACGAATATGCCAGCGACAAGACCTGCCGCTTCGGTTTTTTCGATGCCATCGACGACTTTGAAGTGGTGAAAGCCCTGGTGAATTTTGCCGAAGACTGGGGACGCCAGCGCGGCATGAAAAAGATTGTGGGGCCCATGGGCTTCACCGAGGAAGACCCCGAAGGCTTCATCTACATGGGCTTTGATGAAAACCCCACCATTTCATGCTATCAAAACACGCCCATCATGAACGAATATATGGATAAGCTCGGCTATGGCAAGGAATTGGACTGGTTTGTCTATAAAATGGACATCGCCAAATCCCTCACCCCGCTCTATGCAAAAATGTTTGAACGCTACAGCCGCAGCAAGCTTTTCAATCTCAAAGAATTCAAATCCAAGCGCGAAATCAAGCCCTACATCAAGCCCGTTTTCAAGCTGATGAACGAATCCTTCGACGAAATTTACGGCTATTCCCCTCTCTCTGAAGGAGATATGGAGCATCTGGCAAAGCGCTTCATGATGATGGTGGACCCCCGTTTCATCAAAGGCGTGGAAACACCGGAAAAAGAATTGATCGGATTCATGATCAGCATTCCGAACTTTTCACCCGGGCTCCAAAAAGCGCGTGGACGCCTGTTCCCATTTGGCTTCATGCACATTCTCAATGCCTCAAAGACCAGCACCCAGTTGGACAGTCTGCTGGGAGCAGTAAAAAAAGAATATCGCGGCCGCGGAGTGGACATCCTGATCGGCTACTCACAAATGAAAACCGCTTTGGATGCAGGATTCAAGATTGTTGACAGCCACCACATCATGGAACACAACGAATCCATGCGCGCGGAAATGGAACGCTCCGGCTCGGTGATCTACAAAAAATTCAGGCTCTACCAAAAAACGCTGTGAGGTAGCCCAGCAAATCTGATTTACACGCGGCATTTAAGCTCCGGGAGGAATTGTGCCAAAACTTGCCCTTGCGGTTTTTCCGCTGATCGAGGATCTTGATGTCGCCTACCAAAAGATGGTGGAATACATCGACCAGGCGGCAGAAGCAAACTGCAGTTTGATCGTTTTTCCCGAAGCAACCCTGGGCGGGATCGATATCCAAGGCAAGCCAGAGGCAGACATTTCCAAATCTGTCGCGCTCGACTCTGCGTATATTGAGAAATTGCGGGGTTATGCCAGAAAACATAATATCGGCGTGGGTTTTGGCTTTTTGGAAAGCGAGAAAAATCGGATATTCGACAGCTTCCTGCTTTTGAACCCCGATGGCGAAACCAGCCTCCATTACAGAAGGATTTCCCCCGGTTGGCTCACCTCCAATGCGGATCAAGATATTTATCGATGTGGCAAAGACTTGGGGATTGCTCACACACCTTGGGGAAAAATCGCTGTTCTCATCTGCGGGGATCTTTTTATGGAAGAACTCGCCAAGGAAACAGCCGCGCAAAAACCGGATCTGGTTTTGCACATCCTGGCGCGGGCATATCCTTTCGGCACCGATATCCAAAGGCAGTGGGACGAGCTTGAATTTCCCTGGTATCTGTCTGAATATGCCAAGTTTGACGCCCCGGTGGCGGTGGTCAACGTTTTGGATGGCAGAATCGAGGACGGCCATGTTTATTGCGGCGGAGCTTGGTATGTCAAAGATGGTAAACCTGTTGCATCCAAAGAACTTATGACTCCGGGCTTGCTGTTTGTGGACCTGCCATAGCCCGAACCCACCGAATTTTTCTCAAGGAGAAATGATGAAGCAAATTAACTATGTGGAATATGAACCGCGCCACGCCAAAGCCATTGCGGATATGTGGAATCGCAGCACCGAAGGCTGGCTGGGCAGATTTTGGGATTCCAGCGAAGCCAAGGTGCTGAAGGAACTTGAAAACTCATCCCATCTGAATATCTGGCTGGCAATGGAAGGCGACGCCGTGATCGGATATGTAGCGTTTTGCAACTACCAGGAAGAGCGGGGCGTGGCTTACATCGAAATGCTGAATGTAATTCCCTCCCGCCACGGGCAGGGCATTGGCAAAGAGCTGGTTAAGCGCTGCGTTCTCCGCGCTGCTGAATTGGGCTATGCCCGCATCGACCTTTTCACCTGGCCGGGAAACTTGAAAGCCATGCCGCTGTATAAAAAATGCGGCTTCTTTTGGGAAAACATGGAAGCCAATGCCACCCATCTGATGAATTTTCTGCCCGGGCTGATGAAAAACGAGCTGTTGAAACCCTGGTTCGAGTATTTTGATTGGTACGACGACCTTCACCGCGTCTTGGAAAGCGTCCCCGATGGCAGGCTGGAAAAGGGGTTTGAGCTTTATGACTACGTTTGGGAAAAGGATGGTAAAAAGCTGGAAGTCACAGTGGAAAAGCGCGGCAGGGGCATCGTGCGCCTTGCCACCCAAGATTTTGAAATCCAAACCCTCATCACGGAGTCCGAACCGGTTTTTGGCATTGAATACCAAGCCGTCTATCAGGTTCGCAATCAAAGCGGAAAGCCTTTGCATCTGCGTTTGGAAGGCCATTCAGATGCACAGGTGCAGCATGAGCTTGACTTTGAAGACGAGATCCAAGACCTCCGTGAGATTTCCACCACCTTCTTCATCGATCCCATCGAAGCCGAAGCTTCAGAATGGGAAGCCCTGCCAGGTCTTTGCAGCAAGATCACCATCAACGGTCGCAGCATGGAGCTTAAAACCGGATTGAAAATCAACTATCCCCTGAATCTGAAACTCTCCAGGGAAATGTTTTCTCATCTTCCCGGACGTCCCAGCCGGATGTTTTTGAACTTGGAAAATAGCTTTCCTGTGCCCTGCGATTTCGAGATTAATTTTCCCCAGGATGAAAGAGTCGAATTGCAAAAATACCGCCACAAAATCCGCCTGGAAGCCCATGAAAAAAGCTTTCTGCCCTTGGATTTCTGTCTTTCCGCGGCTTCCATCTACGCGCCCCAGGTTGAAGTTAAAGCCTATCCCCACAAGGGAAAACAGATAGTTTTCCACATACAGCCATTGGTTTTTCTGCCCATGCTCGGCTCATCACACCAGATCGTGATTCCAGGCAAATTCCAACTCTTGAACGGAGCCTACACTCTTTTTATTTGGCAAACATATAATCGCAACATGGCTTATTTCCAATCCGATCAAGGTGCCTTTATAAACTTCATACCGCCCAGTATTGGCATGCCCTACATCGATGAATTCGAAAGCGAGGAACCCTTTTCGGTAGAAGTATCAGAGCTGGGCAAAGCTAACCGCTTGGAACTGAAATTTGCCAGCAAACAGAACCCGGGACTGGAATTTGCCCTCATCTACACGCTTTTTCCAGACGGTCTTCTGGAATACAGCCTGAAAATCCTCAAAATACCACCAGACAGTAAGCTTAAAGCCCTCTTGCACATAGGATTGGATAGCACTGCTGCCACATATCAAAGTGGCGGTAAAATCATCGGTCTCGAAAAAGATCAGTTTGATGCAGAACTTGAAAGCATGCCGCCCTTGGATGCGGATTCGAACTGGTTTTTTTCCCGCTCCGAAGATTCAACTATGGCGGCGCTTTGGTCTTCAGAGGACAAGCTCAGCCTCGATCGTTGGTGGCTGGCTTGGGAAATCGATCTGAATGAAATATGGGAAAAAGAAGACAAAACCGCCGGACCGATCAGGCTCTGGATTGATGCGTTCAAAACCCCTAACCAACTGCGTATTCTGGCTTGTAACCGATATCTGAAGCCCGAAACCATCCACCCCACTCTGGGACTTATTATAAATAACGGTAACCCCTGTGTTGACGATACTTACGAAGCTAAATTGCTACAGCGGCGAGATTCGGCGCTGGCGGGTGAAATCATTCTGAAAAACAGCTCTGGCGATGTTTTGGGCAAAGCCGAACCCTCCCGGGAAGAGAACTTGAGAGAACAAATCTTCAATCTGACTGCAGACAGCAAAAAGGTCATGGAAAAGCTTTCCTGCGACTTGGCTCAACCCATATACACACTTGAACGTGAGCAGGTTGTGCTGCACTCCCGCAATCAGATCAAGCGCTTTGTTGACGAATCCAAACCCGTGCCCATGCTGGTTTTGGACAACGGCTGCATAAAGATCTCCGCGCCAAAGGATTCCACCCTGCCAAGCTTGGTTTCTTTGGTTCACCAGGAACATGAATGGTTGGACAGCGCCTTCCCCAATTTCGAGGCTCGCGGCACCTCCAATCCCTTTTTGGGCGGCTTGTATTGCCTGCCACGAAATATCGGTTTGAAGGATTTGCAAAAAGACCGGCACACCGCGGATTTTAGCACGCTGCAGGACAATTGGGGCAACCCCTGGGAAGGCATCTCCATCAAAACCGAAGTCACCGGGTTCGAACCTCTGAAGGGCATGATCTGGAAACAGCATTTTCTCATCAGAGCTGATCTCCCGGTTCTGATCATCCAGGTGGAGATCGTCCAAGGCCATGGCAAGGCGGAGTTCAGTTCCTTTAAACTCTACAACTACGGTGCCTTGGATCATGATATTTCAGGCTGCTATCTGGCGTTTCCGGATGAAAAAGGCGGATGGCAAAAGATTTGGGCGGGGCGAGGACGCACCTACAGCACCGGGAAATACCATCACAGCATCATTGGCTCAAAAAATCTTGCCACAAAACTGCACCTGTTATGCCAGCAAAAGATCTACCGGTTTTTCCAAGCTCTGCCGGATATTATGGGTCAGGGCGCCTACTTCGACAGCCAACTCCTCGATCAAGTCCCTCGATTCACCGCCCCTATGGTCTTGGTTTTTTCAGAGCAAAGCTGGCACCATGAGGCGTTTGCACAAATTCTGGCACTCCGTTTTGATGAAAAATGAACCGGACTTCAAAAATGCGTCTCAAAAAAAGCGTTGAGTATATAGATTTCCCCTACCAAGCCTGTCCACACCTGAGCTCCGATCCTCTTCCACCTTGAGCCGTCCAAATTAGCCTCCCGTCTCGCTCCCGTAAGTTACCCGATCTTGGACGGGTGGCTGAGGGGGATCCGCTGACAAATTGACCTTTGGGGCTCAAGGAAGGAGGCATCTGGACAGTTTGGTTTAGTTCGATTTAGACTGCCCTTCCGGGAAGATAAGATTGAGGGAAAAAGAAGGAGCGCCAAACCTGGTAAACTGTGGCTGGCGCTCCCAATGGTTAGTTGTTTTATGACTTTTTCATTTATTTATCATCGTCGTAGATTTCAGTATTTTTTACTCCTCTGGCAACTCGGAAGCCAACATCACCTGATGAGTAAGTTGGATTCATGTAAAGCTCATGTCCAGGATCGCACTCTTCTTCCGAATACAAGTGGCTGCCACCCTTCAAAGGTTTAAGAGGGCGAAATTCACAACACCATTCCCAAACATTTCCACTCATGTCGAAAACACCAAGTTCGTTGGGATCTTTTTCACCAACCGGATGAGATTGAGCGCCGCTGTTGCCGTAGTGCCAGGCAACATCACTCAAGTTATCACTTCCGCTGAACTGATATCCTTCGGAATCAATGCCACCGCGGGCGATAAACTCCCACTCTTCTTCAGAAAGCAGATGATATCCAAATTCACCAAATAAAAAGGTATACTTGATATTCCCTTGGTTGGCGTCATCAGAATCCCAGCCTTCCGGCCAGTTATCAGGATCAAATCCATAGTGTATATAGTCAAAAAATCCCAACTGTATGCTATATCTATAAGTGGGGAAAAGACCTTCCTTAAGGCTTCGTCTGTTACAATACTCAATTGCATTGAACCAAGTTACATTATCCACAGGTCTGTTTGGGTCACCTTGATGAAGAGAAGGATTGTATCCCATCACTTCTTCGAACTCAGCCTGGGTAACTTCGAATTTCCCCACGTATAAAGAGCGAGAAGTTAAACCATTGGAATGGGCTTCATCATCTGGATAGATGGTTCCAGCTTCCACATATACAAAGTCGTCCGGAACCGGCATCAAGTCATTATCTGCGATAAGTTGTATCGTATAGTTATTATTATCGAAATCAATTCCCTCAGCTCCTGCATTCCAAATGATGTGTCGTCCCATTCCAGGTGTCACAAATTCACCAATATCGCCACTCAAGTTGGCAGGATCAGGGATATAATCATATCTATGACCACCATCCAAAGATACCATCATTTGGACGCTGACCACATCACGACTAAGATTCCCCATGTCGTAATATATATCTACAATTTTTGATCCATCAGTTCGTTGGCTAACAACTGGACTTGGGCTGTTGCTAAAAAGTGGGGGTAATGGTATGCTGTATGTTCTAATTGAAATATTATCCCAATAAGCATATTTACTGCTGTTTAATCCATTAAATTTGGCGAGCAATTTCATTCTTACCGTGCTGGCCTCAGGGGGGATGTTTACAATAAAAGGCATCCATTGTTCCACCCCTTCATAGATAGTTATATTTCTCCAGTTATCCCAGTTATTACCTTCATCATATTCCACGCATATCTTAAACTGATCCACACCAGGTTCCAAATTTTGAGTCCAGTAAGTCATGATGATCTTGTGCCACTGCCCAGGTTCCAATTCAACATTTTCGAATGTGAGACTTGCTATCCTGGTGTCCTGCATGTGAGCACGCCAATAGTAGGTTCCATCTGTTGGGTTTGGACCACCTTGGGCTGAACTCCAGATTCCCCAATAGTATGGATCCGTAACCACAGGATCGGCAACATAGTCCCAAGTGTCCTGAACACTGTTTTCAAAATTTTGTTCCACAATAATTTCAGCAAAAATTGCATAAATGAGTGCCATGATCAGCAGAGATAGAAGGATCTTTTTCATTTCAAACCTCCCACCAGTTTATTTTTGAAAAGACGTTTAATACTGGCTTCCAACGAAGCTGGAAGGCTGCCATTTTTGGAAGGCTCTTCGCAACTTGGAGTTTGTTTATACGCCAGCACCTTGTAGAACATGCGACCGAGGCTTGCAGCAACTCCTTCGTGAAGACAGGAAGTTCCCTCTGTCACATCTTCCAAAATTTCATACTCGATTTCATCGTCCGTATAGGGCTGTTGGCAATATCCAACGATGTAGCCGTCGGGAACAATGCTGGTTCCATAGATTGTGTATTCCACCGGATCCCAACTGATAAGAACGTCATCAGTGTTCACAATTTCCAGCCTCAACCCGCTTGGGACTTCGGGTTTTTGACCCACCAGAGCCAAGGGTTCAGAAAAATCGTATCCAACATTCCCAAAAATATCTCTGGCAAATACAACTATGCTGGCAATGGGATAGTTAATTTCCGGGACTTCCCAAATATAATTTCCTGAATTGTGGTTGTTCAAAACCACTGGAGAGAGATCATCATCCCCTTCTCCAAAGACATAGAAAATATATATGGGGTCAATTTCCAGATTGGTGTCTGATGCTTCCCAAAGTATTTCCTGGCAGCTTCCACTGAGCCATTGTTCCCCGCCCACCGGGGAAAACAATGTTACTTCAGGATCCACGGTGTCCATTTCAAACGGACCGGTTCTGATAATACTTCTAAGCGCAAACACAGCCATCGAGAGCGACAATAGTACCATTAACACAAGAAATTTCTTCATTTTTGCTCCTTGTTCTAATGCTTGTTTCTTCTCTATACGGCGGGATAAATTTTGGTTTTGATGTGCGATGAATGTTGTTTGTTGATTTTTTCCCTCTCCGTATCTTATATATGCAAAAAAGCATGCCCGTCAAGTCGGGTTGCTTCTTGCCTGCGGGGACCCAGATCGTCCCCTCGGCAAAAAGCCGCGACTGCAAACATCTTTTTATCAAACACTTAGGTAAAACCATATTTGGCAATCAACCTCCGAATACTATTTTCACAATGCCCGGATGCCTGTCAAGTATTTAAATAACAATTGCTTGAAGAAAAGATTATACTCTCGGATGCCCCTTATTTTAGAATTACCCTGATATGCGAATCACATCAAGATGTTTGACTGCCATGAAATGTTTGTTTCAGGCGATCAACAGACCTCTCCATCTTATTTATAATAATACAGTTCCACCGGCGTTTCGCCCAAGCGTTCGCTGATGGTGAAATATCCTTTTCCTTTTTCGTCAAATGCCACAGATTCGCCCTGGGGTTCAAGCTTGTAGGGCATGATTTTTCCCTTGGTGCTTAAAGCTTCCGCAATGCTTTGGTTTGCTTTGCGTGTGTAGCGATAGATGTTTGTGTATGTTTTCACCAAAATGTGTTTTCCGGATGGAGAAATGTCTGCTGCCACCACCCAACTGTATGGAAGCTGACCAATGCGCTTTGCCACAATGCTTTCCGAAAAGCTTTGAGGGTATGGAAGGCGGTAGATTCCGCTGTTTTCGTCACGTTTGCTGATAACATAGATGTCGCCGGAAAGAGGGTCCACGAAAAGCGCTTCCGCATCGCGGGGACCGTCTTCATAAGTGAATTCGATCTTATCAATTTTGGAGATGGTGATCAGAGTGTCCAATATCTCAGGCTCTTCAAAACGGTAGATGAAAGAAGAGGTATGATTGGCATTGTTGTCGCCGATATCTCCAACATAGACATAGGGTTTGGAATCTTTGGGGTCGATGCAGGTGGAGATGTCTTCCCAATCCCGGTTTTTCACCCCATCCAACACGATCACAGCCGGCATCAGGGCATGTTTGTTCAAAACATAAACAGCCGCTTCGCCCCCGGAATCGTTGTGGGTATAAAGCAAACCGGGTGTTTTGATGCTGGAAGCCAGTCCGGAAGCCTCGTTGATGTCGGGTTCTTCCACGGTGTCGCTCTGAATGGAGGGTCCCAACAGCGCACAGCCCAAGGCAGCCAAAACCAACACAACGAATGCCAAAAAACCGATAAATTTCAGGAACCTTGAATTGGTTTTCATATTTTACCCATTATTCAGTTTGATCCGTTAATCCGTATAAGCTTAGAACTTCCGGTTCCGCGAGGTTTTCCGCTGCTTTCACAGCTTCCCGTTCCTGCAAAGTGAGCTCCGGCTTGCCGGGCAAAACAACAGTGCAGCTGCCATTTCCAACCACCATGCCGATGAGGTTTCCGGCTTTCATATCCGGCTCCACAAACCATTGTATCCGTTGGAAACTGAACCTAAATTGGATTTTGCCAGCCGGGGTTTCCAGCCAAAGCATTCCATCCTCCAATTTGCAATCCTCATGCGGGCTGCGAAGCTCCACGCTGTCGAAAATGCCTTTGCGAATGGTGAGCAGGGTATGGTTGCCGTCGTGCACGATGCGCGAGATTCTTCCCTCAACCGGTGAAAGCAGCGCGTCTTCTGAAGGCATCGGAATGCGTTGGCGAAACCTGAAACAAAGTCCAACAAAGAAATAAGCAACCAGTGCTCCGATGGCCAGAGCAAGTGAAATGCCATAAATCCAGTTGCCAGCACCGTGAAAGATCCTATCCAAGATGATTGCGAGCGCCAACACGATCAAGATCGGCACCTGCACCCTGAACTGGGCAAATTTGATCCGGCGAAGTTCGTCGGGGTCGGAGATCAGATATTGTTGTTTTTGCATATATTTCGGTATTTGGTGACAGGCGTGGTGTTTATGCCACACCTGCCACCTTTAACATTTCAATCAATTTGCGCGTGTCCAGGTTTCGGTTCTGCCAAGCAAAGAAACTCCGAGGAAACCGCGCAGTTTCATCGTGTTTGGTCCGGTCAATTCCACTTTTGCGGAATATGTGTTGCCGGAGGAGACGTCGTAAACAGTGGCGCCGTCATATTTATTCTTGCCTTTGGATTTGAGGTTTTTAATAAATACCAGGTTCAAAAGTGGACGATTGCGAAGACTTTTATCCGGATTATCCTTGTCCACCTTGGGTTTACCGTTTTCATTCGGTTCTTTCAGCCAAGCGATTTTGCCTTCATACACGCCACTTTTTGTTTCGTAGAATTGTACTTTGATCTGTTTGTCTGCGTCATACCACAGACCTTCGATCTTGTAGGTTTGAGCTGCCAAGGCAATGGGAAGCAGCATTCCCAATGCCAGGGCCAAAAATATCAGCTTTTTCATTTTGCAAACTCCTTGTTTTAAAGGGTTAGGGGATTCAGATGATCCCGCAGCGCTTATAGATCGTATCCACATGCCGCAGATAGCGATCGTAGTTGAAAATGTCGTTCAATTGGGATTCAGGAATCAGCCCGGTGATGCGGCTGTCTTCCAAAACTTGATCCCGAAAAGGTCTGCCGCTTTCCCAGCATTTCATCGCGGCATCCTGCACCAAGGCATAGGCGTCTTCGCGCGACAGCCCTTTTTGAGTGAGATGCAGCAGCAACGCTTGGGAAAAGACAAGACCGTTTGTGAGTTCCAGGTTCGCGCGCATCGCCTCTGGATAGGCAACCAGATCCGAAACCAGCCTGCAGGTTTTTGCCAGCATATAGTGGGTCAGGATGCAGGAATCCGGCAAAATGATGCGCTCCACACTGGAATGCGAAATATCACGTTCGTGCCAAAGGGCGTTGTTTTCCATTGCGGCAAGGGCGTTCGAGCGCAAGACCCGCGCCAGACCGCAAAGCTGTTCACTGATGATGGGGTTGCGTTTGTGGGGCATGGCGGAAGATCCTTTCTGCCCGCGTGCGAAGCTTTCCTCCGCTTCCAATACTTCGGTTCGTTGCAGATGCCTGATCTCCAGGGCGATTTTTTCCATCAGACTGCCGATCAGAGCTAGCACATTCATGAAAAAGGCATGACGGTCGCGCTGCAGCACCTGGGTGGAAACCTTTGCCGGCTTCAGATCCAGATATTCGCAGGCCAGTTCTTCCACACGCGGCTCAAGATGGGCAAAGTTGCCCACTGCGCCGCTGAATTGGCCAACTGCAACGGTCTCGATGGCGTCCTGCAGGCGCTCAATATTGCGCTGGGTTTCTTCGTACCAAAGCGCAAATTTGAGCCCGAAGCAGGTGGGTTCAGCATGAATCCCATGCGAGCGTCCCATGCACAAAGTTCTGCGATGCTCACGGGCTTTCAGCTTCAGGATTTCAGCCAAACGGTGCATCTCCGCCAGGATCAATTCGCCGGACTGCTTGAGCTGCAGGGCTGTGGCGGTGTCCAGAGTGTCCGAAGAGGTCATGCCAAAATGGACCCAGCGCGATGCAGGGCCAACATGCTCCGCCACATTGGTGAGAAATGCGATCACGTCGTGCCGTGTGACGGCCTCAATTTCTTCAATGCGTTCGCAGGAAAAGTCAGCTTTTTCCGAAATTGCCTGCCAATCTTCATCCGGGATCACGCCCAGTTCGTGCATGGCCCGGGCTGCCGCCAGTTCCACTTCCAGCCAGCATTCATAGCGGTTTTGCTGGGTCCAGACCCGTTCCATCTCGGGCAAACTGTAGCGGCTGATCATGGCTTGTTCAAAAAGTCTTTCAGGAAACCGGGAATCTCAAAGCCGCCGCTGTTTTCCTTGGGACGCGGCAGAGGTGCAACCTCAGCGGCACCATATTTGATGGAATCCACCAGCAATTCCATGGATCCGCTTTTTCCCATGCGAATGACCACTTTGTCCGGGTCGCCTTTGGAGGTATAGCTAAAATCCACGGCTGCACCGGATTTTTCATCCTTGATATTCATCAGCTTCATCGCAGGCGAAAATGCCATGATCACACCATCCAGATCCAGTGTGTTGTCTTCCGCAATCAGGCTTCCATACTTTTTCACCAGGGCATCCGGATCGCCAAGCAGGCTCAGATATTCTCCGCCGCCGATGCCGGCTTGAGCCAGGGCTTGAAGCTGTGGAACCAGGGGTGAATCCACGGCAAGATAGTCTGCCAAGTATATGGAGATCAAAGGACTTGGGCTGATCCCAAATGCGCCGCCGTCAACGATGTCCAGGCGCATGGCTTCCTGAGATTTGTTCAATACAAACATCTTGCGCAGGGCAAGCCCCATATAGTTGACATTGATCACGCCGTCTGCCTTAAAATCCTGCCAGCGTGACAGTTCCATACGCAACAGTGCCATTCTGTCAACGGTTTTGATCGAGGCACAAGAGCTGATCATAATGGCCAAAACAAGCGTCAGGCCCAAAAGCAAGCGTTTCATTTGGTCTCCCTTAGGCTTTCTTTTTATACAGATTCCAGATGCCGATGCCAGCTGCCACAACCATCAAAGTGCTCAAGATTTGGCCGATGGTCATGAACCCAAACAGGTATCCGTACTTATCATATACTTCCAAACTGTCAGGAACCCTCACAAATTCCACCAAAAAGCGGAAAATTCCATAGAGTCCGATGAAATTCCAAAAGACCAAGCCTTCTTTTTTGCACTTTTTGAGCAAAACCATGCTGACCACAAAGAGCACGATACCTTCCAGGAAAAGCTCGTAAAGCTGGGTGGGATGGCGCACAAGCATTTCGGGATCGCTGGGAAAAACCATACCCCAGGGCAGGCTGGTCTCGCTGCCCCAAAGCTCTGCATTGATGAAATTTCCCAGGCGCCCCAAGCCCAAACCGATCGCCACCAAAGGCATGGCGGGATCTGCCAGTTTGTAAAAGCTTAGCTTCTGCCGTTTCAGATAGATCCAGGTGGCAATGATCACACCCAAAGCGCCGCCGTGAAAGCTCATCCCGCCTTCCCAAACAAAGAGAATTTCCTGCGGATGCTTCAGATACCAAGGCAAATTGTAGAAAAACACATAGCCCAGCCTGCCGCCCAGAATCACGCCCAGCATGATGGCAAAAATGATGCCTTCATACTGATCGCGGGTCACTTTCACATCGCGCATTCTCAAAAGGCGGCGATAGAAGATGTAGCCCAAAATGAAACTGAGCACATACAAAAAGCCATACCAGCGGATGGCCAGATCCCTGCCAAAGAGCGAAAAACTCAACAGGTTGGGATCAATGTTTGGATAAGCCAACAGAGTTTGCAAGGTCATCCTCCCAAAGTGAAGCGATTCAAGCGATCAACAATGAGCTCAGCCGCTTCCTGAGCCTCAACTGTGAACACCTCGGTTTGTTTTTCGTGTTTTGGTGTAAAGATCTTCATCACCTGCGTGGGTGAACCGTTCAAGCCGATTTCCTTGGCGTCCAAACCCAGGTCATCAGCGTTCCAAACCTTCAATTCAGCATTCCGGGCATTGCGTTTTCCGCGCAGGGAAGGCAGCCGCGGATTGTTGATTTCCTTCACCACCGTGATCACGGCGGGAAGCTTCAGTTGCAGGCGGTCGAAACCGTCTTCCAAAAGGCGCTGCACGGTCACGGAGCAATCCGTGAGCGCTTCAATCTTGCGGATAAAGCAACCTTGGCGAAGGTTCAGATGGGCCGCAATTCCGGGTCCAACCTGGGCTGTGTCGCCATCGATGGCCTGCTGTCCGCAAAAGATGAGGTCAAAATCGCCAATCTTTTTCATCGCCGCAGCCAAAGTGAGGCTGGTGGCCCAGGTATCCGCTCCGGCAAAACGCCGGTCGGAGAGCAAAATGATCTCATCCACACCCAGGGAAACCGCTTCACGCAAGGTTTCCTCGGCTTGGGGCGGACCCATGCACACAGCGGTGACTTTTCCGCCATGCTCTTCCTTGAGGCGCACAGCTTCCTCGATGGCATAGGTGTCGAAGGGATTGAGGATGCTTTCCACCCCTTCGCGAACCAGGGTGTTTGTAACCGGATCAATTCTAATTTCGGTTGTATTGGGAACCTGCTTGATGCAAACGACTATATTCATGATAGTTACCTTCTTTGGTAATATTCTTTGATGGCAGCGACCACATAGAGTTTTTGCTCTTCCGTGAGATCTGGGTAGATGGGAATGGACAGCACTTTTTCCGCCATTTCCTCAGACACTGGCATTTCACCTCTTTGGTAGCCAAGTTCTGTGAAACACTCCTGCAAATGCAGAGGCAGAGGATAATAGACCGCACAGCCTATGTCCTTTGATTTCAGATGTTTAAGCAAGCCATCCCGATCTTCGCAAATCAGGGTGTATTGGTTGTAGATGGATTCAGCCTGCGGCGCGATGTAAGGCGTTTTCACCTGCGAAACCTCTGCCAAATGGCGGTTGTAAAAGTCCGCATTTTTGCGCCGACCTTCGCTCCAGGCAGCCATATGATCCAGCTTGACATCCAAAATGGCGGCTTGAATCGTATCCAGCCTGCTGTTCAAACCCACACATTTGTGATAATATTTCGGACCTTCACCGTGGACGCGCAACTGCCGCAGCCTGGCGGCAAGCTTGTCATCGTTTGTGAGACACATTCCGCCGTCGCCCATGGCGCCCAGATTTTTGCTGGGGAAAAAGGAAAGCGTGCCAATATCGCCGAAGCTGCAGCTCATTTTTCCATCCCAAGTGCTGCCAATGCCTTGAGCGTTGTCTTCGATCACCTTCAGCCCATGCTTATTCGCGATTTCCATGATGCGGGTCATATCGCAGCATTGGCCGAAAAGATGCACTGGCATGATGGCCTTGGTCTTGGAATTGATGGCAGCCTCGATCTGATCCGGGTCAAGGTTGAAGGTTTTGGGGTCAATATCCACAAACCGCGGCTTGGCGCCGTTTCTCCAGATGGATGAAACCGTGGCAAAGAAAGTGAAAGGCGTGGTGATCACTTCATCGTCGGGACCAAATTCCAAGGCTTTGATCGCCAAAACCAGGGCGTCCGTTCCGGAAGCGCAGCCAATTGCGTGTTTCACATCCAGATAGCTGGCCATTTTGTCTTCAAATTCCTTCACTTGGTGTCCCATGATATAGTTGTGTTCGCTCATCACTTTATCCATCGCAGCGCGAATTTGAGGCAGCAATGTTTCATATTGAGCGTGCAGGTCGAGCATTGGTATTTTCAAAATTCTATCTCCTTTAGTGTGTGAGAGTGCGGATGCCAAGGAAAATTGTCATCACCTGGGTTGCAATCAACATCACGTCCTTGAAGCGGGTCCAGTTGTCGAATGCAGCCTTTTCCGAAACGTAAATCTTGTCGCCGGGGTTCATTTCCATCTTTTTGGAGGGTTTGATCCAGTTTCCGCTGGCGGCGCTGATCACGCGGGTTCCCCCAGAACGCTTGTTATTCGTGTAACCACCGGCCTTGCGAATGTAATATTCATAGTTTTCACCCTTGACCCAAGGAATGAGGCCGGGATTCACCACCTGACCGCTAACTTCCACCATTTCCATCTGCTTGGGCACAAAAAGGTAGTCGCCATCCCGCAAATATGGATTGGCCTCGGCGCCCTTGCTTTCCCAAGTGAGCGAAACATCAACGGAATAGCGTCCCGGAAACTGACGGATCTGGTTCAGCATATAATAGTACTCCATGGAGTTCATATTCGTGATCTCTTTGTTGAGGATCCGCTGGAGTTCCAAATCCGGCTCTTCCACGGCAGCCCGGTTTGCATACACGGCACTGCGCAGATTTCCGCGCGAACTGGGACCGCCGCAAAGCAGCAGAACATCATAGAGAGTGGTGTTTTCATCAACCAGATATTCGCCCGGAGCGCGAACATCCCCTTCCACCGTGATTTTCCAAGCCCGACGGTGTTCGCTGTCTGCAAAAACGCTGATGCGGTCGTGGGGCTTCAGAACAACCTCGGATGCGGGCTGGCTTTTCAGGTTGACTTGCAGGATGTCGAACTCGGGAGAGTTGTCCCGATAGCGGTAGATGCTGACAGAAGCACGATCCGCCGCCAGTGTGAACCCTTGGGCAAGTTCCAAAATATCGGAAAGCCGATCTCCGGGCACAAATTCATATTCCCCAGGGAAATACACCTCGCCGAAAATGCTGATCGAGGTTTCCAGAGGCGGCACCCGGATGAGGTCGCCATCCTTGAGCAATGGATTTTGCTCCAAATCCCCGGCGCGCAAATACTTCATCAGGTCGTAGGAACGAACCTGGCTTCCGCGGACCAGCATCACGCTGCGCAAGCCCTGATAGTTCTCAAAAAGCGAATCTCGCGCGGCCTGCTGCAATCTGCGAAACTCAAGTGTGGGCTGAGCTTGAACGGCTGTTTGAGAAATCCCCGCCATCCTGATGGCATCGGAGACCCGGCTCAGCGAACTGAGCTGATAGGTTCCCGGGTTTGCCACAAATCCGGTCACGTTCACCGAAATGAAGGTTTGCACCAAATTCTGAGGCAGGGTTTGTGCGCTCAAAACACAAGCCAGAGCAAGCATAACGGCCAATATCAGTTTATTTTTCATAGTATTCAATCATCCGGCTGATGATGTCGTTCAGATTCAAACGTGGCTCATAGCCGATGTATTCTTTTACTTTGTCAAGGTTTGGCATCCGGTTCATCATGTCTTCAAAACCTTCTTCAAACGCATCTTCATAGCTCATATATTCGATGCGGGACTTGCTTTTGCACATTTCCCGCACTTTTTTGGCAAGGTCTTCGATGGAAATGGATTCCGTGGTGCCAATGTTGAAGATTTCGCCCTCGCAATGCGGAGTGTTCATCAGTTTGATCAGCGCATCCACCACGTCGGAAACATCTGCAAAACAGCGGGTTTGCTTGCCCGAACCATAGACCACCAAGGGCTGATCCAAAAGCGCTGACTTGATGAATTTTGGCAGCACCATGCCATATTGTCCGGTTTGTCGCGGTCCCACGGTGTTGAACAAACGCACGATCACCACCGGCAGCCTCTTTTCCCGAAAATATGCCAAAGCCATGAATTCATCGATGGCCTTGCTGTCGCTGTAGCCCCAGCGGCTGATGTGGGTGGAGCCCAAAATGCGGTCGTCTTCCTCGGAAAAGGGAACTTTTTCGTTTTTGCCGTAAATTTCGGAGGTGGAGGTGATCAGGACTTTGGCTTTATATTTGTTTGCAAGTTCCAAGACGTTGTCTGTGCCCACAATATTTGTTTTCAGCGAAAGCAGCGGATTTTCGATGATATATTTCACGCCGACGGCGGCGGCCAGATGGTAAACCTGATCCACGCCATCCATCTTTTTTTCCAAAAGCTCGCGGTTCAAAATGCTTCCGATCTTATAGCGAAAGCTGCTGTTCCCTTTCAGGGATTCGATGTTGTCCAGCCGGCCGGTGGAAAGATTGTCCACAATCCGGACCTCGTGGCCTTCCTTGAGCAATTTTTCCGCCAGGTGGGAGCCGATAAAGCCGGCTCCTCCGGTGATTAAAATCTTCATAAGTTCTCCAATTCTGAAGCCTTTATAATATCCAGTAAAGAAACTATATCAATTTAATACAAAATTCGGCTGCCTCTTTTTTGTCAATGAAAAAGAGGAATGGGGGCTGTTTCCGGGAACTATTTGCCCATCTTCCTGATGATTTTCACCGCAGATCCATTTCAATTCCTGGAAAATTTTGTGCGAAAAAACAAGCTGGTTTAGCCAAAACTGTCCCCCGCTTGGCGTTACATTTCAAACACTAATGAGCTCGAAGCCGCCTTCGCCCCAGGCCCGTGAACCTTTCCTTGGTGTCCGATCCCCCTCAAGCACCCGCCCGCGGGCGGGAGGCTAACAAGGGCGAAACGCCCAAGCGATGTTTTGGTATCAAGGAGGGAGGGGTGCTCCCGAAAGCAAGTTACTACTTAAGACCTTTGCGTAATTGCTTCTCAAGGTTTGTGAGAACACGTTTGTGAATTCTCACCACTAAATCTGAGGATTTATTGTTCCAATCGAAGAGTTTTTACGGGATTTCTCTATATTTTACCCAA
>JAAYEF010000008.1 GCA_012728875.1 Candidatus Cloacimonadota bacterium
GACAGAAAGCCCGATCATTCCTGGTTCCTTGAGATCGTAGGTTAAAGCTGTCTGCTGAGTAAAGGGATTGGGATAGGCAGTGAGTTGCAAAGGAGATGTTAAGACGTTGTCATCTATTGAATCGGATCCATCCTTGGTGGTGAACACTTTAAATTGGACAGGATTACTTGTACGGTTGGATAAAAGAATTTCGCTGTGCCCGTCCCCATTCACATCCCCCAGGTAATACGATTGTTGCCTCGTGGCATTGGGGTCGTAGTTTTCGTTAATCGTGTAATCCAATGTAAATCCTGATTCGTTATCCCACCGGTAAAAATTGAAAGTCTCGAGTTGTGGGGTTCCATAGCACAGGTATCTACTATCCTCAAATCTTGCTGTGAAAGGTGATCTAATGTTTGTGGGGGGAGGTGTATGACATGTCTCAAAATCCAGTTCCACATCAGCTGATCCCCAACATATTTTGAAATCACTCCCTTGATATATAAGCAAATCATCATAGGAATCGTTGTTAAAGTCTGTATCCATCAGGAGCTTAATACTATAGTACATATAAAACCCTCCGTAGATTGCATCACATATATTATTAAAGTATGCACCCCCGAAAAAAAGCTTAATCTCCTGATTATCGACTTCTTGGTTGTTGATAGAACTTGCAACAAGATCGCTATAACCATCACCATTTAGGTCTCCCACGGATAAGGAATATCCGAATTGTTCCAGTATCTCTCCATAGTAATGCCAATCACTTACAGTGTCAAAGTCTGGACCTCCAAAGAATATATCCACCTGCCCATAATGGAGCAAGTTTCCATGTGAAGAAGATACCACCAGGTCATTCAAACCATCGCCATTAAAATCGCCCGAGATATCGATGTTAAATCCGAAATTTAACCCGTATGTCTCTGTTTGTGAACCATAATCAAGCCCATCCAATATCAAGTCCGGGATGGTATCAAAATCCGGCCCTCCAAAATAAACGTAAACTCTGCCCCATTCAGCAAAACCATACGAACAGTCAGATACCACCAAATCGCAATATCCATCTCCATTGAGATCACCATTATAGGCTATAGCCTTGGCAAACGTATTGAAATTACTAAATGAGAGTGCTTCCGAGGGATCAGGGATGATATAGTCGGGCTCGGTGTTTAGCGTGCTTCCCCCCAGATAGATCTGAACCTCTCTGCGTCCATCCACACTGCCAAGAGGCTTTCCAGCTAACACAATATCATCGTATCCATCGCCATTGATGTCTCCGCCCCCTTTAATGTTTGCACCCCAGCTCCAGCTAAAGGTATCATCAGCAAAGGGAGATTCGATAGATGTCAACAATTGCATTGCTGTTTGTGAAAACAGGAACCCTGCAATACTGAAGAAGGTCAAAAAAATAACTGACTTACGCATAATCACTCCAGTGTATGCTCTTCTAATTATTTTATACCATATTGGCACACCCATATTTGGTTAATCGTTTGAACCAACTGAGTGTCATTTAGCTGAATCCAATACCACATGGCAGATCTCATCCATCTATTAAAACTATAATAACCCAAAACCAAGAAAAGGTAAATAAAAAAAGCAATTTTCAACGGTTTTATAGATGTTTGGGGCATCATTTTAGGACGGGTCATCCTTGCTTGAAAGCCTTAATCAAGTGATCATCAAGCCTTAATCAAGCGTTAATTATTAAGACTTGATTAAGGCTTGATTAAGAAGTGATCGACACTGTGAGCCATGGTGCAAGACGGCGTCTCAAAGATGTCTGGATGCCGATCACAAGTGACTTTAAGAGGATTTGAGAAGTGAAATGACGCCCATCAGCCAAAAAATGGAATCAGGGGAATTGAGCTTCAGCCCAAAAAAAGATTGACTGGAAAGCGGAGGCGGAATATGGTGGATGTTCGGATGCCAAACGGCACCGCAATGATATTTTGAAGGAAAGAACCATGAGGCGAATTATTGGCTTGATCCTGCTTTTAACCCTCTTTGTGATGGGCTGCGGTCCTTCCGCAAGGTCTGACAAGGTACAGATCCGTTTTTGGCACGGGCTGAGCGGACCCCTGGGCGATGTGTTGAATGAAATGATTGTCGAATTCAACAAAACTCATCCCCATATCGAGGTGATCGCCAACCCCATCAGCAGCTACAACGCTTTGCAGCAAAAGCTTTCCGCTTCCCTGCAGGTGGGAAAACAGCCCGATTTGGCTCAGGTTTTTGAATCCTGGGCAGCCAAATATCAGCAGGATAACGTGTTGGTGAGCATCGACAGCCTTTTGACAAACGATCCGGACTTCACTCCCGAAGAGTTGGAAGACTTCTATCCCGTGTTCATGAATTCCATCACCTATCAGGGGAAAAAGTGGTCCTTTCCGTTCAACAAAAGCGTGCGCGCCTATTTTTACAATAAAGACGCCTTTTGGCGTGCCGGACTGGACCCCAACCATTTTCCCGAAACCTGGGATGAATTCCGGGAATATTGCGGCATCTTGACCACGCCCAAAACCAAGGACAGCCCAGCCAAATATGGGGCAAACTTCACCGTGAACGAATGGCAGTTCGTAAATCTGATCCATCAGGCTGGCGGAACGATCATGGATGAGCATGACAGGCCGGTTTTGAACAGCCCGGCTGGTTTGGAGGCGCTGAACTACACTTTGAACCTGGTGAACAAAGAAAAGACCGCCCTCGCCACCAAGGAACTGGACGGCCAAAACGCCTTTATGGCTGGGACGGTGGCGATGTTTGAAGGCTCCAGCGTTTCCATCACCTATATGCGCCAGCAGCCAATCAATTTCAACATTGGCTATGCTCCGCTGCCGGTCTATAAAACCCGCAAAAGCGCGATCAGCGGTGCCAACATCGTGATTTTCAAAAGCGGCAACCCCAAGCGTGAAAAGGCGGCGTGGGAATTCATCAAATGGTTCACTGATACCGAGCAAACAGCGAAATGGAGCGCCCGCACCTGCTATATGCCGCTGCGTAAAAGCGCCATGAAAACCAAAACCATCATGGACTTTTTGGAAACCTATCCACAATTCAAGGCAATTTATGCCCAATTGGACGATGCTGTGTTCGAACCTCAACACCCGGCATGGTTTGCGGGACGGGATGAACTGAAGCATTCGCTGGAGCGTGCCAAGGAAGGCAAACTCACGCCACAACAGGCTTTGGACGAAGCGGCAGCCGTTTTGGCGGAAGGGATTGCCAGAGAAGCCAAGCATTGAAAGACATATTCTGCGTCTTGAGCAGTGGAAAAAATGTTCACTTTCTGCTTGACAAGTATTCAAGAGCGTGAAAAAAGGAACATAATGTGCCGAAGTGGTGAAATTGGTAGACGCAGTGGACTCAAAATCCACCGGACTTATAGTCCGTGCCGGTTCGATTCCGGCCTTCGGCACCAAAAGCTTTTTGGGAGTATGAGAACAGCGTTGTTAATACAGCAGGCCGCGTTTCTAATTGTATCAGTGGCGTAATTAAGAGGATTTTGGGTGTTTGTTTCCCCTGGGATCATAGTTATTATATAGGATGATGGGTTATTTTCTGCCCGCTTCAAAAAAATATGACCACAATCGTGGAGGTAAAATGTACAAATATAGACTGCTGGTTCTGGCTGCGCTGATCACTGCGCTGGCCCTGCCATTGGGAGCCATCTCACAAGCTTCGATGCTCTCGCTGACCTTTGAACCCGGTGGACGCGCAAACGGCATGGGTCGTGCGTATTCCGCTGTTGCTGACGACGCTTATGCCCCGTGGTGGAACCCCGGTGCCACTGCATTCAACCGCAAAACCCAACTTGCCGGCTCCCACATTCCCTGGCTGGCAGGCTCCGGCTTCAACGATATGTATTATGAATATCTGGGCTGGAACCAATATTTCAGAGGCTTGGGCAACGTCAACGCCCACATTCTGCTGCTGGATATGGGTGAACAGATTCAAACCGACGAAAACAACAACGAAATCGGAAACTTCCACAGCTTTGAATTTGCCGCAAACGCCGGCTATAGCTACGACGTGATCCCGGAACACCTGGGCGTGGGAGCAAACTTCAAGCTGATGTACAGCTATCTGGGCCCCGGCCAGCCCACCGAACCGGATGGAAAAGCCTTTGGCTTTGCCTTTGACCTTGGCGCCAAATATCAGGATTTTCTCACCCACGGCACCAATCTTTCCTTTGCCATCCAAAACATCGGCCCAAATATCACCTATATCGACCAGGAACAGTCCGACCCCCTGCCCATGACCGTGAGGCTTGGCGCAGCTTACCAGATCCTGGATATGCCCATGAACAAGCTGCTTGTTTCAGCCGAAGCCAGCAAGGTTTTGGCAAACGAAGACCCACTCTTCCAGCGTTTTGTAACAGGCTGGCAGCACATGGATGAAGCCATCTATGGCTTTGGCGCGGAATACACCTATCTGGATCTCATTTCCCTGAGAGGCGGATATTTCATGGATACCGCAGGCAGCGTGACCGGACCCAGCTTTGGAGCCGGATTGCAATATACTTTCAGCAAAAAATATAAACTTTCGGCTGATTTCAGCATGGTTCCCGCCGGCGAACTGGTTGATTTTAACAAAGTTTTCTCACTCGGTTTTGAATTTTAAGCATACCGCATAAGACAAGTGAATTCAATTAAAAAAAACTCCCCATGCTCCCGGGCATGGGGAGGCTTTATGTGTCCCATATTACAGAAGGCGATTCTGGGCATCCTGCTTTTGGCGTTCGCCGGCATTTTGAGCGCCCAAAAGATCGAGCTGAAAAAGCATGTGGAAGCCATCTCCCCACGCCGCCATCCATACACACATCTGCTTGAAAAAGTCCACACACCCAGCCCTGATGCCAAAAGCGGCAATTTTGACCGTCTGCTGGTGATTCTGGTGGATTTTCAGGAGGAAAGCCCGGATGATCCCAACACCACCGGAAACGGCAAATTCATCCTGGAGCCAGACCCAGCCTATAAAAGCACCATCGGAAGCCCGCCGCATGACCGGGATTATTTTTTGAAAAACCTGGAAGCTGCGCGCTATTACTATCTGGCGGCTTCGGCGGGATCCTACGATCTCAAGTATGAGGTTTGGCCGCCCACCGGAGCTTACACCCTGCCCCAAACCATGGGCTGGTACAATCCGCCCAATGCCGATTCCGACTTGTTTGTGGCAAGGATGGAACAGTATTTCAAAGATGCTTTTGAAATTGCAGACAGCCAGTCTCCAGAGCTGAATTTTGGCGGATTTGGTCACTATATGATCATCCACGCTGGCTCAGACTGGCAGCACGACCTCAATGGCGACACACCTTCCGACATCCCCTCCTTTTTTATCAAGGTGGAAAAAGGCAAGGAAGCCGTGGTGGATGGAGGTGCCACCTTGATCCGGCACGCTTGCAACGTCCCTTCCACCATCTCGCAGGATTTTTACACTCAGGAATCCGGAGCATATGTTTTTCATGGTGGATATGGGGCGCTGAATGCCGTGTTGGTGCACGAATTTGGGCACTCACTCGGGTTCAAGGATCTTTATAACGTTTACAGTTGGCAGCCGATGGTGGGCGTGTTTGACATCATGGACAGCGGCGGCTCCGGAGTTTTGTTGGACCAGATGGATGACGGCTCGCTGGTGCTTTTGGAAGGCGGCTTGCCCGGACTTCCGGGAGCCTGGTCCCGTGAACTGGTGTTTGGACAGGATTTACAGGATGCAGGACTGCTGGTGGATTTGGATGAGGAAACGCTGTTTTCCCAGATCTGGCTGGCGGCAAGCAGCCACAAGCAACAGGGACCCCAGACCCATCCGCAAATCCTGCGCTTCAGGCTTTCCCCCACCGAATATATTTTGGTGGAAAACCGCAGCGTTGACCCGGACGGAGACGGCGCCACCGCGGTGAAGGCAAGTGAAGATCACCGTGTGATCCTCTACCCCACTGCCCTGGCTGATCCCACGGATACCCCAACTTATGAATATGACTATCTTCTGCCATCCTTCCAAAAACCGGACGGTTCCAGCATTGGAGGCGGCATCCTGGTCTGGCGCATTAATGAAGACCAGATCTACCAGCAGGGGTTCATCGGCGCCGACGGCAGCTTTGTGTCGAATTTTGAAAATAATTCCGTAAACACCCTCTATCACAAACGTGGGGTGGAAATCATTGAGGCGGATAATCTGCCCGATATTGGAAATGATCATTCCTGGTTTTGGACGGGCACGGAATATGACTATTTCCACGGCAAAAAACCGGTTTTGGACGGCAATGGCTCTTTTCAAGGCTGGAGTCTGGAGGCTTGGACACCAAGGTTTAACAGCGAAACCAAGCCGCCCCTGCGCGATACCAAGGGCATGGGCTCATTGATCTGGCTGGATGAAATTGGTGATCCGGGTGCTTTGATGAAGGTCAAGCCCATGGCTGGATTTTTCCAAGCAAGCCACAACCTTGAGACCGCAGAACCTGCCATTTTGATCGGACCAAGCATCAATTCCAGTTTCAACAGCCTGAATATTCCCGTGATTGGCGAAAATTCCATCACTCTTTTTAGTTATTTGCAAGGCTGGGAAGACCTGATGGGTCCCTTCGCCTGGGAAGCCGGCCAAATAAGCCAGCCCATCATGGTGGGAAATCAGGATTCAGACTATTATCAGGAACTTTTGGTGGTGAGGGAAAACACCCTGGAAATTGTGGAATTTTCCGGTGACAGCCTGCAAAGCAAGTTTATCAATTTCCCAGCCACCATCACCACTGCCCCGCTTTATTGGCAGGATCAGGTTTACGTTGGAACTGCCGAAGGTTTGGGCATGGTGGCAAACAACGTGGGCCAGGAATATGTGAATCTGGGCAAGGTTGAGTGTTTGGGCACATTTGATAATGAATTGCTGGCGCTTGGCCAGGATATGCTGTTTTTCCTTGAGCCACAAACGCTTACAACCATGCAGGAGCTGGAGCTGCCAGAGGCTTTTGGTGACTATGAGCCGGTGACTTACATTGACCCGGATACAAACTTGAGGATGATCTTCCTGATGGCAAACAGTGGCAACATCTATAAATATCAGGATGAAGCACTGCACAAGATATTCAGCAACACCTCGGGTAAAAAGCCCACTCAGATGGGGTTCACCAAGCTTGACACCGAAGCGGGAAGCATCCGTCCCGTCGTTTTCTGGGGTGAAGGAAACAGGATCCATGCCATGAAGCACGACGGCACACTGATCCAGGATTTTCCCTACAACGCTTTTCCGTTGGAGTTTAGCCCCGGTGAACACGTCTATTCAATGATTTTCGAGTCCCAAATGCGCATGTATCTGCCTTTGCCGGGCAGAGGTCATGTTGCTTTTGTGCCGGATGAGGGAATCTTGTGGCAATGCTCGTTTCCTTCGAATTCGAACCTGGACTCCGGCATGGAAGTGTTTCACACCTCCGTTGTGATTAGTGTTGAAGACTTGAGCTGGTATTATGTGGATTCATCCGGCAGGGCGCGGCTTCATAGCTATAATCACCACTCAGATGATTTTCACTTCATCTGGAAGGGATTCAGAAACATGGATGTGGGAAGCTTTGGAGGTTCTTTTCAAGATGACAATCATCCCCAGGCTCCGGAATTTACCGCCTTTGTGTTCCCCAATCCCGTGAAGGAAAACAGCTTCCGGGTGAGAGTGGAAAACTTTAATCAAGATCTTAAGCTGAGGATTTTCGACATCAAGGGTTCGATGATTCAAAGTCAAGATATCCCTGCCAACGGAATGCTTCGCCGGGATATTTCCCTGGATGGCAGCAAGCTTGCATCCGGGGTTTATATCTTGGTTTTACAAAAAGGCATGGAAGTCAGGCGAGTTAAATTTGCCGTGGAAAAATGATCAAAAGGGCTTTGAAATGAAAAGAATAATCATCATATTACTGGGAGTCATGCTGCTGGGCTCGGCTTTTGCCCAAAACATCGACGACCTTATCTTCCAGGACAGTGGCGACAAAGCCGATCAGGACATCATCAGCGTGCAATATCAGAAAAAAGACGCCCGCTTGGCAATGCTTTTTTCCGCGTTGGTGCCTGGAGCCGGACAGTTTTACGCCAAACCGAGTGCCATAACCGCTTATCTTTTCCCCGTTTTGGAACTTGGCCTGATCGGCGGCATGGTCTATTTCAAATCTCAAGGTGACAAAATTACGGAAGATTTTGAGCACTTTGCCAATGGCGAGACCGTCACTCAAACTTTCAGCTATACCATTCACGGAGAGGACTATAGCTTCACCTATGAAGGCCCCCGCTACAACCGTGCCTATCAGGAATTGGTGCAAAATGTTCTGATGAACATCAACCCCGGCACTCTGGACATTTACGATGGCACCTTCTTCAGGCTGGACCAGGAAAACACCCAACACTTCTATGAAGACATTGGAAAATATAACAAATACGTATTTGGCTGGGGGGACTGGTATCACCAATTTGCCTCCGACCCCAGAAACGGCAGTTTTTTCCTGGATCAAATCCCCAACGATGCCACCTGGGTGTGGAACCCGCATCATAGCGACCCCGCCTTGGTTCACTATAACCGCTGGATCAAAAACTACCGGATTGAATATTATCTGAATAGTGGCGGAAACCTCGATCCCGCCCATGCCGTGGCACCCGGAGAGTTGGCCGCATCCCCGTGGCGCCAGGAATATCTGCAAATGCGCAGAGATGCAAACAAGCAGTATTCCTACGCCAATTATGTGGGCTTGGGGCTTGCTGTGAACCATATCACAGCAGCGATCGACGCCGCCCTGCTCACCAGGCAGGTCAACCGCAGTTCCCTGGCTCAAAACAGGTTTGAAATCCAGTATTACACAGGGCTGAGCGGAAACAACAACATCACCCCCACCTTGGGGCTAAGCTACAGGTTTTAAATGCGTTACACGATCATAGTCATTCTTTTGCTGTCGCTGCTTTTTGCAGTGCAGCTGGAGGCAGAATCCAAAGCGCTGCCGCTGGCCATGTCCGCCTTTGTGCCCGGCAGTGGGGAAATCCTTTTGGGGAAAACCACCCGGGGCGGAATCATGGTGGGAACAGATTTGGTGGCGCTCACAGCCTGGCTGGCAACCGGCAGGGAAATCAATAATCTCACAGCATCCTACAAACAGTATGCCAAAAGCTATGCAGGCATCCCGGATGAGGTGCAAGACAGCTATTATCAGCATATACAGCAGTATCTTAACAGCGATGACTTCAACAATACACAGATCTTGGGAGCCAGAAACTACTATTTGATATACGGATACAATCCTGAAGCCTACCAGGCATATGTGGAGGAAAACACTTATTCTCCCGAGGAAGCCTGGGCTTGGCAAAGTGCTGAACATCAGGCGCACTACCGATCTTTGCGCTTTCGCACCCAAAGCACCAAGATGTATCAAAACCTCAGCCTGGGTGCGATGCTGTTGAACAGATTCGTGAGCCTCATCGATGTTGCGCTGATTTCCAAAGACCCACAAAAACCCACTCCGCTGTATTTTTCCGTTCAGGAAAATGGCGGGCTTATGCTGAACTACAATTTGGAGTTTTAATGCCTTTGAGTTTTAAACATCTGGTTTCGCTGCTGCTTTTGCTTGTATTGGGAGCCACTCTGGCTGCTGAAAGCACAGCCCTGCAAATGGCTCAGTCCTTGGCGCTGCCAGGGCTTGCGCAGGTTCGACATGACCACAAACATGGCTACGCAATGCTGGCTGCGGAAACCGCCATCATCTCAAGCATGTTCTATTTCAGCAAGGAAGTTGACCTTAAAAAGCGCGATTCCTATGAACACGCGTTAAAGTTTGCACACATCCTGCCAGGCGACTATGCAGATGCCTATTTCAGGGATCTGAGCCGCTACAACAGCAGCGGGTTTGAAGCCGGCGGCTACAACGCCATGGTTCGGGAGGAAGCAATCAGGCTTTTCCCGCTCGACCCTTCCCAGCAGCAGATCTATATTGAGGAAAACATGTATCCGGATGAGCTGGCATGGCGCTGGGACAGCAAAGACGACCGCGCCACCTATGTGAGCATCCGCACTCAGACCCAAAACCTGCGTGATTATGGCAAAGTTGCCATGGGTGTGATGATTGTGAACCACCTTATCAGCGGTTTGGATGTTTTACGCTACAATGCCCGGGATAAACAGGCTCAGGTGTATGTGGGCATGAAAGACAGCAACCCCATGCTGATGCTGAATCTGAGGTGGTAGAGTTTAAAACAACGGTTTCAGGATTGTTGGATCAAACATCCTGAAACCGGTGTTATTACGAATTCTTAGACTGTTTCAGTAGCTCTTGGATGATCTGGGGCAGTTTTTCGCTGATTTCCGCAATCTTTTCCGGGTTGCTGCCTCCGCCCATCGCTGAATCCGGCCTGCCGCCGCCTTTTCCACCCAAGTGCTGGGAAACGGTTTTTACGATATTGCCAGCGTGGAATCTTTCCTTCAAACCCGGACCCACCACGCTCACGATGGAAACCTTGTCTCCATTGCGCGCAAACAATACGGAAATGGCATCTTTGGCACGGTCTTTCAGGATGTCGCCAAGTTCACGGAGCTTGGCTGCATCGGCTTCCACCACTGCGCTCAAGAGACGAAAATCCCCCATATCCTTGATCTGGCTCAAAAGCTCCTGGGCCTCTGCTCCGCTTTGTCCGGCTTCCAGCTTTTTAAGCTGATGTTCAAGCTCTGAAACCCGGTTCTGCAGCCCTTCCAGTTTTTGCTCCAAGGCTTTTTCGGGAACCTGCAGGCTTTGAGCCATGCCCTTTATCCTGTTTTGCAGGCTTTGCACAAATTCATCTGCGCCTCGACCGGTGAGGGCTTCGATCCTCCGGATTCCGGCAGCGATTGAGCTTTCCGAGCCAATCTTGAAAAACCCGATTTCACCGCTGGATGAAACGTGGGTTCCGCCGCAAAGCTCCATGGAAAAATCCTGAACGCTGACCACTCTCACCATTTCGCTGTATTTTTCACCAAAAAGTGCGATGGCACCATCCTTGCGGGCTTCTTCCATGCCCTTGACAACAACGCTCACAGGCAGGTCCTGGCGAACGGCTTCGTTCACCTTTTTTTCCACGTTTTGAATCTCGTCAGCAGTCAAGGCACGCATGTGGGTGAAGTCAAAACGCAGATAGTCCGGACTGACCAAAGATCCTTTTTGCTGAACGTGGTCGCCCAAAACATCGCGCAACGCCTTGTGCAGCAAGTGAGTGGCGGTATGGTTGCGCATAATATCCCGGCGACGGGCAAGATCTATCTCCGCAGTAACCGGTTTTTCAGAAACCGCACCGCGGATCAGTTCCCCGCTGTGGATGAAATAATCATCCTTCTTGCTCACCTGCGTCACGCGCATCTCAAAATCGTCGTTGAAAATCACGCCGGTATCGGAAACCTGTCCCCCGCTTTCTGCATAGAAGGGGCTTTGGTCCAGTTGCAGGTGCAAAAGTCCATCCGGAGAAAGCCGATAGCGCTGGATTTTTGCCACAGCGATGCTCTGTTCATAGCCCAAAAACTGTGTGGGGCTTGGTTTGGAAAACTCAGTCCATTCTTCATCCGAGGCTTCCCAAGCGAATTTCGAGCTCTTTCTTGCCCTGTCCCGCTGAGCTTCCATTTCGGCTTCAAACCCTTCTGTATCCACGCCCAAGCCCTTTTCCTGGGCCATGATGAGCGTAAGATCCAAAGGAAAACCGAAGGTGTCATAAAGCTTGAAGGCGTCTTTGCCGGAAATGCGGTCGCCTTCCAGCCTTGCCAGGATCTCGTCAAAGTGTTCCAAACCCTTGTCCAAAGCGGCGTTGAAGCGCTCCTCTTCTGCTTTGATCACCATGCGGATATAGGCTTCCCTGCCCTTCAATTCTGGGAAATGATCTCCCATCATGGAGGAAACCGTGTCCACCAAATGGAACATGAACGGCTCGGCAAAACCCAGCAAACGGCCATGACGCGATGCCCTGCGCAGAATGCGTCTCAAAACATAGCCCCGGCCTTCATTGGAGGGAAAACCGCCATCCGCCAAGGCAAAGCAAAGGCAGCGGACGTGGTCTGCAATCACGCGGTGTGAAACTCCGGTTTCAGGGCTGTATTCAACTCCGCTCAGTTCCGCAATTTTGCCGATGATGGGCATGAAAAGATCGGTTTCATAGTTGCTGTCCACATCCTGCAAAACCTGAACCAAGCGCTCAAAACCGGCACCAGTGTCCACATATTTGTTTTTAAGCGGAACCAGGGATCGGTCTGCCTCACGGTTGTATTGGATGAAAACCAGGTTCCAAAGCTCGATGAAGCGGCTGCAATCGCCATTCACGGCGCAAACGTGTCCCTCCACGCCTTCCAATTCACAATGTGCGGCTCCACGGTCAATATGAATCTCGCTGCAGGGGCCGCAGGGTCCCATGTCGCCCATTTCCCAAAAGTTGTCTTTATCCCCCTGATATGAGATGTGGGAGTTGTCAATATCGGTGTGGGTTTGCCAAATCTCAAAGGCTTCCTTGTCACTTTCATGAACCGTGGCATAAAGCTTGTCTTTGGGCAGCTTGAAAACCTCGGTTAAAAGCTCCCAAGCCCAGATGATGGCGTCTTTTTTGTAGTAATCTCCAAAAGACCAGCTTCCCAGCATCTCGAAAAAAGTGTGGTGATAGCCGTCTTTGCCCACCACTTCCAGGTCGTTGTGCTTCCCTCCGGCGCGGATGCATTTTTGGCTGTTCACGGCTCTGCAAACCGGCGCTTCCTTCAGTCCCAGGAAGATATTTTTGAATTGGTTCATCCCCGCATTTGCAAAAAGCAGGGTGGGATCATCTTCCGGAATCACCGGCGAGGACGGAATGAACTGGTGTCCACGCTCGCGGAAAAAGTCAATGAAGGTTTTTCGAATCTGATTACTGCTCATCGTTATCGTTGTTTTCCACCCCAATCACATCATCGTAGTTTTCCATGATCCATTTTTCGGCACTGTAAGCTGCAATGGCACCGTCACTTGTGGCAGTCACAACCTGGCGCAGGGGCGTGTGGCGAATGTCTCCGGCGGCATAGATTCCGGGCACATTCGTGTGCATATTTTCGTTGGTGAGCACAAAGCCGCTGCTGTCAAGCTCCAGCCTGGATTCCAGAAGCTCGTTGTTGGGCAGGATCCCCACATAGATGAAAACTCCATCCACGGGAAGGAAGGAAACCTTTTCGGTGCGACGGTTGTAAAGCTCAAGATTTTCCAACTGCTCGGTTCCGTGGATCTTTTGAACCACGGTATCCCAAACCATCTCCACCTTGGGGTTTTTCAGGGCGCGTTCCTGAATGATCTTTTGAGCGCGAAGCTCGTCTCTGCGGTGAATGATGTACACCTTTTTTGCAAATCGGGTCAGAAAAAGAGCTTCCTCAACCGCGGAATCGCCTCCGCCGACCACTGCCACCACTTTGTCGCGGTAAAGCGCACCGTCGCAGGTGGCACAATAGGATACACCCCGTCCGGTGAAGCGCTCTTCGCCCGGGACGTTTAACAGCCTGGGATGAGCACCTGTGCAGATGATCAGGCTCTTGGTGCGATAGGTGTTTTCCGAAGTTTCGATGATTTTGCAAAGCCCTTCCATGCCGATGGCGGTAACTTCTTCATCGATGAATTTGGCTTTATATATTTCAGCCTGCTGCCTCATCCTTTCGGTAAGTTCAAAACCCGAAAGAGGTTCGGGAAAGCCAGGATAGTTTTCCACATCGTTTGTAACGGTGATTTGGCCGCCGATGATGCCTTTTTCAAACAGACCTGTTTTCAATCCGCCACGGGCAGCATAGATCGCCGCGCTCAGTCCGGCAGGACCGCCACCGATTATCATAACGTCGTATTTCATTATTAACCTCAAATTTATACTTAAATTCATACAGTATACGCTTCTTTTGAAAGGCGCTCTGGCGTCAAGTGTTTTCGTGCCAACAAAGCCTCAAGCGTTCCCTGCCAAATTTGCTCTCACAAAAGAATATTATACAGCCAAATACCTGTCTCGTCAACAAATATTCATTTACCAGTTTGCGGAGCAGCTTTCTCTCTATTTTTCTTACTTTTTCCCAGCGGAGGAAGAAGTCGGTCTGATCGTGTGGTTTAGAAACAAGTAGTAGGAACCGGGTCCATAGTAGGAACTGCACAGAATTAGATCCATGTCACCGTCACCGTCAATGTCATACCAGTAGATTTCATTATAATATCCATGCGCTTGATAATGATTTTCCGGATTAGGGTCCAAAGCATTATATCCATTTAAAGCCTGTTCCATTGGCACAAGTTTGCCGCCATCATTTCGATAAACCTCAGTATATCCCACTGAATAATTTGAGATTTCAATGGAAAAGCAAAGATCGGCATCGCCATCCAGATCAAAATCACACCAATTCCAACCCCTGGTCCCCGTGGTTATATCCATTTCCAAAATATCGTCTGAGGGCACGAATCCGGATGGAACTGTAGCACCATGAGCCTTATCCAATAAAACATCTTCACTGTGGTATTCCCCACCAAAGCGGTACTGGACATAGTCTTTTGGAAAAGGAACTTGCCTTGCCGCAGGCTTTTGCTTATGGCCGTCATCATACATGTCTGGCGTATATATGTGCAAATAATCTTCAACCCCATCCCCGTCTGCATCCATAGCAACCCAAGAAGTATTGCTTCCATCATCAAATGCATACTGTTGAGGCTGCGCCGCAAATACTTTTTCCTTCAGAGAATTATTAAAATCCCTCATATTGATTTGAATTTGACTGGGATGTTGGGAGAATTTTCCACCTAAATTCAAGAACGCCACAGCGTCCACCAGATCTTCATCGTAAGATTCCCAAAAACATACCATATCCAGAAGTCCGTCTTTGTTTATGTCGTGCCATGCTACACACTCAAACTGTTCTTCCAGTTCCGAGATCTCAACAAAATTTCGGCTGAAGCCCTTATAATATCCGAGAGTATTTACATAATTGTCTAAAATGTCACTGTACTGCGATCTAATATGTAAGAAATCAGGCTCCCCGTCACCATCAAAATCTGCAACACCACTCCAATCTTTGAATTCTGCCACCAGGCTGAACAGAGCGGTGCGATATCTCCAAACGGGACAGTTCTTGGCTTCGCCATATTCGTTGAAGGGCACCACTTTCCATTGATATTCGGTGTCCGGCTCCATATCGGCTATTTCCACCTGACAGTTGGAGGCACTTTGCTCGGAAATAAGCTCCATTTTCTGCCCAACCTTGCTCCAGTAAACCCGGTAGCCCTGCACAAGTTTTCCTTCTTTATTTCTTTTACTGTTCGGAACCAAATTATCAGCGGGAGACCATTTTAGAAAGCCAGACAAAGGGTAAGCGGTATCGCCATTTACGGGAATTACGACAGCAGCAGGCTCGGGAAGATTGCCGTGTTTCAAGCGCACTTTTATAGGTGCAGGGGACTCTCCAAGATAAGGTGAACTCGGGTTGGCACACGCCATCAATCGACCCTTATGATCACGGATTTCATAGTGTTCCTGAGTGACGTAGGGATCTTCTATGCGAAATTCCACAATGTCACCATCCTTTACCCAAAATTTGACTTCACCTTCAAAAGATTCGTGATCTACCGTATAGTCTTTTACCAACCTGTTGTTTACATATATTGGCAGTGGAAGTTTCCACTCAAACGCATCGGGATAAGAGACCGCATAAAATACTTTCCATAACACCCGCTCTGTGTTGCTGGCCATCAATAGTACCGGAAGCAACAAAAATATGATCCAAAATGCCTTTTTCATTTTCCTGCTCCTTGTTCATTTAAAAACTTAGTATAAATCCTGATAAAACCATTTTTGGCTTCCACAGCCATTGGGAGTGGCATTTTTGACCGAATAAAAAAAGAAGCCAAACATTAATCATTCCCATATCCATTCACCATGCGCCAATGTTTTTTGTCAATCTTTAATTTGGGCGTTAGTTTTGCTTTGGTTCAAATATGCTGGGAAATACTTCCGATTTGGTGTGCAGGTATTTGCAACACTCTGGGTTATGCAAACCTAAGAAAATCTCCAAACCCAGCCTCTCCCTTGAGCCCAAGCAAGCTCTTTTTCCGATGCCTCCCCTAAGGCACCCGCGAAAAAATTGGGAGGGTCACGGGTAGGATCGCAGCAACTCATTGGCTCGAGCCAAGGGAGAGGGCTTCAGTTTTCTATGGTCTCGCTGCAAACCCCTTTTTAGCAGGACACAGATTCAAACGATCAATGTATGATTTTCTCAGGTTTTCAGATCAGCTCAAAACAAAGCGGACTTAAAATAGAGCCTGCAACAGCCGAAAAAGACAGGAAAAACGTGTTCAACAGAAAATTGCTTGACCGAAATCCATCTTGCTGAAATTATGATTGATTGTGACCGAGGCAGCGTTCGGTCCATCCAAATGTAATAGAGATAAGGAGATAGAAGAAAACATGAGTTACAGGGTTTCCGTTTTGCAATTCGAGCCCGCCTATTTGAATCCGCGGGAAAATATAAGCAGACTCACTCAGCTTTTGGAGGGTCTGGAAACGGATTTGGTGGTTTTGCCGGAACTTTGCATTTCCGGATATCTTTTCCGGTCGCGCGAAGACGTGATGGCCACCAGCGAAGTGGTTCCCACATCGGAGGCGTTTACGGCTCTGGGCGAGCTTGCCGCAAAGGGCGACTACAGCATCGTTTACGGCTTTGCCGAGCGCGATGGCGATACTTTTTACAATTCCGCCGCGCTGCTGAACCCGGACGGAAGCCACCACGTGTATCGCAAAACCCATCTCTATTACCGCGAAAAGCTGTTTTTCACCCCCGGAAACACCGGCTTGAACGTTTATCCCGCCAAAGGTGGGGTAAAAATTGGCATGATGGTTTGTTTCGACTGGTATTTTCCGGAATCCGCCCGCACCATGGCCATGAAGGGCGCCCAGATTATCTGTCACCCCTCGAACCTGGTTTTGCCCTGGTGTCAGCAGGCCATGATCACCCGCAGCCTGGAAAACCGCGTGTTTTCCATCACTTCAAACCGCATCGGCTCGGAAGGAGAAGGCGACTTGAAGCATAGCTTCACAGGCATGAGCCAGATCCTGGCCACCAAAGGCGAAATTTTGGTACGCATGGAGCGCGAGGAGATCGGCGTGAAAACTGTTGAGATCGACCCCGCCCTGGCTTTGGACAAAAACGTGAGTGACATGAACGAAATCTTTTCCGACAGGCGTCCCGCCTTTTACGAACTATGACCGAGAGCCTGCTTGAGCAAATAAAAAAACTGCGCGCCGAAATTGAGCGCCACGATTTGCTTTATTATCAGCTGGCAAACCCCTCTATTTCGGACTATGAATACGACCGGCTGGTAAAAGAGCTTCAAGAACTGGAAGCCCGGCTGGATGAGGCTCAAAAGCAGGATTCGCCCTCCGAAAAGGTGGGGAGCGACCTTCGCCCCGGAGCCCAAACCATCCCCCATCTGGAGCGGATGTACAGTTTGGACAACACCTATTCCGCTGAAGAATTGCAAAGCTGGTGCGAAAAACTGGCTGCCGAACTGGGAGCATTTCCCCAGCTGGCGGTGGAACTGAAAATTGACGGCTTTTCCATCAATTTATACTATGAACACGGTGATTTGCAATATGCCAGCACCCGCGGCGACGGCTTGCAAGGCGAGGTGGTCACCCCCAATATCCGCGCCCTGAACCTTGTTCCAGAAAGGATTTCGCACCTCCACCCCATCGAGATCCGCGGCGAAATCTACATCCCTGTGCAGGACTTTTTGACCCTGAACGAAACCCGCGCCGCAAACGAAGAAAAAACCTTCGCCAATCCGCGCAATGCCGCCGCCGGTTCCATCAAGCTCAAAGACCGAGCCGAGGTGAAAAAACGCCATCTGAAAGCCATTTTCTATGCCCTGGGAAGGGCTTCAAACCTTCCCGTGAACCGGCAATCCGAACTGGTGAAATGGCTGGAAAACCTGGGCTTCCCGGTTTCCCCATCCAGCGAGATTTGCCTGTCTTACGATGCAGTGCAAAAGTTTTGTGACCACTGGGAGACGGAGCGCCACAGCCTTCCCTTCGAGATTGACGGCGTGGTGATCAAGGTGGATGAACTGGAGCTTCAACGCCGATTGGGACACACAGCAAAAAGCCCGAAATGGGCGGTGGCATACAAATTCAAACCGGAGGAAAAGGAAACCCGTCTGCTGGATGTGCAGTTTCAAGTTGGCCGCACCGGCGCCGTGACCCCTGTTGCCATTTTGGAGCCGGTTTACATCTCCGGAAGCACAGTTTCCCGCGCCACCTTGCACAACGAAGGCGAAATCCGCCGTCTGGACATCCATCTCGGCGACAGCGTCCGGCTCATCAAATCCGGCGAAATCATCCCCAAAATATTGGAAACCCTGCCTCAAAAACGTCCAGCAGACGCTGCTGAAGTGGAATTTCCCAAAAACTGTCCTGTGTGTCAAAGCCATCTGGAACGAGATTTGGACGGCGCCATCAGCTATTGTCCGAACGCATCCTGCCCCGCCCAACTCCAGAAGCGGCTTGAACACTTTGCGTCCCGCAATGCCATGGATATTCAGGGTTTGGGGGAAAGTCTGGTTGCGCGTCTATTGGAACACGGATATGTTTCCACCCTGCCGGATATTTACAGCCTGGACTACGAAAAGCTGGCGCAGCTTGACCGCTTTGGAGCCAAAAGCGCTGAAAACCTGAAGGCAGCCATCGAAGCCTCCAAAGAGCGCAATTTTGACCGTGTGCTTTTTGCCCTGGGAATCCGCCATGTGGGCAGCGTGACCGCTCTCAGGCTGGCGGAACATTTCCAAAATGTGGACGCCCTCGCCGGTGCTGATATGGAAGCCTTGGCACAGGTTCAGGATGTGGGAGAAATCGTGGCATCCTCCCTGGCTGCGTGGTTCGCAAACCCGGCAAACCGTGAATTGATCGAGGCTTTGCGCGCTGTTGGACTCAGTTTCGGTCAGCTTTCCCAGCGTGTTTCCACCACTTTGGAAGGTAAAACCTTTCTGATCACCGGCAGCCTGGCATCCGCTTCCAGAACAGAGATGGAAGACCGCATCCGCGCCCATGGAGGCAGGGTTGTGAGCGGTGTGAGCGCAAAATTGAACTATCTGGTGGTGGGAGAAAAACCGGGTTCAAAGCTCGCCAAGGCTCAAAAAACGCCCGGGGTCCAGATCATCAGCGAAGAACAGCTTTGGGAGCTTATGGAATCGTGAAGATCCTGCCGCGCTACATTTTCAGGGAACACATCGCCCCTTTTTTCCTGTCTCTGGCGGTGGTGACCTTCGTGCTTTTGGCAGATCGCGCCATCGATCTCATCAACCTCATCATCGATAAGAAACTGGATGCCCAGATCATCCTCCGCCTGTTCGCATTTTCACTGCCATACATGCTGGCTTTGGCGATTCCCATGGCGGTTTTGGTGGCCACGATCCTGGCCTTTGGGCGCATGAGCGCGGACCGCGAAATCACCGCCATGAAATCCAGCGGTATCAACGTCTATAAATCCATGTGGATCCTCTTTTTGGTGGCGTTCCTCATGAGCCTGGGGATGCTTTGGTTCAACCACTTTTTCTTGCCAAACACGAACCACAAACTGAAGAAACTGACCCTGAAGATCGCCTATCATCGACCCATGACGATCATCAAGGAAAACGAATTCACCACCCTGGGAGACTACACGATTTTCACCAAAAAGAACACGGAGAACGAGCTGCAGGGAATCCTGATTTACGACCGCAGTCAAACCAGAATACCGCGGCTGATTTGCGCCGAAAAGGGAAACCTGCTCCAGCTTGACGGCGGAAATGTGCTTCTGGTGACGCTCTTAAACGGCGAAATGCACGAGCAAAACGAGCGCGAGCCAGACAAATATCAGGTGCGAAAATTCGAAAGCTTCAGCATCCACATCCGGGACCTGGCTCCCGGCATGGAATTTGCGGACATGGGCTTCCGCAGCGACCGTGAAATGACCTATCCCCAGCTTGTGGCCAGCATTCGCGAAAAAGAGGCCGAACTTGCTCAGAGTGAAGCGGAAATCCAAACCCTGCAGCAGCGGCTGGACAAGCTGGAAGCCCTGCCCGACCCGCATGAAAAAGATGTGGAACAGCGCCGCCTGAGCATCATGAAAGGAGCCGCCGAAGACCAGGCACAATATACCCTGGAGAACCTTCGCTCCCTGCAGGTGGAATACCACAAAAAGTTTGCCCTCTCCGCCGCCATCCTGATCTTTGTGGCTCTGGGGGCGCCTCTGGGGCTTATGAGCCGTGCCAGCGGGATTGGCATGGCGTTCAGCGTTTCCAGCCTCATTTTCCTGATCTACTACATCGCCCTCACCGGCGGGGAAGAGCTGGCGGATCGAGCCATGGTTCAGCCCTTTTGGGCGATGTGGCTCACCAATATCATTTTCATCGCACTGGCTTTTGGGCTCATCCATCTCTCGCTGCGGGAAAAACAGTTGGTCAACCTCAAACTGCTCTCCTGGCGTCTTTCACGGCGTCAGCAGAAGGGAAAACCCCTTCCGGACGAGCTTATCCACTAAAAGAATCATGCGCATCCTCGACCGATATTTCACCCGGGAATTTCTGAAGACCTATCTGCTTGTCTTTGCTGCCTTCAGCGTTGTTTTCATCGTGATTGACGTGATTGACAACCTCTCCCCCCTGATGCGAAGCGGAACCAGCTTTCAGGACGTGATCCTGTATTACGCTCTGCGCCTGCCCTACCTCATTGTTTTGAGCTCGCCGCTCACCATTTTGGTCACCGGCATGTTCATGATGAACAACCTTTCCAAACACAACGAAAGCGTAGCCGTTCGCGCTGCCGGAATCAGCATCAAACGGGCTCTTTTCCCGCTTTTCATCTTGGGAGCCTTCATCAGCCTCATCATCGCCGTTTTTGGAGAGTATGTGCTTCCCCTGGCTGAAAAAAACCGTGCTCACTTTTACGACACCCAAATCCGCAGCGGAACCCCGGAACCTCCGGAAGACAGAGCTCGCCTGCATTTTCAGACCAATGAAGGCGAATTCTTCCACATCGCTTTTTTTGACGGCAGCCAAAATATCATCCGCGGGCTGGATATTTGCCAGCCGGATTCAAGTTTTACCACCATCAAGCGCCGCATCATTGCGCCCACCGCCACTTGGCAAAACGATAAATGGACTCTTGGAGAGAGCAGGCTTTGGGGTTTTTCAGGAAAAAAAGACATCGACTATCAAGCTCCGCCACCCAATGCAGACAAGCTGTTGGACCTCACGCCGCAAAATTTTGCCAAAGCCGGAAAGAAAAGCCTGGACCTTGGCTTTTTTGAACTGCGTGAACACATCTCCGGCTTGAAAAAAACCGGGGAAAAAGCGAACCGGGAAACCCTGGACCTCCATCTGAAACTGGCTTTCCCGCTCACAAACCTCATCGCTGTGTTCTTCTTTGTGCCAATCGCCACCAGCAACATCCGTTCCCGAGGGCGCGGTCTGCTTTTCGCGCTGGCTCTGGCATTGGGCTTCACCCAGCTCATCCTGCTCAGGATGGCTCAAAGTCTGGGTTATGCCGGGGTTATCGACCCCGTTTGGGCGGCGTGGGCGCCGAACATACTGTTCTCCGCGCTGGGCATATTCCTGCTTCTGCGCGCTGAAGCCTAAAAAAAACCTTTGCCAAAAACAGCCCTCTAAATTATTGACTACAAACTGGAATAAATTTACCCAAAATGGGAGGAAATAAATGCTCGACGAACTGAGAAAGAAACAAAAAGCAATCGTCTATATCGTTGCCGCGGCTTTCATTTTGAGCCTTGGCGCCGGAGGAATCTTTGGTGGAGAAAGGCTCCTGCAAAGCTTCAAGGGAAACTATCTTGCCAAAATTAACGGCACCAAAATCAGTCCTCAGGAATATAACGCAAAGATTCAGGAAGTGGTCCAGCGTTATGAAGCCCAAGGTCAGAGAGTGGATGAGCAAATGATGAGCTATGTCCGCCACGCTGCCTGGCAGGAACTGGTGGATGAAACGCTTTTGAAGCAGCAAATCAAAAAGTATCGCATCAAGGTTACCGATGCTCAAATCAAACATGCCATGCAAAACGACGTCCCCATGGACCTGCAACAGCACCCAGACCTGCAAACAAACGGACGTTTTGATAAACAAAAATATCTGGCGGCGCTAAACTCAAACCCCCAGCTGCGCCAGACTCTATATGATTATATGAAAAACTACCTGCCTCGCAAGAAGCTGCAGGACAAGATCGTGAAACAATCCGGCATCACCGCAGACAGCCTCAAGTTTGAGTTCAATAAAGAAAACGACAGCGTGACCGGCAAGGCGATCTGGTTCGATTTCAACATGGCGGAAACTGTGGAAGCCACCGAAGCTGAGATCAAAAAGTATTACGAAGACAACAAGGAAAAGGAGTTCAAAAAAGGACCCGCTTCCCGCATCAAATATCTCAGCTTCCCCATCAAAGCTTCTGAAGAAGACTACAATTTTGTGAAAAACGAAATTGATGAGCTGTATCAGCGGATCACCGGCGACAAGGAAGATTTCACTCTTATGGCGCTGGATCACTCCGAGGATCCCGGCTCCGGTGCAAATGGCGGCTACTTGGGACGCTTCAAAAAAGGCATGATGGTTCCTGAATTTGAAAAAGCCGCTTTCGCCCTCAAGGCAGGTCAGGTTTCCAAGCCCGTCCGCACCGACTTTGGCTGGCACATCATCAAATGTGACTCCATTTTCTCCACCATGCCCGGAGAGGAAGAAATCGCCGCCAGCCACATCCTCCTGAAAGTGAACGTCAGTTCAGAAACCCGCCGCGACCTGGAAGATCAGGCCAAAAAGGCAGCCAAACTGATTGCCAGAAAAGGCATCGACAAAGCCGCCAAGGAACTGAAACTGGAGGCAACCGCTTCACGCTGGCTGGCTCATGACAATCCTCAGATGGAGGGAATCGGTGAGCACGGCGGTCTTTTCCAATTCATCAAAGCCAAAAAAGCCGGCAAGGTTTCGGAAGTGTTTTTCATGAATATCGGCGGTGAGGAAAGCTACCTTGTTGCCCAAATCACAGACAACGTGAAAAGCTATTATGATGATTTCGCCGAGAAAAAGCTGCAGATCAAGTATGACCTCGAAAAGCAGAAAAAGATCGCCAGTGCGAAAGACAAGGCAGACAACTTCGTCAAACGCGTTTCCAAGGATAAATATCTGACTTCGGCACATGAGGAAGGCTGGAAGGTCATCGACCTGAATGAGCACAAATCCGGCAGCCGCCTGCCATCCCCAGTGAATGCGCAGTTGGAAGATTTCGACAAAGCCGCCCTGGCTCTGAACAGTGGCCAATATTCCGCCCTGATCAACACCAAGGAAGGTCCCTTCATCATCTTTGCCGAAACTCGAAACAAGCCCGACATGAAGAATTTCACGCAGGAAAAGCAGGCTGAAATCCGTGAACGCATGGAAAATGAAGCCTTCAACCGTTGGTTCGTCCAGCTTCGCAAAGACGCAAAGATCATCGACAACAGATATAAATACGGTTACTAAAAAGCCCATGAGCAAACTTATGACCGGCGTTAGCGGGGTCCGGGGTGTCTTTGGAGACAGCCTGAATCCCGCCATCGCCCTGCGTTTTGCGGCGCGATTTGGTGAATTCATGACCCAAAGGTCGCTGAATCGTGCCCGCGAAGGCAAGCCCAAAATCGTGGTGGGCAGGGATTCCCGCACCACCGGCTTGGCGATGCTAAACAGCGTCACTTCCGCCCTTATGAGCGTGGGTTGCGATGTGATCGACCTCGGCATCGTTTCCACCCCCACCGTTCTTTTAAACGTGAAAAAGCACTCAGCTCAGGGCGGCATCAGCATCACGGCTTCGCACAATCCGCCCCAGTGGAATGCCATGAAATTTGTGGATGGAGATGGCATGTTTCTGGACGCCCAAAAAGCCGCGGATTTCCTTCAAACTGTTGAACAAGACATCGTTTGGAAGGATTGGCAAAATATGGGCAGCCTGTCTCAGGATGAAGACGCCATCAAGCATCACATCGACAAGGTTTTGGATATTCCCTGGCTTGATCTGCAAAAAATCAAGGACCGCAAGTTCAAGGTGGTGGTGGATTCCGTGAACGGCGCCGGCGGCCTGATTTCCCCGCTTTTGCTCAAGGCACTGGACTGTGAAGTGGTGAGCATAAACGGCTCGCCCACCGGCATTTTTGCCCATCCTGCCGAACCTCAGGCTGTGAATTTGGAGCAGTTGGAAGTGGAAGTGAGACGCCATCAGGCAGACCTCGGCTTTGCCACCGACCCGGATGTGGACAGGCTTGCCATCGTTGACGAGCATGGCGTCTGCATCGGTGAGGAATATTCCGTGGCATTGGCGGAACTTTTCATTTTGCCAAAATCCCCGGGAGACATCGTGGTAAACCTTTCCTCATCAATGCTCAGCGACCACATCGCCAAACAGTTTGGAGTGCAGGTACACCGCACCAAAGTTGGCGAAATCAATGTGGGCAAAAAGATGCTGGAACTCGGCTCCCCGGTTGGCGGCGAAGGAAATGGCGGCATCATCTGCCCAGCAGTGAATCACACCCGCGACGCTGTGGCTGGAATGGCTCTGATTTTGGGGCTTTTGGCGGAAACCGGAAAAACCCTTTCCCAGATTGTGGCTGAACTCCCCCGCTACCACTTTGCCAAGGGAAAACTGGAACTGGAACCGTCTCAGATGGAAGCGGCGATGAATCGCGCCCAGGAAGCCCTGAAGGATTATGAAATCGACCTGCAGGATGGCGTGAAAGCCACTGCGGAGGACCACTGGATTCACATTCGTAAAAGCGGAACCGAACCCATCATCCGCATCTATGTGGAAAGCGCAAGTTTGGAGCGCTCCGGGCAGCTCTGTCGAGACGTAATCGAAAAGATAAAAAACTAAAATTCTATACGAAGGGAGAACGCTTTTGTTCTCCCTTTTTTATATCCCTTTTTAGATCCGAACTTTTTTCTGTTTGATTTGAGTAACAAGTCTCCAAAATACCCAATTTTCCCCTCCTTATTTCGACTGTAAATCAGCCCTGTAATCTTCTGTGTTCAAGGATGGGGCTCATGTTCAGCCATTGCGGTCAAGCCTCTCGGGCAGAATTCCCTTACTGTTTCCACAAAAGATTTTATTTTCTTATTCCTTCATTCATTGCTGAATCTGCATTCTGCATCTGTCATTGTTCCCATTTCAATTTCTTCCACTACCATTCGTTTAAATTCTTCGCTATATCGAACTTGTGGACGTGTCTTTTTCAAAACCTCTCTCCTTAATCTGGTTTTTTGGTCAACCTATTTTAGGA
>JAAYEF010000009.1 GCA_012728875.1 Candidatus Cloacimonadota bacterium
AGTAAATACGATGATGTGCCATCACATTCTCGTTTATCTATCTACTTGTTCACGTACCTAAATCCATGAAGTCAGTTATTGAAACAACCGTATTCCAATCCATACTCACAAGAAAAATCCATGCATATTTTTGTTTACCGTTGCGTCTCTTTAATCTTAAAGAGTTCAAACACCTTTCGCTTTGTCCGCTTTAAAACTTTTACCTGCGTTTCTTTGAAGTCAATCCGGAGCCGCAACGGATAGACAAGGCTTCTATTACGTTAAAGCGCATGACGTCCGCTAATCTTTCTTAAGACATATAATGTATTCTAATCCCTGGGAAACCGGGGATTCTTTCTTACTTCATCATTTCTTACTTCCTCTCTGTAACTTTCGCCTCTCTCTCCTGTGTACCACCTATGCCAAAGCATAGGTGAAGTAAGGGTGAGGTAAGGGTGGTGCAAGGGTGGTGCAAGGGTGGCAAAGGGGGAGCTTTGCAATTGCCAACCAATAATCGGCTTTCGTTGGTTTTATCTGCCTTCTTAAGATTTCTGTTTCATGATTGAAGAGCTTAAATCGATTATCAATCTGGAATCAGAATTCTTTAATGATTCCCTTAGACCTTTAATGATCGCATACCGGTGGAAATAGCCACAGAGAACAACTAGTGTTTTGCCTTTATACTGCTGTGTGTAGTTCAGTATGTTTGTAATCATTGCTTTATCTCTTCTAGCATGGAAATTCAGTATCTTCCAGAAGTCTCTTTCATATTGAGAAAACTCAGGCACCAGGTTGAAAAGAGCTTTGTTGACTTGACGTATAAGCGATATGTATGTTTCCACCTGAACATCACAGTGAGGGCTATTGATTTCGAATATCGTACGTTTGTCTCTTGTTTCATGAAAACCAAATTTCCGACCCATGTTCTCAATCAATTTATACAAGTAAGTTGCTGTTGGATGGGCTGTTTGTTGTTTAAAATAAGACTTGCATGCTTCATTGAAGGCTTGCTCTTTTTCAGAGAGCTTCATTTTGATGAAGTAGTCATTCCTGCCTTTGATATCATAAGGCAAGACCTCTACTGCTTGATGGTCTTCAAGATACCTTAGAACTGCTGCGGCTTCCCCACCGCCTCTTTTTTTGGAATAATCAGCACATCCTTTCAACCAGTCCATCATAGGCCACTTATTATCGATTGGCGATTCGTCCAGGATAACATCAGGTTTAATCTCCAAAAGCTGTTTGTATAGGTCATCAACTTTGAACCCGGTTGTATTCCCATGACAGGTTCCAATTATATAGATTATGGTATTCATATTCTTCGAGTTTCTCCCTTCGGTCGGCACAGGTTTTCGTTATTACTAAACTTTGAAAGAATGATGTCTTTTTAGCTTAGTCTTTTAGGTCTTGTAACACCTTTTCCCAAACTGTATCTATAGTCAAGAAGTATTCATCCGGGCTAACGAGGATATATACATCTGGGTAGAGGCTATCAGATGGATCTTTCTGTATATCAGGACGTTGAAAGTACTTAACAGATACGGTGCAGTTTATACCAGTGTTTGGCAATCTAAAGCCCACACTTTCGCCATAAGAGGATGGTTTGCCTCCTGTAGGGCTTCCATATAAAGTAGCCAGTCCATTATCATGGCATAAGACTGCAAGTTCAGCTGCCGAGCTATATGTTTGACTTCCAATAATCAGGATTAGTCTGCCATCAAACTTACGGGGTGAATCTGACAATCCGGCATTGGGCGCCAATTCTTCCAGCGTCCGAGGTTTGATGAGTGGAGGACTACCGATATTATAATGCACGGTAAAGGGCAATTCCGACTCAGTGACTTCATAACCCAAATCAGAAGACAAAGCTTCGTTCATAGTATTCAAATCCATTTGATAGAAATCCAACACCAAATCGCTTATCTTCATACTTGCACCGAAATAGCGTATGGAATCAGGTAAAGAGCAGAATGACAAAAGGATGTCTCCCATGGTGGAATGACCTCCCCCATTGTTCCTCAGGTCAATCACCAAGTTTTCAATTCCCAAACTGTCGATGGTGGAAAAGGCATCATTGAGAAACGATATCCATCCAGCAAAGGGATTATCAGGTGTCCCTTCTGTTTCGCTCATGGCATTGAATTGTAGATAGTAGATATTATCATCCGGTAGTGCCTGCCCCCAGTAGTTATCAGTATGTTGGGCTGTTATCCCGGTTTTTATATTGCCCCAGAGAGAGTGTCTTTCCGCGGCTAATAAAATGATCTCCAGCTGGGTTCCATTGCGTTCGAGGGTCAGATGTAGTGAGCTGTCAGGACTGGCAAGATTCAAAGCTAACAAGTTGGCAGGATTCCGGAGGTAAAAGGATACTTGATCGCGGAATAAGTAGATGTTTTCTCCAGTCGCTATCTGCATAAGCTGGGCCATGAATATTTCCGCATCTATACCATTGATACTGACCACTTTAGTTCCTATTAGGTCTTTGTATTCCTTGGCAATTAATTCAATATACCATCAAAACCCTGCTCAAAAGAGCTTACGGTTATAAAGACTTCGACTACTTTAGACTGAAGGTGTTGCAACGTTGTGGATACCTGATGAAAGGACTTACCCACTATAATTGAACTTGAGCCAACTATCTTTACTCAGAAGCAGTAAACATTACATCGAGTTTAGAAGGAGTATTTGAACAGATTGGGTATAAGCCCACAGTCTTGGCTATGGTGCCGACTAATGCTCCATTGCCAATTGAGACACGCAATCAGTCAATACTATATAGCCAATTTGACCTTCATGCTATAGAGCAGATAGGTTATCCAATCTTGCATATTTTCGAGCTTGATGCTCTTACTGCTATGCAGAGCTGTTTAGATCTGATTAGGGAAAACCGGGGGCTATCTATAAAACAGGATACGATTCCACTAAATGACGCCCCAACATATGCAATGATAGCAAGAGGTGAAACTGAGGGAGTCTTTCATCTTGATTCAGACCACACCCGGATAGTTTTACAAAAGTTAAAACAATGCTGTTTCAATGAATTGATGGCATTTATTGTGCTTAACTCCATAAAGCCAGATAAACGCTTAAATGACTATGTAAAAAGACGCAAGAGCAGACAGGAGTATCTGCATCCAATACTAAGAAGCATTTTAGCTGAGACTCATGGTATGATTATCTATCATGAGCAGATTATTAGTCTGTTAAAGCAGATTGCAGGATACACCGAGGTAGAAGCCAATAACTTCAAGAAAGTATTGATACACGGAAAGCCCAAAGAAATCAAACAGATCTATGGGACACTAACAGCTAATGCAATTGAGCATGGGCTCACTGAACCAGTGATAAACCATATTATAAGCCTGTTTAAGGGATACGGTAGAATGGCTTTTCCACAGTATCATGCGATGGCATTGACAAAAATTGCATATCATAGTGCTTGGTTAAAAGCGAATTTCAATGATGAGTTTTGTGAAACCCGCAAAACTTACGAAGTTGATTCAAAGGAGGAATCATGAGTTTTAAAAAAGATGTACTAAAACATATGGGTGATTACAAACGGGAGGTGTTAAAAATCGAAGATAACGGGAAATGGTGGCTGAATAAAAAAGAGAATCATTTTGTGACTCACGATCATATACTTCCAGTAATCGATGGCGAAAGCTCGGCTCAAAAGTATAGTGATAACAATATCAGGAAACAAAATATTTTGCCAGAATATAGAAACGAATGCTGGGATTACATCAAAAAAGAAAAAATCAACCTGCATCGATTCTTCCATCATCTGAACTCATCCCAAGCGATGTGTTTGAACCTCTTCTATCCCTTTGTTGTAAACGATTTGAGCAATGCTTCAATCATATCAGCTATCCAGAGTAAATGCAGGGAAACAATCCCTATTGAAGGCCCAAGACTTATGAACTACAATTTTGAGTATGAGTCATCTTTGGACAGATACAATGGCCAGAAACCAACCAACTTCGATTTATGCATATCGGGTGAAAGCACAAAACTCTTGTTTGAAGTGAAGTATACAGAAGAAGGATTTGGAGGCATTGACAAGAAAAAGAAAGCAACCTATGTGGAGAAGTACAAAAACCTATATGAAAAAATGGCTTCAAAAGTTATCTCTAACGAATGGAACAAGTGCGATAACTTTATTGATAACTATCAGATCATGAGGAACTTAGTACACATAGATAACAGCACTTACCTAATCTTCCTGTATCCTGAGAAAAACGTAACAGTTAAAAACCAAGCTATTAGGGCTCGTTATTTTGTTAAGCCTGAGTTTCAGACAAAGCTTATATGTATGACTTGGGAAACCTTGTTTCAAAATGTATTCAACGCATTACTGGAAGTAGATGCTATGGATAGTTTCTTAGAACAGTATTTGCTTGAGTTTAGAGATAAATACCTATACTGGATAGATATACCCAAATGATGCCGCACCAGAGCTCGACTGAGATCTATTAAATCTCTAATAATTGGAAAACCAAAAGCGACTGGAAAGATTATTATCGCTCCCTGTAATAGGGACTTAGATTCATGCAGAGATTTTGTAGCTCCTCGCTATCATCAAAGTTCTTGAAAATATACTCCAGGAGCTCTTCCTGCCTAGCTTGACCCAGAGTTAATCGGTACAAAGATAATATCTTGATTAGCCTTGCATAGTTTCCGATATCTTTACTAAATGGATATGATGGGACAATGCGTTCAATCATGCTGCCCTGCGCATCTGGCAAACACCAGAATGGAACCAATTCGGAGTACTCAGGATTGTAATCCTGTTTAGCTCTAGCAAACATCTCTGTCCATACATCAGTATTGAAAGTAATGCGGCCAGCATATTTCTTTGCTATGTTCTGCCTGATTGCCAGACACTTGAATCGATCAATTCGCCCTTCTCTCTGTTCAAGATCGATAGGGTTTGAAGGAAGATTCCAATGCATGATTTTTCGACAATAGTAATGAAAATCCAGCCCCTCCTGTCCAATGGAAGTAGTAGCCAACACAAAAGGTCTGAATGGAGAATTAAACGAGTTTCGGATGCTCTCTTTCCTGTTCACGATCTTGCTCCTTTCGCCTTCTCCTTTGTAGAATCCTACTGCAAAGTGAGACCTGAGAGAAATACCCTTCTCCTTGCCCTTGAGAATAGTGTTCTTGAAGGTATTATATGTATCTACTAAATAACTTGCAGAATGGGTCTTCATGGTATTCAGCATCAAATAATGGATAGCCTTGTACTTGTTTTCATTATCAACCAAGCCATTTGATTCGGTAAGCATATGAATGTATTCATCCAGCATCGACTGAAGATTGCCATCTCTGCAATAATGTAGTACATTCATCCAATGTGCATCAACGCCATTTTTTCCATAGCACAGCTCTATTATTGCAGTCGCTTCCGTCTTATTAAAGAGATTGATCATAGCTTTAGCAAATTGTGATGCATAGACTGCGTTTTGATTGTACGCCCGATAAGCACATACAGCAGGTGAAGCCAAAGCCATTCTGACTAAAACGCGTTCCAAGTCATCCGGAAACAGCCCGAGTTGAGTAGCATCTGGATTTGAAAAATACTCACCTAATCTGATCAGATGCAGGTCAAAACCTTTTTGACTTTTTTGCTCATCTTCATCCAAACTAGTCGAGATTAGTTCTTTGCCAGAATGAAGCCATTCCTTTACGTAGTCCACATTATCTAATAGCATAGGTGCTAAATAATACCATCTTTCATCTACTCTGTTGAGGTTAGTTTTGTAATTGCTCAATCCGCTAAGCTTGGTTTCAATAATGCTCTTCAACTCATCTTCTATTTCATGTAGATTGTGACCTTCGTTGATGTGCCTGATTGGATTATAAATCTCAGCTAAGGTTTGAGAGGGATATAACAGACAGAATAGGCTCATAGATTGCGGTACATCATTCTCAATATTAAAACGTAGCCTGGCAACCGGAAAACGCCTACTATTGGGTGCTGAGTAGGTGGTATTCTTTTTATCTTTATTTGAAGCAACAAGTTTACCAACAGATAAACGTTCTGCTTCATAGGAAATGAGTGAGGCTATCATTCGGGGAACCATCTCCCAAGCTGAAAACACGAGTATTTTTGAGAAGTTTTGTGCATCTTTGAACGCTCCCTGTGGTTCATAGTAAGGCTTTGAAGGTGGAATCCAGAGCAGCAATTCAGATTTATTCTCAAACGCTATCTCTTTGAGCAGTTCGAACCGAGCATTGGTATTCACAAGCTCTTTATACTTCGCAATGGCGTGCTCATCTATCCAGAGCAGTTTTCTCTTGGCTTGTCTCATCAGCTGTAGGTTTTGACGAAAGTAATTTTCGATTTTGATCCTGAACTTGTATTTCTTCGAAAATGAAAGCAGGTATGGACAAGATTTTACGTATTCAATGGGCACTGAACCGAGTCCAGGCACTTTCTTCATTAATTCTTCAGCTTCTAAAAAGGCTGCGATATCGTTTTCGTTTATTCTGATTGCTTGTTTTGCCTTGGTGTCATCGATCATGGTTGCGTTTTTTATTGCAGCCATTCTTTCTGTTCTACATACTCCTTGATACATTGCACCTTCTGCGTTATTACGGGCTTCAATTATCGATGTTTTGTCTTGGTGCATTTCTCTAAGTTTTAGCGAGTAGTTACTCCATATTTCTTCGAATTCCTGATGCTTTTGGGGTTGTAAAAACTCCATAACCTCCAGAAACTCCTTATATGGATCATCCCTACCAGTTTCATAGATTTCTTCAAGTGTGGAATACAGTTTGTATGGAGTGGCAGAGAGTAATAGAACTTTTACATCGTTACCCTCTAAGAACTTGTTAGCCAAGACACTTGTTTCGGTGGGCTTATCTTCCTGAATCAATGATCTGAACCTCTGAAACTCATCCATAATAACCAAGTCTGGGTTTAGGAGACTGACACTGATTTCTGCAAACAGCTTCCTCAACCTGTCTATAACGACATACTGTCTACTTTTATCTTTAATAAGGGAGGTAATGTCATCGAACAAGCTATTGTCTGAGATACTCTTATCTACCAAGCTTATAATATCATTTACATACCTACCATCAGAATTAGTGTTGCATCTCACAACGCGTTCTTCAAATTTGTTTCTTTCTGTTACCCATCCAGTGTTTGCAGTGCAGGTAAAGATGTCATTTAGTATTTCTTCATGTTTTTTAAACAACTCCCTAAAGGAATTTGTTCTCTTAAGAATTGCATAGATCAACGCCCTTTCTCTGACACTACCACCACCACTTGTAATATAAAATGATGTTGAGGGAGTAAGCGGAATTAATTGGATATAGTTAGCTTTTTTCCCAAGATCAATTTTCTGCTCATAAATCTTTAAATGCTGCATAGATAGCCTTGTATCAGTTACTCCATCCATTGTGATATCTTCACAGAATTTCAGTTTATTCAGGTTCTGATTGGCGATTACCTGATTAGAACATACGTAAACAACTTTAAAGGGTTCATCAAAGAATTCATTATGCATATTTTCAAAATGATATCTGGCTGTCTGGGCAATTATACCCTTAGCGACCAGGGTCTTACCTAGCCCCACTTCATCTGCCACCAAGACTCTGTTTTGGCCTTGTTTGTATAGCTCAAAAACTCTTTTAGCAGTCGCCAATTGGAAGTCTTTCAATCCATCCAGTATGGTAGATTCAATTAACTTTAGTCTTTCCAGCATTCTTCTTTACCACTCTCATAAATTGATCATATATTTCTCTGAAGCCGTCCGGTATCTTGCTATCATCGGTTATAAGCTCCAAGACTTGTTTTATCTCAATCAGTTTTCCAGGGGAATGCGCTGTTGCTTTGAGCATCTTTTCATAAAGAGCTGTAACAGGTGCTTGGTAATCATACTGGAATGACCCTGCATGGTTTGCATTCTCAAGCATAGAAATAAGATAATTATCATCCAGAATGAAAGTGATATATTGGATGAACTCACTTTGGTTCTTTATGATACTGTTGGCTATCATGCTTTCTCTGTTATCAGGCATATTCTCGGTGTTTATCTTGATGACTCTTTTAATGCTTGTTATTGTTCCGATTACTTGGATAATGTAAAATTCCGACAATTGAAGTAGATCAAGATTGTCAAACCTGATGGCTGCAGCAAGATTCTTCTCCATGCTCGGTTTTCTTAGAGGAGAGATTAACACATTATCACTCTTATGGTAGCCTGTAAAAAATAACTCAACAGAATACTGGCCTCCAGCCTCAAGCACTTTTGCACCACTTTTTAACCTGCAGGTTTTCTTTATAATTTCTTCCAGGTTTTCTGTGTCTGGAGAAGGCAGTTCTGCATCGGGTTTCAGCTCCACTTGTTCAAATGGATTATTCCGGTCATTTGAACCAAAAATATCTTGTTTCAATGCTTCAACATTAAGATTTCTCTTTTTCCCTGTGAGCTTGAGCATGAACTCGATATTCCCATTAACAGCGCTTTGTGTAGCATTCAAAGAACCTATAAACAACTCGCTATCTGAGTATTTGGTCTTTAGATACAGCTTGGCATGTATATCCTGACTTTTCTTGTTATCATTGTCACCTTCGCTGATCTTCTCTTCACCATCAATGACTATGTCTTTCATAACAAATAAGTTAAATTTTGATACAGATTCCGGCTTGAGCTTAGTCAGTTCTGTTATACGGGTTATGAGTGTGTTGTGATGCGGACTGGTAAGAGCAAGTTTATTAAACTCAGAAACTATGCTATTACTCAGGAATGGCGAGATTATCAGCATTTCGTGGTATGATTTGAACAACCCGCTTTGCGCCTTGCCATAACCGGGTGTTCCTAAAGGACAGAATCTGAAATCAGTGAATACCTTGCTCTCAAGCCGAAAATCCACATTTAGGAGTTCAGTGCCAAGTCTTAACAGTGACTTCTTTTTTGTCCTATCTAAGTCGTAACGATTTACAAGTTTTACTAAAGCAAAAAGAAAGTCAGATAAGGGTTTGGTTTTATCGCTGTTTGCTTCAGAAAATGGCTTTCCTTCAAGGCACACTGATACATCCCAACTGCGGTCAAAAGTAAGATTACGGCTTAGTACCACACACCGGTACAAAGCTTCTTTCATTACATTTTCATATTTGACCACCCAAATCTTGGGATGGAAGGATTTCGTTTTTCTTATCGCAATTTCTACCACCATCTTTTCCAAAAGGAGGTGCAGTTTGTTTGATTTTCCGGGAGCCTTGATCTGACCAGCCTCACAAAAAATTATCAATTTATCGGAAGTCTTTCGGAGCGCTTCAAACAGGTATAACTTGTTAGTCTTTAATTCGCTATCAGTGCATTCTGATAAACCCAGAGCTATACACGCTCCCATAAGAGCATCCAAGTCAAGAGAGTAGGTTGTCCCAACTGCAAAGACTGTCTCATATCCAGTAGGAGGAGCGAGTAGCAGGCTGTAATCTAAACGATCACTGGTTGGCTTAAACATTGGTTGCTCCCAAACCATCAAAGATGTCTTTTAACAGCCTTTGGGCATTGGGGAGCCTGTATTGTAGCTTGCTGATACCAACCCACCCGGTGTAAGCGAAATCTTCTCTATTATGCAGTTTAGAACGGGACTTACCTTTAAGGTCAATTTCTCTTTTTATAATAAGTTGATCGAGTCTCTTGATATCGTTTTGTTGCATGGCTCGCTGGCAATCATATAGAAACTCTTTGAGTTTAATATTTCTGCCCAACTTAGAGAATATCGAATTCAAATTGATACTCGCATGTTGCGTCATCCCAGCATACCATTTGTCCCACTTGTTTAGAATGTCACCGCTTTCTCCCTTGGATAGGATCATGTTGTATCTCAAATGAGTGCCATATATGAAATCAGCAAATTGCTTTGCCAGCAAGAAACGCTTCTGGAGATTATCGGTAAGCCTATTCTGGATACCCTCAATATGGTTGAATTCTTTGATGGATAGAAAATCGTGATCATTTTCCTTAAGAACATAGCCCAGCATTGAGTATGGGCAGGATGACACAATCTGATTCTTTAGATACAATGCTTCTTGACCACTAAGCTTAATGCTCAGTTTTTCTTTCCATCGCTCAGGTATGTCAGGGAGTCTCCAGAATCTACCTAAGAGTTCTCCCGATACTGCATCTTTATCATCCCCATCTATCTCGTTATCTTTGTTGTTGGCACTACCCTGATCTTTGAGTTTTTGCTTTTGAATTTGCAGATCACATACTACCTTGGCATAATCATAAATCGACATCCTGTTGCCGTTGAATATGTTATAAGCCCCAATACCATTCCAGTATACATCGGAAGGTTTAAGTTTCAGTTCAGCGCCGGCATAGGATCCGATTATCCCATCTTCTCCACTATTCTTTAAAACATCTATGAGCTTTGTTTCCTGGTCATGCAATTTGTTAATGAAATCATCTGCACTACTAAGTTTTTGACGTTCAAGTTCGTAAAGAAGATAAGGTACAATTAGAAAGTATTTGGCTCGTGTTTGGATAGTCGAAGTGCCCGGGAAAAAGATATTGGAGAAGGCATCCCTCACGACACCAACTCCAAGCTCATCCATTGCTCCAGGCTCGGTGAGTAAATGCATCACGCTGATTACTTTATTGCGATGTTCTTTGGAAAAATCAATCCATCCCAGTTTTACTTCTGACACATTATCTCCTCTTTCAATTCCTCTCTAACTATTGCTTTGAAGCGTTTCAGAAGCCTCAACAAGATTCCGCATTCGGCAGACTCTACCCATAACCCTTCTTCAAATCGTCCTTGTTGATCGAAATATGTAAACAAAGCCTTTAGTATTCCAAAACCAGCCGACTCGATTTCTTTAATATTCTTCACATAATCTGATTTATCCAAGATGTTAAAATGATCCACTCTCATCAAATCTGATTCACTAATACATAGCATAAACGATTCAAGTTCCTTCTCATATGCCCTGTATGCCGTATTATTTGGAGTATATACCTCTTTACCATATTCGTTGTTCTCAATCTCAAAATAACTAGTATACTCCAGTATTTGGTCATAATGCTCCATGTTTCGATCTCCGTAGAATTAAAGATTCTCTTCATAATGGTTAATTTGGTCCGAACCTTATGAATCTGCATATGCTAATCTTTTCCGTCTATTTATTCGTCAATCTCAGCACGCAGCACATCTTTACTGAGAGGAGCTAATTGTCAATTGCTTTGTCAAATCTGATGTAGATAGAGTACATACAACCCAAATTTTGAATAATAGCGTTGTTAGGAAAAATGAAATTTTGCAAGAATCAAATACTTTGTATATGCGAATCAGTTTATTTGGGAGTTTGTCTCAAAATGGTCAGCGACTTTTCAGTTGAGGTTGCAGTTTTCGTGTCAGAATTTGCAATTTTGGGTGATCAGGTTTGCAGAATTCCTGTCAAAAACTACTCAAAAGGGTCTTGGAAAGGATGAGTAAGGATGTGTTACGATGCGACAGTTTGCAGATTTCGCTGCACAATTTGCAGTTTTCGTTGTCAAGTTGCACTGACTACCAGGCTGTCGGGGCTGACATCCACTTCGCAGGATCGCAGGGTTTTGGTTAGTAAAGGGTATAAGTTCACACCTGCCTAAGCTAGAAATAATACTGGACAAAAGCACAGCTTATGGGATGTGGTATAATAAACAAAAGCTTGGATTTTTTAATCCAACTACGACAGGAGTAAAGATGCTTAGGATCTCAGCAGCCCTTTTGGTGATTGCATTTCTTATGTTTGGATGTGCAACGTTCTTTACAGGTGCCACCGATACCATCACTTTACAAAGTAGCCCCAACGCCAATTACAAAATTTTTAAAACAAATGAGGTTCATATTGCCCCAGAAATCCGCCCACGTGGCCGCCTGCGCTACAAAATTTTTGAAACAAATGGGGTTCCAATTGCCCAGGGTGTCACCCCTTCTGAAATAAGGCTCAACAAGGATAGCGAATATACTGTGGAAGTATATTTGGAAGGATATAAGAAGCAAAGCTTCTTCATTAGCAAGGAATTTAACGCCGTTTCCGTTTTAAACTTGGGGAATGTCCTTTTTTGGGCTATAGATTATCTGACTGGCGCAATGTTTAGACTGAACCCCACCTATATAAGAGTTGATCTTGATGCTGAAGCTTATGGTGGAGACAATCCCCAAATCAAGGTCTCTGTCTTCGACGGCAAGAAAAAGGTGCACTCAGAATTGCTGCAATTCGTGCCAGAAGGCTAAACGGGTCTTCTGTTGATATGAATTTCAGGAGGCTGACAACCGCCAAAATGATTTTCTGGAGGTTTATGATGAATACAAAGATAAAATGGCAATCGCTGGGGCGGATTTGGCTCACGCTGGGTTTTTGGGTTGGGGTTTTTGTTTTGGAGGCTTCCACCCCGGCAGATCCGGAAAGTGGGGAAGGCCTGCCCATCTGGCTGCAGATCTTGATTCCAGTTGCCGTCGCGCTGCTCATCTATTTTGTGATCCAAGGGCTGATTCGCAGAAGGAACATGAATAAGGAAGAAATAGTGTTCCGCAAAGAAAGCGGTCAGATTCCTGAAACTCGGAATGAGATCCCTGAAAAAATGCCGGAACAGGAAGGTGACGACTGGACTTTTCCAAAGCGGGATGAAAGAACGGGTCAGCAGATCAAATTGCCCAAAGGCGTCACCTGGGGCATGATTGTCTTTGCCATTGCAATCTTGAGATCCCTCAGCCGCTGTTTGGCTGGCTGAAATATCCACAAACAAAAAAAGCGCTCATAATAAGCGCTAAACTACTGGTGGCGAGACCCAGAATCGAACTGGGGACACAAGGCTTTTCAGGCCTCTGCTCTACCGGCTGAGCTATCTCGCCACAAGCGAAGGCATAAACTTTCGAAGCCGGGATTCTGTCAAGATTTTTATCCACAGGAGCGTGAAAAGCTGCGTAAAATGGGGCTTTTTGGGGGCAAATCCTCAGGCGAAAAAAGAAATATCAGTATTTTTTGCAAAGGAGGCTATAATAGGAGTAGAAAGAAATGGAGGTTTGATATGAAAAGTATTTTGAAATTTCTCGAGCAACTAAAGTCCAATGAAGACCAAAGAAAGGTGGAGGCTTATCTTCACAATACTTTGGAGGAAGATGAATGTATTGGTGAGATGGAAATTGAGCGGGGGATTTGTTCCCAAAAAGAGATCAGTGAAAGCAAACAGATTGAGCAAAGTAATGAACAGCTCATGAAAACCCTGCAAGATGCGATCTCAAATTCTCCTCTTCTTGCATCTTACCATTTTCAGCCCATGGAACTGATGCTGATTGCCGGAATCTGTAATAAAACCAAGGCTCACGGCGAACAGGATTTCACTGTGTCTGAGATTTGTGAAATGTTGCCCACAATGCCGGACAACCTGGACAAACAATTTGCCGCCATTGTTGACCTGATCGATCGCGAAATCCTGAGCCCGGCTCACATTTATGGAGGGGACTATCATTATGACCTGCGAGCGCTTTATGGAACAAGCCTGAGGCTTAACGGCCTGCTTTGGAATTTGATTTTGGGCAAAGATCCTGTTGGGGAGGCTTTGAAAGCCTTTGGCAAGGGTCTTGCCAAGGTTGACAGCGCTGTGGATTCCATCCTCAAAATGATTGGCGTTTTCTTTCAGTATTATCCGGAGCTTGCGGAAGATTGTTCCACCAACGGCGGAGCCTGTTATGGCAGAAACGTCAATCTGGCGCTGGACATTTTTATCAAAGAATTGGAATCGTCTGCTGGAGGGGTGGGATGGAATAATCTGTGTAAAAAGCATAAGTTAAACCCATTCTGGCAGAAATGCCTGCTGCTGATAGATTACTTCAATCGCGAACAGGAGAACCCGATTTCGCCCTCAACTCTTGCTTCGCTTCTGGCAAAAAACCCCCGGGAACGCAAGAATTTTTCTGATAAACTGCGCAAGGATAATCTGCTCTGCGGCAAAGGATTGATCAAGCCTCTCTTCCCGGTATTCTCGGTTTATCTGATGGAACTAAGCTCCAAAGCCGAGGCAGCCCTGCATACTGCCGCTGATGAATCGGCAAACATTTTGAACAAAACTGATCAAGCCCTGCTTAATTCTGGTGCGCCACGAAGCGTTTCCTTGGAAGCTGGTGCAAGTCCAGCACGTCCAATTGTCCGTTCAGGCGTAAGCGAAGAAGATGGCCGTAGCCGCAAGGCATAGGTCAAAGCTCTTCTTAGCGGTAAGTAAGCCGTAACGAAAGTGAACAGATTAGCCTCGTTAAGCTCTGCAGTCGGCCAGCCTGTCAGATATGGTGAAGCCTGCAATTTGGTTGGTAGCAACGGAAGCCAGCACAACCAAAGACTGCCGGGGTTGTAACTGATGGCGTGCTTACAAATGCCAAGGAGATGAACGTGGGAGATCCTGTGTTTCAGGGATAGCGACCTCAAACCGTTCTCTATAAGCGAAGCGAAGTGAGACCGGGGGACACAGGAAGTCGGAGATGCCCATAGTAGTGATGATGGATGAGACAACACAACTCATCCGGAGCGAAGGGGCATTGCTTCAAAGGAACCTAAAAGAAAAAGGAGTATCTTGTGATTGACAAGAGTCTAACAAACAAGCGACGCTCTCAAATGACGAGCGAGGAAAGGCTGCGCCTGATTCAGATTGGGTTATATCGCAAGGCCAAACAGGATAAGACCTTTCGGTTTTATGCGCTGTACGACAAGCTGAGCCTCGGCTATATGCTGAAGGAGGCTTGGAAACGAGTGAAACAGAACAAGGGTGCTGCCGGTTATGACGGCGTGAGCATTGCCGATGTCGAGAAATACGGTGTCGACAGCTATCTCTCCGAAATAGCCGCCGAGGTCAGTCAGGAGACTTACCGACCGCAGCCCGTTCTACGAGTGTACATTCCCAAGGCAAACGGCAAGTTGCGCCCATTGGGCATACCCACTGTCAAAGACCGTGTGGTTCAGATGTGCTGCAAACTGGTCATCGAGCCGATCTTCGAAGCTGATTTTCAGGATTGTTCCTACGGCTTCAGACCGAAACGTTCGGCCAAGGATGCAGTTACCCGCGTCAAGGAACATGTTGCTTCCGGAAGGTTGCGACAGGTCTATGACGCCGATCTGAGCGGGTTTTTCGACAATATCCCCCACGACAAGCTGATGTTTCTTGTGGAGCAAAGGATCAGTGATCGCCGCATCCTAAAGCTCATCAGAATGTGGTTGAAGGCTCCGGTCTTCGAGGATAACAAGCTCACCAAGAGTAAGAAGGGTACGCCACAGGGCGGCGTAATATCTCCACTGCTGGCAAATATCTATCTGAATCTGATAGACAAAGCTGTGAGTAGACCGGATGGTCACTTCCACAGATACGGGGTCAGGATGATTCGCTATGCAGATGACTTCATACTGTTGGCGAAGAAGATGCCTGCACACTGTATTGATTACCTCCACTCCATGCTTGAAAGAATGGAATTGGAGGTGAACGAAGACAAGACCAGGCTGGTCAACGTGGAGACCGAGCCCTTTGATTTCCTGGGCTTCACTTTCCGGTATGACCGGGACTTGTTCGTAAAGAATAAGAGATACCTGAACATCATACCACGAAAGAAAAGCGCCCAGACACTGAGAACAAAAATCAAAGAATACCTGAACCGGAATGGACACAAGAATCCAATAGCGCTGACCAAGGGGCTGAACCCCATCCTGATCGGATGGATGAACTACTACAGCATCCCCAAGGTCAGCTATCCACAAAAAGAGAAAAGAAATCTCAGGTGGTACATGATAGATTCACTCCATCGCTATTACGGAAGGAAAAGCCAGCGCAGGAGTAAGCTTTATCGCCAAAATGCCTTTGAGGTATTGACGAGCAAATACGGCCTCGTTGATCCATCAAAATACTCCTGTGCGAACTGAATGTGAACGCTTGCGACGAACTTTGTCGGTAAGCCGTGTGCGGGAAAACCGCATGCACGGTTTGATGAGGGGGGCAGGAAGAATATCCTGCCTCTACTCTACCTTATCTGAGCCGCATCGATCCGAACCAGACCCTGGATCAGCTCATTTTGGATCGTGATACCCGGGATTATATCGTCACCGTGATCCAGAGATTAAAGAATCCCGATCTGGATGGTTTTGCTGCCTGGGGCTTGGTGGGAGCTTCGCTTGGCGCCGGGCAAGATATCCAGCATGGCTGCAATATCCTTCTGCATGGGGTTCCCGGAACCGGAAAAACTTTCATCGCGGGCGTGATCGCCAACGAACTAGAGCGACCCCTGATCCAGATCAATGCCAATGCCATCCGAGGCTGTTTTTACGGTGAAAGCGAAAAGCAGGCTCGGGAGCTCTTCAAGGAAATGCGTGAAGCGGTGAAAAGCCTGTCTCCGGTCTTTTTGCTTAACGAGGGAGACCAATTGATCCATCGACGTCTGGACTCTCCGGACCGTTCTTCGGATCACGCCGAAAACACCATCCAGAGCGTTTTTCTGGAGGAGATGGAAACCTTTCCCGGCATCCTGATCGTCACCACCAATTTGGCGGAAAACCTCGATCTGGCGATGTCCCGACGTTTTCATTACAAGCTTGAGATCAAAGCCCCGGACCATGAATCCAGGATGGCGCTCTGGCGTTTGCATCTTCCAAGCACGATTCCCGGTGCGCAGAATATCCCTGTGGAAGCTTTGGCAAACGATTTCATGTTCACCGGAGGGCAGATCAGGCTGGTGGTGCAAAACGCCTGTCATGAGGCTTTTATGCGCGGAAAAGGCGCTGGATTGACTTTGGATGACCTGCAAAAATATGCCATTCTGGAAAGCGGAACCAATTTTGAAAGGGCGAAGCAGGCAATTGGTTTTGCCCGCTAATCTTACAAAAAAAACCAAAGGAGGAACCATGAAAAAGGTAAACAATTATGTTGACCCAAGTATCGAGGGAGCCTGCATTACGATCACGGTTGAAGGTGTAAGCGTGAGCGGAAAAATCATCTTTCGAGACAAAAGAAACATCGCAGTGGAAATCACCGATCCCTATTCCGGCATTTCAGAACAGTCCGGCTGCATTCCTTTGCTGGCCTTGCAGTATCACAACTTCCTGGGTAAGGATGGAGACGAAAAAGCGGCATCCCTGCTTTCCGCTCTTTACAGATTTTGCGTCTTTGCTGATGCCCACAAAGATAGTCTGCTGGCGGCTTTGCAGGATTACAAATTCAAGCTGGCCTACGCGAAAAACTTCAGCCCGGAAGCCAGGGAGAACGAACAGCGCAAACTTTCGACACTACAGGAACTTCAAGCCCTCAGAAAAGAACTCAAGGCAGGAAATATCGACAACATCGAATACCAACGCAGGCTGAAGCCGCTGAATAAAACCATGAAAGCCTTGGCGGAGGAGTCTGAGATCGATCTGTATGACCTTTTTAACGAAAGCTTCAAAAGCTTCCGGGATAGCCCGGTCCAAGACATTAGATACGAGACAGTGCTCACATATTTGGAAAATCTTGGAAAAGCGTGAATGGGACTTGTGTTTTGATAAAAATAGGGCGGCCTATATTGCACGGACTTCCAGCAGGATGCCTTCGCCCCGAACCTGGCTTGCCTTGCCGTGAATCATTTCCTCCGGTTTCACCAAATCGGGGGAATAAACCCTCAGATAGTGATCCGAAAGTCCGTTTGCCAAACCGTCTGAGAGGTTTTCACACACAGCGCGCAAGCTCACTTGGTTTTGAAGCAATCTTTGACTATAAACCTGCTTTTTTTGATCGCTGAGATCGGCGAGGAGGTTCACCCGGCGGTTTTTTTCCAGATTTGGGATCTGTCCCGGCAGCGAATAAGCCACGGTGCCGGGGCGTCTGGAAAATGTAAAGGCATGCAGATACGCCACTTCCAAGCTTTTGATCAGTTCGAGACTTGTCTCAAATTCAGCCTCGCTTTCACCGGGGAACCCGGCAATTACATCCAAGCCGATGGCAGCGTTTGGAAAGCTGTGCAAAATCCTTTGGATCAAGCCCTGAAAGCTTTCCACGTTGTAAGAACGCCCCATGCGCTTTAAAACGCTGTCACAGCCGGATTGAAGCGGAATATGGAAATGGGGGCAAAGCTTGTCGCAGAGGCTGGCGCGGCTCAAAATATCGGGATGAAAAAGCTCGGGTTCGATGGAGCTGAGGCGGATAAGTTCAAGGCCGTCAATTTCCTGCAAAGCTTCCACCACATCCGCCAGATTGCGCTTTCCGTCTTTGTATAAACCCAGGTTCACGCCACCGAGCACAATCTCGCGATAACCGTTTTCCACAAAAAGCCGGGCTTGAGCCACCACGTCTTCAAATCTGGCAGAGCGGCTGTTTCCACGTCCCAGGGGCACTGCGCAATAGGCACAGCGATAGTCGCATCCATCCTGGATTTTCTGAAAAGCGCGGCTGCGGTCCAGCATCTCTTTCACGGGGCGGTGCAGGTAGTGTTCGCTGCTCATGATATCCCGGAAAACGTAGTCCGGATCTTCCAGCAGGGAGGCGATGTCGGCTTTGTTTTGATTGTCGGCAATCAGGTCGATATTGCCCAATTCGCAGATTTCCCGGGGTACCCGCTGGGCAAAGCAGCCGGTCACCACCACTTTCACCCCGGGGTTTTGCTCTTTGCGAGCCAAAGCCTTGCGGATCAGGTTGCGGCTTTTAAAATCGGTGCGTCCGGTCACGGTGCAGGTGTTGATTATATAAACGTCCGCTTCGGCGTGGAAGGGGACGATTTGAACCCCGTCCGGCTCAAACCCCGCAGCGATGGCGGCGGATTCATAGGCGTTGGTTTTGCAGCCCAGAGTGGCGATGGCAATGCGTTTCATGAGGAAAGCCGCTGCAAAAAGGAAAAAATCGCCCTTGCATAAATCCGGTGTTCCACTTCCAAAACCTTTGCGGCAACCTCATCGGGACAGGTGCAGGCTGAAATATCGGTCTTTTCCTGCAAGATGATTTCACCGTGGTCGAAGATGGGATCCACCAAATGCACTGTGGCTCCGGAATGCTTTTCCCCTGCCCAAAAAACGGCACGGTGCACTTTGGCGCCATACATGCCTTTGCCACCATAAGCCGGAAGCAGCGCGGGATGGATGTTCAAAACCGGAATTTTCACCTCTGCCAAAAATGAAGCGGAAACCAGCTTCAGATATCCAGCCAGAGCGATCAAATCGATCTTTTCCTGCTGGCAAAGCTCCAGCAACGCTTGTTCGCGCTGGGCGCAGTCTTTGTGATCCAAAATGTGGCAGGGGATGCCCAATTCACAGCAAAGCTGCACCACCGGGGCTTGTGAATCGCAAGCCACGGCAAAGCCTATTTCGATGGGCAAGGCTTCTTCTTCAAAAACCCGGTGCAGGGCGCGCAGGTTCGAGCCGCGACCGCGTCCTCCGGTCAGGACTGCGATTCGCCAGGTTTCAGCCGCAGTTCGTTCCATTGCAGTTGCGAAATCTCGGAAGGTGCGCCGCTCATCAGATCCGCCGCCTTCAAGCTCTTGGGGAAGGCGATCACGTCCCGGATGGACTGGGCTCCGGTCATCAGCATCACCAAACGATCGATGCCGGGGGCAATTCCTCCATGCGGCGGCGTTCCATATTTCAAGGCCTCCAGGAAAAACCCAAAGCGCAGTTGAAGTTCTTCCTCGCTGAAGCCCAGGATGTCGAAAATCTTTTTTTGCAAGTCAAAGCGGTGACAGCGGATGCTGCCGGAGGAAAGCTCCATGCCGTTGCACACCAGATCATAGAGCTGACCGATGATTTGGCCGTATTTTTCAGGCTGGTCCAGCCAGGGAATGTGTTCCTCACGCGGCAGGGAAAACATGTGGTGAGCCGGCTCCCAGCGCTGTTCGTCTTCGTTGTATTCAAATAGCGGAAAATCTGTGATCCAGGCAAAGGCATAGCTGTTTTCGGGGATCAGGTTTTGCCAGACAGCCACTTCGTTGCGAATGGCAGCCAACACCTTGGAACTCATGTTGTAGGAATCCGCCACGATGGCAAGCAAATCGCCGGGCTTCGCATCTGTGATTTCCAAAATCTTCCGGGTTTCCGTTTCGCTGAGGAATTTGCTGATGCCGGCTTCCAAACCGTTCTCCGCAACCTTGGCAAACGCGACGCCCTTTCCGCCGTTGTGTTTTGCCAGATCGACCAACTGATCCTGCTGTTTGCGGCTGTAGGCGGCTCCGCCGGGGATGGCGATGGCTTTCACCACTCCCTTTTGATCCAAGGCTCCGCGGAAAACCTGGAACTCTGAATCCTTGAGGATCTGGCTCAGGTCACAAAGTTCCAAGCCAAAGCGCAGGTCCGGTTTGTCGCAGCCAAAGCGTTCCATCGCTTCCTGATAGGTCAAACGCAGGAAGGGCAGTTCCAATTCCAGATTCAAAACCTCCTTGAACAGCGTGGCAAACATGCGTTCCAAAAGGTCGTAAATCTGTTCCTGGGTGGCAAAACTCATTTCCACATCGAGCTGGGTGAATTCCGGCTGGCGGTCTGCGCGCAGGTCTTCGTCGCGAAAACATCTGGCAATCTGGAAATAGCGGTCAAAACCGCCAATCATGAGCAACTGTTTAAACATCTGCGGGGATTGCGGCAGGGCATAGAATTTTCCCGGCTGAACCCGGCTGGGAACAAGATAGTCCCGCGCCCCTTCCGGCGTGCTTTTCATCAAGATCGGAGTTTCAATTTCGTAAAACCCCTCATCGCAGAGGAAGTCCCGGATGGACTTGATGATTTTGTGCCGGGTGAGGATGATCTTTTGCAGGGCGGGACGGCGCAGGTCCAGATAACGATATTCCAGGCGCAAATCTTCATCCGCCATCGCCAGTTCGGAGGTTTGGATGGGCAAAGGCTGGCTGTCGTTCAAAATGACGAGCTCTTCGGCAATGATCTCAACTTCCCCGGTGGCCATATTCGGGTTGATATTTTGAGAATCCCGCAGTGCCACGGTTCCGGTGAAAGCCGCCACATATTCGTTGCGCAGCTTTTCTGCCTTGGCAAAAACGTCTTTCATTTCGGGACGCACCACCACCTGCAGCAGTCCGTTCACATCGCGCAGGTCAATAAAAATCAAGCCGCCCAGGTCGCGGCGTTTGTTCACCCAACCCATCACGGTGACGCGCTTTTCGGCGTCGGAAGCGGTAAGTTCGCCGCAAAGATGGGTTCTTTGTAAGTTTTCCAGATTTTCCAACATGTTTTATACCTTGTTTTGATTCATTTAAAAACGTATGATTTTCCCAGTGCCTTTCCGCGTTCCAGGTTCACTCTGTGCAGCAGGATCCAGCCCAGAACAAAGAAAATACCCAGGGAAATGATGGCGTAGCTTTGTTTTCCGCTCAAAAGGGTTACCTGTCCGTAAACGAAGGGACCGATTACCGATGAGATTCTGCCCACCAGGGTGTAAAAGCCGAAAAATTCCGCCTGACGATCCAACGGCGTCAAAATGGAAAGCATGGTGCGGCTGTTTGCCTGGCTGCTGCCAATGGCAAGTCCCGCAAAAAAGCCCAGAGCATAATATTCCTTGGCGCTGCCGCAGAAAAACGCCCAAACCACCACGCCGATCCACACCAGCAGTGAAAAGCTGAGTGAAAAGCGAACATTGAGTTTATCTGAAATCCAGCCGAAAACCACCGCGCCCAGCGTGGATGTGAGCTGTGCCAGGATGAAGAAGATGATCAGGCTCTGCTGTCCCATCTGGAAACGGTTTTCACCATAGATGGCGGCAAAGGCGATCACGGTGTAGATGCCAACGTTGTAGAAAAAGTAGCTCAACAGATAGCCCAGCAGGTCCGGCATATTTTTCAAGTGCTTCATGGTGAAGGAGATACGTCCTAACGCCACCTTGAAATAGTTGGTCTTGGGAGCTTTGCCAGGCTTTTCTTTCAACAAGAAAAAAGTGAGCAGAGAAAACAGGAACATGTGGGCGCCAATCATCGGCCAAACCCAGCGAATATGGTTTTTCACCAGGGGAAGGGACACCGCCAGCGACACCAAGCCGCCGATGTAGCCCAAGCCCCAGCCATAGCCGGAAATCTTGCCAATGGTCTCCGGCGTGCTCACCTCCGGCAAAAAAGCGTCATAGAAAACCAATGCGCTGTTGAAGGAAGTGTTGGCAATGATGAAAAGCACCATGCCCAAAACAAAATCTCCCTTACCCACAAAGTAGAGCAGAGCTGTGGCGGTAACGGTGAGCCAGGTAAAACCAAACAGGAATTTCTTTTTGGAGCGCGAATAATCCGCCATGGCGCCCAAAATGGGGGCGGCAATTGCTGCCAGTGTCATGGAAATGGATATCGCCAAAGACCAGTAATATTCTCCGCCTTGGGCGCGGTCGCCGGCAACAACGTTGGCAAAAAACACGCTGAACACCACGGTGACCATCACGGTCACAAAGGATGAATTGGCAAAGTCGTAGAACATCCAGCCAACTGCTGATCTGGATGGTTTCATGAAGCTGTCTCCTCAAAATTCAGGGGCTCAAGGCCCGGCCACTGTGCGGAAAGTTCTTCCCGCGGGCTGGCGATGAAGATTTGATAGCGCTGGTCCACAAATTCTGCGATCCGGCGCGCATTGTCGGCATCCAATTCTGCCAAAACATCGTCAAAGAGCAAAATGGGGCGGATGCCGGTGAGATTTTCGATCAGGGAGGCTTGGATCAGCCTCAAAACGATGACCGTGATGCGTTTTTGCCCCTGGGAACCGTAGGTTTTCAGGTTATGTCCGTTCAGGCAAAATTCATAGTCGTCCAGATGGGCGCCGCAGAGGCCGCGTTGAGCGTTTTTTTCCATGGGCTCGAGGGATGCCACCAGCTCTTCCAGCTTTTCCAAAGTGCCCGGATAGCCCTGCTGAGCCTGGCTTCTGTAAAGCAGCCGGAGGCTTTTCACCTGGTTCAAAACTGCGGGATAGTTTTGTTCCAAAGCCCGGTTCACCTCGGTCAAATATCGATTGCGGTAGTCCAGGATTTCCAAGAGCAGTTCGCAAAACCGCCGGTCCCAGCTTTTTTTCACCAATGGGCTAAAGCTGTTTTTCAACAGGCTGTTACGCTGTTGAACCACCTGCAGATAATCGCGAAGCAATCCAACATAGGCGGGATAGATTTGCGATACGCAGAGGTCAAAATATTTGCGTCTGGCGCTGGGCGAACCGTCCACCAGCATGGTGTCGTCCGGAGCGGCATACACCACTTTCACGCGCTCATACAGCTTGCTGAGCTGGCGGATGGGGTCACCGTCGATCTTGAGATATTTCCGGCGTTCCTGCCAGGCAATCTGGATCTTCAGGTCCAAGCCCGTATCGTTCAAAAAATCTGCGCTCACGCTGAAGCTGTCGCTGTCTTTTTTCAGCACTTCATCGTCGCGGTGGAACCTAACGGATTTCCCCAAGCCGCAATAGGCAATGGATTCCAGCAGATTGGTTTTGCCAAATCCATTGGGCGCAATCACCAGATTTCCCGCCGGATTCGGGCAAAAGCTGGCTTTGGCGTAGTTGCGGAAATTCGCCAGTTCAAGCTGTTTCAGGATCAATAGCTACGACCGCAGCGGCATCAACAGGAAGGTGATTTTCTGGTTTTCAGGCTGGGGTTCGTTGTAGATCATCAAAGGCTCTTTGGGGCTGCCCAGCTTGATGCAAACCTTTTCCGTGTCGATCACATCCAAAATGGAAACCATGAAGCGATGGTTGAAGGAAACACTGGTTTCCGCGCCGCTGTATTGGAATTCTTCCACAAACTCCTTGGCATCGCCGGCATCGCGGTTGCTGGTGTTGATTTCAAAATTATCGCCATTGAGCTGGAAGCGGATGCGATTGTTGTCTTCGGGAGCCACCAAAGCCACGCGGCGGATGGATTCAAGCAAGCGTTTGCGGGAAACGATCACCTGATTTGGAAGCTCAGCCATGAAGGCCTTTTGATATTCCGGATATTTTTGGTCGATGATGTTTGAAATGATGGTGAAAGAACCGTAGGCGATCACGATCTTGCTGCGTTCCATCAGCACCTTCATCTCTTTGATGGAAGGGTCGTGGATCTTTTGCAAAAAGTTCAGCGTTTTCACCGGGATCACTTTTTCCAAAACCTGCTCGTCGTCGGGGTCGGAAAAGATGTTCGGTTCGCCGTTTTTTCCTTCTTCACCTTCGGCTGGAGCCGTGTTTGGCACGATGATTTCCGCCACTTTGCGTCCGTCGGTGGCAGCCATCAAATTCGTTTTTTTCATAATTTTCCAGCACACGCCGGTCAGCACTGCGCGGTTTGGATCGGTGGAAACGGCAAAAGCGGTTTTGCTGATCATGCGGTTGAAGATCTCCGGATTCACCCTGGTGGCAGCTTCCATCTGGGGTTGGGGCAAAAGTGGGAAGAGGCTGTGATCGGCGCAGAGGACCTTGAAGTCGATCTTGTTGCACTGGATCATCAGCAGGTCCTCAGTTTTCCAAAGGTCGATGACCGCAGGCGGCATCTGGGCTATGATCTCGTTGAAATGCCGCGCCGAAACGGCGATGGTGCCACCTTCGCTGACAGCCGCGCTGAAACGCACATCCACTGTGATTTCCAAGTCTGAGGCGGTGATCTTAACTTCGCCTTTGTCGGCATCGGCTTCGATCAGATAGTTGGTCAGGATCGGTGAAGTGGTTTTTCCGGAAACAATTCCCACAAGGTGTTGAATGTGATGGGCAAGTTCCCGCTGCTCAATCGCTATTCTCATTTTTTCCTCTTAATGCATTTTTCTTTCAATAAAACATCAAATTTTCCAATTGCCTGCTTGTCAACAAGTTTCTGCAAAATCGATATTAAGAGGCGGGGGAGCCGGATTGCAGAGAAACTTCATAGCGTCCTAACTGACGGCAGCATTTTGCCTTGTCCCTTGATACCAACCAATGCGCCACCCGTACACTTCCCATAGGCCACCCAATAAAAATACGGGAGGCTTATGGGGATCTGTGCAAGGCAAATCGGGATGGGCTCAAGGGAGAAGCAAGGTTCTTCAAGCTCGGGTGGATGAGCTTGACTCTGTGGGGAAAAGCAGTTTGCGCAGGGCTTCCTTGCGGTTTTGAAGTGAAAATCTGGTGGAGATGCTTTCTGAGATGGCTTGGCGGTCGGGGTGTTGGGCAAGGGCTTCATCCAAGGCTTTTTCCAAGAGCCGGGAGTCGCGCCGGGGGATGATGATGCCGTGGTTCCCGATCACCGTGGGGATTCCAGCCACATCTGAGCCAACGGGAAAACAGCCCATCAGCATGGCTTCCATGAGGGCATTGGGCATGCCTTCGCTGATGGAAGGCTGGGCGTAAACGGCACTTTCAGCCATCAATTCCATGAGTTCGGCTCGGGGCAAAAATTCATGTATTTGGAGGTTGGGCAGGCTGTAAAGGCCGGATTCCTGCTCCAAGGCGGCTTGCCAGCGCTTCTGGATACCCACAAAGATGAAGCTCAGGTCCGGGCGTCGCTTGGCAATTTGGCTAAGCAGATCGAAGCCTTTGTTTTGAAAATCCTGCAGGCGGGGGGTGGTGCCAACCGTCAGAATTTGAGCCTTGCGCGGCTTGTTAAGATCCGGCGGGGCAGCGGGTTCCACAGCATTGAAAACCACCGCGGCGGGGCTGCCCAGAGCGGGAACGAGGCGGTAAATGCCTTCAGGATGGCCGGATGGATTGTAATATGTGTTTGAGGATGAGAGCAGAGCCTTGTGGTTGGCGATGATCAAATCGCTGTGTTTCAGGGCGATGCGGGCGCAGAGTCCGCGCCAAAAAGAGCAGTAAACGCCCATGTTCAGTTCGGGATATTTCACGGCGTCATAGCCGCCGATGAAGGTGTGGGTCGTTATGCCCAAGGCTTTGGCAAGCAAACAGATGGGCGCGGCGTGGTAGTCTGCAAACCAGATGAAAACACGGCTGAATTTCCTTTTGGAACGCAGCGAAAAAAGGGTGGTCAGGATCTTTTGCAGATAGGTTTGTTTGGAGAGATCCTGCCCCAAAAAGACGGTGGTCAGGTCAAAAAGTTCACCCAGGATTTTTTGATCCACGTCCATGAAGCTGGAGCAGGTGGGCAAAACGAGCAGGGCTTTTTCTTTCATGGCAGGGTTTCTTCAATCAATTTGGACATGGCTTGGGCAAGTTTTTGGCGGGAAAACTGGCTGATGTATTCTGTATCAACCTGGATTTCATCAAGCTTCCCGGATTCCCATTTTTGGTAGAGTTCGTTCAGATTTGCCGCGATGGCCGGGGCGTCCAGATGGTCTGCAACCAGTCCGGTTCCTGCTTCGGTGACCAGCTTTGCCGCCAAGCCGCGGGGTGGCACGATCGCCAAAATCGGCTTCCCTGAACGCAGGTAGTCAAAAATCTTGCCGGTGAGAATGGACTCAGTGTTTTCCCCTGAAGGGATGTAGAGCAAAAGCGCCGTTGCCTGCATGATCTGGGCGATGTTTTCCCTGTGCGGCACAAAGGGATGGAAATTCACGATGCGGGTCAAAACGGGGTGACGGCTATATTTGCCCAACACGAAGGCGGGGGTGTTTTTTCCGATGATGTCCACGCGGAATTTGGCGGGGTTAATCCTTTTTTCCTCAATGGATTTCAGCAGCACCTGCCAAAGCGGGTCAGGCTGACGGCGGTCGTAGAAACTGCCGCTGTAAACCAGACGGAAAACGTCGGAATCAGGGCTGGGCGCGATGGGGTCAAAGTCGCTGTCGTCAAAGCCGTTGGGGATCACCGCCGAGGGTTTTTCAGCCAGGAAGGGGTAAAGCCGGAAAAAATTGTCCCGCATCAGGTGGGTAAGATAGGAAACACCGGAAGCGGCGGAAAGGATGCGCAGTTCATTGGCTTGGTCGCGTTTTTTGGCTTTGGCGGGAAAATCTATGTTCAGAAGTTCAGGGTTGTTGGTCCATTCATCGCGAAAATCGCAGATGAAGGGGATTTGGTGTTTTTCCTGGAGCCACAAGCCCAAAAAGAGTGCCGCCGGAGGTCCGGAACTGATCACGGCGACTTTGATATTCGGGTTTTGTTTCAAGATGCGCTTCAGTTTCATTTTTGCAAAAGGCAGCCAAAGCGCTTCGGGACCGGGAGAAAAAAGCCGATGGCGGATAAACTCGACCACTTTTCCCAGTTTCAAGCCCCAGAGCAGCTTGAACAGCCAGTTTGCATCCGGGCAGAAGGCACGCCAGACTTTGACTGAGCCCGGCAGTTCCTTTTGCAACGCAAAATCCTTGGGATGGCGCATCCATTTGGGTTGGACGCTCAAAACGTCCACATGGTGCCCCAGTTCAGCAAGATATTTAACGTTTTTTAAGCCGCGGATGGAGGCCACGCCTCCCAGTGGTGGGAAAAAATAGGAAATGTAGAGCAGATCAGGCTTACGCATCTTTTTTACTCAGGAAGGAAAACTTTTTACAGCGGAGGAGAGCAGGGATTTGAACCAATCAACGTCGTAGGGCAAAACGGCTCCCAAGGCTTTGCCCAGCCAAAAATATGCAAGCAGAAACACGAGCAAGGCAAGGATTTGAAGACCCCAAGCCGCAGCAAAAATCAGAAGTGGAGCAAGGGCTGCCAAGCCTGCCAAAGCAGTTGCCAGAGCGGTTCTGATCAAAGCTTCCAGAGGGAAAAGCTCGCGAAGCTTCAGCCCCAGCTTTTTTTGAATCCAATATAGGTACAGCAGGGTGGAAAGCCAGGTTACCACCACAGTTGCCAGCGCTGCGCCCATCATGCCGATGATCCGCACCAAAATGAGGTTCAAGATCAGGTTCAGTCCCAGGGTAAAGAACGAATTCCAAAGGATATAGCGCGTTTTTTTGAGCGCCATGAACAGAATGCCATAGGTTGCCACGCGCAGGGGCAAAATGGCAAGATAAACTTGGAAAAAAGGCACGGATGCCAGATAGGTTTCGGTGTAGAGAAGCTGGATGAGGGGGCGGGCAAAGATCAGTCCCAAAGCGGTGAAGGGAAAGATGATCAGGGCATTTTTGCGCACGGCGGCGCGGTAGGTTTCGTTCAACTTTTCCGGTTCGGAACTGATGTGGGGCAGCAGGATGGCATTCACGGAATTGTTCAAAATCGAGATGAAGGGTAGTTCCATGGCGCCGATGGAAAAAATGGCATATTCGGCGGGGGTGAAAAAGCCGGAGATCACCAGTTTATCAAGCTGAACGGAGAGCATTCCGATGATGGAAGCCAGCCCCAGCGGCAGGGAATATTGAAAGATCTCGCGGTGAAAATCCGGATCGAAAGTCATGCGGCTGCGATATTTTGCCAAATGCAGGCGCGCATAGCCCCATTGCAAAAGGGCGGAGATCATCATGCCCCAAACGATGTGGTAAAGATTTTTGGTGATGAGGGCGGCACCAAGGATGAGCACAAAATCCGCAGCCACACTGAAAATGGTGAAACTGGCGGTTTTTGTTGGTTGCTTCAGACCCAGCATGATTTGGCTGTAGATCTGGGTTACAAACATGAAAAGCGGATAGACCGCAAAAAGCACCAGCAGCAGCGAAAGCTGGGGATTGCTGAAGGTGCGGGCGATGAAGCCGCGCAAGACAAAGATGGCAAAGCCAAAGATGAAAGCCAGCACCGTGACAAGGTTTACGGTGCGGGTGATGAATTCCCTTTTGGAATCCGAATGCTGGAGTTTGGGCAAAAAATAGAGCAGGCTTTGCGGAATGCCCAAAAGCAGGAGGGTGGAAAAAGTGTTGTAAATCAGGAAAAGCTGGCGCCAGGAGCCGAATTCGCCGGGCAGGAGCACCCTTGCCAACACGATGCCCGCCAAGGATTTGAAGCCAAAGCGGATGAACTCCACCGTGGTGAGCATTCCTGCCTGTTTGCTGCGATCCTGGGTCATGGCTCCAAACGGGGAAAGGTGGCTGGGATCAGGTATTCAAAGCTGTCTTCATGGCGGAAAAACCGGATGAAGTAGTCCCCGGGCTCAATCAAGGTTCCGTCTTCCAAGGTGCCGTTCCAATATTCCTGGTTTTGGCCTTTGAGGTAAACCCGCCTGTTGCGATGCAAGACCCGGTCTTCCAAGCCAAGGATTTCCAGAGTCCAGATTCCCTCAAAAGGCACCTGGGTGATCAGCGAATATCGGTTTCCTTCGCGCCAAACTCCGAGGTCGGCGGCGAACTTGATCTCTTCTTCCTTGAACTCCAGTTCAGGCAGTGTGACCACCAAACCGGGCTCAGCGTAGATCGCACTGCAAAGCTGGGCGAGGGCGCCGTCTTTGATGAGGTCGTCATAGGAAAACAGCACGATGCCGGCAAAATTTCTGGCGCGGGTGTCCTCCACCCTTGTTGCCACATCCAAAATGTTGAAATTGCGCGAGTTTGGTTTCACCGCCAGCGAGGCGCCATTTTCGTTGTAGGCACGCAGTCCCATCCAGATGCGGTGGTTGAAGCCGATCGCTTCGGCGGCGCTGGAGTTTTCCCTGAACTTGTTCATGACGGTGGGATAGTTCATGGGGCAAACAAAGTCCACCAGATCGCGCTCAAGCCAGTCCTGCCAATCCTGGGCATACCAGGTTGCGGCGGCTTTGGGATCGGGCATCACAGCCGCACTGAAAGCCAGGTTTGGGTTGATGCTGCGGCTCAGTTCTCTAATCTTTTCCACCAAAGAGGTCACCTGCAGGATGCGCCATTGGTTCCACTGGATGGGGTTTGTTTCCTTGTGGCTGTTGAATCTGCTGGTGGAGATGGGATGGTAGCCCAGGCTGGAGTTTGGATAGCGGATGTAGTCCAGATGCAGGCCGTCCAGTTCGGGATAGCCGCTGAGGAGGTCGCCCACCACGTTCAGGATGTGCTGCTGCACTTCGGGAATGCCCGGATCGATGAAATGGCCTGCGTTTGCCGAGGCGGAAGGGCGCGTGAGATTGCGGTCGAAGGTGATCCAATCCCTGTGATTGCTGTAAATATAGTTCTTTGCCATGAGGGTGGGGTCCACCGGAGTGGCGTTTAAAACCACGATCCAAGCGTGAACCTTGATGCCATGCGGCTGAGCTTCCTGCAGGACCTGCTCCAGGGGATCAAAGCTTTGACCGTTTAAAATATGGCTGCGATATTCGGGATTATGGAACTTGTCCGGTTTCCGGTTCGGCCGGTAGAGGGCGTCGGCACGATAGCGCACCTCCAGGAACAGATCGGTTTGACCGGTGGCGACAGCGTCTTCCACCAAGGTGCTGACTTTCTGGGGAGTGTTGATGCCCCAGGGCAAAACCCAGACGGCGCGGGCTTCGGCATTCAGTGCCGGGGGAAGGAGCAGAAGAATTGATAAAACGATGAAAATTATATATTTAGGCATCGGAACCCTTTGTGATGGTGACGTTTTCCACACGGGCGTCGGCGGATCCGTCTTTCAGGCGCAGGTTCAGTTTGTCCCCAGCTTTCAGATCCTGGGCAGAAGTGATGATCCGTTCGCCCCGGGTGATGAGGCTGAAACCGCGGTCCAGCACCTTGAAGGGGGAGAGGGCGCGGAGCTTCAGTTCGGCTTTTTCCAAGCGTATTTGGCTGTCCCGCAGGCGTTCTGCGCTTGCCAGGTCAATTTTTTGGGCAAGGGTTTCCAGATGCCTGCCAAAATCCGTTACAGCTTGATCCATACGGTTTTGCATGGAGCTTTGGGCTTGGTTCATGCGGGTTTGAGCCTGACGAAGGCCGGCTTGGAAACGGGAACTGGAGCGCACAAGGTCCAGAGCGGCGGAATCCACTCTTTGCTGCATGGATTGCCAGGCTCGTTCGGGGTGTTCACGTTCCAGGTTCAAAGCCAGATTGCCCAGCAGCCGTTTGGCATATTCCAGCCTGCCCTGTCCGGAGGTTCTGAGATGGGTCCCCAGGGAGTTCAGATAGCCCAGGATGTCCTTTTTATCAGGCACCGCCAGTTCCGCAGCGGCGGATGGGGTGGGTGCGCGAACGTCTGCCACAAAGTCCGCAATGCTGAAATCAATTTCGTGGCCAACGGCGGAAATGATGGGCGTGCGCGCGGCAAAAATGCTTCGTGCCAGGGCTTCGTCGTTGAAGCAGAAAAGGTCTTCCTGCGAACCGCCGCCGCGGGTGAGGATGATCAAATCCACTTCCTCGGAGGAGTCAAGATATTGAATTCCTTCCGCAAGCTGGCGCGGAGCTTCATTTCCCTGCACCAAAGAGGGATAGACCAAAACTTCAACAGGCCAGCGCCGCCTGAGAATGTTCAAAATATCCTGCAAAGCTGCTCCGGTGGGGGAGGTCACGATCCCGATCCTTTTAGGAAAGCGGGGCAGTTCCTGCTTGTGTTTTGAGGCAAAAAGGCCTTCTTCCTGAAGCTTTTGCTTGAGCAGTTCGAACTGACGTGCAAGGTCGCCCTTTCCGGCAAGTTCCATATTTTTCACATTGAGATTGTAGCTGCCGCCTTTTTCGTAAACGGTGAGCTTTCCGTGGCAGATCACTTCCATGCCTTCCTCGGGCTCGAAGGTGAGACCAAAGTTTGCAGGCTTGAAAAAAGTGCAGCGCAGGGTGGCGTTGGGGTCGGTGAGATTGAAATATATGTGACCGGAGCTGTGGCGGGTGTAGTTGCTGATCTCGCCACGCACATAAAGCGCCTCGATCTGCGTTTCCACCACCTGCCGCAGGTGCCGGGTTATTTCAAAAACGCTGAATACGATTAAATCATCCATGATAATCCATTAAAACGATTGGCGTTTATTTGTCAATCTCCAGCCTTGTCCGAGGGATTGGAAGAGTAATCTGAAAACTTATGAATGGACGCATAAGTCTTTGATGATGAAAGTCCCTAAGAGATATCAATGCAGTAAGTTGAGCCCTTTAAGCTTTCTTTTCGTCGATTTGCTGAAGAATATCATGTCCGCGCGCAAGGATATTTTTCAGTCTGGCCGAGGGACGGATGCGCGGGGAATCAATCAGTTCCTTCAATTCTTCGATCTTGCTGTAGAAACCGTGGATGCTGACGTAGAGCGGTTCATCCTGCTTTGGGGATTTCTTTTGGCTGAAAATCTTCTTGAGATTCACATATTCTTCCAGCAGCTTGTCATACTTGGTGGTCTTGAGCTTTTTGGTGATCCTTTTTAGTTCCTGCGTCGTCTTCTTTTTGGGGCTCGATTTGAAAAAATCATCTAGGAGAGCCACGTTGCTGTTGATCTCATTGATCAGCGGCTGTTGAAAATCCTTGGGCGGTTTCACATCTTTCGCCATTACATAAACGGCTTGAGCGCCGGTGATGGCCAATCCAATCATCTGAATGATGGTGTTGATATCCATTTTATTGTTCTCCTGAAACGCAGTCGATTTCTCGAAAATTGAGCAAGCCCATATCTTTGTCTATCATCTTGTTAGGCATATATTCTTAAACCATTTTGTCAACTTTGATTTTGCCGATCAAAGCCTCAAGGGCAGTGTTTTCAGCTTAAATTTGTGTGTCAAGTTTTTAATTACTTTTTCGATTTGATTTTGGGTCAAACAGTACGCAAGGTTTTTTGCTTTATACCATGGAATCTTTGCTTGTAAACAGGTTTGAAGAGTTTTTCAACAGCATAAACGCGGTTTTTTAAAAGCAAATACTTTGCTTGCCATGCCGACGCTTTTGCTTAGCATATCAGTATTGGAATCATGAAAAACAAGGAGATTATAAGGAATGAACTTCAGAAAGATTAAAGACAAAGTGTTTGCGGTGGGCGTCCAAGACTGGGGGCGCAGGCTTTTTGACAGCCTTATCCCGCTTCCAGACGGCACCAGCTACAATTCATATCTGCTTCAAGGCTCGGAAAAAACCGCGATCATCGACACGGTGGATCCTGCCTTTGCGGACAAGTTTTTTGAGAACCTGGAAGGGCTTGAAAAGTTGGATTACATCATCACCCTGCACAGCGAACAGGACCACTCCGGCAGCATCCCCCTGCTTTTGGAACGCTTTCCCAATGCGGAGCTTATTTGCTCACCCAAAGCCAAGGACTTGGTGGTGGAGCATTTGCTTGTGGCTCCTGAAAAAATCCGCGTGATGGAAGACGGAGAAAAACTTTCCCTGGGAGACAAAACCCTGCGTTTCATCCACACCCCCTGGGTGCACTGGCCGGAAACGATGGTGGCATATCTGGAAGAAGATCGCATCCTGTTCAGCTGCGACTTTTTGGGCTCACACTGGACCACCAGCGATCTTTTTGTGGAAGATGATCCCGCTGTGATTGAAGCTGCAAGGCGCTACTATGCCGAAATCATGATGCCCTTCAGAAGCTTCATTTTGAAAAACCTGGAAAAGGTGAAGCAACTGGACATCGATCTTGTGGCTCCCAGCCATGGTCCCATCTGGAAAAAGCCGGAAGTGATCATCTCGGCCTATGAAGACTGGAGCAGCGAGCGCGTGGAAAACAAAGTGTTGATCCCCTTTGTTTCGATGCACGGCAGCACCCACAAAATGGTGGATTATTTTGCTGATGAGCTCATTCGCCTGGGTGTGAAGGTGGAGCTGTTTGACCTTGCCGTCACAGACATTGGAAAGCTGGCCATGAGCCTGATCGATGCAGCCACAATCGTGATTGGCAGCCCCACCGTGCACGTTGGACCGCATCCCTTCGTGGCAAACACAGCCATTTTGGCAAATGTGCTGAAACCCAAAGCCCGTTTTGCGGCGATCATCGGCTCCTATGGCTGGGGCACCAGAGTGGTGGACAGCATTTTAGGCCTGCTTCCGAACCTGAAAGCCGAGGTTTTGGGCGCGGTGATCTGCAAGGGCGAAGCCAAGGAAGACACCAAAAAAGAATTGACCCAGTTGGCGGAACTGATCGCCAAAAAGCATCAGGAACTCGGTCTGATCAAATAAACCATTTATCCCGTCAAACAAAAGAAGGGGACGCTTTTTGCAAGGCGTCCCCTTCTGTATGATTTACGTATTATTATTGGGCGTTGAGGCCGGCTTCCAAGGCGCGCATGTTTGCTTCCACGATTGCTTCGCCCTTGCGGATGAAGCTTTGGTGGATGGCTGTGCCCAGTTCTTCGGCGCTGAAGCCCAGATGGGTGGCAGCGGCGCCCAGCATCACGATGTTCATGCCGCGGGCTGACTTCACCTCTCTGGCAATGGCGTCCGCATCGATCAACACGTGATTCGGATGTTTGCGAATTTCGGCGTAGATGCCTTCGATATCGGGGTAGTTTGTTATGTTTTTAAAGGGAGTTTTGTTTGCGATCAGCCAGCCATCCGGAGCCAGATATGGCAGATAGCGCAAGGCTTCCATGGGTTCCACGCTCAGGATCATGTCTGCCTGGCCCATGGTGATGAGATCGCTGTGGATCTCAGAATCGGAGAGCCTGAGATGGGATTGCACGTCTCCGCCGCGCTGGCTCATGCCGTGAACTTCAGCCTGCTTCAGATGCCAGTTGCGGTTCAGGGCGGCTCTGCCCAAAATGGCTGCAATGGTCAGGATTCCCTGGCCACCAACTCCCGCGAGAATGATGTCTTTTTTCATGCTTGCTTCTCCATTAAATCCTTGTTCTTTTTCATCAGGGTTTGAACGCATTCGCGGCGCGGGATAATCACGCTGACGCCTTCGTAAGCAAGTTCTTCCTTGTAAATCTGCACCATCTCATCCCAGTTGCGTTTGAGCGGAATGAAAACCCGGATGTGTTCCCGGGGGACGCCAAGGCCGATGCAGATTTCTTCCAAGCGGCCAAAGCTGGTGTATTCCTGGCCGCCGGTCATGGCGGTGGTGGAGTTGTCCAAAATAACGATGACCACGTTGGATTTTTCATAGACGCAATCCAGCAGTCCGGTGATGCCGGAGTGGGTGAAAGTGGAGTCGCCAATCACGGCCACGGCGGGGTAGAGTCCGGCATCGGCGGCGCCTTTGGCCATGGTGATGCTGGCACCCATATCCACACAGGAGTTGATGGCATTATAGGGCGGCATGAAGCCCAGAGTGTAGCAGCCGATGTCGCTGAACACGTGGCCGCGATCAAAGTCCTTCATCGCTTCATTCAGCGCCAGGAAGCTGTCCGCATGGGGGCAGCCCACGCAAAGCGCCGGAGGTCTGGGGCTCACGATTTCGGGAATGGGTTTGCCCTCTTCGGCTGGCAAGCCAAGCGCGCGGGCAACCTTGTTCGGATTCAATTCGCCATCGCGGGGGATGCTTCCATCCAAACGGCCGCAAATGGGCTTGGTTCCACCCCAGGAAAGGCCTTTCAGCATTTCTTCCACCACGGGCATGCCTTCTTCCAGGATCAGCAGTTTGTCGCAGCTTTCATAAAGCTGGTGAATCGCTTTTTGCGGAAGCGGATATTGGCAGATCTTGATGACGGGGTGGGGGATGGGCTTGTCGCCATAAACTTCACGCAGATAGTTGTATGCCAAGCCGGTGGCAATGATGCCCACAGAGCGGTCCGGGGCGTCGAAACTGGCTTGGTTGAAAGGTGATTCCGCGGATTCGCGTACAAAATCGTCCTGCTTCTGGATCAAGTTTTTGTACTTTTTGCGGGCGATGGCGGGAAGCAGCATGAACTGGAAGGGGTCTTCCGGTTTTTTCATCGGGTTTTGAGAGCCGGGTTCGCGACGCTGCACTCCGGCACGGGAATGGGAAAGCCGTGTGGTGAGACGAATCAGGACCGGCACGTGATATTTTTCAGAGATTTCAAAGGCGTGGAAAGCCATATCATAGCATTCCTGCTGGTTTGAAGGCTCCAAAATGGGGATCATGGCAAATTTGCCATAGAAGCGGGAATCCTGCTCGTTTTGCGAGGAGTGCATGCTGGGGTCGTCTGCAACGGTGACGATCAGCCCGCCGTTGGCACCGGTGAAGGCTGAGTTCATGAAGGGGTCGGCGGCAACGTTCAAGCCAACGTGCTTCATGGTCACCATGGCACGTTTTCCGGCATAGCTCATGCCGATGGCTGATTCCATGGCGGTTTTTTCGTTTGAAGACCAAACGCGATGGACCTTGCCTTCGATGGCTTGCTTGCTGCGTTGAACGTATTCGATGATCTCTGTGCTGGGGGTACCCGGATAGCCGTAAAATCCGCTGATTCCGGCATCAAGGGCTCCCTGCGCAAGGGCTTCATCGCCCAAGAGCATCATTTTTTCCATAATCTGGAACTCCTTTATCTATTTTTATATATTTCAAAATCCAGGGGCAGCGGCTTTCGATGACCGCAAACCCGTGCAAACAAAATAAATAACAAGTTTGTTCAGTAAATGACGCCAGCCGAAATCAGTCAAGATTTTATTGCGGAAACCGGAGAAAAACTTTTGCGATGGAGGGCAGAGGGACCGTGAGCTGCCAAACTTGACAAATGGGCGGCGGTTGGATAGCCTTTGTGGCGCGCAAATCCATATTGGGGAAGGGTTTCATCGAGCTTGATCATCAGGCGGTCGCGATGCACCTTTGCCAGGATGGAAGCAGCGGCAATATTGGCGGAAAGTGAATCTCCGCCGATGAGCGCTGTGGCGGGGCAAGGCATCCCGTGTGGAATTTGGTTTCCATCGATGAGGCAATGATCGCCCGGGTTTGCGAGTTTTTGAGCCGCTTCCCTCATTCCTTTGAGCGTGGCTTGCAGGATGTTGTGGGCGTCGATCCATTCATTGTCAATTTCCACAATATGCCAGGAAATGGCGCGGGAAATGATTTCCTCAAAGATGTGTTCGCGCTTGGCAGGGGATAGCTTTTTGCTGTCGTTGATGCCCTCGATCGGGCTGGCAAGATCAAGCTTTACAGCGGCAATCACCACAGGACCAGCCAGAGCGCCGCGACCCGCTTCATCCACTCCGATCAAGCTTCCAAGCCTGAGCGCCAGATCATGTTCATACAAAAGGCTCATACGGGTTTATGCAGCAGGAAAAAGAGCCGGAAATAGCGGTTATCAATATCGCTGCCATCCCGGTTCAGCAGGTTGGGTCTGGTTTCAGGGGCAAAAATGGCTTTCAATTCCAAGTCTGAAGCAGCGCAAAGCTGGATCAGTTCAGAGGTCATCCAAACCCGCTGGACATGGCGTTCCTCAAACCTCTCATATACATTCAATTTTTTGCGGAACAGATAAAAATGGGTGAGCTGCCGGTATGTAAGTGGTTCGTAAGTGGAGATTTGGAGCATGTATCCATCCCGAACCCGGGTGAAAGAGGTGTTGTCTGAAAAATTATCCAGGCTGTTGCGCAGGGTGGAGATGTCGAAGATGAAGGTTCCGCCGGGCTTCAGGGCTTGGGAAGCGTTTTTCAACAGCTTGGCGGCGTCCGCCTTTTTGGTGAGGTAGTTGAAACTGTCGAAAAGGCAGAAAATCAGGTCAAATCCGGCTTGCGGAATGGGTTCCGTCAAAGAATGATAGAAGAGCTTGGGCTTGAAGGTTTTGGTGTCTGCCACGTGGAGCATGAAGGGCGAACTGTCGCAAGCGTGGGTTTCATAGCCTCGAAAAACCAGGATACTGGCTGCATTGGCAGTGCCGCAGGCAAGTTCCAAAATGCGCTTGGGAGCCTCGCCACCGATGCGGCGATGCCAGGAAAGGATGAGATCCACCCAGTGCTCATAATTCACGTGGTACATATAGTTATCGTAATACAGCGCGAAAAAGGAATATGAGTTCAGGAGGGCGTTCAGGTTTCTGCCCAAGGGGGCAGTTTCCCCTGCAAGTTCGGGCGCCTGGCTCAAACGTCCCAGAGCGGTGAGAAAATCCGGAGCTCCCTCCCTCAGATCCAGATTTGGAAAGCTCATGCCATCAGCCACATTCATCACGCTGAAGGGTGTGGAGTCGCAGATGGAGGAGATTAAATCCGAATTTTGAGTGCAGAGCAAGCCGCCGCAACGGGCGTTCCGGAACGCTGCAAAATCGTCGTAGGATACGCTGTTTGAGGGTTTGCCGAGGGTGGGGGCTTCACTGCGCAGGATGGCGGCATGCAGGCCAAGCCCATCGCAAAGCTTTTCAATCTGCTGGGTGAAATCGCTTTCAAGTGCGCCCAGATCAGCCAAAAGCAAGTTTTCACCGTGATACAGGGTGATGAAAGGTTTCCTTTGTGCGTGAAACCAGATGCGGGCGCTTGTGCGGCCGGCAAAACATAGCGAGGTCAAGCCTTCCTGCTCAAGCCAGGAAAGCATCTGTGGGACAGGGTCACTTCCAGCAAAAGCCTTGGGGATAAAATTTGGATGCCGGGGAAGCTCTTCTTCATTGGAGCTGTCGGAATAAAGATAAAACCAGCGGGTCTGCTCGCCAAAAGGGAAAAACTTCAGCAGTTCCGCCAGCTGTTCACGCTCAAAACGAGCTAAAGAAATTATGGCAAGATGTTCCAAGATTGCACTCAGATCTTTTTGTCGCTGGCGCCGGGTTTTGTGAGTGCCTGTCCGGCTTGGCAAAGCGGACATTCCTCCGGTTCCCAAACCGGGATGTCCATTTGCAAAAGCGAGACAAAGGGAACCCCAAATTCCGCTTTGCCGCCGCTGCGGTCAACGATGCCAGTCACAGCCTGGACCTCTATATGTCTGTCCTCAAGGCAGGTGATCACCTCGCGCACGGAGTTTCCCGTGGTCAGCACATCTTCGATCACCACGGCTTTTTCAACGTTTTCAAGGTCAAAGCCGCTCCTGATGGTCATGATCCCATCTTTTCGCTGGGTGAAGATGAAGGTTTTATTCAGCATTCTTGCCACTTCGAAAGCCAGAACAATGCCGCCATAGGCGGGACCAACCACGGTGTCGAACTCAAAAGCTTCCAACGCCTCTGCCAGCATTCCGCAAACCGCTTCCGTGGCAATGGGGTCCTGTAAAAGCCGGATTTTTTCCACATATTTTCCGCTGTGTTTGCCAGATGTGAGCTGGAAGTGCCCTTCCAAAATGGCGCCGCTGGAAACAAGCAGGTTCTGGATTTCAGGGCTCTGTTGATGCTGAACCAGGATTTCTTTGGCGCGTTGGGCGTCCTCCTCGGAAACCTGCAATTCCACATCGAATTTCCCGGGAAAGATTCCCGGCAGCATGGAATGCACGATTGCGTTTTTCAAAAATGCCTGAATGCCTTGGTCGATCAGCAGTTCTTTGGCAAGCTCAGCTTCAAAGTTGTCTGTGAAGCGGGCAATGGTGACGAGGGTTTTGTCCATTTTTTTGCTCCTTACATCGTGGTGGTGGATGCCAGCCAAACCATGGCCATGATGGCTTCAAACACGATTTCATAGTCATCATCGGTGAATTCCAAGGTTCGTCCATCCAGTCTTTTTGCATGGGGCAACAGCGAGGCTTGATCCGCCATGGAAGTGTGGTTGAATTCAATCTTTAGGGTGATGGGTGCTTCAAACCGATAAAGCGGAACCTCAGCCTTGGTTTTGCACAGTGCTTTTTGAACCGATTCCCGCGTGAGTTCATCCACTCTCAGCCTCGAATAGTTCATGGCGGAAAACTTTGCCACGGCACGCTTGGTTGCCACATATTCCAGCCAGGGCATGGGTTTGGCGAGTTCTTGTTTCAAGGTTTCGTCCCCGGACACCAGGGTGACCGGAACGCCCAGATAGCCGGCATAGGCAGAGTTGATCAGGGTTTCGTTCATGGGCATGCCGTTGATCCAGATATTGTGGATGCGGCTGTTTGAATAGGTGTGGTCCATATTGCCTTTGAGGGCGCCTGTTCCGCTGTGGTAGCCCAAAAGCCAAACCTGATCATATTCTGCAGACAGCTCCGGCATCATATACCGTGGCCTGGGGCAGCCTGAAATCAGGTTTATTCTAGGGTCCAGCTCTGTGATGGAAAAGTCCAGATTGTCGCCTTCGGCATGGGAATCCGCAATTGTAATTTCTTGGATCCGTCCAGCCTGAGGGCTGTGCAGAGCCGCTTCCAAAGCGGCTTTCACGTGATGCGTCACGCAGGCCTTCACCGCGGGACGATCGGTCTTTTCCTGATTCCAGTTAAATGTGCCGGGCATTCCTTCCATATCGATGGAAATGTAGATACGCATTTGGCTATCCTTTTTTCGCAATTGCCTTGGCCAATTTGGCTGCGAGCCTTGCATTGTTTTTCAACAGCGCCAAATTGGCTTTCACCGAATCACCTTTTGTGGTTTGCGCCAGACAGTCAAGCAGAAAAGGTGTCAACGCTTTTCCAGACACGCCTTTTTCCTGAGCCGTCTGCAGGCAGCAAGCGATCTTTGTTTCGATCTTTTCAGGGTCCAAAGCAGCATCAGCGGGAATGGGATTGGCCACCACAAGTCCCTTTCCATCCATCAGTTTATGAAGTTTCCACAGCTTGGCAAAATCCTTGGCATCGTCCACACGGGGAATGCCAAACTCACTCTGCGCTGTGTAAAACAGCGGAAAGGTCTCAGTTTGCCAGCCCAAAACCGGAACTGCCAGCGTTTCAAGGTATTCCACGGTGGCAGCCACATCCAGGATGGCTTTGCAGCCTGCTGAAACCACCGTCACGGGAAAAGTGGCAAGCGCACGCAGGTCGCTGGAAATATCCAAACTCTGCTCCCAGCCGCGATGAACGCCTCCGATGCCTCCAGTGGCAAAAACTTCAATCCCTGCCAGCGCGGCAAGCTTCATGGTTGCCGAAACTGTGGTTCCGCCGCTTTGACCCAGGGCAAGGGCGAGTGGCAGATCCCGCATCCCAAGCTTTTTGAAATAGCCCGGCTCTTGCAGCTTGGGCAGGATCTTTTGAAGAAGCGGCTCATCCAAACCGATATGCGCCCTGCCTTCAAAAACGATGATGGTGGCGGCTGCCACTCCTTCGGATGCAAGGATGCTTTCCAAGTCTTGAAAGATCTCAAGGTTTTGGGGATAAGGCAAACCGTGGGTGAGCACGGTGGATTCCAACGCCACCACAGGTAGCCCTGCTTTCAAGGCTTGCTGGACAGCGCTGGAGACAACTATGGATTGTTTAAATTCTGGCATGTTTTTCTCTGCATATAAAAAATGGGATCGATCTTTGCTCTGCTTTTTTGGGGGAGGGGGGGCAAGGATCGATCCCGCGTTTTGGGGAAGGGACCAGAGGATCAGCTTTCGGAAATATCCTTTCGGTTGGGTAGCTTTTCCACCTGGACTTTCGCCACGCCGGCTGCCAGCATTCCTATTTCTTGCGCAGCTCCGTAGGAAAGGTCAATATCCCGTCCGCGGATAAAAGGTCCGCGATCCGTGACACGCACGATTACGTTCTTGCCGTTTTTGGGATTGGTTACTTTAAGGAGGGTTTGGAAGGGGAGGGTTTTATGTGCGCATGTCATCGCGTATTGATTATAAACTTCGCCGCTGGCTGTCTTGCGTCCGTGGAAAGCTCTACCATAATAGGAGGCAACCCAGGTTTCGCATTTCAGCGGCTCCTGTGTACTTGGGGGCTCTTGTGTGTGAATGGAATCGATCACGGCCACCTGCTCGGCAGGGACTGTGAGCTCCTCCATCTCAATTTCTCCCGCCACAGTTTGAGCAATGATGGGACCCACGAAAGTGGCCCAGATCGCAAAAACGGTGGAGAGAATTTTTTTAGATTGTTTTCTCATATTTTTCTTTGTTCCTTGTTTTGCTTAGGTCATGGCGCGGAAAATTTTAGGGACCCGCAAATTTGTCAAGCAAAAAATTGCATTTTTCAGGTTAAACAATTGCAGTACAGCATCTTAACCTGGGGTGGATTTTGGCTCAAAATTGGGCTTTTCTGGCTCGGTGAAGAGCGGGAAGGGGGCATTTTTTCCAAAATCGGCTTTTTGGGGGTTTCTTGGCATGGCTGAAGAAAATGTTTGACAGATTTGCGCAGCCTCAGGCTTTATCCCATTAAAGTGAAATACATAATTGTGAAGGAGAACGACCATGCCAAGAATGACGGTTGATCCGTTCTATTGTAAAGGTTGTGGACTCTGCATTGCCGCATGTCCAAAGAAAATCATCCGGTTTTCGGAGAACATCAATGCCAAGGGATACCACTACGCGGAATGTTTTAATCAGGACGAATGTATCGCCTGCAAAATGTGTTTTGTGACTTGCCCGGAAGTGGCGATCACCATCGAAAAGTGAGGCCAAAATGTCAAAGATCTTAATGAAAGGAAACGAAGCTGTAGCCGAAGCCGCCATCCGTGCAGGCTGCAGGCTCTATTTCGCCTACCCCATCACCCCACAAAGTGAGCTTATCGAATACATGGCAAAAATGATGCCAAAAGTGAACGGCACCTTCCTCCAAGCCGAGAGCGAAGTCTCCGCCATCAACATGGTTTACGGTGCTGCCGGCTGCGGAAAACGAGTGATGACCTCATCCTCCTCGCCCGGGATTTCTCTGAAGCAGGAAGGAATTTCCTACATCGCCGGTGCGCAACTGCCCGCGGTCATCATCAACGTCCAGCGCGGCGGACCCGGCTTGGGCGACATCCAGCCTGCCCAGGGAGACTACTTCCAAGCCGTGAAAGGCGGCGGACATGGCGACTATCGCATGATTGTCCTCGCGCCCAGTTCCGTGCAGGAATTTGCCGACATGGCTTCCGAAGCCTTCGACCTGGCAGACAAATATCGCAACCCCGTCACCATTTTGGCAGACGGAATGCTGGGTCAGATGATGGAGCCGGTGGAATTCAAGGAAACTCTCAGCGATGAAGAGATCGAAGCCTTGGGCGAGCAGCACAAATCCTGGTGCATCCATCCCAACGAAGATGGCGACAAAAAGCACCATCACGAAATCAACTCCCTTGAGATCGATCCCGCCATGCTGGAAAAGCACGTGGAAAACCTCTATGCCAAATATGCCGAGATCGAAAAAAACGAAGTGAGATACGATACTTACAACCTTTCCGACGACAACGAGATCCTCTGCGTGGCTTGGGGAACCGCTTCCCGTGTGATAAAAAGTGCCATCAACGAGCTCAAAGCCCAGGGCAAGAGCGTTGGAATGATCCGTCCCATCACCTGCTGGCCCTATCCTTATGAAGCTGTTGCAGCCGCCATCGGACCCAAAGTGAAGCAGGTCTATGTGTTTGAACTCAATACAGGCCAGATGCTGGACGACGTGAAGATCGCCGTCTGCGGCAAAGCTCCGGTAAAATTCTGGGGCAAAGTTGGCGGCATCGTGTTCACCCCTGCCGAAATCCAGCAAAAGCTGGAAGAGTGTTTCAAATAAAGGAGAGCCAAATGGAAGTTATCGCAAAAAGACCAGAAACCCTGAGGAATGTTCCCTTTACCTATTGTCCGGGCTGCATGCACGGCGTGGCTCACCGCCTGATCGCAGAAGCGATCGAAGATCATGGATTGATCAATCTGATGACCGGCGTCGCCCCTGTGGGATGCGCCGTTTTTGCCTATAAATTCTTCAATTTCGACATGGCTGAAGCCGCTCACGGCCGCGCTCCCGCAGTTGCCACCGGCATGAAAAGGGCACGCCCGGAAATGCACGTCTTCACCTATCAGGGAGACGGAGACCTTGCCGCCATCGGAACTGCCGAGATCGTCCACGCCGCAAACCGCGGTGAACACCTCAGCGTGTTTTTTGTAAACAACGCCATCTATGGCATGACCGGCGGACAAATGGCTCCCACCACCCTGCCCGATATGAAAACCACCACCAGCCCCTACGGCCGCGACGTGAACGACATTGGCCACCCCGTCCGCATGTGCGAAATGCTGGCAACCTTGGTGGCGCCATATTACATCGAAAGAGTTTCCCTGCTCAGCCCGGCTGAAGTCCTCAAAGCCAAAAAAGCAGTGGACAAAGCCATCCGTTACAACAAAGAGGAACGGGGCTTCACCTTCATCGAATTTGTGAGCACCTGTCCCACAAACTGGGGCATCGACCCCGACAAATCCCGTCAATGGGCAAAAGAAAACATGCTGCCCTTCTTCAAACCCGGTGTGTTCCGGGACAAGGGCGAGGGAGTTGAATAATGACCACTGAAATGATTTGCGCGGGATTCGGAGGACAAGGCGTCCTCACCATCGGAAAATTCATTGCCCAAAGCGGCATGAAAGAAGGAAGGAACGTCTCCTGGCTGCCTTCCTACGGCCCGGAAATGCGCGGCGGCACGGCAAACGTCTCCGCCGTGGTGTCGGACGAGCCCATCGCTTCGCCCATCGTGAGCTATCCAGACATCCTGGTGGCGCTGAACCAGCCTTCGCTGGATAAATTCGGCCCCCAGGTGCGCAAAAACGGCGTGGTGATTGTGAACACCAGCGCCTGCCCCCATGGCTGCAAGCGCGAAGACGTTCAGATCGTGGCTGCGCCCATGAGCGACATCGCCCTGGAAATTGGCTCCATCCGTGTGCTTAACATGCTTGCCATCGGCATCGTGATCGGCAAAACCGGTCTCATCAAATATGATACTCTGGAAGAAGACCTCAAGTCCTTCCTTGCCGCCAAAGATCCAGACCTGTTGGAACTGAACCTCACCGCCATCAAGCGTGGCATGGAGATTGGACAGCAAGGATAAAACAGCCTTTTGGCAAAATAAAATAAGGCGCGGAACTTGATTCCGCGCCTTGCTTAATATCTGATTTGGGGCAGTGCCCGGGCTAAAGCTCTATTTGATGAACAGCAGCTTGCGGGACGAAGCCTCGCCACCGCTTTTCATTCTGAGGATATAGGTGCCGTTTGCCACGGTTTTGCCGTTGCCATCACAGCCATCCCATTCCGCCTGATGCAAGCCTGCGCCTTTGGTTTCGCTCATCAGGGTGCGCACCAACTGTCCGCGCAGGTTATAGATTCCCAGTTCCACCTGCTGGTTTTGTTTCAGGGAATATTCGATCACGGTTTTTTGGGAAAACGGGTTGGGGTAGATCGCACTGAGTTTGGTCTGCGCCTGAGGCAGGGCGGAGTCGTCAATCGCCACGGGCGGCTCTTCCAGTTCCACCACCAGCAGTTTTGTGGCTTGGATTACTTCCTTGGTGTCCAGGTTTTGCACAAACGCCACCAGTTCACAGTTTTCCTCCGCCCAGGATGGATCTTTCACGATGGGGAATGTGTGATAACTGCTGCCGATGGGCGCATTTGCCAGGTCGATCACCGTGCCTTCCCAATCGGGATACATGCCACGGTTCACAAAGCTCATGTGGTTTTGACCCTGCCAGGAATAGGCGATGTTGGATTCTGTCAAAGCCAGATGCAGCGCCAGGTTCGGATATGGCAGGGGTGCCAGTTTTTCCACCTGCACGGTAATGTTGTATCCCTGCGGACTTTCCTCTCCAAAGATCATCAGGAAAAGCGGGCTTTTGATTGTGCGGCGCTGGCTGAAAAGCGGCATCAGGGAATTGATGATGCTGCTGGTATTGCTGCCGCCGCTAAAGAAGAGCATTCCATCAAAAATGCTGGTGGGATATGCGCTCACGCCATAGTAGTTGTTGCGTCCATTGGAGTCGTCATTGGCAAAGGGGTCTCCGTTGTGGTTTTCAATCACAGCCACGTTGTAGCCTTGATACACAAAGTCGTCCGCAGCCATTGCCGCTCCGGGACAGTAGGGACACCAGCCCCCGGTGCCAATCTCCAAAAGCACCATCTGCTTCGGCATGGTCCAGGTGTTTACATACGAAACCTTTACGTTGTTTGCAGGCTCTTGATCCACCACATCCTCCAGGGAAGACACGGAAAATTCAAAACGATAGAGGTCATTGTGCATCGTTGGGCTGAAAGCGGGAAATTCTGCGGTGTCCGTTTCCCAAAAATCCAGCATCACGCTGTGGTAATCCGGCTGGGAATACACCAGTTCATCGCCATGGTAGATATTCAGTGAAACCAAAGCCACAAGCGGGTTGTAACCCAGGTTTGCCACCGTGCATTTGGGTGTGAAAGTGCTTCCTGCGCTGCTTTGCGAGGGCAGATCCACGTCCATGATGGCAAGGTCATGGTCAAAAGGCGTATAAAGCCTGATATCATCAATATACCAATAGTTCAGGTTGGTGCTGTTTCCGCTGAAATACACGGCAAACTGAAAATCCGAAGCGCCCACATCCTGGGTTGCAAGTTCCACAGTCTTGAGCTGTGCGGAAATGTTGTTGCTCACCGTCATCTCCCAGGCGGTGTTCCAACTGCTGCCAGCTTGATTTCTGCGGGTTGCCACTCCAATGGTATAGCTTGAACTATAGTGGTCCACGTTGTGCCTGAAATCCAGATACATAATGCTTTCACCGGAGGTGTCCACACTTGGCGAAACAAAATATGTGGTGCCGTTGAATTGCGGGCTCCAGTTCAAACGCAGCTCAGGAATGCTGCCGCCGGCGTTTGAGCTGTTGCGTACGCTCCAGTTTCCGGCTTGGTTTACAATGCTCCAACCCGCAGGGGGGAAGGTGCCGGAACTGAAGTCTTCTTCAATCCAGGTTTCCCGCGAGCCGGCCACCAGTCCGCTGAGTCCGCAGATCAGCAGCGCCAATATCACCATGCTTTTCTTCATTATCTTATCTCCATTCATTTTTGCTTTTATGCTGGTGTCTATCAATGTGTTTCCCTGAAATCTGTCAAATAAAATCCGGTTTTTTGGGAATATATACTCCCAACTGCCATCCGGCTGTCTGGCTATTTCTCAAGCTGCCACTTCAATACTCAAAACTCTGCCGACCCGTCATCCTGAACGTCAGCGACAGGAACCTGTGACAGTTTTTCAAACAGCGGGGCGGCGCCGAAGCAAGATATTTCTTGACAGATAGCCACCATTCCCATCACTTTATTTTTCAATTAAAAGATGGAGGAAAACATGGACAAAACCTTGCTGGAACGTGCCCAAACCGGGGATGCCGAAGCGCAATACAACTTGGGAAAAGCATGCAACGAAGGCCGGGACCTTGCACAGGATTACAAAGAAGCCGCCAGATGGTACCGCCTTGCCGCAGACCAGGGCCATGCCGATGCGCAGGACCTTCTTGCCGCCCTATACTACAATGGTCTGGGCGTGGAACAGGATATCGCAGAAGCCGCCAAATGGTTGCGTCTCGCTGCTGAGCAGGCGCATGCCCACGCGCAAACCAGCCTGGCATACTTGTATAACTATGGTCAGGGCGTAAAGCAGGATTTCAGCGAAGCCGCCAAATGGTATCACCTTGCCGCGGAGCAGGGTTATGCCGATGCGCAGCATAACCTGGGAATGTTGTACGAAGATGGTCTGGGCGTATCACAAGACCCCCAAGAAGCCGCGAAATGGTATCGTCTCGCCGCAAACCAGGGTCATGTCCACGCGCAAAACAACCTGGGAGTGTTGTTCAAAAATGGCTTGGGCGTGGAACTGGACCACAAGCAAGCTGCCAACTGGTTTCAACTCGCCGCGGAGCAGGGCCTCCCCGTTGCGCAATTCAACCTGGGAAGATTGTATTCCACAGGCCAGGGCGTGGAGCAAAACAAAACAGAAGCTGCCAACTGGTTCCGCCTCGCCGCAGACCAGGGCCACGTGGAAGCGCAATATCATCTGGGCAGTTTGTATGCCATGGGCGAAGGCATGGCACAGGACAACCGGGAAGCTTTCAGATGCTGGCGCCTTGCCGCAGAGCAGGGTCATGCCGATGCTCAAAACAATTTGGGAGTGATGTGCGAACATGGCTTGGGCATGGAACAGAACAAGGAGGAAGCCTATTTCTGGTATTTGCTGGCTGCGGCAGGAGGCTCTGAACAGGGGGTGGGAAACAGAGACACCCTGCGCAGGGAACTGAAGAAAGCGCAGCGAAAACGGGCAGAGGAGCGGGTTTTGGCGTGGAGATCTGGCAAGATGGCGAGGTAGCCGGATGGAAAATTAGAGACTTTGCTTGAAATAAAGAAGGAGGATACGGGCGATTCCCTGAAAGTCAGCCAAAAATCATAAGTCCGTTGATATAATTTTTTATCTTATGGAACAAAACTTGCATAAAATAGAAATAAGCGAAAAGATATACCTCGATGGGGAGGAAGGATGAAACAGCGATTTTTGTTGCTAACTTTCGTTCTGGCAGTGGTTTTTGCCGGGGCGCAAGAGGTGACTTTCAGGAAAGCTTGGAAGCTGGATTGGTATGGTAACCAGGTTCGCTGCGCCGATGGCAGCGTGATCAGCTTTTGGGAAGACACAGATGCCGGCGATACCGACATTTACGCCCAAAGGATTGATGACAAAGGACAGTTGCTTTGGAGCAAGCCCAAGATTGTCGCAGGCGGAGACGGTGTTCAGGATTTTACAAGCTGTGTGCGGTGTTCAGACGACAATTTTGTGCTTCTTTTCCAGTGTTCGGGACATGGCTATAGTCATGGATATTCACTGCAAAAAATGAACTCGAATGGCGAGACTCTCTGGGGTGCCGACGGCATTGAAATCATCGAGGGAGCTGCCCGGATAAGCATTGTTCCCAATGAGATCGGCGGGGTTTTCGTCATTTATGCCGATGATTTTTCGACCTATAACGTGAGAGGCCAAAATCTCGACGCTCAGGGCAATCTGCTTTGGCCCGAAGAGGGATTGTCTCTGGTTTCCGAAAGCGCGCGCTTCCTTTTTCAAGGTGCATTGAGCGATTTGGAAGGTGGCTTCATTGTGAATTGGAACGAAGGCACCGGGATTGAAAACTGGACAACCCAGCTTTACCATTTTGACGCGGATGGTACGCAAATTGGTGATGGACCGATGGTTCCGCCAGACGTGATGCAGGGAGGCGGACCCTTCGAAATCGTCCCAGACCGCGCCGGCGGGTTTTTGCTTTGGAACAGAAGAGAAGCACCCACCACCCGCATCGCCTTCCAGCGTATGGACAGCAGCGGCAGTGTTCAATTTGGCCGCCCCTACCTGTTTGATCTGCAGACGCAAATCAGCCAATGGGAAAAATCTCTGTGGAACCGCTCGCACAGGGCGGTTTGATTTTTGCCTGGAAGAAATACAACGGGAATTCAGATGAGGCGGAGATCAAAGCCCAGCGCTTGGCTGCAGATTGGTCTGAACTTTGGGGTGAAAACGGCGTCAGCGCCGGAGCTTTGGCAGCGTGGAACACCATAGGCCAGATCCAAGTTTCCGCGGACGCTCAAGGTGGCGCATGGTTTGCCTGGACTATTGATGATAACATGAACCCCGGAGTTTACACCCAGTATATTTTGCCCGATGGCAGCCCGGCTTGGCCAGACGGCGCAAAGGTTCTCAGCCTCGATGATGCCTGGCGCCTGCAACAGCCGGCACTGACGGCTTTTTCAAACGGCGCTTTGCTCATCTGGCGCGACCTTCACAGCCAAAACGTAAATGTGCGCCGTCAGGCTCTGGACACAAACGGCACGCCATATCTGGCTGCGGGAGGCGAAGCTTTGGTTTCCCGGCTGGATGGCATAGCCTTTCTGGCGAAAGTTCTGCCGCTGGGAGACAAATATCTGCTTATGTGGTATGACGACCGCGACTACTATGAAGACATCTACTATCAGATTTGCGACCAAACTGAAAATCTGCTTTTGGAAGAAAACGGCAGGGCGCTGCCCCGTGAAACCATCAGCAATCCCAGCGGCATGACAGCCATTTCCCTGACCGACGGAACAGCCGCCATGCTCATCACCAGAGGCAGCAGTGTTTTCCTGCAAAGGATCAAAGGCACGGGGGAAGCGGTGTATCCCGGAGACGGCCTGCCTGTATTTACGCTGGACCATAGCCCCAGTGCCGCCATGGAATATGATGATTCCGGGCTTTCGGTGGTCTGGCGCCGCTACGATTTTTCCGGCCCCACCCAAGCCTCTTTGCGCTTTCAAAAAATTGTGGACAACACCCTGCAGTGGGACCCAGAGGGAAAAACAATTGTCACTTTTCCAGCGGGGACGAATGTCACATTCATAGGTCTCAGAGATGGATATATCATTTTTGAGACTTATGGTTACAATGGGGCGTATTCCAGCTGCCATGTGCTGAAAATCGATGAGCAGGGAGAGATTGATTCAAACTGGCCACAAGAGGGTTTGATCGTCTTGGAGGGATGCAATTACCACAGTTCTGCTGTTGTGGATGGCGACCTCATCATTTTCGGCAAAAGCACGGCGGATTATAGTTTGAAGGCTCAGCGCCTGAGCAGTTGCGGCCTGCGTCTTTGGGGTGATGAGGGCTATAATTATGGAAACCGGGCCTTTTACAGCCTCTTGGGCGGAGAACCGCTCAGCATGCTCCAACCCGGTGGGCAGGGCGGAAACTCGATGTATTTCCAAATGATGGATACAGATGGGAATTTCATTCTTGATGATTCCGGAATCCTGCTGGAAGAAACAGGCAGATTCCTGTATAGCGCCACTTTGCTCGATTTTCCGAATTCCAGCAAGGTGGCAATCTGGGCAACCTGCCCCAACAGCGGCGGCTACAGGGATGTTTTCATGAGATTCATCAAACCCAATGGCGAGCTGCTGGATGAGGGAACCATCACCCTTTGCGACGCCTGGCTGGAACAGGATGGAGTTCAAGCCGTCGCGCATGGATATCAGGCGCTGGTGGCTTGGAACGACGCCCGCTCCGGGATCTTGGACAGCGAATACTTTGTGCAGGGGATATATGGAAGCTTTATCTACAATCAATATACTTCCGCGGATGACCCGCAGATCCCGCCGCTTTTGCAAACGGCTCTATTTCAAAATCATCCCAACCCATTCAACCCCGAAACCAGGCTTTCCTTCAGCCTGCCCACAGCCGGAAAAGCGAGCCTGGCAATCTATAACCTGAAGGGACAAAGGGTTGCCACTCTGCTGGATAAAGAGGAACTTCCCGCGGGAAAACACAGCCTGCTGTGGAACGGACGCGACCAGCAGGGAAGCCCCGTTGCCAGCGGTGTTTATATCCAACGACTGAACTTTGGCGCTGAAACCCTTGTCCGCAAGATGGTTTTGGCAAAATAAATCATAACTGACCCGAAGCCCAAAGCACTTGGGAAGCCTCGCTTCTTCCGCTTTCTGATGTACTTTGAGCTTCGGGTTTTTCTTTGTGGGATCCATTCAATACTTGTAGCCCGATCTGTTTGATGTCAGACAGGTAATTCCAATCATCCCATGCACTTGCACTTCCCTTCTTCCTTGGTTCCAGCCAGGCAGCCACCCGTCAACCTCTCCTTGGGCACTCGATCTTGGACGGGAGGCTAACGGGGAACGCACAAAAAAAACATGGGCACGGCTGCAGGGAGGGGCAGGGTTTTACAAAATAATGGAAAAGAAAAAGCCCATAAGCTTGGTTTTCAAAACCGACTTATGGGCTTGTAAAGATCAGGGTTTCAGTGTTTAGCGGGTGCCAGGGGCTGTGTTTGGAGTTTCCTCAAAGTCTTGAACGGGGTTTTCGATGTTTTGAATACAATCCGGTGTGATGACCCGCTTGTCCTTGCAATCGCTGTTGTCCACTGCTTCCTTGTCCAGCTTCAACAGATTGTTATATGAGGTGCTTTCAATTTTCTGTTTGCTGAAGGGAGGCTTGAATTTTTCCACTCTGAGGCTGTAATTCACAATGAGACCGGCAAAAACGATGGAAACCATGCTCATGAGCTTGATGAGGATGTTGATGCAGGGGCCGGCGGTGTCTTTGAAAGGATCGCCAACGGTGTCGCCCACCACGGTGGCTTTGTGGACGGAGGATGATTTTCCGCCAAACTGTCCGGTTTCCACAAATTTTTTGGCGTTGTCCCAGGCGCCGCCGGAGTTGTTGAGCATAATTGCCAAAACGAAGCCGCTGACCATGGCGCCTGCCAAAACACCCAAAACTCCTGCCACACCGAAGATGAGGCCGGTGATGATGGGAGTGGCGATGCCCACGATTGCGGGAACAAGCATCTGCTGTTGGGCGCCGATGGTGGCGATCGTTACACAACTGGAGTAATCGGGCTTGCCGGTTCCCTCCATGATGCCGGGGATTTCCTTGAACTGGCGACGCACTTCAGCCACCATGAGTCCGGCGGCTTTTCCCACCGCTTTGATGGTGAGCGCGGCAAACACGAAGACAGCCATGCTGCCGATGAAGATGCCCAGCAGGAATTTGGGGTTCAGGACATGGATCTGATAGTAGTTGATAAAATCCATCACGGTGGCTTGGTCCACACGCACGTGCTCCACCAGGTCTTTGCTGTGGTTGATCGTCATGTAGATATAATGGTTTGCCTTTGTGCCCATATCGATGAGCGCGGCGCGGATTTCCTCCAGATAGGCTGCCAAAAGCGCCATTGCCGTCAGCGCGGCACTTCCGATGGCAAATCCCTTTCCGGTGGCGGCGGTGGTGTTTCCCACGCTGTCCAGGTTGTCCGTCATTTCACGCACGTTTTCGGGCAGGTGCGACATTTGGGCGTTGCCGCCGGCGTTGTCTGCAATGGGTCCAAAGGCATCCATGGCAAGGGTTACACCCAGGGTGGCAAGCATGCCCACGGCGCCGAAACCGATGCCATAAAGTCCCATTTCGATGGATTGGAAGCCATGGCTGGCGATGAAGGCGACGAGGATGCCAACCACGATAGTGAGCACAGGACCCACGGTGGAGCGCATGCCCACGGCAATTCCTTCCAAAATCACTGTGGCAGGGCCGTAGGAACCCTGTTCCGCGATGTGGCGGGTGGGTTTATAGCTGTGAGAGGTATCCCGCTCGGTGAAATAGCCGATCAGGATGCCGCAGAGCAGTCCAATCACGGTGGAGATGAAAACTCCGAACCAATATTCGGCGGGAAGCAGCATCCGCGTGATGAAAAATGAAGCCACGGCGATGAGCAGGGAGCTGCCGTAAACGCTTTTATTCAGGGCAAACATCAGTTCCTTGGTGCCCGCACCTTCCTTGGTGCTCACCATGAAAATGCCAAAAATGGAAAGCAGCGCTCCGATGCCAGCCAGAATCATCGGCGCTATCACAAAATTGATATGCAGTCCCTTATCCAAACCCAGGGTGACAGCGGCACTGAGACCCAGGGCGGCGGTTGCGAGGATGGAGCCGGCATAGCTTTCATAGAGGTCGGCACCCATGCCAGCCACGTCGCCAACGTTGTCTCCAACGTTGTCTGCAATGGTGGCGGGGTTGCGCACGTCGTCCTCAGGGATTTCGGCTTCCACTTTGCCCACCAGGTCGGCACCCACGTCCGCAGCTTTGGTGAAGATTCCGCCTCCCAATCTGGCAAACAGAGCCTGGGTGGAAGCGCCCATGCCAAAGCTGAGCATGATGACAGTGATGGTGTGCAGCGGCAGTCCGCTTTTGAAGAGGATGAAAAACCAGGCGGAGATGTCGATCAAAGCCAGCCCCACCACGGTGAGTCCCATCACGGCGCCGCCGCGGAAAGCTATTTTGAGGCCTTTGTTCAGGCTTTCAGAACAGGCTTGGGCGGTGCGGTTTGAAGCCAGGGTCGCCATATTCATGCCCACATAGCCCGCCAGCGCGCTGAAAAAGCCGCCGGTCAAAAAGGCAAAGGGAACCAGAATGTGCAAAACCCCCAGCACTTTTGCCATGAACAGAAAAACCAGAAAGGCGCCCAGGAAAAAGAGAGCCACTCCCTTGTATTGCTGTTTTAAATATGCAAAGGCGCCGTCCCGAACGTAGGAAGCGATTTCCACCATGCGGGGGTTGCCGGGGTCGGCGTTTTTAACCTGCCGGAAAAAGATGGCGGCAAAGATCAACGCCATCACCGCCCCCAAAGGGGCAAGATACCAAAGAATTGGGATACCTAAGATCATTTCAATATACCTCAATAAAAAACTATCGCTTGTGTTAAATCCAAACTTGTTTCGGTAGCGTTCTTTTTTTTAAGATACCCGCCATTCTGTCAATGATTTTCTGCGTTTTTATAAAAGATTTGACAAAAAAAGCGTCTTGAGATTTGCTGCCTCGACTAATTTTGAAAATACATATCAGGTGATTAACAATAATGGAACTTTCCGAATATAGAAAAGAAGCCGGTGCTTTGATCTCACAAATTTCTGAGATCCGGAGGTTGCTTTGACCTGGAGGAGAAACAGGCTTTAGCCCTGAAGCTCCAGGATGATGTGAACAGCCCGAATTTTTGGAACGATCAGAGCCGGGCAAAGAAAATTACCCGCCAGTTGAGTCAGATCAACGACGATATTTCCCACATCAATGAACTGGCAAAGCTGCAGGGCGACCTCGAGACCTATCTGCTGCTTTTGGAGGACGATCCATCCCTGTTGACAGAGGCGGAGGCAGAGCTTTCCACACAAAAACAGTTCATTGAAAAAGCCGAGGTTGAGTGCTATCTCAACGAAAAATATGACAGCGAAGACGCCCTGCTGGTGATCCACGCCGGAGCCGGGGGAACCGAAGCCCAGGATTGGGCGGAGATGCTGCTGCGCATGTATCTGCGCTGGGCGGAACAAAACAACCATACCGCCACGGTGATCGACTCCCTGCCCGGGGAGGAAGCCGGCTTGAAGAGCGTGAGCGTTGAAATCCGCGGAAGCTTTGCCTATGGCATGCTGAAAGCGGAAATCGGAGTGCATCGCCTGGTGAGAATCTCGCCCTTCAACGCCCAGGGCAAGCGCCAGACCTCGTTCACATCGGTTTACGTGTATCCTGAATTTGATGATGACATCGAGGTGGACATCGATCCCAAGGATTTGAAGGTGGACACCTATCGCTCCAGCGGAGCGGGCGGACAGCATGTGAATACCACAGACTCCGCCGTGCGCATCACCCACCTGCCCACGGGAATCGTGGTTTCCTGCCAAAATGAGCGTTCGCAGATCCAAAACCGCGAGCGTGCGATGGCAATTTTGCGCTCCCGACTTTATCAATATTATGAAGACCTGCGCGAAGCGGAAAAGGAAAAGGAAGAGACTGGGAAAACCGACATCGGCTGGGGAAACCAGATCCGCTCCTACGTTTTTCAACCCTATCAGATGGTGAAGGACCACCGTACAAACTTTGAAGTTGGCCAGGTGGACCGCGTGATGGATGGCGATTTGGATGGATTCATCTACGCCTGGCTGAAGCAAAGGGCTTTGGAAAAAAGCAAGTGAACTACAAAAAGCTGATCCCCAGGCTCGATCTGGAGCGCCTTCCCGCCCATGTGGGCATCATCATGGATGGGAACGGACGCTGGGCGGCGCGCAAAAGAAGACCCAGAATGTATGGTCACCGCGCCGGAGCCCGCTCTGTGCGCCAGATGGTGGAACTGGGGGTGGAGCTGAAACTGGGCTATATCACCTTCTATGCCTTCAGCACTGAAAACTGGGGCAGGCCCGAGGAGGAGGTGCAGGGGCTTTTGAAGCTTTTGAAAGAGTTTTTGGCAAAGGAAATTGCGGAACTGAACAGGCAAAACATCCGCGTGAACATCATCGGCAGTGAAAGCAGGCTGGATCCGGCTTATCTGGCGGAAATCAGGGAAATGGCTTCGCCCACTTTCGGAAATACCGGTTTGACGGTGAACATGGCGTTCAACTATGGCGGAAGGCTGGAAATCGTGGAAGGAATCCAAAAACTCTTTGCCGAAAGCCGGGATAAGCCCGAACTGATCGAAAAGCTGAGCCCGCAAGCTTTTTCAAACTATCTATATACGGCGGGTCAGCCCGATCCCGATCTCATCATCCGCACCAGCGGGGAAAGCCGCATCTCAAACTTTCTGCTGTGGCAGATGGCATATGCGGAAATTTATATCACTCAAACGCTGTGGCCGGATTTTGACAAAGCCGCGTTCATCGAGGCTTTGATCGATTTTCAGAGCCGTGAACGCAGGTATGGAGGTGTGGAAAGCCAATGAGCGAATTGCAAAAACGTATTTTGGTTTCCGTGGTAGGCATTCCATTGATCCTGGCAGCGCTTTGGTTTGGCGGGCCCTGGCTGATCATCCTCTTTGGTGTGACCGCCTTTTTTGCCACGGCGGAACTGAACAAAATGCTGGAAAATTTGGACTTGGGCATCCATTGGTTTTGGGCGGTGATAAACCTTGCCCTATATAGCTTTTCCGTGTTTTTCCCGCACCTGATCCCGCCTTTGGCGTGGGTGTTTTTCCTGCTCGTGATTTTGAGGGCGCTGCTCTTTTGGGACCCGGAAAGGTCTTTGTCCCGTGCAGCGTTCCAGGTGTTTTCCGCGTTTTATCTGGCGCTGCTGCCCGCCATGTGTGCACTCTTGGGTTTGCAAAAACCGCGTCTGCTGTTTGTGCTGATCCTTTTGATCTGGCTCACCGATACCGTTGCCTATTTTGTGGGCAGCAAATGGGGCCGCCGGCGCGGGATCTTTTCCGTGAGCCCGAACAAAAGTTTGGAAGGTTTTGTGGCGGGAGCGCTTGCACCTTTCATTGTGATGATTATATTGTCTGTTACAGGCCTTTACGATCAGGATTTACCGGTTTTGCTGCTCACAGCGTTTGCCGCCGGGATCGTTGGCCAATTGGGAGACCTCGCCGAAAGCATGCTCAAACGTTCCTGCTCTGTGAAAGACAGTTCCCACCTGATTCCGGGACATGGCGGAGTTTTGGATCGTGCGGACAGCGTGATCTTGGCAGGATCATTCCTGTATAGTGTGATAATCTTGTTTTTTTAGAAAAAATGGATCCACAGCCTCCGGCGTGGTCATGAAATTAGATAAAAAGTAATTCAATGGAGGAATTATGAAAAAGACACTGGTGTTATTCGCCTTGATCCTTGCCCTCGGCGCGGTGTATGGGCAAAACCTTGTTTACTATTGGAACTTCAACCAAAACACTCCGCCCACCGACACGACATGGGGTCAACCCATCGAAGCGGCAATTGGAGATGCTGAAATCACCTACACGTTCACCGAAGCTTTTTCCTTTGCCGGAACCACGCTGAACGGCGTTGCCGGTGAAGTTAACGGCGGCAGCTTTGCCCCTCGCGGAGGTGCTGATACCGTGAACAACGGCGCCTACTTCACCATCCACGCTTCCACAGTGGGCTTGGACAACATCGTGTTGAGCTATCCCACCCGCAGAACCACAACCGGTTTCAACACCCAGGAAGTGAAATATACCGTGAACGGCACCGACTGGCTCACAAAATATACCCTGGACCTCACCGACTTTGAAAACAACTGGGTTGCCGGTCAGATGATGGAAGTGGACTTCAGCGGCACTCCCGGCGTGGCAAACAACCCGAACTTTGCCATCCGCGTGGTGCTGCAAGGCTGTTCCACAGCCGCTGGTAACAACCGCATCGACAACATCCGCATCACAGCAGCCTCTCAGGGCGCAGCTGCAGCCCCTGTCTTTGATCCTCCAGCCGGAGCTTTCACCCAGCCCATCAACGTGAGCATCAGCAGCAGCAGCCCGGGTGCCACAATCCGCTACACCACCGACGGCAGCACCCCCAGCCAAAGCTCCCAGGCATACAGCACACCCATCCCGGTGACCACCACCACCACCATCAAAGCCATTGCCTATGCAGACGGACTTGATCCCAGCACAGTTGCCACCGCGGTTTATATGTTCCCCGTTGTGGTGCAAAACATGACCCAGCTTCGGGCTCAAACCGCAGGAGACGGAACGGTTTACCTGGTTTCCGGAGAGGTGCTGCTCACCTTCAAACAAAGCTTCCGCAACCAAAAGTATGTGCAGGATGCCAATGCCGGCGTCTTGATTGACGACCCGGATGGAAAGATCACATCCGTTTACCAGGTTGGCGACGGAATCACCGGCATCGTGGGAACCATCGCCTACTATGCAAACCTCCTGCAATTCACCCCCGTGGGAGACCCCGGTGCTGCCACTTCGCACAACAATGCGATCTTTGCACCCACCATCACCATCAACGAACTCAAAATGAATGTGGGAACCTATCAGGGAAGGCTCGTGCGCATTGCCAACGCCAACTTTACAGCCAGCGGCACATTTGAAGTGGGTCAAAACTACACCCTGCAGGATGCCACCGGAACAGTTGCGTTCCGCACCACCTTCTATGACGTGGACTACATCGGAACCGATATCCCCAGCGGGAACTTCAACATTTTGGTGCTGGTGAACCAGTTCAACCAGACTCCGCAGGTCACAGCCCGCGGTCTTGACGACTGGAGCAGCACTGCAAACGAAGAAGAACTCAACGTTCCCATGCCCACCCAGTTGCTTGGAAACCATCCCAACCCCTTCAATCCTCACACCACCATCAGCTATCACAGCGCCAAAGCCGAGCCTGTCCAAATCGAGGTTTACAACACCAAGGGACAGATCGTGAAAACCTGGAACCTGGAAGCTGCCGAAGGCTTGAACAGCGTGAATTGGGACGGCCGCGACGACAGTGGAAACAGCGTTAGCAGCGGAGTTTACTACTATCGCATGCAGTCCGGAAAATACTCATCCACCCGCAAAATGGTGTTGATGAAATAATTATGAAATCACAGCCGCCCTTGGGTGACTGAAAAACTGAGCCAGACAGCCTGCCGGAAACACGGTTGACTGTCTGGCTTTTTTTATGAATATGAGATCACGTTCGCTTTCGCACCTGTTTTGCTTTTTGGCAATTTTGACTTGGTCCACCCATGAAATTTTGAGCAAGTTTGTGCATCTTTCGCCCTACACGCTCACAGCCTGGCGCTTTTTCATCGGAGGCTTGGTGATCCTGCCCTTTGCGCTGAAGGCTTTGCGGGATAATCCGCAAAAACCCAGGCTGAAAGACCTGGCCCTGATGGCTCTTTTGGGCATCCTGAATGTTTGCATCAGCATGCTTTTGTTGCAGGTTTCGGTTCACTATGGCAAGGCTTCCATCAGCGCGGTTCTGGTGAGCTCAAACCCCTTGTTTGTAAGCGTGTTTGCCATGCTTATCTTGCGTGAAAAGCTGAGCCTGCCGCAGATTTTGGGGCTCATCGTTGCCAGTGTGGGCATCATTTTGCTCATCTTTGGCGAAGTGGACTTTGGTGCAGACAAATATCTGAATCTGCCGCTCAGCTTTGTGTATGGATTGGGGGCTTCGCTCAGCTTTGGGCTGTATCTGGTGCTCACCAAAAAGACGGTGGAAAAGCATGGCAACGTGGTCACCAACGGGTTTTCATTCTTTTTTGGCGCCATCGTGCTTTTTGTGATCAATGCCATCATCGGCGAACCGCTCGGCTTTGAGCTGACTTTGGTCAATGCCGGGGCGATGTTCTGGTTCGGAGTGATCATTTCCGGGCTCAGCTATGTGCTATTTTTCGAGGGGGCCAAGCTCTTGGGAGCGGGAACCTCCTCCATGTATTTCTTTCTGAAGCCCGTTTTGGCATCGCTTTTGGCGCTCATCGTCCTGAGTGAAAAACTGGCGCCGCTGCAATTGATCGCCATCGCGGTGATTGTTGGCGGGCTCACGCTGTCCCGGGTTTTGAAGCCTGCGCCAAGCCCTCGGAAAAGCAGGGCGTAAAAAAGCCGGAAACCAGGTTCCGGCGGTTTGTATGAAGTTTTTGGCTGGCTTAATCCGCCAGCTCTTTTTTCACCTTTTCGATCAGCGAATCCCTGTCCAAGCCAGCCCAGCGGTAGAGGTCTTTGGATGAACCGCTGCCGGCATAGGCTTCCACGCCGACCTTAACCAAGCGTGCGCTGAGACTTTCATCGATCAAGCGGCTGGCCAGGACCGAGCCAAGGCCGCTGTGGACATTGTGGTCTTCCACGCTGAAGATCAGCCCTTGGGAGGCAGCTTTCCTCAGCACTTCAGCTTCGATAGCGAGCGGGGAAGAAACATAGATCAGTTGGACGAAAATCCCGCTTTCACGCAGGTGCTCAATCGCTTCGATCGCTGAACCCACCGGGGTCCCCGTCACAAACATGGTGGCTTTGTTGCCCTCGCGGAGGACGTCGGCTTTGCCATATTCAAAGCTGTAGCCCATGTCGTAGAAGTTTTCGCCCTCCTCATTCTTGATGATGGGCAGTTTTGAGCGTCCCATCGCAACCACATAATTGCCGGGTTTGTCTATCAGCCAGCGGACGATGCGGTCGGTTTGGTTGGCGTCGGCGGGGCAGATCAGTCTGAAGCCAAAGAGGTTGCGAAGCAGCCCGATGTAGTCGATGCATTGGTGGGTTTTTCCATCTTCGCCCACATCCAAGCCCACGTGGGTGAGGATGGTCTTCAGGTTTGTGTGGTTGATGTCGTTGAGCCGCTGCATGTTATACACTTCGTCCAGCCCAAACATGCCGAAGTCCGCCCACCAGGTTTGAATCCCGCAAGTGGAAATGGCTCCGCTCATCACGGCGGCGTTGTGTTCCATGATGCCGGATTGGATGAAGCGTTCGGGTGCGGCTTTCTCAAAATCGGCGGTTTTCACGCTGGTTTGAAGGTCGCAGTCCACCATCACGATGGGGGTGGGGTTTTCCAAATTCAAGAGTGCGAGGTCGGCAATCGCTTCGCCCCAGGCGCTGCGGTTGTCTGTGTTTTTTTCATAGACGATGGGCTGTCCCGCCTTCAGATCGGTTTTCAAGTCAAAAGCGCTGTGGTCGAAGCCGCCGGAGGGAGCCTTGAAAGCTTCCCGCATCCTGCGATACTCATCCAAGCGGTTGGGTTCGCCCAAAATCTCCAAAGCCTCCTTGAAGGGCTCTTCCCTCAGCGGTGCGCCGTGATATTGATTTTGGTTTTCCATGAAGGGGACGCCTTTGCCCATCACGGTTTTCGCCAAAATCATGGTGGGGACTTCCGCATTTTGAGCCTCGTCCAAAGCGGCAAAGATCTGTTCAAAATTGTGCCCGTCAATCTCCAAAACCTGCCAGCCGTCGCTTTCCCAGTTGGAGCGGATGTTTTGAGGCATCACGTCGAAGATGTTTCCGCTGATCTGCAGGCGGTTGTAGTCAACAATTGCGGTCAGGTTTTTCAGCTCATATTTTGCGGCAAAGCGGCGGGCTTCAGAGATCTGTCCTTTTTGCTGTTCGCCGTCGCCCATCATCACGTAAACCCTGTAGGGAATTTTGTTTACACGCGATGCCAGAGCCATTCCAGCACCCGCGGAAAGCCCCTGTCCCAGGTTTCCGCTGCTCCATTCCACGCCCGCAACTTCGCGTTCGATGTGGCCCTCATAGGGACTGCCAGCCAGCCTGAACTGCGAGATCACCTCATCCAGATTGTGATAGCCGTTCAGCGCCAGAGCGGAATAGACGGCGGGGGAGATGTGCCCATGCGAAACCACAATGCGGTCGCGCTGGGGCCAGAAAGGGTTTTTGGGGTCATGTTTGATAACGCTGTAGAGCGCCAAAAGGATGTCGATGGAAGACATTGAACCACCGGGGTGGCCGCTGTTGGGCAGGGTGGTCATGTGCAAAATGGCGGCACGGGCTACTGCAGCCTGCTCTTTCAGGGAAGTGATCTTGTCCGCTTGAATCATGTTCTCCTCGCTTTTTTATGGAAAATGAAGTGAATCCACATCAATAAAAGTTTGATCCACCAGTTTGAACAGCGTGGAAATATGTCAAGGGAAATGCGATTTTTGTGAGTCTGATGAACCACGAATATACACGAATTCTATGACTCCCACGAATGCTCACGAATACATAATAATGTAACTATAATAACGGTTGTATGTTATGGATATGTTTCCTGCGTTCGTAATCGTTCCCAAGTGTTTGAAAATAGGTGTGTATTCGTGTGAATTCGTAAAAACATCCGTGAATATTCGTGGTCAATCTAAAATCCACTCGCTCCTTCATGCTGCCTTTTGTCTCACTCATGGCGCAGGCTAATGCAAATCCAGTAAACTGACTAATACTTTATGTAAGTGCCCCAAATTAGCCAATCTGATTGCCTTGTTTAGCATCCGAGGGGGAAAACCTAATACTCTAATGAAACAATGCCATGGAACAAATACGATCAGATAGAATACGCCTAAGAAATGAACCCGGTTGGTGCGCAAACTCCATTTCCTCCGTTTCATTGGAAATATAGGACGACGACATAAATTCTGTATGTTTGTTCTAGAGCTATTTCAGAAAGCAAACTAAGGCAATCATTATTACGGACACTATCTGTAGAATTATCCCTGACGTTATGAACCTACTGAGTTTGTTCTGCTTAGTTACAATATCGGATAGGAAATCAATAAGCTTATCGCTAGGTATTAGAGGATTATCATTGTGATATTTATTTATGTTTTCAACAGAATCATTCAACTTATTCAGATTATCATCTAGTCTTTTAACCATAGAAGATAATGACAGTTCTTCATCACCATCGGTTGGTTGGATAGTCTGGGTAGCCACCCAAACATCTTTGAGTTGCTTGAAAAACGACGACTCAGGATCAGCCATAGGATCAATAGCATTCATAAACTTCTGCTTAATCTTGTTTGCCTGTTTATAATCCTCCTCAATGTCCATGACTATTTTGTTATACTTTTTATTGAGGCTCGCTATTTCTTCATCCGTTTTTTTGTGTATTTCTTGGAGGTCGTGTAAAAATACTTCATTAAAGAAGTCCTTAATGTCGTTGTGAATCTCTTCAGAAAATGGTTTATTGCTCATCCTTCACACCTTTTTGCCTTAATTATTGTATTTGAAATGAAGTATGTCTCAAGAAGGAAATCTAGATTGGATATATAGCCATTATCAGACTCAGACTTCTTGCATAAGTAATATTCCTTAAACTGGTTTTCAATGTTGTCAAAGTGTGTGTTACACAGATCAATTTGTGAAATACAGGTGTTTCTGTTTGACTCATACTCAGTGTGCAGTGTGTTAGCACTATTCTGCAGCATATTTATGTACCTGATATGCTTCTTCAAGAGATATCCAAGATGCTTGTCTATACTAGCATAAAGATCGTACAGGTAATTATTTTTACTTTCAACAAATGCATAGAGTCGTTTATTTAAATGCTCTATGACTTCATGAGGATAATCTGGATTTTTCCCCTTAATGAACAAGAATACATTCTTTCTCTTTCTTGCGAAGATCTGGATCAATTCATTATCATCATCGATAGAAATGTGTTCTGATAATTTGCGTTTCTTTGCCTCGATCTCATTGATCAAATTACTTTTAACAAGTTTGCTGTTCCTAAAAATGAAATCAATGAATTCGTTACATCTCTCATTGTAAGAATTAATGAGTTCCGGTAAAGTATAGGTATGCATGATGCCATAATTGTCAGGATTGTCCTTAAAGTAATTGATATCTTCGTACTTCTCTTGGCATAAATCGTCTTTCATCCCCTGAATGGTAGCCGCATAATCAGTAGCAGTTGTTATCTTCTTTTCTATCTTTCTTATAGCATCATTATGAGAGATTTCCATTTCCATAAGTTTCTTTTCAACCTCATTTCTAATGTCAGAAAACTGAGATAAAATCTCTGTAGGCTGAGCACTCTGATTAATATCGTCTATTATAAGATGTATGAATCTATCCAATACTGGTTTAAGTTTATCTTTTAGTTCATACACTATCTTTTCCAATGTACTTCCTGCGTTGAATGCAAACAACTGATCGGGCTCAATTTCAGGTTTTAGGTTTAAGCCCCTGATTAATCTCATGTAATGCTCTCTTATCACTTCGACACACTTATTTACATCTTGTTGATCAAGTAATCCAGGTATCTCTTTTTGTTCAGTTTCCGACTGCGCGATATGTGTAAGGATAATCCTGGTCTTGCTTTTATATGTATGTGCCTGTTGATCAATAAAGCTTTGTTTCAATACTTCGGGCTTATCTTCAGGATTGACAAAGAATATCCTTGTGGCCCGTTGAAGGTAATATCCAAATACTTTCCGAACTCTTGTATACTCAAAAACATCTCTAGGATAGTCGCCTGGTAAATCTATAATATCTACATCAATCAATAAACTCTCATCTTCAAAATAACTTGAAGGTATCCCTATTGACACTGAATATACTTTCTCCTTTGTTGAAAAGATCTCATCACGGACACCGGCGATCAGATTACTAAGTTCATTAAGTGTGCCGGCATAACTCTGTTGATAGTTAATGCCATCATAAGTAGTAAATGAAAAGCGATGATCATGCACTTTTGTGTATTTAAAAGCAGCAGGAGGGGTTGTTGGGTCACCAGCACCCCGACCACCGCAAAGAGCATTGTAGATGTTATAGAATTCTGAATCTTTGATTTGTAGTAATTTTAACACTACAGTCGTCTTGCCGCTTCTTGTGTGCCCGTACACTACAACGAATGCTTTTCTTGTTTCTTTCGTATCCGTGACAGGCAACTTAGTGCCAATCCCAACTTCACTCAACAATGAAACGACAGTCTCATTAAACCATTGATCGGCATTATCTTTGGCTATTATAAAAGTATTCATGTTACTCGAGTATTGATAACAGCTCTGACTTAAGTTCTCTCAATTCACAAATGCGTAGTGTCAGATTATGCAAGTTATCTTTATCCTTGTTGATCCCAATATCTTGGCGGAACTGCTCACGTATTCTTTGTTCGACCATATCAAAAGCATGGTCAAAAGCACTGAGTATCGATTGATTTCCATTAAAAGCTATTGTTCTTAGATACTCTCTTGCAAAAGCAGCAGTATCTTCTTGATTTGCTGTGTGAGCTGCTCTAAGTGCAACTGTCGCAGGAATAACTATCACACCAGCCAACATCGCTCCGCCTAGTATTCCTGCCCATTGTGCTGCTGCTGCTTCAGTGAGACCAATTCCTTGTAGCAAAGGTTGCAGCATATTAAGCTTCTGATCAGGTAAATAATCTATACCTAGCATTGCCACCAACCCTCCAAGCATCGGTTTTACATTGCTTGCAAGTTGTGTAGTATTCTCTGCACATGATTTAAGAACATTATAAATATACTCATTATCTTCATGATTCACCGATGAATAATCTAGATGTTGGTCATGTACTCCAATTAGATGAAGCCTGACAAACTCTGTCATAACTATGGGCATCATTCTGAGCGCAGTTTCCCTTTCTTCATGAATTTCAATACTACTCGTCAAATACGGCTTTCTGCCCATATATTTTGCTATTGTATAGATAATCCGACCTTGTTTATCGTCACTTACTTCATCCCTGTGCATTGGAAGGTTTTGGTTTGCTTCGTATCCCAACCTCTCAGTTATCTCCTGAGAGACGGGACTTCCTTGACCAATAATGAAAGAGAAATCATTCTCAACTTGCTCAATTGCACTCAATAACTCATCCATAGACAGAAGGAGGTTCTTGTGCCAGATATTGATAATTTGCTCTGATCTAAGTACTCGTCTCGAGAATTTGGTTCGCCAAAGGTCAGGTATGTTTTTTATACCAACCAATGATTTTGTTACTTCATCTTGGCACTTACCAGCAACACTGTTAAACACTGATGACAGGCTCTTTTCAAGCATATCCAGAATTTTTGATTTTACATCTATGAACGTTTGGATATCTTTATCGATTCTTAGTGATTTCTCGTCATGTTCAAAATCTAGATCATGCAAAGCTGCATTTATCTTTTTATCAATAAGGGTAATCTCTTTCAGTGCCTCTTTCAAAAATCTATGTTTCTGCATTTGGTATTCATTGCTATTTGACGAATATTTGTTCACTATTGTACTAAGTTCGGAAACCCAAGTTTGACCAACGTCCTTTGTGAGACCTGTAATAATCACTCTGTCCATTTCTTCATCTCCCAAGCCTAGTATTTCCGGAGATGAGTACTTTGCTTTTAGTTCTAAAGCCTTAGCATCACCTAATTGGTTAGATCGTGTAATAGCAAAGATAGGCTTTGATGACTGGAAAAACGTTGAGACATAATCTTTAACGAATTTCTCATTTGATGAGCCAGCAATAGTAAACTCATCAATGCAAACAACGCAGTTGGTGCTATACACAAGACAGTGAAGAATTCTCTTGTCTAACTCGGTAAGATTTTCTATGTTTACGATTCCAGGCAACAGTACAAAGGTTCTTGTTGGATCATAATCAGGTGAGACACGCTTTGGAATGATAACCTCAAAGTACAGATCGCTCTGTTTTTTTTCTGTCATCCTATCTCTAGCTTCATCCTGTTGCATCATAAAGCTTTTAACAGCCGCATCTTGTGAGTCAAGATAGTACACTAGATATTGGATATTATCTACATCTCTCTCTCTGATCAACACTGGAAGTCGCTCACTTTCTTCAATACCAATTGCAAAATCATCTGTTTCGAGACCATAGTACTCTTTGATCAGAGTTGTTTTACCGACACCTTGAAGCCCAGTAATTGCGATAAGATTTTCCATGCCCATGGTTAAAGCAGAAAACTCAGTCTTCGACAGCGTATTGATAATATCGTCGTATATGACTTCAGTTTCAGGTCCTAATTTTAAGCAATAACGTCCTAATAACCTCAATTTTGTATTGATAAAACGAAGCATGAGCTCTGGGTTTGAGCAAGTAAGAGTATGCATTTTGTTCTCCAATTATATTTTTCGTAGTTGATTATTGTTTTATTCCTTTCTCTCAGCCTAATCTCTGAACTCAATGATTTGGACTAGCTTAAGGCTACTTATAAGGTTGTTGTCTAAAACTGAAAACAATTCATCAGATATCTGTACCTCCGGTGGGGCGCAACCAACAATAATTGTTGAGTTCCAAATGTTGGTGTAAATTCCAACTTATCGTTTACCAAGCTCTTTGAGGACATCTAATCTCCCTTGTTTTTCATGATCTATTAGTGATCAAACGACCAGTTGCATTATTTCCAATCCCATTCTCGTTGTCAAGTTTTTTTAACGATAAGATATGTTATTATCACAAATGGAATGGACTTTTATAGGCCTCTCTGATCTTCTCCATGGGTTCTGAAAGATATAGTTTCCCGCTGATCCAAAGTCCTGTCCCCTAATTGGTAATGCAGGGGAGTAGCTGGATAGAGGCCACCTTTTTTAGTTTTGGCTTTCATTGCATCTGAATCTGATGTTAAACACCAGTAAAAGAAGGCAACAAGAAATACTGCCAATACAGACGTTCAGTTTTGTGTAGTGTATGTTTATAATGAATAGAGTAGGCGTAAAAAAAACTGGAAAAAAAAGGCGGTTTGCCCCATTCCTTGGAAAGGCAAACCGCCTGAAATTATGGTGGAGCATAACGGGATCGAACCGTTGACCTCATGACTGCCAGTCATGCGCTCTCCCAGCTGAGCTAATGCCCCATCTGCTGTTAAGCTTGATGCGACACTTTCCCAAGCCCCCTTTTTCTGTCAAGCGGAAAATGAATTTAGGAATTAAATCTTGACAAGAACGCCAAAGCAAAACTTTTGGCAAGACTGCGGGGTGTAGCGCAGCCCGGTTAGCGCACTGGTTTTGGGAACCAGGAGTCGGAGGTTCAAATCCTCTCACCCCGACCATATATTTATAGCGAACAAGTGGGCGCTTAGCTCAGATGGAAGAGCGCATGCCTTACACGCATGATGTCAGGGGTTCAAGTCCCTTAGCGCCCACCACTTTTTGTTGTTTAAAATCAAACAGGAAGGGACCATGAGAATCGCAATCACGGGCGCCAATGGCTTTGTGGGGAGCAATCTTGCCAATTATTTGCACATTTCAGGACACGACATCATCGCTGTGATCCGTCCCAAAGCCTCTTCCCGCCTCATCGATCCTGCCATCGAAGTGCGCTTTACAAACTACGAAACCGGCTTGGACAAAGCCCTTGCAGGCGCCGAGGTGGTGATCCACAATGCCGGCAGTGTGCGCACCCGTACTTTCAACGACATGATAGCCGCCAACGTTGGCACCACTCGCCGGGTTTTGCAGGCTTTCAACCGCGGTGAACACTCCCGCCGTTTCATTTTCATCAGCAGCCAGGCGGCTTCACGTCCCTCAGAAAATGGAAAACCCGTAACTGAAGCGGAGCCATCCGCGCCGGTGAACTGGTATGGACGCAGTAAACTTTTGGCGGAAAGGCTGATCCGTGCCGAATGTGAAAAAGAGTGGACTGTTCTGCGCCCCGTCCCTGTTTACGGACCTGGCGAACGTGATTTCCTGCAGGTTTTCAAAGCGCTGAAAAGCGGCATCAGCCTGCAGATCGGCTTGAAAGACCAGCTTTTGAATCTCATCCACATCGACGACCTTTGCTCTTTGACCGAAGCCTGCCTGGAAAATCCTCAGGCTGCAAACGAAATCTTTTTTGCCTCGGATGGAGAAACCTACACCCAGCGCGAATTCATGGCGGTCAGTGCCCGGCTTTTGGGCAAAAAAAACCTGCATCTGAGCGTACCCAAACCCGTCGCCACGGCGGTTTTCTCCCTGGGTGATTTGTTTGAAAAAGCCAGCGGAAAAGTTGGCCTTGTGAACCGCCAAAAAATGAAGGAAGTGGTTGGCCTCAGTTGGGTTTGCAGCATCGAAAAAGCGCGCACCCTGTTGGGCTGGGAGCCTGGTGTGGCATTGGAAGAGGGTTTGACCTCCACTTTTGAGTGGTATGAAAAAAAGAGTTTGCTATGAAACCCCTGCAGATTTTATCTTTAAGCCTTGTCATCCTGCTGTTTAGCGGGCTGATCTGGGCGGATTCCCAGCCTCCGCGTTTGGGGGCAGACTTGGTTTTACCCGCGGGCTGGCCCGTGTATTACGAACCGCCGGAAGTGCTTCTGCGCGTGGTGGTTAATCCCGACAGCAGCCTCAGCCTCGGTGCCGTGATCGATGGCAAGGACGAGCTGGAACCCCTTCTGGTGGAATATCTTAAACAGTTTGATTATATCCCCGCGGGAGATTCGCTTTCTTTGGAACCTTTTGCCGTGATCGTTCCCATCTTCCAACCCGATGAAAGCCAATTTTTGGATAAACGTACCCGGCAGGCGCTGTTGGAAGAGATAGAAACCTGGATTGCTGACGACCGTGCCAGCTACAGTTTACACTCTCCCATGCACACTCCAATCCAGACGGGCGGCTTGAATTTCAGACCCGAGCCCTACCGCTCCGCCTTCTATTATTGGGGTTACCCGCAGCAGGGTCAAGGTCTCTCTGTAAACGGATTTGAGCCTCGTTCCTTCATTTTTTCCCCCGTTTGGAACGAACACCTCATCCACGGTTTCATGCAGCGCGGGGAAAGCGCTTTGGGGCTGGATTACGAGGATAAGATCTTTCCCTACGAAGCCACACTCAGCGAGGTGGAAGCCGGCTTGGGCGGAGCCAATCTTTTCTTTGCCCGTGGCTTGCTGAAAAAAACCGGTCTTTTCGGAGTGAAAGGTATGCGCATGGGCTTCGGATTCCTGATTCAGGATGGAGATTGGTTCGGACTTGACTCCGGCCACGAAGGTTTGGCGTTGGATTTTGGCATCCCTCTGGGTAAAAGCAATCTCAGCTTCAGCTACCAAAACCATCGTACCCAGATGTCCCACCGTTTGCTCAAACCGGAATATTGGTGGCCACAAGAGGTTGATTTTACGGTTGAACGCCGTTACCAAAGCCTTCAGGCTCAGTGGACTTCGCCCTGGCTGAACCTGGCTTTACTGGGCGAAAGCGACCATGCGAAATCCGCCCGGTTTGCAGATGACATTCATGCCAAAACCCTGCAACTGCAGGCTTGGGAAAACCTGCGTTTGGGCCCCTTGGGCATCAAGATTTTTTATGAAGGCATGCTTTCTGATACCGATCTAAACTTTATGGACGATGTTTCCGACCACCTCGCCGGCTTGGAATTGGACTTCGAAAGAGGCGCCATCTCCCTGGAAACAGGAGTCGAACTGGAGGGTTTTAAAGAGCTAAATGCCTCCGCTGACCTGGGTTTCAAGCTTGGCAGAGTGCGCTTTGGTGCCTTCGGCGCCTTCAGCCAAGCTCCGAGAGACCCCGTCCTGTATGTGTCGGACCCATATCAAAGTGGAGCTGTTCTTCCCCGCGTGGAAATCCACGAAAACTATCGCGCTGGCTTGCAAATGGATTGGTTTTTTGCCAAAAATTCACAGCTAAGAATCAGCGCTGGAAGACGCGGCATTTTCAATCAATATCCGCCTGAATTACAAAGCCCATACCAAGACTCGGCCAAAATAGAAGAAAACCCATTATTTCTTCATTTTGCGAGAAAATGGGACGAAACATGGGGCGCCTGGAAACTTGATCGGCAGTCTGGGGCCACCGTCCAGACCGTCCAGTTTGGTTTGGAGGAATTGCTGTATGAACCAGTAGTAATCTTGCAAGACCACTTCAATTTATACCGCCTGCTGAGTCACAACAACGCCCTTTTCGCCGGACTTAGCGTTCAGGGTTACATGACATATTTTGGCCAACTCTCGTCTTTGATTAAGCCAGACGCCTCCTTCATCGCAGATTTTTGGGCTGGGGTTCAGATTGGCAAACGCTTTGAATTCCAACTGAGCTACAAGAATGCTTTCAACGGCAGTTTTTACTTTATCCCGCCCATCCCGGCAACACTTCAGGGCTCCCTGCGCTGGTATTTTTTGAATTGATATGGATTATAAAGCTATAATATTTGACCTTGATGGCACACTAATCGATTCCATGCAGCTTTGGCGCCAGGTGGACCATGATTTCCTCACAAGGCGCGGAATCGAAGTCCCTGCCGACCTTTTTGACCAGATTCCGCTGGGCAACAACTTCATCGGCACCGCCGAATATTTCAAGGAACGTTTCGGACTGCCGGACAGCATTGAGAGCATCATGGAAGAATGGAACGCGATGCTGCGAGGGCACTATGAAAACGATGTGGAGCTCAAGCCCGGTGCGGGGGAATTGCTGGAAACCCTCGCCCAAAAAGGCGTACCCATCGGGCTTGGAACCAGCAACTCGCTTGAACTTTCCAGCAAAGTGCTTGCCCAACACGGGATTTGGCATTATTTTAACTCTGTGGTGACTGGCGACATGCCGCTGAAAGGCAAACCCTTTCCGGATATTTACCTGAAAGTGGCACAGGAGCTGAATTTGGAGCCTTCCCGCTGCCTGGTGGTGGAAGACACCCTCACCGGGGTTCAGGCCGCAAAAGCCGCGGGAATGACCGTTGTCGCCATCCACGATGAGGACAGCATCCCCTTTGCCACTCAGATCCGTGATTTGGCGGATGCTTTTGTCCTAAACCATTATGAACTAAGCGAGTTGCTAAAAACATGAATAAACCAGTATATATCGTCATCGGAGCCTATGGCAGCGGAAAAAGCGAATTTTCCATCCATCTGGCTCAAAAGCTGAATAAAGAAGGCCACGACGTTGCTTTGGCAGACATGGACGTGGTGAACCCCTATTTCCGTTCCCGCGATGTGAGGGAGGATTTTGCCGCCATCGGCATCGAAGTGATCGCTCCCGAAGGTGCTTTCAAACATGCAGATCTGCCCATGATCTCCCCGCGCATCAAGGGTGCCATCGAAAGCCCTGAAAAAACCGTGATCCTGGACGTGGGCGGCGACCCCGCCGGCTGCCGCACCCTGGGGCTCTTTGTGGATGCCCTGAACAAGCGCGGCTACGAGATGATCTTTGTGGTAAACAGCTTCCGTCCCTTCACCACCAACGTGGCGGAAGTTCTGCAAATGCAAAACCAGCTTGAGTTTGCCTCAAAGCTGAAAATCTCGGAATACGTCTGCAACAACAACCTGATGGAACACACCGATCAAAGCGTGGTGGAACAAGGCATCGAAATTCTCTCCGAGTGCAGCGCCAAAACAGGACTGCCCTTTGAAAAATATCTCGTGATGGAAGACTATGCAGACCTCGTGCCGGACGGCTTGAGCGGCAAAACCCGCCTGGTGATGAGCCACACCCTCAAAAAGCCCTGGGAAGCCCTGGTGATGAAGGGAATCTGAAAATAAGGACAAGCTTGGACAGAACTTATTGAAGGATCCATTTCAAGCACAGTTGCTTTTATAACGGCTGTGAGCCAAGCTGTTTGAAGGACTGGTCCAGCCCTTTGCCGAAAGCCTTAATCAAGTGATTATCAAGCGTTAATCAAGCGTTAATAGTTAAGACTTGATTAAGGCTTGATTAAGAAGTGATGGACACCCTGAAAAAAGGGTCAGCCCCGGGAATACAAGACTTATTTCAGATGTTCGTGCAGGAAGTCGTGATATTCCTTGTTGTTGAAGACCAGCTCATCATGGGTGCCCTGGTGCGCTCTGCCTTCTGAATCCAAAAAGAGCACGCTGTCCACGTAGTGCAGGGTGGAAAGGCGATGCGAGATCACGATGGCGGAAATGCCGGGGTAGTGGATATTGATATCCTGCCACAGCTTTTCCTCGTTCTCGGCATCCAGCGAAGCGGTGATATCGTCCAAAATCAAGAGCTGCGGACGCTTCACCAAAGCCCTTGCCACGGTGATGCGCTGTTTTTGCCCCCCAGAAACGCCCAATCCACGCTGGCCCACGCGGGTGTCCTCACCTTCAGGAAATGCGGCGATTTCCTCCGCCAGTTGAGCCGTTTTCACCGCGGTTTGATATTCCTGTTCATCCGCGGAATCCACGGCGAAAAGCACGTTCTCACGCACGGTTCCGGTGAACAGAACAGGATCCTGCGGAACGTAGGCGATCGCCTCACGCAGATCCACCAAGTCCAGTTCCTCCAGCGGCGTTTCATTCACCAAAATGCGCCCCTCATCCGCTTTCAGCAGCCCCATCAGCAGGTTCGCAATCGTGCTTTTCCCCGCTCCGGTCGAACCCAAAATGAGCAGCCGCTCGCCGTTTTTCAGGCTGAAATCGCAGTTATTGATGGCAGCTTCATTTTTGCCGGGGTAGGTGACGGAAACGTTTTCAAAGCGCAGGGATTCGATTTTTTCAAGCTTTTTCTCGCCCTTCCAGTCTGCATTGAAGGTGGGAAAATCCTTCATTTCCTCCAGGCGGTCGATATTCACAAACGCCTGTTTGCCGGACACAAAGAGCTGCGGCAGGTCCAGCAGCGGGTAGATCATCATGCTCAGGTATGAGTAGAACATGAAAAAGGTGCCCACGGTGATGTCGCCCTTCACCGCCATATAGCCGCCAAAAAGGATCACCCCGATCTGGGCAAAGTAGTCGATATATTGATAGATGAGGCCCAAAACGGCATTCAGCTTCACCACGCCCATTTCGGTCTCAAAGCGGCGCTGCAGGGCGGCATCGAAAAAGCGGTTGTATTTTTCCTCGCTCACAAAGGCTTTCACGATGCGGATGCCGGAAAAGCTCATCTCCAGTTGATTGTTGATATTGCTGATGGCTTTTTGATTGAGGTCAAAATTTTGATAAAGTTTGTCGGACACCAGGTAGAACACCAGCATCATCAGGGGCAGCGAGGCAATGCTCATTAGGGTCAGCTTCACGTTGATGCTGAACATCACCGCCAAGGAAAACGCAATCAGCGAAAAGGAATTGAAGGCACGAAAGATGCCCGAACACAGGAACCAGCTGATCTTTGAAAAATCCGTCAGGTCGTCGGTGAGGCGGGTGACGATGTCGCCGGTGCGGAACTTTTGGAAAAAGCGGAAGTCCTTGTCCAGGAGATATTTGAAATAGATCATGCGCAGCATGTTTTCAAAGCGGATGTTCACCCAGCCGCGGAAAGCGGGGTAGAAGCCGGTGAAAAACTGCGCTCCGCCCAGCGCCAGCAAGATCCAGATGATGCGGTTCACATCTGCCATCGGGTCCGGATATTTGCCTGGATCGGAAAGAATGTTGCGCAAAAGGTCGATCAGCTTGCCAAAGATGAGCGGATGTGCGATGGAGACTGCGGATGAGCCCAGAGTGAAAACCAGCATGATCAGCAGGAACCACTTCTGCGTCTTCCACATTTTCAGGATCCAGCGGAAGTTTTTATGCATCGCCATCCTCCGTGCCAATCAACTGCAATTCTACCAGTTTGCGATACTCACGCGAGCTTTTCATCAGCTCGCTATGGCTGCCGCGGTGGATGATCTCGCCGTTTGAGAAAAAGAGAATCTCGTCCGCATCCAAAACCGAGGTGAGCCGATGCGCCACCACCACGGCGGTTCTGTCCGCAAAAATGGCTTCCATGCTCTTTTGGATCTTCGCCTCGGTTTGGGGGTCGATGCTGGCTGTGGCTTCGTCCATGATGATGAGCTCGGCGTTGAACGCCAGCGCCCGGGCAAAGCTGATCAGCTGTTTTTCGCCTTGGGAAACGTTTTGTCCGCGTTCCGCCAGTTCGGTGTCCAAGCCCATGTCCTGTTCGTTGATAAAGTCGTCCAACTGCACGATATTGATGGCTTCGCGCACCTTTTCCTCGGGCACCAAGTCGTTATACACGCGCACGTTTTCCAAAATGCTGCCGGGGAAGAGGAAGATATCCTGCAAAATCAGCCCGATTTTACTGCGCCAGGCGCGAAATTCGATCTCATCCAGCGGCACATCGTCCACCAGAATGCGCCCTTTGTTCAGGGGATAAAAGCCGCAAAGCAGGCTCACGCTCGTGGTTTTTCCGCTGCCGGAAGCGCCCACCAGCGCAATCTTTTTGCCCTTGGGAATGGTGAAGGAAACGTCACGCAGCACCCATTCCTCATCCTTATAGGCGAACCAGACATTCTCAAAGCGGATTTCGCGCTGGAATGATGGCTGCAGCGTGCCTATGAAAATCTCTTCCTCGGAGGTGAGTTCCGTGAGTTCCACAATGCGTTTCAGGCTCACAAAGGCGCGCTGGATCTGCATCACGTTCTCGGAAATCTGCATCAGAGGCCAGATCATGCGGAAAATGTAGTCCACAAAAATGATCAGCGTGCCGATGGTGACAGCGCCGGCGATGATGCGCGGAGCGGTGAGCTTGATGATCAGCACCAGAAAGATCACCTCAAAGACCAGCATGAAAACGCTCTGCGAGCCATATTCGGTGAAGCTCGTGCGGGTTTCCAGGCGATATTTTTCATCCGAGGAGAATTTGAGATCCTCATACGCCTTGTTCTGCCGGTTCAAAGCCTGCAAAATGGGCATTCCCTGCACGTAGTCCGTGATTTTTGCCGTCACCACGGCGTTTTTCTCACGGATTTTCATGTAAAACTGCGACAGGTAGCGGATCAGAAAGTAGTAGCCCACGATCGCCACCGCCATCAACGGCAAAATCCAGCCGGCAATATGGGGTGCGCGCAAAAACATCACCAAAAAGACTCCGGCAAAGAAGAGCAGATTTCCGATGATGCGGATGGAAAGCTCGGAAAACAGGGCTTTTACGCGCTCGGCGTCGGATTCCACGCGGGCAATGAGTTCGCCCACAGGCTGTTTGTTAAACCATTCCACCGGCAAAGTGAGCAAATGGCGAAAGACCTGAGCCTTGAACTTGGTGATGATTTTCACTCCCAAGCGCGAGAGCAGCACGATCTGCAGATAGGAAAGGATGCCCGCCACCACCACTGCCAGCACAAAGAAGCCGCCAAAGCGGAACATCTGCGCCATGTCTTTACCAGGTATGCTTTTATCGATGATTTCTGCCAGAATCAGAGGGTAGAGCAGCTGAATGGCGGAGGTGCAAAGCATGGCAAAAAGCCCAAACAACAAAAGCCCCAGATCCTTTTTAACAAAAGGATACAGGAGCTTCAGATAATTGGTTGAGCCGTCTGGCCGCTTGGGCATTCGCGTTCCCTGGCCTTTATTTTATTTTGCTAAAAAAATGGTCGGGATGAGAGGATTTGAACCTCCGACTTCTCGGTCCCGAACCGAGCGCGCTAACCGGACTGCGCTACATCCCGACCGGTTCGGCTCAAATTTTGACGCAGTCTTTAATTGTCAAGGTTTTATTCCACGCCGATGGCGCGCAACAGCCTTTCCGCCTCCTGTGCGGAGATTTTGCCATTTTCCAGCATCTGCAGGATCTTTGCGCGGCTTTGCTCGTCCACGCTTTTCCTTTCACCGGTGTCCAAGTCGCTGCCCTTGAAGGCTTTATTGATGGCGTTATCCACGGTTTTACTGATGAAATCCCCAAGCTTGTCCAGGTTCGAGATCTCGGTTTTTTCCTCTTCCCAATTGGTTTTTTCCGCGCGCGGCTCTCGCACCTTGCGAAACACGGATTTCAAAAGGTCGCCAACCTCGTCGCCGATCTGGTCCACAGTTTTCACCACCTTGCCGCCGGCGCTTTTGAAGTCGAATTCCTCCACGGTTTTCTTCATCTTGTCCATGGCGGCGTTCAGTTTTTCCTTCGCCCCTTCTTCGCGGATGCCAGCCAAAGCCTTTTCCACAGCGGCGCTGACGGTGCCCCAGGCTTTTTGCACCTTTTCGAGGTCTTCCTCGCTCACGGCCTTGCTCATCGTTTGCTTCAGCTCTTTGATCTTAAGCCCGATAAAGTTCAATTCCGCGCCGTCGTCGCTGGTGAGGCTGATGTCTCCATTTTCGGTCTTAATGCTGATCTGGGCGCCACCTTCGCCACGGCGGACGATCTTGAGATCCCCATCTTCGCTGAGCTCGGCTTCGATCTCGTTGTGAAGCGTGCCCGTTTCGGTGATGGCTTCCAGTTGGAAATCATAGTTTTCAGGCAGAGCGAGCTGGATGGGTCCATTTTCAGACACAAAGGTGAGATTGGCATCCTCCACGGGCAGGGCCTCATAGATGATTCTGCCATTTTCGCTTTGGATGAAAGCCCGTTCACAAGCGGCTTGACGCACCCTGATGGCGCCGTTTTCGCTGCCGGCTTCAAATGATGCGCCGCTCACTTTTTCAGCGGAAACATTGCCGTTTTCCGTGATCACGCGCAGTTCGGCGTCACATTTTTGGATGCGGATGGCACCGTTTTCGCTTTTGAGGCTGATTTGTCCGCTGCAATCCTTCACTTGGATGCTGCCGTTCTCAGTTGCCATTTTCAGCTCGGTTTCCAGTTCCAAAGCTGCCAAAGGCTCATTTTCGCTTTTCGCGCACACTTTGACGGCGGTGGGAACCAAGATTTTCACGCGCGAATCTCCCGAACCCCAAAAGGCTTCCGCGAGTTCCGGCACTTTTTCCAAAAGAATCTCCATTTCATCCGCTTTACGGTCCACGAAAAAGAATTCCGTGATGTCGATGCCGGGGATGTAGGAATGAATTTTCAATTTCGCGTCCACATGAACCTGGTCGTCAGGGGATGCGCCAATTTCCAGCGGCGCCATTTTGTTGTCGATCTTCACCCTGCTGATGCCGTCGGTGGAATAGTTCAGGCTCACTTTTACGGTTTTCATTTTTCTCTCCTTGTTTCGATCATTTCCAGCGCTTCCTCAACGCTGATGAAGCCTTGGTCGAGGTCGCCGATGATGTCGCTGTAATCCAGTTCACCCGGCTCTTCCTTGGTGATCTGGCGGATGATCTCGGCAAGGCGGTTTTTCACCGTGGGGTAGGAAATTCCCAGGCGCTTTTCCATTTCGCGGATATTGCCCTGGCCCACCACGAAAAGCTTGATGAATTCCAGTTGCTCCGGCTTCAGGCCGTGAACCCAGCTCTGGGAAAAGCTTCCTCTGAAGCTCACTCTGCAGGCCGCGCAATGGAATTCCTTCACCATCAATTCCCCTTTGCAGAGGGGACAGGCTGTCATTTCCATGGGGGTCTCCTTAATTATTTTGAGGTCAGTTTTAAGAATCTCAATATATTGTCAAGCTAAATCTTCAAATTTTTAAGGTGACTTGGTTTTCAAGGCAAAAAAAATGCCCGCAGGCAGGCTTGGGGGATTTTTTCAAAAAACGGGCTGATAAAAAAATGGAGCGGGAAACGGGATTCGAACCCGCGACTTCAACCTTGGCAAGGTTGCGCTCTACCATCTGAGCTATTCCCGCTTGGTACCAGAGGCCGGACTTGAACCGGCACGAGCCGAAGCCCGAGGGATTTTAAGTCCCTTGTGTCTACCAGTTCCACCACTCCGGCATGATGAAAATGAGTGGAGGCGACACCCGGATTTGAACCGGGGATAAAGGTTTTGCAGACCTCTGCCTTACCACTTGGCTATGTCGCCGAATCTATGTCAAATGGAGCGGGAAACGGGATTCGAACCCGCGACTTCAACCTTGGCAAGGTTGCGCTCTACCATCTGAGCTATTCCCGCTCATGAAGCTGAGAATCCAAAAATCTGAACTGCGATGATTTGTCAAGCCAAAATCTCATTTTCAGAAAACACCTGCGCTTCAAAGCGGTAAAGAAGGGCGTCCGGGCTCTTCCAAGCGCCGTTTCGCAAACCCGCCTTGCGGCAGAGTTGACTGAGATAGGTGTCCAGATCCCAGTCCCATTCCACCGGCACCTGCGGCAAAAACACACCCGAATTGAAGCCCTTGCGCAGCAGCAGCCCATCCCGTCCGATCTGGATTTGGGAGACTTCCTCCACGGGGATCAGCGGCCCCAAGATCGAAATTTCGATGCTGAGCCCGGCAAGTTCTTCGCGGCGCAAGGCAGGAAAGCGAGGATCCCCAAAAGCCGCTTCACGAGCCATGTCCACCACCTCTTCGGCGATGCTTTTTCTGCTTTGCATCATGCCGATGCAGCCGCGCAGTTCGCCCTTTTGGGTGATGGTCACAAAGAGTCCCTTGCGCTCCCCAAAGGCTTCATCCAAGGGCAGTTGCGGCTGTTCCCCGCCAAAACGTGAGGCGATGGCGGCTCTTGCCAGCTTCAAAAGTGTCTCCTTTTGGGCGGGGGTCATGGCTGCTCCCCGCGATAGATGAGGGCGCTCAGATAGCCCACCACATTTTGCTTGTCACCGCTCACCTCGCCGGAATGGGTGTATTCGATCACCCTGGCCTTGGCGTCCTGTGCCGTGGAAACCAGATAGAGCAGAGCCAGCAAACCCCCGATGCCGCAGGCTTCACACTTGCGGCTCACCGCGCTTTGCCACAGGCCTGCGGGGTCGAGCTTTAGAATGTGGTCCACCACCATGGCGTCCATCTTTTCCGCGCGGCTGGAGTTGTGAAAGTGGGAAAGATCTGTGGAAACCACCACCCCCAGTTTTCTGCCATTCTGCGCCGAACGCAGTTGCCGCGCCAAAAGGGTCATATCTTGGGGATACGGGCGTCCGATCATCACCGGGCAGATCTTCGCCTGGGGAAAGAAATACTTGAGCAGGGGAAGCTGCACCTCCAGGGAATGCTCCATCTCGTGCAGCCTTTTGGAACTGCCCGGGTCGGGGTCGTGTCCCTGCAGGATCTCCGCCACTTCGCTGTCCTGTTCGATGTTTCCCAGTGGCGTTTCATATTCGCTGAAGGGCGGGATGGACCAGTCGAACCCCAAGCCGTGGTGGCTGGGATGCAGGATCACCAGGGTGTCAAAATCCTCCTGAGCGAAAAGGCTCCAGCCCCTTGCGGCGCAGGCTCCGGAATACACATAGCCGGCGTGGGGAACGATGAGCCCCAAAAATTCCTCCGCGCCTTCCTTTTGCGGGGGCGAAACGAGCCAGCTTTCGATGGCGGCGGCGATGCGGTCGCCAAAACGGGGATAGAAGCTGCCGGCGTGGGCGTTTTTTCTGATCATTCTCGTTCTCCTTTTTCTGTATATTTCAAGCGGGATTGGGCTGCCTGTCCGTCCAGATAATCCCTCAGTTCCGGGGCTTTTTCGGTGGGAACCGCCAGCGTGAGTTCCGCCTCTTCGCCCCAGTTTTCGCCCACCACCCTGCCTTCCAGGCTTTTCACCAGGCCGCCAAGCTGGTCCACCGCGGCATAAGAGGCTTGAACCACAAACTCCGTCTGAGCCGTCACGGGCAGTTTTTTGGCGTCTTCCAAAGCCTGTTCCACCGTGTTTCCATAGGCTTCGATCAAGCCCGGGATGCCCAGTTTCACCCCGCCATAATAGCGGGTCACGATTGCCAATGTATTGGTCATATTTGCGCGCAAAAGGGCGTTCAAAATCGGCTTTCCGGCGCTGCCGCGGGGTTCCCCTGCGTCGGACCAATATTGGGTTTCACGCTCCAAACCGAGGATGTAGGCAAAGCAGTTGTGGGTGGCGTTTGCATATTCTTTGGCATGGGCGGCGAGCAGCTCGCGCGCTTCCTCGGCACTGCTGATGGGAAACAGGAAGCAAATGAAACTGGAGCGGCGTATCTTCTGCTGCCAATTCTTGGGGTTTTCCAGGGTGAAAAAAGCCATGGCTACTTGGTTCGGATCAGATCCGTCCAGCGCGTGGTGTAAGCCGGGGAAAGCCGTGCCCGCTTCATCTGCCAATCCCGCTTGGTGCCGGAACTGGCAAAGAACACCGTATCGCGCCCGTGTTTACGGTTCAGGCGGTCCACCGCTTGGATCAGGTCGTGCCGTCTGTCGTCCAAATAGTTTGTTTCCAAGAGGTTAAGCGGCACATCATCCTCGCTGATCAAGCCGCTGAACATCACTCCCGCCTTCTTATATTGAAAACCGGGGAGGTGGAGTTCGTGCAGCATGGTCAGTGCGATTTTGATCAGATCCGGCGTGTGCGCCGAAGGGGGGGAGAGCTGGATCTGCAGGGCGTTGTTATATTGCGGACCTTCCTTGAAACGGTTGGTCGCCAAAAAGACCATCATCTGCTGAGCCACGCTGTGCTGGGCGCGGAGTTTTTCCGCAGCGCGGGTCACATATTCCGAAACCGCTTCCTCCAGGTCCTTGAGTTCCTCCACCTGCCTGCCGAACGACCTCGAGCACACCACGCTCCTTTTCGGCGCGGGCGCTTCCTCCATCCGGATGCAGGCAAAGCCCTGAAGCTCCAGAACCGTTTTGTGGCCTGTGCTGGTCAGATAGTGGTCGATAAAATTTTCCGGGGCGTTGCGCAGTTGCCAGGCGTTGAGGATGCCGTTTTGCCTCAGAAAACGGTCATATTGACGGCCGATTCCCCAAATCTCCGCCACGGGCGTCAGATTCAGCGCTTTTTCGATGCGTTCATCGTCCAAAAGCACCAAACAGCCCTTGTATCCGCTGTAGCGCTTGGCAAAGCGGTTGGCGATTTTTGCCAGGGTTTTGGTGCGTGAAATGCCCACGGAAACGGGGATGCCCGTCCATTTTCTCACCTTTTCGCGGATGCGGCGTCCATAGTCCTCCAGATCGCGCTGACGAAAGCCGTTCAGGTTCAAAAAAGCCTCGTCGATGGAATAGATTTCCAGCTCCGGGCTGAATTCCTCCAGGGTTTGCATCACGCGGCGGCTCATGTCGCCATACAGCGCATAGTTCGATGAAAGCAGGGTTCCCCCGTGTTTCAGGATGCGCGCTTCGTGCTTGAACCCGGGCGCTCCCATGGGGATATTCATGGCCTTGATTTCGTTTGAACGCGAAACGATGCAGCCGTCGTTATTGGACAGCACGGCAACCGGTTTTCCCTCCAAAGAGGGGTCGAACACGCGTTCGCAGGACACATAAAAATTGTTGCAATCCACCAGGGCAACGATGTTGGTGTCCGAAAGGCCGATTTTATTCATGTTTAAACTCCCAAATCCATTTTGGCGAAGTGGCTGTGGGTGTCAATGATTTATGTATGCAGAGTGGTTCACGCAGATTTATGGCACGCAGATTTCGCAGATAGCGCAGATTTTTTTTTAATAGATAGGGGATACACAGGATTGGAACGATAAAAAGGGGATTTTTGATGGAAGGCGATGTGGCGAGGTGGCGAGTTTGTCATCCTGGAGCACAGCCCCGTCATCCTGGAGCGAAGCGATAGGATCCAGTCCCTTGCCCCCTTTCCGTGGCTTTCCGTGCCTTCCGTGGTTCCCGCCCCTGTCATCCTGGAGCGAGAGTGCTGGCTTTGAGCGTGTTGGAACACCGGTTTCAACCGGTCGGACCGCCGGATTTATCCGGTTGAAGAGGGAAGCGTGGTTACCCCATTGTGCCAGATGAATCTGGCACCAACGACCGAATGAATTCGGTGCTCCATCTCGCTATCCGTCTCATCCGTTCTCATCCGTTAAATCCGTATAAAATTTATCTGCTAAAATCATCGAAATCCGCGTGAACCTAAAAGCCAATCACTATCTCCCAGCCCAGCCCTTTAGTGGCAAACCCCATCACCACCGCCCACGCTAAATCGCTAAATCGCTAAATCGCTAAAACGAACATCCCTTTTTCATCAATCCAATCCTGTGCATCCCCAATCTATTAAAAAACCCCTTGCACCACCCCCATTTTCTGCCCCTATATATTATAGAGGCGCCTCTAAAATTAAAACTAAATTTTGGAGAAAACATGCTAACCAACACCAACAATCTCAAATCCGTCACTTTCGGCAATTCTGTGCGCAATCCCAAAGCCATACGTCCCATGGACTTGGCGGAACTCTATGACAAACTTGAAAATGGCCACTGGCGCAAGCTCATCGAAGCCATCCGCGCCGAACCCAAGCCCGAAAAGCAGAAGCAGATGAAGCTCATGCTTCCCTGGTTCAGTTTCGCAGTGATCGAGGGTTCGCGCGCGGAGAGCAACGTGGTCCACGCCAACGGCATTATCTTCGACTTCGACCACGTGCCCGATTCCAGCCCCAGCAAAATCCTTTTGTGCGACAACTCCCGCGGCTTCACTGCTGTATTTCGCAGTCCCGTGGACGGCTTGAAGCTCATGCTCGCCTTCGACCGACCCGTATCCAACCGCGAGGAATTCCGCCTCATCTGGGACTTCCTGCGCCACGAGATCGAAGCCAAAACCAAGCTTCGCGCCGACAACACTCCAGACATGAGCCGCGCCTGTTTTGTGAGCTGGGACGACGACTTCTTTGGCAGCGCCACCGCCGACCCCATGAACGTGGACCAGGTTTTGCAGGAAGCGCGGGAATGGAGGGATGCCAGGGAAAAAGAGGAAAAACTTCCGCCCCGCGCCGAACTCAAAACCCCCGCCACCCCCAGGGAATACGACGCCGACCTCACCGCCGTCCAGGCCAAGGACGCCGTGGAATACCTCTCCAAACGCGTCTTCGGGCGTCGCGAGTGGATCCGCTGCGGCATCGCGCTGTTCAACCACTTTGGCGAAGACGGCATCGTTTACTGGCTTCAGTTCGCCGAAAACCCGCACTATGGCGACTCCCACGAAGACCTGCGCAAGGTTTGGGAACGCCTGAAAAGGTATCCCACCGTCAAAATCGGCACGCTCTTCTACATCGCCGAAAGTGAAGGCTGGATCAACGCATACGCCCCTTTTGAACCGCGGGAGGAAACCCCTCCCGCTTTGAAAGGCGAAGAGCCCATGCTTACCCTGGAGGACTACCCCGAGCTTTTGGAACTCTTTGGCAGGCCGCAAAATGTGGAACTTGACCGCAGCAAATTGCCCGAAGAATTCCTCCGCTATCTGGACCTCGTGGGCGAGATCACCGACGCGCAGGACGGCCCCAAACTCACCGCCATGCTCCCTGTGGTGGCGGCAAACATCGGCAACCGCGTCCATATGTACAACGCCGGAACCAAGCACTTTTGCAACATCTGGGCGGCGATCATCGGACCCTCCACCGTCAGCAGAAAGACCACCGTCATCAATCAGGCGATGAAGATGATGAAAACTTTCAAGGACGAGCTGGCAGGCATCCCCGCCAAAGAGCGCAACGAACGCGACATCGAGCTTTCCCGCGTGACCCAGGCGCGCCTCTACAACCTGCTCGCCATCAACCCCAACCGCCTCATCCTCCAGATGGAACTCTCCGCCTGGATGCGCGAGATGGGAAAATCCTACAACGCGGGCATGAAGCAGGAGATCACCGATATGTTCGACGGCAAGGACCGCAGCATCGCCAAAATGGAAATCGACGAACACATCTCCAAACCCGCCTTTTCCATCGTGGGAGCCACCACCGAGGAATGGTTCTTTCAGGAACTCCGCGAGGTGGCGGACCAGCGCGGCGGTTTCCTCCAGCGCTTCATCATCTGCATCATCCAAAACATCGAACTGGACGAACTCCGCCTGGAAAGCGTGGACAGCACCAATATCGACCCCGAACTCCACGCCTATGGCGAAATGCTGCAAACCTTCCGCAGCCTGCCGGACAGCCATCGCCTCAAGGCGTCGGACGAAGCCAAGGACCTGCGCGACACCATCTACAAAGACCTGATGACCGCCATCGCTCTCAACGCCAACGACCCCCAGGCGGCATACAGCGCGCGCCTCTTCGACAACTATTTCTGGCGCTTCTGCATCATCATCCACCTCATGAAAAACTGGAAAAACCTGCGCGAAGCCATCGCCACAGACCGCGTGGAAAGCTGGTTCCGCCAAAACGAAGTGGACGCCACCACCGCCGAACAGGCTTGGTATCTCTGCGAATACTACTTCGAAAACACCAAACCGTTTTTGAAACAGCTTGCCGAGGGCAGCAAACTCGATGAGGAAAGAAGGGTGCTGCGCATCCTGCAAAACTCTCCCCGCGGCGAAATGACGCACAGCGCACTGTTGAACCGCAGCAGAATGAACGCACGCGAATTCAGACAACTGGTGGAAACCCTCATCGAACGGCAGGCGATTGTTCGCCATCAGGAGATGAGATTTCAAAACCGAATCGGCTTGAAATACTCTCTGAATCCGGTTTTGGATGAGATTAAGATAGGTTAAAAAAACATGAAATGGCCATCCTTCGCGGGTGGCCTTTTTTTTACAATGCGGAATCTGCGTGCCATAAAAACCATGTCACCATCCATCAGCCCCTTGCCTTTAGTGCTCAAACCCAGATAGACCTGTCATTCCGAACGAACGTGAGGGATCCAGTCCGCGGCAATAATAAAAGCCCATCACCATCCATCAGCCCTTTGCCTTTAGAAAAAACCCGAGACTTGTGTCATTCCGAACGAACGTGAGGAATCCAGTCCCGTCCAAATTTTGAGCCTGTTGCCACCTCCCAGCCCTTTGCCTTTAGAAAAAACCCCGAGACTTGTGTCATTCCGAACGAACGTGAGGAATCCAGTCCGCGGCAATAATAAAAGCCCATCACCATCCATCAGCCCCTTGCCTTTAGTGCTCAAACCCGAACCAGCCTGTCATCCCGAACGAACGTGAGGGATCCAGTCCCTTGGAGACAAAAAAAAGCCTCGTTACCATCCTCCAGCCACGAGGAAAAACACACCCAAACCCAGAACCCACGCGTCATTCCGAACGAACGTGAGGGATCCAGTCCCTTGGAGACAAAAAAAGCCCATCACCATCCGCCAGCTATGCTCTTTAGTATCCAAACCAAGAGAGACGCGTCATTCCGACCGCAGGGAAGAATCCAGTGCGTTGGGTTAAAAAAAGCCCATCACCATCCATCAGCCCTGTATCTTTAGTATTCAAACCCAGAGAGACCTGTCATCCCGAACGCAAGTGAGGGATCCAGTCCGTGGCGCCAAAAAGAGCCCCGTCACCACCTCCCACGCTAAAACCCTAAAACGCCAAAACGTTACAACGTCCTTATCCGTTCAATAATCTGCGAAAACCGCATGCCAAAACCCCTGTGCCTTTAATCAATTCCCCAAATTCACAAATTCACCAAATTCACCAAATTCACCAAATTCACCAAATTCACCAAATTCACCAAATTCACCAAATTCACCAAATTCACCAAATTCACCAAATTCTTTTTTGCATTTTTAGACTAAATCTGACGTTTGATGAGCGATAAGATGATGTTGCATAATGGTTTAGCGAAAAAGAGAATCTCAAATTCTCCAAATTCACAGATTTCCTTTACCCCCGCCCCGGATGAGAAAAAGTGGGTGCTTTGCAAATGGAGACAGGAATAATGGCTAAGAGTCTGGAGTCCAGAACCATGACTACCACCTATATTATAT
>JAAYEF010000010.1 GCA_012728875.1 Candidatus Cloacimonadota bacterium
ACAAGATGAAAACAATGCAATTGGTCGTTTGGCCTGACATAGATTGTGAGTAACGAGGGATAGCAGATGCCCTCAAACAACCAGAGAAACAATGAGTTGGATTTTACACCAACATTTGGGACTCAACAACTGGAACAAGGGTCGATTCAGATCAATATCGATGATCAGCATGGAGTATTCATATTATCTTGAGTTAACCGAACTTTACCATATCCAATATGGACATACCTGTAAAATAAGGAGTTAGCTGTTTTATGGTCACTACACCAGTTGACGTTTGGTGATTTTTCTTTTAATTGGATTAGGATTTAATTTGAGGGCAGAGTAGATTTCTTGGTGGCATTCTTCCGGAGTGCTTGTATCCAGGATGGTGATGGTTTTTTTGTCTTTGGTTTGCATGCTTGTGAGAATGAGCTGATGTGAGCGCATCATTTGCCGTAACCGACTCCAAGACAGATTGATTCCTTTGTGTTTCAGTTTGTATCTTACGGCATGAACTATGTGGTAAGCAAGGACGCTGATAAAAAGATGTGCTTCGGCACGGCTTTCCTTTTGATGATGCACTGGTCGGAAGTTCAAGTCGCTTTTGAGGGTTCGGAAAGTTTGCTCTACATTGTTTAGTAGCATATACAAGGACCAAATCTTAGCATTATCCAAGTCTGTATGGCTGGTGCGCAGGCAGTAGGACCCTGAATATTTGGCAGTCATTTCTTCTTGCTTATCTCGCGTATAAGTCAATGACACAGCCTTCCCGCTTTCCTCATCATGCTCGACCTGAACCTCATAGAAAGAGCTGATTGCGCTATATCGCTCTTTGAGCCTAAATACCCTCTCCAGGATGTATTCATACTTTCTTTTCCCTCTGCCGGAAGCCAGGGAGGCACCGATTTTATCAAGGTCTGCTTCATAGCGCGAACAGAATCTATCCATAATGGCGCTTTCCTTTAGACCCATCTTCTCGCTGACGCAATACAGCAAGCACTCATTTTCTTTCCTGAATAACTGAGTGTGAATAATAGAATTGTCTTTGCTCCTGATTGGCGTAGCCAGTTCATAGTCGAACCGGTCATGAGTAATGGCTTTGTTGCGAGCCACACAAATATAGTGATAACCTTGCTCTCTGAGATACTGGAGATTGGCTTCTGAACTGATACCGGCATCCATAATTACCGTTGCAGGCTTGTCGCTGTCGGAGGCTGAAAGACAAGCCAACATCTCTTGCAGAGTGGAAGGTTCGCTTACTGAACCTTCCATAACCCGACTTCTTTTGGGAAAGCCCTGATCGTCTATCACCAACCCCAAAGTCAAAAGCCTGCAATCATGACGCTTTTCTTTGGAATGTCCAAAACGCGCTTTGGGATTATCCTTTGCCAGGCCCTCAAAATAGGTATTGGTCAAATCATACAAAAAGATGCTTTCATCAAGATTGAAAAGCTCACATTCGACTTGCCTTAGTTCATGTTCCAGATCTTCTTTGTGCTTGTATATCTGATCCGTTATCCGATACAAAGAGTTGTTGGATAGCCTGCTAAAATCTGCATTCATCAAGCTCCCCAGACCGGTAAGGTTCTTTGCCCACCAGTTGGTCGCCAGCTCGCTGGATGGCTCCAAAACCCGCCCTAATATCGATAAGGCAGCATCATTCATTTGTTTCTGATTGAAGCCAAGCTCACGGAAAATCTTGGGAAATCCCAGTTCCTTATACATACTATATGCAATATGCTCAGCACCAATGCTGCGAAGCTGATGATTCCTGATACTGCTGACGCTGATGCTTTCGTAGTCATCAGATGGCTTGTCTTTGATCACAATAGGCTCCAGGGACTTCTTTTCTAAATAAGCCTGAAACCAGCGCTGAGCCTCAGTCTGAATCTGTTTATCCGAAAACAACACCTCTTGCCCTTGTAGCAAAGCTTCAATGCCATCAGCCAAAGCTTTCCATTTGTTCTTGCTTACACGAATATCCTGCATCACCATTACCGTAAGCTGAGACACCTTGTCTCCCATGCGTACGCTTCTTACCAAGCGGTATTCGTGATACTGCTTGTCCGATCCTTTGTTCTGTTTGGTCAATTTTCTGATAAACATGAGACCAAGATATTTAGCGCCAAATTTATGTCAAGAACAACATCTTTGTTTATGGTCACTACATTTATGGTTTCCAGGCAAGTCGTTAATCGTGTAATACAATGATAATGTATATGTTACCTAATCTTGGCCTGGGCTATGAATGCCAAATATAGCCCTTTTTTTACCCCAAAAAAAAGGCAAATGGTAAAGTTCGGTTAAGGGGCACAAAAAAAGTCAAGTCAAAATTGAATTCAGCCGGAAATTAATCACATCTTGGGGTGGTACGGCAGCCATATTTTCGAGGTTTTTCGATAAGATTGGATTGGAAGAATTGGTTGAGAAAGTATTTCCGGATAAATCACAAAATTCAGTCCGATTATGCAGACTAGGTAAACCCTACTTCATTATTTGGGATAAAAAAGCCCCGCACATTATTTTTGTAGCGCGGGGCTCGTTTGATAGGTGTCTGGACTTTGTTATTCTGCAGTTATTGCCATGACCCTGTAAAAGGCTCTGGGCAAAGGTTCACTATCTTCGAAATACAGGTTGGTGGTGGTGTCCATCAGGATAAAATCGCCATAAGGCTCGACGGCGCGATAGATTTGGTAAAAATCCGCGTTTTCAACATTGTCCCAGGATAATGTGACACCGTTAACAGATTTCACCACATTCAGTTCCGGGGTGTCAAGCCCCATGAAGGCACCTATTCCGCTGAGGGCGATGATAACCGGGGATTGATCCGCATTGCTGACAATTACAAGGTCTCCCGTGTAGGAACAGGATTCCTGGGGTGAGAAGCTGAGGTCATAATCCCGCGAATCTCCAGCATTGAGACTATAATATAGATTGTTGCGAATCTCAAACGAATCGGAGGAAACATGTTCAGATGCTGTGAAGGGATCCGGGGCGACAATGGAGCCAGACAGAACGTCGTTGCCGATATTTTGGATGGTAAATTGAAGAACTTTTTCCATGCCTGGAACCACTGTTCCAAAATCAAGAGACAATGGTGTGATCAGAATTTGCGGAGCTTGTGGCTCTGGAGCCAACATGGCAAGCCTCAGGTTTGGACGGTAATTCGAGGTGCTACCACCAGCGAAAACGTTAGTCTGGTCGCTGCCCTCGGCCACAACGAAACGATAGCCACTGGTCACGGATGTGTATTGTGTGGTTCCACTTGGATTCCAGGAGCCGATGGGCGAAAAGGCGGTGTCCACCACAATGTTGTCTTCTCCATTCCAGACGAATGGGCTGCTGAGAGGCAGCATATTCCATCCGGTGTGAGTGGGTCTGTAAGAAGAGGAATTCCATACTTCGTTTAAACTTGAAGCTGGCGTCCAAGTGCTTGTGTTGATTGCGGTTGTGTGTCCCATTCTCACCACATAGTTTGGCATCGCCAAAGCTGGGATTCCAGTGACGTTGAAGCCGATTTCCTCAATGGTTATCGGCCCGAAAACCCCCGCATTGTTCAGTTCTGTCTTGGTGTAAACAGATTGCCCGTGCAGGCTGGGATAGAATACATTTATGGGGCATGATACTGACACTCCACTGCTGGTTGTGCCACTGCCAAGTTCAACAAAACTGTATTCATCCGGAGCGACTTGGACGGTGAATGTTGGCATCGCATCGCCCTGGGGATAAGATGCTACCACGTAATAGGAATAACTGGTGCCATTTTCCACATTGAAATCTGTATAGGCAAGACCTGAAATGGAATTTAACAGTGTACCATCACGGTAGATTTTATAGGCGCCGGGCACACCTGAAAGGGCAGGATGCCAAGACAGCTCCACTTTATGATTACCAGCGAAGGCTTTGAGATTTTGCGCAGGTTGCAACAAATCCGCGGGCAAGACTGCCAATATTTTCAGATTTGGCAGATTAGTGGAAGCTGCAAGTGACGCGGGCAGGGAAGAATCGCTGCTGTTTTGGCGTGCCTGGGTTCCTGACGTGACGGTGTAGGTCCATAAAGGCGGATTGTCGCTCCAGTTTTGACTTCCCTTCAGTGTCAGGATGCTCAGATTTGAGGCTCCATCATATTCAAAGGGAGTATCAAGCTGGGCTTCCATCCATCCGGAAAGCCCATTGTTCAAGAAGTTTCCATCATAAACTAGGTCATAGCCTTCCAGGCTGTAAGCACCTGTTGCGAGGCTGGATAGTGAAGTATGTTTCATGTAAATCTGGACGTTTTGAATCGGATCGACATCTGCTCCACTGGACTTCTGGAAAGCTATGGAGCCGATGGTGCAGGGAGTGCCAATCTGTGACGCCAAATAGATGGCTTCATGAGATGAATACAGAAAGTTCCGGTTCAAAGGGAAGTTTTGGGTGCGTGTGCCATCGCCAATGATGATGGCAACGGTGGGGGTTGAAGTGGGGTATCCCGTAACTACGTTTGAAGCTTCGGATTCGTTTGGCCCGTAAAGAGCTGTCACAACGTAATCGTAGGTGTTTTCATTTTCCACGCTGCGGTCTTGGAATTCAAGACTGAATTGAGTGGCGATAGCTTCTCCATCACGATAGATTCTGTATCCGGTGGGACCACCCTCCAAAGGTTCCTGCCATGCAAGGCTGACCACAGCATTTCCAGAAGTTTGCGTCAGGTTTCTGGGCGGGAAGAGGTATGTTCCTCCAGGGGGTAATTTGATGTAGTCTATCCATGCGCAGTCGTCACCCGAGGCACCTGAAAGGTTTTTTTGATAGACCCAGGAAAATGTGTGAAGGCCTGAACTGACCGGGAATTCAGCGTATTCCCACCTGGTGGGACCAGACCATTGATCCACAGGTTCGCCATCGATGTGAAAACGCAGCCAGTCGCTGTCTTGCTCGGATGAAACCCTGTAAAAGAAACTGATGTTTCCGGCCTGGCTAACTGTCATTTGCAGACTGAGGATCGAACTGGAGCCGTTGCCAATGGCACCAGACTTTGCTGCGTAACTTCCGAAAGGTGTATCCGTCCATGGCACAGTCCAGGGTATGGGGCTGGTGTTTTGCCAGGGATGTTGAGAAAAATCTTGGGTTTCAAAATCCTCATCGGGTGGCATAAACAAAATGATGGAAATCGTGTGTGACGAGGAATTGGAGTTTCCATCTGTGGCTTTAACAGTCAGAATATGTTTTCCCCCCGGTTCAGAAGATGTGTCCCACAGCCAAGTGAAAGGCGATGTTGTCACAGTGGCTTTCAGAACTCCGTTCAGGTGGAATTCCACATTTGTGATGTTTCCGCCTGCGCTTGAAGCATTGGCCTCAACGTTCACAAGGCTGCCGTGATTGATGAACTGACCATCCGCTGGATTTGTGATAAAACACTGCGGCTGGTTGTAGTTTATCGCCAGCAAGGCTGAATGGGCGTTAATTCTGCCGGATCCAAGTTTCCCTACATAGCTTGGATTCAGATGATAAATGTCGTCCGCTGTGTCGGTCAAAATCTGGAGCAATTCATCGTTACGGAGAGTCCTGCCGTTGCGGTGGGCGTTTGAGACTACCAATGCAGCAACGCCGCTTACGTGAGGACAAGCCATGGAGGTTCCCTGATTGAAGGCGTAAGCTCCATTTCTATTACAACTCAGGATTCCTTCTTCCAAGGATGTGACAAATTCTCCGCCCGGCGCGGAAATATCCACCCAGGTGCCATAATTTGAATAGACTGGTCTTTTATCTTTGTTGTTTGTGGCGGCTACTGAAAACACATTTTCGTAACAACCGGGATACCAGTACCCCTCAAGGTTGTTGTTGCCTGCAGAAAATATGGAGACGCCTCCATTCATCACATTTCCGCCGCCATTGGCGTTAAAATAGTCGATGGCATCCAACACATAGTGTTCATACACGTTTACCGCATTGTAGCTCCAGCTGTTCTGCGAGATTGCCGCACCGTTGTCAGCGGCATAAACCGGGGCAATGTGGTGTCCTCCACTACTGGAACCGCCAGCATACACTTGGCAGCTCATGAGCCGTACACCGTCTCCAGAGCCTGAACCGCCGGCAACACCAGCCACGCCAATGCCGTTGCTGTTTACTGCAGCAACTGTTCCCGCAGTATGGCAGCCGTGGTCACCGGGGACAATCTCGTGCCAGTTATGGGCAAAATTGTAGCCATGCACATCATCGATGTAACCGTTTCCGTCATCGTCGATTCCGTTTCCGGGAATTTCACCTGGGTTCACCCACATGTTTGCTGCCAAATCGGGGTGATCGGTTTGAACTCCTTGGTCAATAATGGCCACAATCACATCGGGATGACCTGTTTCGATTTCCCAAGCCTCAGGCAAATCGATGTCGCAATCCGGGCTTCCGCCCACCTGACCGGTGTTGTGGTAGTGCCATTGTTCGTCAAAACGCGGGTCGTTTGGGGTCCAGCGTTCCAGGGTTCCCTTGATGGAGGCAATTACTTCCTCAGACATTGCGTGAAGAATCTTTTTGTATCCGGGTTCAGCCCATTCCACATCTTTTTCCAAAGCGCAATAGGCCGTCACCATGTCGCGGATGTCTGTTTCGCTCTTGAATTCCAGTTGGAACCAAAGGTGAAAGCCCCACTCCACATGGCGCCATCCCCATTTTTTGTTTTGTTTGATGTCGCCAAATAGCGGCGTGATACGGCTTACACCGAACTGTTGATTTAGTGCATCTAGGGATTCGATGCCAAATTGACGCAGTTGGCCATCTTCGAAGCTATAGTTTTGCGCTAATTTGCCATGCAATTCACCAAGTTTTATGTGGATTCGTCCTTCTTCGATGGCAGAATCCGGGACTTTATATAAATCAATGTCGGGACGTTCCCCAAAATTGGGGGCAGCAAACATGAAAGCCACGCTGAACAGTGTCAGCACAGCCATAAGGATTTTTTGCCAAGTCATGGTATCATTATCTCCTAATCTGGTTGGCATGTTTATTGTTAATTAGGTTTTAGAACCAGCTGCAGAATAACCGCTTGTTCTTCATCAAGTTATAAAATTAGCCCCGCCACCCTGAGAAAGGTGGTGGGGCCTATTTGCTATTTATGGTTCATTTTGAGGGTAGCGGTTGTTCTTGAACTGCTTTCACATGATAGAAAGCTTTGCTCTGGATTTCGTTGTCCTCAAAACCGAGGTTTGTTGTGGAATCCAAGAAGTCGAACGTTCCAAAGGGATCTGTGGAACGATAAATATGATATACCGTTGCTCCTGCCACTTCATTCCAGGAAAGAGCAAATCCGGTTGCTATTTTAACAACGCTAAGCTCTGGCGCTTCAAGCCCAACAGAGGTTTCCCTGAACAGGGTGTTCGAGAATGCGGGTTGAGAGAGATTATCGCCGGTATAAACGGATTTCACCGCCCATCTGTATTCTCCGGAGGGGAGGCTGTTCCACTGGTTCTCTTGCCAGCCCAAGCCGGTGACGTTGTTGGGGGTGATTTGAATCCAGGCCGTTTCGTTGTTTTCCTCTCCCGCGAGCAAGCGCCAAATCTTGTATCCGGTGTGGGCACGGTAACCGGACGCAGTTCCCTCCATGGTGGACAATCTGAAGGTATCTTTGCGCGAATTTGTCTCAGGATTTTGAGCAAAATCTCTATGCATGGCGAAGATGCCCTCGTTGCTGGGCTGACCATGTTCCAAGACAATTGCGGAAGTAATGGCTGGAGCGTCGGTTGGGGGGAAGTGTCCCACAAAACCTTGAAGACACCAGTTTACGTCATAGGTTGGTGCCACAGACATGAGGCTAACCCAGCCATCGCCAGGGTTGATCAAATTGCCAAAACCGTCAATCACAGGACCGTTGTCGGTACCGGCAGGATAGCGGTCGGGACCGTGTGTCACACTATAACCAAACCAGAGTTCCTCATTGCCGTTAATTACCACAGGGTGGTCCAAAACGACTGTGTTATAGGTTTTTAAGGTTTCAGGTGTGAAAGCTTGCTCTGTTCTTAGAAACGCGGGTGCAGTTGCATTTCCACCGCTCCAAACCTGGATGGTGAAGTTGGCTGTATCTGCTGGCCAAAATCTTACGGCTCGCAAGCTTTGGCCTTCGTAATCCCGCATCACAGAGGCGGGAAAACGGGCGGCAACGCTAAATGTCCCGCCCCCATTTATGCCCAGGCTACCATTGCTGGCTTGGGTGGTATATTGCAACCACTCTCCACCCTCGGAAGGAGGAGCACTCCAAGTGAGGTTTACCGCGTTTCCGGTATTCTCGGCAGTTACGAATCTGGGGGGAAGGGTTCCTTCCGTGAGCGCGATATTGAGAGTTGTGGATTGATTTCCCACAACCAGCATGTTTTGTATGTTCCAAAGCGAATAACCCGCCTTTACACAGGATATTTCATAGGTACCACGGTAAACGAAGAATTCGTAACGTCCCTGGGAGTTGGTTATTCCGCTGTATTCTCCGGCTGTCACTCTTGCCCCGGCGATGGGCAGGTTTGTGGCAATATCGGTCACAATGCCAGTGAGGACGCCGTTCATTCCCTTGGGAATCTCGTTCGAAAAAGACGGACCGGAGCTAATGAAATTTGTATAATGAGCCTTCACTGCATATTTGTATTTGCCAGTGGGCAGAGATGACCATTCATGATCCACAAAACTTCGGGTGCTGATATTTTCATCTGTGAGCTGTTCCCAACTGCTTTCGTCGTAGGCATCTTCAGAAAGAAACCTGAAAACCTGGTATCCTTCCAAAGCGCGATCGGGGTCGCTTTCATCGTCAAATGACGCCAGTGTGATCTGTGGGGCGCGACTTGGCACGGAATGCCCCACATAGCCTTGAATGTTCCAGTTGTAATTCAGATCTGGTGCCATATCCAGCAGGGTTGCCCATGACCCCTGAATGTGCATCATGTTTCCAAAACCATCCGCCGCGGGGCCAGTATCACAGCCCACGGGGTAACCACCAGTCACCACACTGCGGAGTCCAAACCACAGTTCTTCAGTTCCGGTGATGAGCACAGGCTCGTTCAGGGTGACGGTATTATATGTGTTGAGTGGATCGGGCGTAAAGGGTTGTTCAAGAATCAAGTTTTCCGGAGCAGCAGCTGTTCCACCAGTCCATACACGGATCGAAAACTCTCCCGGGTCTGCAGGCCATACTTTTACAGCCTGAAGGCGCATGCCGGCGAAGCTGGTGAGGGCGGATGCGGGATAGCGGATTACAGCGTCGAAATCTACCGCGCTTCCCGTGCCGATCTTGTTTCCTACGTTGTTACCGCTATCATAGTGAATCCATTGGCCAACGTCGTTCGTAGCCGGCGAAAGCCAGGTAACAGACACCTTTGAAAAGTCGAAGGCTTCTGTGGCTACAACACTGCGCGGAGGGTTGGAGAGTTCACGCAGGATGATGTCGCCCATATCCACGTTCGAACTTTCAACTGTCAAGTTTCCTGTATGTTCGCGATATCCGCTGCGCTTGATGCTTATGCTGTATGTTTTATCCGAATATACGTTTGGAATGGTGAAGAAGCCCTGGGCATTCGTGGTGGTTTGATAGTTTTCATATCCGTTCAATTTGATTGTGGCGTTGTTCAGACCGGCTTCAAAATTATCGCTACCCACCACGCGTCCGGTCACGGTGACCAGCGGGATTGGAACGAGGTTAAAATCCAAGCTGACATTTTCGCCTTCCACAACATTCACGTCAAGCGTCAGATCCTGATATCCATACTTGGTAGTAGTAATTTGACGCAAGCCCTGCTCAACGAAGGGAAACTCATAGTTCCCATCTGCAGCGGTTGTATAACGCAACAGAGTGTTGTTAACTGCAACTGTTGCTCCGATCATCGGCGCGCCCAGAGTGTGGACTGTACCTGAAACCGAACCCAGTCCCTCAGTCGAAAACACGAATGAGGTTTTTGGGAAGGTTCGTTGGGGAACCGTGTTTGTGGGAGGGGATGCGGGATTGTATCTCACGGCGTCACTTTCCGCAAAACGTGTTCGGTAAATAATAACTCCATCGTGTTGCACGAAGTGGTTGACCATCCAGTAAAATTGGTTTTCCCAAGGACGTTGCACCATCATGACCAGGTTTCCACCCTCATAAGGATAGGGAGTGGTCAAGGGTATCAAAATGTCGTTTTGCCCACTGGGAATATCCAAGGTTCCATCAAAAACCTGCGTAAGCTGTGTGGAGGGTATCCAGCCGTAGGTAAGATCAGTTTGGTTTGTTTCGCCCATCCAGATGTTCACGGGCATATCATAAAAATCCTCGTCGTACTTGTTGTACAGCTGTATGGCTTCCAGTAAACCACGCTCCACGTCCAATTCGTCCCTTAAATAAATTGTTTCGAACAGTGAGTTTTGATAGAAGAAAGCTATCGGCATCCTTCCAAAAGAGCCTCCATTGCCAACTGTTATCAAGGATGTCCCCTCGGGTTTCACATCCACGTTATAGTTAGCGGTCACATTATTGTGAGGCATGGTGTCTCCATCCAAAAACACCTTGGCGTAGAGATAGGTGGAACCTTCAGAGGTCGGAGTCCAAGAAAAAGGAATCTGCAAGGTTTCAGTGTGCCCGATTTCCGGACCGGTCACAGTTCCGATTTCGATGTCTCCTTCCTGGTAAAGCTTCACCTGATAATTGCTTTGGGATTCAACGCCGTTATTGCGGATATGAATCAAATAGTTGCAGGCTTTGCCAACGCTGGGGGTTGTGTTTCCAATGATGTGATACGCCTCCAAATCCATATTGATGGATTCCCCGGTATAGAAGAAGCTGGTTTTGGGAAATATTGATTTTGTAGTGCCGGGAGGCGGACTGGCTGGGTTTATGTTGGCAACACCGCCGCCAAGGGTCACAATCCGAGCTCTTGTCTGTGGACCACTTTGACAATAAAAGCCGTCCTCGCTGTCCAAAGTAAGCGTGTTTCGCGGGCGGTAAACCATCATCACCAAATTGCCGCCTTCATGTTCATAAGGCGTATCAAACAGAATGTGGATCATATTCGAGCCGAGGGGAAAATCGACGTTTCCGTCAAAAACCATTTGGAGTTGTGTGGACGGAATCATACCTCCAGTCTGCAGGTCTGCTCTCTCGGTCGATCCCAGCCAAATTTGTATGTTTTGATCCAGTGCTTGCCTGATGAAGAGGTTGTAAAATGCCAAGGATGTAATTGTCCCGCTTGAAAAACCGAATTCGTCAGGATAATAGATACATTCGAATAGAGAAGCTGTGTATTTAAATTCGATCGGCAGCCGGGAAAACTCGTTTCCATAACCAATTGTAACATATTGATTGGCTGTGGTAAAATTCCAAACGGGACAGTTTTCAGCTTCACCAATGATGTTGGTGGGAATGACGCGCCAATAATAGACGGTTTCAGGCTCGATGTCTGAAGGCAGGGGATAGCTTGTAGCGGTGGTTTCCCCAACAAATGGGGGCGGGTTGTCGGTCCCCAGATACACTTTGTATCCAGAAGGGACTCCGCCGCCGCTTTTCCATTCCAGGTTTCCCGTGGGAATAACATCGAAGGTGCCATCTCTGGGAAGCACAAGCAAAGCCGGATTGGGCTGACTGGTGGGCACCAAAGCCTGCATGTTAAACTTCATGTTTGCCCTTAACTCGCGCAGCGTGCCGGAGGTTCCGGTTAAGCCATCATCCTCCAAGCTTTGAAAACGCAGACTGCTGGCATAGTCCGTGTTGGTACAATAAACATACGAATTAAAGCCCACCCATTCATCCCGGAATCTTGAGGATACTTCAACTATTATGTTTGACTCTCCGTCCCAGTTGAAGGGATTGGAAAAATTATGGACTATCCATCCCGTCGTGGTGGGAGCGAAATTGTGATATTCATATACGGTTTGATATTCGCCAAGTTCAAATTCTGGAACCAGTTCTGTTTGGTTCGTGTGTTTCATCCTGATCATAAAACCAGGCATCGGCGACACATTCAAGACCTGTTGAACGTTGAAGGCAACTGAATTGATGTTACCCGGACCTCCTCCAGCTGCAAAAATCTCAGCGGCATGAATCAGGTATTGTTGTCGGAAGCTATTCCACCAACTCGCGTAAGGTGTCGCATAGTTTGTCGATTCCGCCCCTTCTCCAATTGTGATATCGGTTTGGGCATGAATCGTGGAGCAAATGCCAAGTGCCAGGATCAGCACCAGCAGTTTTAAGAGTCTGTTTTTCACAAGGGTCTCCTTTTATGGCTCTATTTTATTTATAAAGTCTCATTTGCAGCCATACATACCCTACATATCCAAAGACCGGGCAATTTGTCCTCCCAAGGGCAGGGACTCTGTGTCCGCATTTTTTCTTTACGCGTGTCTAAATATAGTGTGTAATGTAGTGGTTAAAAACCGCGTAATTGACCCTTGTCTTGATAACTTGGGCTTCCCAAAAAACACAAAAGGGCACGATCCATCGACCGCGCCCAATTGATTAACATTTGTATTGATGATTTCTTACTTTATGATAACCATCTTGTTTGTTTGGTTAAGGCTGTGCGTGCTTAGCTTGTAGAAATAGATTCCACTACCGCAGGCTTTGCCGCTGCTATCTGTACCATTCCAGGTAACGTTGTGGCTGCCTTCGCCGAGCTTCACGGTTTTAACAGTCTGGCCGCTAATGTTGTAAATCGTAAGAGTGCCATTCTCCCCAGCTTTGATTTCAACTTCGATATTTGCTACGCCACCCATCTTGAAAGGATTGGGATAGGCGTTTTTCAGTATGGTTAGCTCCGGAAGGGCGGGTGGGATGTCCATCGTCACGTTAACGCTGACGGGGCCGTGGTAACTGTTGCTGGCAGGCTCGACACTTTCCAGCCAATAGTGGTAGGTGTGGTCGTTTTCGACTTCCGTGTCGATGAACCTGTAAGTCTGGGTTTGGCTAGTGTTGGTTGCAGGGATCAAAATGGGAGTCACCAACTGCGCGTCGCTCTGTTGAGGGCTTTCGTTGCGATACACACGATATCCCAGCATGTTTGTCTCAGATTGGCTCACCCAGTCCAACTGTACAGTATTGTGACTTGTCGCGACGGCAGTAAAGCTGCTCAGCTCAACCGGTACATGGGCTTCGTCGCCCAAGATTACGCTGTCGGGAATAATGACCGCGAGATCATTCATACGCCATTTATTCCCGGCACTCTCATGGACATATTGCCAAGAAAATGTGTTTGTTTCAGGGTCAGGATTGCCCAGATATGTCAAATAATAGGTAAAAGTGAGGCCGACCATCGATCCGGATGTGGAAAAAAGATCACCTCTGAAAACTGCAAATCCCGCGCCGTTTCCTGGGCTGTTTGTTTGGCGGCAAACTCTCAGATATGTCACGTGAGCCCAGTCTGTGGAAACTGTTTCATTTCCGTCGGTAACTTCAAGTTTCCAGTCTGCTGAGTGAGTGTTAGGCGGGGCTGTGTTGGTCACGTAGTCGCGGATATCAAGGTTTTCAAGCCTGATTTCCTGATAGACATAATTCATACTGTATCCCATGATACAAACCGCAAAGGACAGAAGACTGACTAGTACAAGTAGTTTTTTCATACTTTGTTTCTCCTTGTTGTTATGGTTGTTTTACAAAATTTATTATCACTGGGACAATAAACGACAAATACTAAAGGATTTCACAGAGAACTCATAACAAGAATTTATAGTTCTTAATCTTGAAGCTTGAGCACACTATGAAGTCTTCACATACGTTGCATAATAATTTCTGGACACAGGGATTCTGTCAAGTATTTTTTTGCAGTATTTAAGATTTACCGGAAACGAGGATGTTCAAAACTATATACTTCATTACGTTGCTTGGCCAGCATTCTCGGGGAAAGCATATCTGCTTTACTTGATAGATTTGGTAAATCCAGCAGGCACAGTGCCATGAGGCAGTTCTAACATTGCACCATATCTCATAGGGTAGTATCGTTGGTTGCTGGGAAAAATCGCAGTTGCCTGAGTTGCAGCCAAATAATAAAGGAGATTTGGCAAAAAAGTTTTTGTCAACTGATCGGACTGAAGGAGCCCAATCCGCCCGAAATGTTTCCTAAGATTTTGAATACCGGTTTACGGTCTGATAAGTTTCTCAAATTGAAACAAAATGACAGGAACCAAAGTAAATAATCTGGATTTATAGGTTTTGAGTTCAAGTGTTCAGATTTTCAGACTTCGGAGCAGATTAATTCTGAGTCAATTCTTTTAGGAACTTTAAAACCGTTGGGTAGCTTATATTCAGTTGTCTGCTCAGCTTCATTTTATTGAATTTATGATGCTTGAACAGATAATTTAAAATATCTGTTTGAAAATGGCGGTTTGCATTTTTCCAGTCAAGGTCCCCCACTTCGTGGCAATAGCGAACCAAATCGGGGTTCAGTTCGAGCTTGCGTACGCGAGCATAGCTGTAGCGTAGGTCAGGTATATCATAGCCCGCTTCGATGAGTTTTTCTCTTATTGCATAAGTGGTGCGCAATTTTAGGCCAAGCTGTTTGGAAAGGATGTTTGCATCTTCGGTTTGATATCTGTGGTACATTAATAAAGTATATTCAAACATGTTTTTTATCTGATTCCAGTCTTTACCCAAACAGAGTTCGAATACTCCCTTTTCAGTTTTCGATTTTGAGCCGCTGGCATCATATTTTTCTAAAATCAGGGGGTATTCCCTCACTATCCTTGCGGCTCTGGAAAAAAGATAAATTCCGTGAACTTGCATCAAAGTGGCGGCTTCGAAGCCTTTGTTATAGAAATACAAGCCTTTGTCCCAGTCCTGAAGTTCTTCAAATTGATGCTGCGCCAAATAGAGGCAGGCAACCGGAATTTTTTGGACGATTTGGTGTTTTTCACAGTAGTCCAGCAGGGTGAGCAGCGTTTCTATGCGCTTCTTGTGGTTTTGGCCATATCGCTCGTAAAGGGAAGCTGTGTTTTCCAAGCATAGTGCGCGTCGATAGTGGTTTTTGCTGATGTCATAAGCTTCACGGTAGCAGTTCAACGCATTTTGCCATTCCTTGTGATTGGCATACCAGATGCCCAAAGCCAGTTGAAATGCTGCATGGAAACTGTCCAACCCCATTTTTTTGCATATCCGGCTGCCCTCAAAATAGTTGTCGAAAGCTTTGTCCATCAAATCCAGTTTTACGTTTATCCCCAAACGGTAGTACAAACCCAGCACCAAAGCATAGTGTATCTTGTGTTTGCGAAGATAGTCCAAGCAATTGTCATATTCGTTCAAGTCTCCTTCCACCACGTCCATATAAAAGCGGTTGTGCCAAACCGCGCGGTTCAGGGTGCGAATAATAACCTTCAACGTTTCCGACACCGAAAAGGAATAGGCTTGATCCAAGTATTCATTTGTGTTTTTCATGTCGGACAGGAGATAGTGGAGGCTGGCAATTTCAAATAAAGAATAGGAATATAAATCATTTGGAGGCAGATAACCGCTCGGTTGGCGAATCTCTTTTCGGAGCAAATCGTTTGCTTCCATCAAGTATTGCCGACCTCGCAGCATATTGCCATCCAGATAGAAAAAAACACCCCAAATCAACAAATGACAAGCCTTGGTTTTCGCAATTGGCGAATCCATCCTGTCAGGAAGCTCCAGTCCGTGAAGAATTTTGTCGTCAATCAGAGACAGCGTTCGCCAATAGTCTTTTATCAACTCCAAATGTTTTGCAACGTATTGGGCGCTGTGCCCAAGTGTGTAAGCTTCATTCGTTTTGGGTTGCGATTTTTTTTTCATATCATTTCCAATTCTTGAGAACGTTTGTTTTGTCAAGTGGATACCCCACATAGCCATTATAAACGCGATGAAATTTGGTCAAGCTTGTCTTCAAGTGGGTTGGAGTTTGTTTTATCTCTATTTATATTTTATTTGGCTTGACAATTTTTGAAAACCATGTCTATTTTGAGTTAAGATCGAAATCATTGTAAAAAATTATGCAATCGTGTGCTGTTATTGCGATTGATAGAGCACGAACCCTCGGATTTAGAGGTGAGCACACACCAAATAATAAGAAGGAGAAGATCATGAAAGAAAGGACACTTTTTGTATTAGCCTTAATTCTAATGCTATGCTTGCTTTCTGGGTTAAGCGGACGTACGGTCATACTCACGGAAAATTTTGACACCGGGAGTTTTGTTCCCACAGGCTGGAAGCTTCAAAAAACCGGCTCCAGTAACGACTGGACACGGAACACAACCGCGACATATTCCTATTCCCCAAATAATTGTTTGGGGCATCGGGGACTAAGTTATGTTGCATCAAATGCCTGGATTTTTACGAAGGCAGTTAACCTGACTGCCGGCAAAGCCTATGTGCTTGAATTCTATCAGCGTACCAGATCAGCAGCTCAAAATATGAAAGTGACGGTGGGAAGCAGCCAGACCAGTGCCGGTCAGACCAATGTTCTTCTCACTTTGGAAGATGTAAGCAGCGACACTTATGAAAAGAGGGTTACAGAAGAGTTCGTTCCCGATACTTCAGGCACATATTACTTTGCAATGCATTGCTATACACCTGCAAATTCGGGGTATTTGTACGTTGACGATATTGCCGTGTACGAATATGATTCTGTCAATCCAAAACCCTTTGTTGTTAGCCCATCCAGCCATGTGAGAATCGATTTGAACTGGAGTTTGAATGCGAATTCCGACAATGTGCTTTTGGCCTGGAACGATTCGGACAACTTTGGCACGCCTTCCGGTTCATATTCGGTGGGTAACACAATCACCGGAGGAGGCACTGTCCTGCTGGCAAACAGCTCGATAACCGGCTTCACACACGAAGACAGAGACCCAAAAGACACATACTATTACAGGATTTGGTCACAACGTGACGACGGTGTGGGTTCCACCGATTATTCTCCCGGTGTAACAGGTAATGCGACAACTTTTGCCCCACCAATAAACAGTTTCCCGTGGATGGAAGATTTTACCGGTATTGCCCAAGATAATATACCCGAGGATTGGGATAGAAATGACGTTCACTGGAGAGTTGTACCCTATAATTTTGCCGGCGGAGAGAGTGCTCCCGAACTGTCGATTAGTGCTTTTATACCCTGGGAAACTAAGCAACATAGGGTTGTTACGCCCCATTTTGTGGGCAATGCCGCGGGCTTCACTTTAAGTTTCAAACATTGGGTCCAAGTTACCACAAGAACCGCCACCTACGCGGTGGAATATTCAACCGATAATGGAAGCACTTGGCAAACTCTTTGGTCTTTGGTGGACCCTATGGAGGATGTGGGCCCCGGTACAACCGAAACTATTGATATAGCTGGAATTAACGGAACATTTCAGATATCCTGGCTTTTCGATGGATATATAAGAGACACTTATGGTTGGTATATTGATGACATTGAGTTGCATGAAAAAGAAGGTGGACACGTGCCTGTGGAACTATCCAGTTTCACCGCCACCATTTCCGTGGACAATTTTGTGAATCTGAAATGGATCACTCAATCCGAAACTGGGGTAGCGGGTTTTTACGTGTTACGCAATGATGAAGATGATCTTGCCAGTGCAGCAGCCATCAGTAGTATGATTCTCGCCACAAATGGTTCGCAGCAACAGGTTTATTTGTATACGGATAGCGAACTTTATGATGACGGCATCTATTATTATTGGCTGCAAAGTTCAGATATTGACGGCACAGTGCATTTCTTTGGCCCCATAAGCATAGAATATGTGGCTTCCAACGGTGAAGTGCCAGCTCCTCCATTGGTCACCGAGTTTAGCTCGATCTTTCCCAATCCCTTCAATCCCACTGCTTTCTTCAACTATAGCTTGAAAGAAAGCGTTTCAGTCCAGTTTGAGATCTATAACGTCAAGGGAGAGCTGGTGCGTTTGATTCCCCCCAAAAAAAAATCCATCGGGCACCACCGCAGCGAATGGGACGGCCGCGACGACCAAGGACGCCTTTGCGGTACCGGCGTATACTACATCCGCATGAAAGCCGGCAAAGACAACTTTGTACGAAAAGCGGTGTTGATGAAATAATAAAGACCATGTATCCAAAATATTTAAGCCCGGTTCTGATATGCCGGGCTTAAATATTTGCTCTCTGCATTGGCAGAAAAAAGACCCCCGCAAAATGCGAGGGTCCATTTTTAGCTTGGTTATGACTGTTGGTTAATGTGATTTTTCAGCTCATTCTGGTTCGCTGCTAGCTATAACTTTATAGAAGTACATTTTTTCGGTGCCTTCGTAAACAAAGTTGGTGTCTGAAACGGTAGCCAATTCACTCCAGGGGCCGGCAGCATAGGGATCGGGGGAACCCAGGATGATGTAAGATTGGGCTCCGTCCACCTCGTTCCAATTCAAGACGGGCTGCCCCAAGGCGTTTAAATTGACTTCAACAAAAGGGACGTTCAGTTGTTGGGGGACGTGGACTTCCATCAAGAAGCGTGTGTTGGGGCGCCATCTCCTGGATTCTCCTGTAAGAATTGATGCACCTTCATCAAAATCCGAACCTCCGCCCCAAGTCATGTTTTCCAGGAACGTTGCGGCGATGGCGCTTTCAGGGAAGGCTCGAGCCGGGTTCGTGAATGAAACATCAATGAGCAGATTGCTTGTTCCATCCCAGACAAAAGGCTGATCGAACCAGAAGTAGTTCCATCCGAGAGAAGCCAGGGGTTGGGAGGCAAGAAAACAAGTTTGGAAGCTTTCGACATCATTGTCGTAACCCGTCAGGGTGGTTGCCGACGTATGTTTTATGCGGAACATGAGGTTATCCAGAGGGTTTAAATGCCAGGTTATCACATTGAAAGCTATGCCTTCAATTTGTTTGTTGGCCCGAACACCCTTGGCATTCAGTTCATCTGCCGAAAACAGCATCTGGGTACGGGCGGCTTTATATCTGGTGAAAAAAGGAAGAAAACTTTGGCTCTCTCCTTCACCAACGGTGATTATTGAGGAAAGGGTTGTTTTGAATTTCCATACGGGACAGTTGATTGCATCACCAATGATATTATAAGGTACCACTTGCCAACCATATTCCGTGCTATGGGAAAGGGTGGGTGGCGTCCAAGACAGGGTGTTGCCCAAATCTCCTATATACTCGAGATTGGGAAACTTTCCAAAATATAGTTTGTAGCCGGTTGGACCACCTCCACCGCTGGCCCAGCTCAAAGTCACATCAATTGGAACCAGAATGGCATTGTTTTCAGGATACATCAGGGTTGCGGGGGCGGGAAATTGTCCCGGATTTTCAATGGAAGTTTGAATCACCAGATTTGGGCGGATGTCCGACACTATTCCATGTCCGGTTGGCATGGTGTTTTGCGACCAAGTGAGGTGTTTTCCTTCTGCCCGGGTTGAGCGTAACAATCCTCCGGATGAATATTGACCTGGATTTCCAAGATTTCTTTCCACAAGAACCAGCAGGTTGGAATTTTGCCCCAGAAGGTAGCTATTGTCCAGAGCTATTGTATTCCAAGCGTTGGCCGTTATTCCGGTATGAGTATTATTATAGACAAGGGTGGCTCCTGCAACCATAATTTCCCAGGAAGTGTTTACCAAGTTTTCCCCCGCATAAGCTTTTAGGAAGATTTTTGTGGGAACGGAGGCATTTCTATTTACGGTTGCATACCAACTGAGGGATGAAATTCGATAGTTATTCGGCCCTAATTCGTCTGCCAAATAGAGAGCAGCACTACGCTCATAGGCATGGTATGAACCCAGAGGGAAGCGTTGCGTAAATGTATCGGTTCCCAATACAATAGCCCCGTCTGGCGCAACCGTAAAACTGCTTATGGTGTTTCCAGTAGCGTTGCCGTAGACGTTGGATGGAACAACGCTCCAATAATAGTGAACGCCGGCTTCATAGCCATGCGGATGGTCATAGGTCAAATCATCGCCCAAGTTGATACCGTTTGCAATGTCGGTTGGTGGATTATCTGTGCCAAGATATAGTTTATATCCGGTTGCTCCGATGGAATATTTCCATTTGAGCTGAGAGCTTGCGGGGACGTTTGTTGCGTTATTTGCCGGATATAGTGGAGTTACAGGCGGAGGTATTGTGGTTGCGGGCGTTACCAACTGTATGTTTGGACGTACTTCATAGAGACCTCCATCCATATCATTTGGGAAGGAATTCATCTGATAAGCAAAGACTGCACAGCTTCTTTCAGTGCTGGAACCTTTGAAGGTTGGATATCCTTGCAAATCCGTTCCATCCCAGTTTTCAAAAAGAAATTCGACGTTTTGTGTTCCGTTCCAAGTAAAAGGTGAGGAAAATTCAAAATAATACCAACCTCCACCTTCGTAAGTTATGCTTCCTTGATATACCAGCTGGAAATTTGCGTAACCGGGGTAATAGGGGTCTGGTTCATGGTCTTCCATTTCATAGGATGTTGCAAGCGTGTGTCTCACGTAGATGCGTTGATCATGTTTCGTATAATAGCGGGGATTGCCATATACTTCGAAACACACACCCAGGATGTTGTTTGCCGTGAACAATGCGGAAGCGTTGATTTCGTCTTTTGTGTAAATTACTTTGCTCCAACCATAGTCATAGTTGCCGTAAAAAGGTATGCCAGAAATTGATTGGCCTGTGCCGATAGTGTGGATATCGGCGTACAAAAAGCTTATGACTATGAAGGCCAATGCCATTAAGATGATTTTTCTCATCATTTTGTCTCCTTGAAAGTGTCTTTTTGAAATAGCTGGTCTGTAAGGGATGATGGGCCTGATTCTATCCGGGTTTGCCGACTACGCTTAGAAACAGGCCCGGTTTGATTGTGAAATGAACTAGGATGTCGAAAGATAAACCGATAAGACTACGGGCGTGATTATGCGTAATTGTGCGATGATTACGGTGGTTTTTTCCGCCCGAGCGTGCAAGTTTATTTTTCATTTTCGAAATTGAAAGGATAGAGGTGTGTATAATGGTCTGTGCTTGGAGACCGACTACGATCTGTGGACACATATTTCCCGCCAGGTATTTCACCATTATACTTTTGCCGTTTGGGAAATATGGTTTGTAAATCATTGTCATTCATCTCCTGTTTGGCACTTGTTTCGACAATTGCAGCTTTTTTAATAGTATCCTGAACTGCGAATATATTTTGGATATCATGAGAAAAATTGTCAAGAATAAAAGCATTTGGCATTCCCCCATTTTTTAAACCAGTCTTATTTTCATTTGCCAAGGATCGGTCAAATCAGGTCTATATGGAGATGTATTATAGTGTGTAGTTCGCTGCAGGCAGATTTTCAGTACCTGGCAAAGCCTGTAGTAAACGAACTGGCGTAGTTTAGCCCAGTCCTTTTTTCTAAAACAGATGATCTTTGGGAAGGCCTCCGCAATCTTTTCGATCACATCTTTACAGGAGTAGATGAAGTACAGCGAAATGATCATCAACATATTGAGATTCTTCAGTTTGACGTAGCTGGCCACACGCATTTTCTCCCATTGCAGGTCCTGTTTCATTTGCCGGTGCATTTCTTCAATCTTCCAACGTTTGCGGTATGCGCTGATTGCCCGCTGGATGATTTCCAAGTCCGACAGTTCCGGATCGCCAAAGTCGCAAATCAGATAGAAGTCCTTTCCCTTTTGCTTGCCTCTGGCAAATTTGCGACAAATAACCAGGCTGGCCTCTACACTGTTGGCTTTGGCGGAGGGATGATCGTCTGTCCGGACCCCGATGCGCCGCGTGGCACAGCGAAAGGTCTCGTTGGGTTTGAAGCCCGGGAGTTCGAAAGCAAGGTCAATACTGCTTATTACCTGCTTGAAATTCACTTCCGTTGTGTCTTCCAGGATGTTTCTTTTCCCAACGCCACGGACGATGAAAGACATGCCATTTTCAACCAGAAAGCCAATCGTCTTGCGGTCATCATAACCCCGGTCAAAGACAAACAAGCCCCGACCATTGCTCTTGATGTTGATATCAATCAAGCGGTCATGCATAAGCTGTTTGATTGAATCAAGCTCCAAATCGGTGGAGATGAGATCACTGCTCACTGGCAACAACTGATAACCTTGGTCATCATCCAGACAGACCAAGATATTCAGAAGGTTATAACCTTTGGTTTGTATTGCTTTGCTGCCATTGTGTACCAGTTTGCAGCCTTCCATTTTCTTCGCGTAAGGTTTTTCAATATCGCTCTCGTCAACTATGATCAGGGAATCCTGTTCAAGCTTGGGACATACAATATCCATCAGGGCTTCACGTAATTGTTCATCCAGACCTTCCCGACCCAGATTCCTGTATAGGCGCTCACTGGTCTTCTTGGTGCTGGTCCCATCAATGGTATTCTGGGCGATTTTGTGAACCGATGCCGTGCCATTTCCACATATGCCAAACAGCATGTCCCGGATGAATTTGCTCACTGGTCTGCTCATGCCCCGGCTAATCCTGTTGACCAGGTTCGATAATTTTGCTTGCATAAAACTGCTGGTTTCTTTTTCTGTCTTCGTCATATCGACGCTCCTATTGGTTGAATTTCAAGACCAAGATAACGGGAGCGTCGTTTTTGTAAAGATATTTATTGCAATTTCTTAAGATATATTTCTGTCCAAGATTTTGCAGGTTTTTGGCCTCCAGATATCCTCTTTATGAAGCTAATTTGCAAATCTTGACTCAAAGCTTCAAAAACAAATCCAAGCAAGAAATAACAGCTTTTTCCGATATTGACCTTCTATTTAACAGGTATGCTATATTTTTCAACGCCAAGAATCTTTGCCGGTGTGGATAACTTTGTTTTCCGGAGCTTGTTTTGTGGATAACTTCAAGAATTTTCTTCACAATTGTGCATAGACAACCCGATTTGCATCCGAAAACACAAATTAATGGACAGAAATATAAGCTATCTATCTGATAAACATGTTACTACAACTACAGTTCCTCACTTTTTTGGGGGAATGCCTTTAAAAGCATGGCGCGGGATAGTAAAAGCAATAAATATCTCCCTTGATATATTTATTTCATATAACCAAATGAAACATAATGGGATTTACTGAAATTTTAACATGAAGATATCGATACTATGATTTATTATTCCATAATATGTGTTAAGTATATTATGGCATTAAGTTAAGTAGTCTACACAGATTTAAATGAAGAGGATGAAAGTCAAAGCAGTTCATATCATTTTCAGAAGAGGTGATAGTAAGGGATAACAAGGCCCATTTTTACCACCTATCCAACTATGCTGGCTTCAGCCATCAAAAAGCAAATCTTACTGATATTCCTAATGGTATCCTTATTCCAACCGTGGATAAGTAGAAAAAAATAAATAAACGGTACCCCTCAGCTCAAAATACACATGGTCCGGTTTTTTTGCTTGCGTCATATATGTCATGGTTAACCAAAAAAGACACTCTCACTCTCACCGAAGGATGATCCATTTCTTTTGCTTCCAACTGTCCAGCTTTGATCCTTTTCATCACCGCTTGCCAGGATATTCCAACCAATTCCGTATATTCCCCAACACTTATCCACTTGTCTGTCATAAACTTTGCTCCCTTATTCCATTGCCCCAAAATTTGGGCGGAAGGTGTCGACGTCGCTCCGCCCCACAGCTACGGATCTCTCAAGTTTCAAAGTAGTCCGCCTCTAGACGGCTTTCAATCCTCCGCCTGGCTTCCTCGAGCCGCTTTTCTCTTGACATAATTAGACACGCCCCCAAACTAACCATTATGGGTTTTTCATCCTTTCCATAAGAAAATATACTTAAAGGAGACATCATGAAACAGGCTGTAAGTATTGCCCTAATTTCGCTTCTTTGCTTCGTCCCGTTCATGCTTTATGCGCAGAACCACTACATTAACCTCCATGGAACACGGGATTCCATAAAATGTGAATTGCTGGGTGTCGTGGATGGTCAGATTTATTATCGTACCGATACACAAACATTGGTGGTCGTCCCTGTCGAGTCGGTAAAATCCGTAAAATATGGCAACAAGGATATCACAAAAACCATCTCTGCCGAAAACGGCATCCCCTTAAGTCCTTACGCCCTAACTCTTTTCTCAAACGTGTCAGATTCAATTGCAACCCAAAACAGAGCCATAATGATCCAGCAAAATCAAGTTGATGAACTGCGGGGCATCAAGTCGGGAGTTTATTTAATTGGTGGACTCTCCCTGGCTGGGATAATTGCGTCTCTTATAGGCATGTTCTCTGTAAAATAAGTAACTACTGATTGCTCTTGCTGTCTCCTGTATGGTCCTGCGACAGTATTTTAACTATTTTTGCTTCAAGTCGCTTAGGAATATCCCAATTTGCAAATTTGGGTGGCTTTTTACAATAGGGCTGGCCTCATGGAGCAGTCAGCTCGGGATAAAACGTTGACAGAGAATGATGTAGTTGGAGATTTGCCTAAGGAACAACAATAAATGTCAGAAATCGTTTTGATTACTACACTGGTTGCTGACAAAACAATTGCATACGATTTTAAATAAAGAGACTGACATTATAATAAGTTGCCTATAAAGTGAATAATTTCTAAGGAGAGGATCATGAAAATTAAAAAGATTGTCATACACAATTATCGTTCGATCACTGACGCAACAATCGAGGCTGATCAGTTTTTAATGCTTGTGGGACCAAACAATTCAGGAAAAAGCAATGTCATCAATGCCCTTAGGACTTTTTATGAAGACAAGTTAAAGTGGTCTAATGAGGATTTCCCCAAAATTAGCACCTTAGATAATGATTCTTGGATTGAAATCTCATTTGCATTAACAGACGATGAATGGAATAACTTAGCCGATAAATATAAGAGTAAACAGTTGACTAACACCCTTACAGTAAAACGATATTTTAAGGGTACAAAGGTACGGGCGTCTCAAAGCAATATTTATGCTATCGTCGACGGCGTTGAAGTAAATGAATTGTTTTATGGGGCTAAAAATGTCAGCACAGCAAAGGTGGGTAATGTAATTTATATCCCTGCACTTACAACACCCAATGAACAAATGAAAACCTCAGGACCATCGCCTCTTCGAGATATGTTGAACTTTATGCTAAAAAAAATAGTGAAGAAAAGTAATGCTTATACTCAAATCGAATCGGCTTTCAAGGAGCTTGACAAGGAAGCTAACAAACAAAATGGATTCCTATCCGAAATTTCTACACCAATCAACGAAGCCCTTAATGAATGGAATATTAAGCTAAATTTAACCGTGAATCCTGTTGGCACGGATGATATCTCTAAAAATTTAGTGAAACCATCCTTTGTAGACACAGTGTTAGGGGCTGATGGACTCGAATTAGAGAGATATGGACACGGCTTTCAAAGATCAGTGATATATGAATTAATCAAATTGTCTTCCACGTTCAAGGATGAAAAGGAGTCAGATAAAAAGGAATTTAACCCTGATTTTAATCTGATATTATTTGAAGAACCCGAGTCGTTCCTTCACCCTGCACAACAGGAGATAATGGCATTTCATTTAAGAAGGTTAAGCTCTGTTGAAAATCAACAGATTTTAATTACAACTCATTCACCGATTTTCGTGAGCAAAAACAGCGATGCAATTCCACAGATAGTGCGACTTAAAAAAGAAAACGGAGTTTCGAAGTTTTATCAAATGAAAGAGTTCGAACTAGATAAAGTATTCTCCAGCGTATTTGATTTTCAAAGTGCCCTCCAGAGCTATATAGATGACTCATCGATAGAGGAAGGACAAAAAAATGAAGCAAAAAAACTTATAGCTTCGGCTCCCCCAGAATCTATCGCACTTCAACACGAAAAATTCAGATATCAGTTGTGGCTGGATTCTGATAAGGCATCAATGTTTTTTGCTGATAAAGTACTACTGGTCGAAGGTGCTACTGAAAAAGCTCTATTTAATTATCTTTTAGCAAATCAATGGAATGATCTGTCTCAACATAGAATTTTTGTAGTAGATGCCTTGGGTAAATTTAATCTACACAGGTTCATGTTGTTGTTTGAAAGTTTTGGAATAGATCATGGGCTCATGTTTGATGATGACAATTCAAAAAAGCATCATGATGTGATAAATAAATACATTTTAAGCAAAAAGAACCTTTTTACACTTTCCGATCCTGTTTGTTTTTCCGGTTGTTTAGAAAAACATTTTGAGTTAGATTTGTATAAAAGAGGTGATCAAAAACCATTGGAAATAATACGAGCTTTAGAAGAAAGAATGATTTCTCCAGAACAATTGGATCAATTAAAAGAACTGTTTTGCAAAGCACTAGGAATCTAATCATCAAAATACACATGGTCCGTTTTTTATTCTTGGGTCATATCGGGGTGTGGTACCATAGAGAAATCAGCTTGGAATATAACATTGACAGAAAATGATGTAGTTGGAGATTTGCCTAAGGAATAAAAATATGTTTGGCATCGTTTTATTGACAGAGGCAAGCCGCTCCCAACGGAAGTGGGATTTGTATATTGGCAAACCTTAGAATCGATGGATGGCAAAATCGCCAGAAGATGGAGGAATCATGAAGTCATGGATATTGGTTTTCAGTTTTTGCATTTTGCTAAGTTCAGGCTTTGCTCAGTTTGCAGGTGGCTCGGGCACCAGATCCAATCCCTGGCAGGTGGCAACAGCGAAACAGCTGGACAACGTGCGGAATTATTTAGGCGAAGCACACAAAAATAAGTATTTCATCCAAACTGCGGACATAGATCTGGGTGTGACTCCGTGGAACCAGGGAGAAGGTTGGATGCCGATTGGATATTATTATGATTATGAAAGCAGCACTCGCACAGGATTTTACGGTAACTACAATGGTAACGGGAAGGTCATTTCCAACCTGTATATAAATAGACCGGACGGTGATTATCAGGGTTTATTTGGATTTTCCTCAGGTGAAATCAAGAATCTGGGACTCGTTGATGTCAACGTGAGAGGAAAATCGTTTGTAGGCAACTTGGCTGGAAGCAATGGCGGTACCATCAGCAATTGCTACAGTTCCGGCAGTGTGACTGGAGACCAAGATATCGGAGGCTTGGCAGGATATAATGAAGGCAGCATCAACAATTCTTACAGCGTGTGCAGTGTTAAAGGGAGTGGTCGTATCGGTGGATTGGCGGGATATAATCAGGGTACCTTTAGTAACTGTTATTGTAAAGGCAATGTGAACGGGGACGCTTTTGTCGGCGGCTTGGTGGGGTTAAGTTATGGCACGTTTAGCAACTGTTACAGTGCTTGTTACAATGGCGGCAATGGGTGCGCAGGCGTCTTGATCGGGAACGGTAATGGCATTTTCAGTAACTGCTATTGGGATATGCAGGTTTCAGGCTGCAACTTTAAATTATATGGAGAAGGCAGATCCACAAGCGAGATGGTTTTTCCTCATGCGTCAAATACCTATGTTAATTGGGACTGGAGTGTCTGGAAACCTGATGTGGACCACAGTGTCAATGATGGGTATCCTTATTTCAGGCCAGCGGATGATTTTGCCACACAGTTGCCTGAGGCTGCAGCATATCCCATACCTGCTGACCACAGTAAGATGGTCCCTGTAGATTACAAATTACAATGGCGTGTGGTTTTCACCCCGACAAATATTGATCCGCTCTGTGGGTTCAAGCTCTGGCTGGGTACGGATAATCCACCTACTAATATCATCAATGGGCTGGATATTGGTCATGAAAACGAGTTTGACCCGAGCTCTTTTCTTACATTGAACAGCACCTACTACTGGCGCGTTGTTCCCTACAATGAGCTGGGAGAAACGGTTAATGTCCCAGTTTGGTCTTTTCGCACCTATTCAACAACCGGGTTTGATGGGGGCTCGGGAACGGAAAAAGACCCTTGGCGAATTGCCAATGCCGGGCACCTTTACAATGTAAGACACTACATAGGTAAGGCTCACAAAAACAAATATTTCATTCAAACTGCTGACATCGATCTGGGTGTTGCTCCGTGGAACCAAGGGGAAGGCTGGGTGCCAATAGGATATGGGGATATCGATAATAATTGGAATTGGGAGTGGATAGGAGTTTATGATGAGGATAAATACGATTTGGATTTTTATGGAAATTACAATGGAAACGGTAAAATCATTAGGAATCTGTTTATTAACCGGCCAGACAGTAATCTTCAAGGATTGTTTGGCCGGTTTTTAGGTCAAATCCATAAATTGGGACTTGAAAATATGAACGTGAACGGGTGTTCCTTAATCGGTGGCTTGGCGGGAAGTAATGGAGGCAGCATCAGCAACTGTTACAGCAAGGGCGTTGTTAATGGGAATTCTTGTGCAGGTAGTTTGGTGGGATATAATGATTGGGGTTCCATCAACAATTGCTACAGCACTGGCAGTGTGAGTGGAGAATCTTCTAGCGATGGCATGGTGGGCTGTAATTTTGATAGTCATCTCATCAACTGTTATAGTGATGTGCAGACATCAGGCCAGAGCCTCAACTTATATTCAGAAAACAGAACCAAGAAAGAGATGGTTTTTCCTTATGCATCAAACACTTATGTTAATTGGGACTGGCGAGTCTGGAAACCTGATGTGGACCACAGTGTCAATAACGGATATCCATATTTTAGACCAACGAATGAGATAGCCACACAGTTACCCGAAGTTGCCATTAATCCGATACCTGCAGACCAAAGTACATCAATTCCACTTGATTACATGTTGCAATGGCAGGTAATATTTAGCACGACAAACACGGATGTGCCCCGAGGTTTTAAGCTTTGGTTGGGCACGAATAATCCTCCTTCAAATATCATCGACGGGTTGGACCTCGGCTATGTTAATGGTTATGATCCGAGTCACTTTCTTTCATTGAACAGCACCTACCATTGGCGAGTAGTTCCTTACAATGAGCTGGGGGAAGCGGTTAATATACCTGTTTGGTCTTTTCACACCTATGCAACAACTGGATTCGGTGGCGGTTCCGGAACAGAACGAGACCCTTGGCGAGTTAGCAATGCCGGGCACCTTTATAATTTAAGATACTTTCTGGGGGAGACCCATGCAGATAAATTTTTTATCCAAACTGCGGACATCGATTTAGGTGTAACACCTTGGAGCCAAGGAGAAGGCTGGATCCCGATTGGATGCATTGATGACAATGAAAATGATACAGAGTTTTCTGGACATTACAACGGGAATGGAAAAGTTATTTCTAACCTGTACATATATAGGCCGAGCAGTGATTATCAGGGGTTATTTGGATGTTCATCCGGACGAATATTGAATATTGGACTTGAGGATGTAAGTGTGATTGGTAAAGACTTTACTGGTTGCTTACTAGGGAGAAATAGCGGCATCATCCGCAACTGTTACAGCATGGGTAGCTTGAACGGGGACAGTGAAACGGGTGGTCTAGTGGGATACAATGACGGCACTATCAGCAGCTGTTACAGCACAGTCAACGTAAACGGGAACATAAATACTGGTTGTCTGATTGGGAGTAACTATGGTACCATAACTGATTGTTACAGCACTGGTAACGTGACCGGAGGGATAGCCGGTGGTCTGGTAGGGCCGAATAGAGGCGCCATCAATAATTGCTATAGCACAGGCAAAGTGAACGGTAAGCTTGATGGTGGCTTGGTAGGTTATAATTCTGACACTATCAATAACTCCTACTGGAAGAAGCATACATCAGATCTAACCGGCGACTACGACGATGGAGGCAGAACAACAAAGGAGATGGTGTATCCTTATTCCGCGAACACATATAAGGGATGGAATTTCTGGGATGTTTGGGCAGCAGATTCGACAGGAAAGATAAATGGAGGTTATCCATATTTAAGGTTCCAGAAGAGCCAATAACCGTATCAAGCACCTATACTGTCTCAACTGGACCCAGCATAGAGTTTTCCCGCGCTGGAGACACCAAAATACACATGGTTCGTTTTTTTTGCGTCATATCGGGGAGTGGCAGCATAAAGGCATCAGCCAAGAATAATGGTTAGTAAAAGGAATAAATACCCCTCCCCCTAGTTTTTCTCTATGATGAGACCAATTGTTGCTTTTCTTCCCATTTTCCAATAGGAGGCTTGAATTTGTATCAGACTCCGTAACGTTATTCCATTTGGATTTGGACGGATAGTAAATGTAGTTATATACATCCCCTACCCCATTTTTGGATGGTATATCTTCTCTATGAAAATAGAATTCAAACTAATCTGTCAAATGTATGGGGATGAACCCAGAGTCAATGAAGGCAGGAGCCTACACCTTAAGTGTGCCCACACTGGCTTGGCTCTTCTACTTGACAAAAGAACAGTGAGTTATAATTTGATTCAACCTGTTCCTGCGAAGATGTAATACATGGCAACAAGAAAAACAACAAAGTTCGCCAAGGCAATGAATGGAATACGGTTTTACCCTGTTGATTGCGTGTCAGTTGCTGTAGATTATTTTGTTTTTCGATTGGGTTATATTTAACCGGAACCGCATGATGGAAGGAAAAAATATCGGCATTTGTGTTACGTGCTTTTTGCAAAGTTAATGTTTTCAGTTGGTTGTTGAGATAGCAGTATTTGTATTATAAACGAGTTAACCTCCTGATCTTGGCGTATGGCGTAAGTGCTACAAATCCGCCGAATAGAAACTGGCATTTTCCTGAAGAAAGACCTCCCACCACGAAAGAATATTTCAGACGTAATGGATTGGGTGAGCCAGAGAGATACCCGGAGTCCTTTATTTATAAGGCTTATGAAATATTGGATACCACAAACAGAGGATTGGATGAAGCCACGATCGTTGGAGATCTGGATGCTCTGCTTGACGAATATAAGGGTATCTTTGAAAATCCAATTCCTGAAGAGCCTGAAACCCCCATCCAGCCTCCTCCAACCATTGTGGAATCAAATCCCGCAAAAACTCAGGAACATTCGCTTGTATCAAAATTTTTGGACGCCGCAAAGTCCGCTCATTATCGGGTTTCAGAGGATCTTGCCACCCGTTACATTGCTTCCCTGCTCACCAAACCGTTTGTGATCCTCACCGGGCTTTCCGGCTCGGGCAAGACCAAGCTGGCGCAGGTGTTTGCAGAATGGATTTGCGAGAGTGAAGAGCAATACAGAATTGTGCCCGTGGGAGCGGATTGGACAAACAGGGAACCCCTGCTGGGCTTTCCCAACGCCTTGGACCGGGGCAGATATGTGAGCCCGGACAGCCGTGTGTTGGAACTGATGATTGACGCAGAAAGAAACCCGGACAAGCCTTATTTCTTGATCCTGGACGAGATGAACATGAGCCATGTGGAGCGCTATTTTGCAGACTTTTTGAGCGCGATGGAATCCGGAGAGAAAATCTTTTTGCACCCCGAAAGCCATGATCTGGAAGGGATTCCATCCAGTGTGACCCTGCCTGCGAACCTCTTTATGGTTGGCACGGTGAATATCGACGAAACCACCTATATGTTCAGTCCAAAGGTTTTGGACCGCGCCAATGTGATCGAATTTCGTGTGAGCGACACCGAAATGGATGTATTTCTGCGGGGCGACACTCACTCCGCCATCGAAATGAAGCGAGGTTCGGGCTCTGAACTTGGAAATCTTTTCATAAGCTTGAGAAACGGAGAAAAACAGAGCCATGATTTTGCGCGGGAAAAGCTGATGGAGTTTTTTAGGGAATTGCGACCCATCGGAGCCGAATTCGGCTATCGCACCGCTTCGGAGATCAGCCGCTTTTTCAGTTTTATGAAAAAGCTGAGCCCGGATGCGGAAAACGACGCCATTTTGGACGGCGCCATTTTTCAAAAGCTTTTGCCCAAGGTGCACGGTTCGCGCAGCAAGCTGGATCCCGTTTTGAAAAAGCTGATTGGCCTGTGCCTGTCACCCAGCGAAGCCCAAAAAGAGCTTGTGGATGTTTTGATCAAGGGAAGCAAGGTTCCCAACGAGCCCGATCTGCTAGTGAGATATCCGCTTTCCCTGGAAAAACTTCTTCGCATGTATCGAAACATGACCGACAATGGCTTCACCAGCTTTGCGGAAGCTTGATTTTTCCTCAGATGAAATTCCATGGAATACGAATTAACGCTTTTTGACGGCTCAAAAGCAACGATTTCACTTAAAGCCGAAAAAGAAAAGAGCCTGGAAATAATCAACCCGGAAGAAGCGTGGAGGAAGTGCGAAGCCCAAATCCAGGTGTATGAGGGATGCAACTATGAATACGAAATTGAAGGTTTTCACCTGTCGGAAGAGTTCGGTGTTGTAAAAAACTCAGCATTCCACAGTTCCTCTGGCAGAATTATTCCCGGAAACCTGGTGGGCACGCTCAGCATCGACATTCTCTCCGATTCAGAAAATGAAAAAGCCGGCGTTTTGAAGCTGGAAGTACGTTCCAGGAAAATAGAATACCGGGAAGACTATCAGGAAATGCTGAGATTCATTGCAGACCGTTGCAACGAACTCATTTTGAAATCCAACAGCCCGGTCGAGCAGTTGGTTGGGCCGGTGTTCATCGATGTTTCCCGGGGGCTGTATCAAAGATTCGCCTTTCTGCGCTCCATCCTGGATTCGCAGGAGTTCAAAGATGCGGTGAACCGGGTGCTGTCTGCCCCGGTGAGCACCTGGAGCGACGTGGAATCCGCGCGCGACATCCGCAACGTGAGACGCTTTGACCGGGCGATGGTCCGCCAAATTGCCTCAGGAGGGAAAAGAGAAGCGCTTCCCTCCAGCCATCCCCTGGCCCAAAAAATGAATTCCGTTCCCAGCATGATCACCGGCAGGCAAAAAGTCACCACGGTTGACACACCGGAAAACAGGTTTGTAAAACACGCCTTGAACAGTTTTTTGAATTTGTGTTCCGTGGTGAGGGAACGAGCCGGGGAGGACCACAGACTGTTCGACGAATCATCCGTGCTCATAAACACGCTGGATCAATGGTTGAGCAACTCCCTTTTCCGGGAACTTGGCATGCCGGAATCCATTCCGCTGAACAGTCCGGTTCTGCAAAGGAAAGAGGGTTATCGGGAAATTCTGAAGGTTTGGCTGATGCACGACCTGGCTTCCCGGGTTTGCTGGGAAGGTGGAGAAAACGTTTATGGCGGCGGCAAAAAAAATATCGCCGTTCTCTATGAATATTGGGTGTTTTTCAAGCTTTTGGATATCGTTCAGGAAGTTTTCAGCGTGGAACCCAAGGACATTTCTTCGCTCATCTCCCTGGATGACAGTGGCTTGAACCTGAACCTGATACAGGGCAGGCATGTTGCCATCAAGGGTGTTTACCAGGCAAAAAACAGGATCATGAACATCGAGCTCAACTATAACCGGACTTTCAGCATGGTTGATAAATATCCCGATGCGGGCAGCTGGACCAAAGGCTTGAGGCCGGACTATACGCTGAGCATCTGGCCTTTCGGTTTGGATGGGGAAAAAGGCAAACAACAAGCCGAAGAGGAAGAGAATATCGTCCACATCCACTTCGATGCGAAATACAGGGTGAAAGAGATCAAAGATCTGCTTGGCGAAGAACCCGAAGAGGGAAAACCTTTGCCGGCGGATACCAAAGATGCGGATTTGATGAAAATGCACGCCTATCGGGATGCGATTCGCAGATCCGGGGGTTCCTACGTGATTTTCCCAGGGGTTAAGACCTCCGAGGGCAACACCCGGATTTACAGAGGTTTTCGCGAAATTATTCCCGGTTTGGGAGCGTTTCCGCTCAATCCCTCCGAAGCGGATGAAAACTCGCAGGACCTTGCCAAGTTTCTATCCCAGGTGGCTCAACACATGATGAATCGCGTCACTCAGCGTGAAAAAATGGCACAGAAGGCATATCAAACCTACAGTGAAGAAGAGCGAGACCCGCTTTTTGCCGAACTGCCCAGGGCGGAAGACGGTTCGCACGACGTGATCCCGGATGAAACCTGGGTTTTGGTTTGTTACTATAAAAACTCCCAGCAGTTGGCCTGGATTGAAGAAAAACTGCTGTACAACGCCAGGGCGCAGGGCGAAAATGCCTTGGAGGAATTGAGCCCAGAAGCGATGAGCGCCAAGTATATTTTGCTGTATGGAGGGAGGGGTTCAGCCCAAAAAATCTATCCCTTGGAAAAGGGAGGACCTGTGCTTTTCAGCGCGGAAAAACTGAAGGAAAAGGGGTATCCCGGCACTCCAAGTGTTTCCCACTATTTGGTTTATCACATCAGGGATAAGGACCCCGTTCCGGAATTCAAGAGCCTGGATTTCAAAATTGAACAGCTCGGACTGCGCACAGGTTTCAGAGGCGACTATAAACCCTATCCCGTGCGTTTGGATGTGCTTTTGCGCAACACAGAGCCCTTGGGCTGAGAGGCTGGTTTGGCTTAGCGCTGCGCCCAGGCGCCAACGGCTTCCAAAAAGGCTTCGTTATCATCCGTGCAGGACACGGTGGCGCGCAGATGGTCTTTCAGCTTGGGCAGTCCGCTCACGTCTCTGACGGCGATCTCGTTATCCAGCAGGTGTTGATAGAGTTCGGGGGTTTTTTCTCCGGCGCTGAACGCCAAAAAGTTTGTGTGGGAGGGCTGCACTTTGAGCTTGGGCAGTTCATTCAAGCCTTCAAAGATTTTATCGCGTTCCAGGATGATGCGTTGCACCTGATCCAGAAAGAGCTCTTTGTTTTCCAGGATACTGAGAGCGAAAGCCTGGCTGAGCAGGCTGCTGTGGAAGGTGATGAAGACCTTGCTGAGTTCGTGGATGTTTTCGGCTGAAGAAAGCGCATAGCCAAAGCGAAGCCCGGAGCCTGAAAAGGCTTTGGAAAAGGAACGTACCAAAAGGAGGTTCGGATGTTTGTGCAATTCACTGGCGAAGCTGGCTTGGGAAAACTCGAAATAGGTTTCGTCGATGAGCACCAGCTTGTTGGGCAAGTTTTCCACGATGTGGCGCAACTGGCTGTGGGGAAAGAGGTTGCCGGTGGGATTGTTCGGGTTGCAGAGCACCGCCACCTTGCAGTCGGGATGGGAGGCTTTTTCCAGATATTCGTCCGCATCAAAGCTGAAGTCGCTATTCAGATGTTGAAAACGGATGCCCATGCCCACCATGTCACAAAAGGTTTCAAAGTCGAAATATGAGGGTGCCAGGCTGAGGGCAAAGGAATTTTCGTTTTCGCGTGCCGCCAGAAAGCTGTGGAAAAGGATGTCGTCCGCACCGTTTGCCCAGATCAGGTTTTGGGGCTCAACCTGGGCATATTCCGCCAGCTTGGCGCGCAGTTCCGCGGTCACGGGGCTGTGATAGCGGTTCAGGCTCACGCTTTCCAAGCGCTGCAAAAAGCTTTCCTTGATGGCTTGGTGGGGGTCAAGGCAATTTTCGTTCAGACACATCATTCTGCGCTTGTGTTCAATCTTAACAACCGATGGGCTTTTGCTTTGCAGGTCACTGCGAAAATATCCGTTCATGGTAATTTCTCCTTTGGCAAGCATAGTATAGCTTGAAAATCAACTTGAGGCAAAAGAATTGAGCTCGACGGGCAAAAAAAGCTTGACACGGATATCATAGCATAAATAATGCGATTATTAAATTTGGCTTGCATAGGCAGTGAATAATGAGGGCTTTCGGGCACCTCCGTGATCTTGAGAAACACTGATTGGGAAATTACCCCAACATTTGGGACTTAACAACCTGTAGATATCAGATTTATATATAACTGACTAACAAAAAATGTATTTAACTATTAACCAAAGATGTGAGGTCGTAATGAATATAATTGAAACAATGTTCCCATATATAAGCTTGATTAGATGGATTATTAAGTACCTTTCGCGGAAAAGGATATGCATCCTGGGAGAGAGTGCGGTAGGGAAAACAATGATGTTTAACTATTTGTCTACGGGAATCATTCACCAGAACTATCATCCTACTACCCATTCTATCACGGTTAAGGGAAGATCAATCCGTTTAAAAGATTTAAATCTTTTTATAGCTGATTCGATGGATGTTACCGGTACAGGTCACGGATGGGACGAGTGGGAAAAAAGTTACAGGAATTCTGATTATGTTATTTACATGTTTAGAGCAGATTTGGTTTTTCCATCCAGTTTAGAAGATGTCGTCGGAAACTTTAGAACAAACCCCAAAGTAGACGGTAAAAAATTCTCTCAGTTCATTGAATTGTTTAACGGGTATATTGACTCAATACAAACGCAATCTAAGAGGTTAACAAAAGACTCTTCAGCGGACATTATTCAAGAGCTATCAGCTTGCTATGAAGAATACAGAAATGAGCATATTGGAAGACTTAATGTTGATATACAGCAAATTAAAGAATGGTATAATGCACAAGCTAAGCCCATTGTTTTTGTTGGCACCCATGGAGATTTCATTCCCAAGTTTGACTATCTTAACTCGAAAAAAAAAGGTTATCTCTACGATACCCTTAGAGACGAGCTTTATGAGAGAGTACCAAAGTTATCTATGGAAGATAGAACGTATATGATAGTTGGCTCTTTCACAAATGAAGTAGAGGTTGGATATTATGTATATGAGCTTTTTAAAATGCTCAAGGATAGAGCAATGGCTGCAAAAAAAGAAACAGGGCGCAGAACATGAATAAAAGAGTTTTCTCTCGAACACTTTATGGAGTTGAATATGACTACTAAAACTTACCTATGGTCTCAACATTTAAATAATGTTTCCCCGGACATAATAGCAAATGTTACTAATGTATATGTGTCCGTGACAGAACCTCAAGTTCGGAATAAAATTATCTCAATGATCTCCGAAGTTACAAGTTCAAAAAAGGTTCTGATAGCAAAAGGCCTATTTTCTACGACGTATCTGCTTGGGAAAGTGATGGTATTTGATATAGAATCAAACGACATAGATTCTGGAGGAAGAAAGTCAATCATAACAGGATACTATGAAGGTTTTAATCTATCTGCAAATGATCCTTGGCAAGATTTATTGAGTAAGATAAAAAACTTTGCTCAAAAAAATGAACGATCTATATTAGACAGTGCATTGGCAGACCTGACTAAGTCTTTTAGTTCAGTTTTAAGAAAAAAGTCAATGAAGACCAGAAAATCAGTAATATTAGCTGCCATAGTTATGCTGCTATCCCTCTTATTAGTAATAATTTTATTCAAGCGTTACAAGGGATAATTACAAAAGAAATTAGATGGAGAAAAAATTGAACAATCCGAGCCTTATACCGAGTAACCCAGATAGAAGAAAAGTCATTATAGTGTTATCGAGTGATAATGCTAATATTTTTAAATATAAAGATGACGAAGGATTACGGGCACATCCAAATATATGTATAGTAGAATATGATAAAATCGTTTCAGATCATGGTCTACTTGATAGAATCAAACCTATGATATTGCCCAATGTTATCCTAATACAGAGCCCTTACGACCTTGATGTTTATGAGATAGGAGAAGACGCTGTGTATAAATTCTCAGTCTCAAAACATGTCATTGCTTCACAAATATTCCGTTTACTTGGATGCAAAAGCCTTGAAGTAATGCAATTAGATATAGAAGGAGAAAAGGAAACACGCCAATTTCGATTTGCTGGCGAACATCCGGAGTTAACAGCTGAGTTCAAAAAACTCGACATCAACGAAAGAAGCCTGATTTCGGAGGTTAAGCTTAAAGAAATTTATCAAGGAAGTAAACCAAGGATTAAGCAAGCCTATGATTACCTAGCAAAACACTATCTGACCAATGACAGTAACTTAATGGGCTTAATTGAGAAAAGAAGCGATGAGAGTAATAAAATGAACGAGTATAGCTTGCAGGTTACTCTTACACAAGAAACAAAACACACTGTTGATTTTCTTGGAACGATTGGAATACCTCATTTTCTTGCAAAAATCGAAGGTAGTGTGAATACACTCAAACAGAATAAAACAGAATTCAAAGTCACATACAAAGCTACGTTTTAGCTCCGTTTGGTTTAATTACCAATAGAAGGGAATGCCGCCCAGTGTTTCTTACAATTTTTATGTATAAGCAAGACCCATATTAAGTTTCTGTAATTAAGTTTTAAGAAATTGTGAGAAAAAGGCAGAAACTAATAGCCTGCTTTTACCTCAATTCATCCGATTTGAAGTTTTCAGTAAAGGTCTATAGTCACGTTGCAGCAAAAAGCCCGCCTTTAGCGAATTGAGCAAATTTTGCTTGACAAAAATCTGCGGTGGGCCTTGGATATGAATCAGCGTGGGTTGGCAGCCCGAGGGTTTCCGCCATGCGCAGAAGCATTTGAAGGAGAAAAACCATGCGCAGATCGATTATATGCTGTTTAATTCTGGTGGCAGTGCTGGCAGCGATTGCCCCCCTGGCAGCGGCAAAGCCGGGCAAGATGAAGATCGTGGAAGTGACAAACGAAAGGGAATTTTTGAAGGCCATCGGCTCAAACACCGTCATCAACGTGGAAAACCTGGAAAGCGGTTATTTTGTGCTCTCGGGAAAAAAGACGCTCGGGATGTCCAAAAACGCACGCTTTGAAGAGGTTTTTGACGGAAATCAACTGGTGATCAGCAACGTGAACGACCTCATCATCACCGGCGACGCCCGGGCCCTGAGCGTGATCATGGCAGAGCCGCGCTATGCCAATGTGATCAAGTTTGAAAACTGCCAAAACATCCGCTTGGAAAACCTGAGCCTGGGTCACACCGAAGGCGGCTATTGCACAGGCGGGGTGGTGGAACTGGATCACTGCCAGGACTTTTCCACTTGGAATTGCGAACTGTGGGGCTGCGGCATCGAAGGGATCACCGCCTGGGACAGCAGCGGACTGATGTGTGAACTGACGTCCATCAACAACTGCACCTACGACGCCCTGAGCCTGGTGAGGGTGACCGATGCGAATTTTGTGAACTGCGTGATTCGAAACAACATCGAATTCGACACCCTGAACTTCACGGATTGCCGGGATGTGAACTTTATCGGCTGCGCCATTTTCGACAACGCCTCCTTTGGAGGCTGGGGCACCAGCTATCTCATCCGTTCGGAAAATTCCTGGGTGAACTTCAAGGAATGCGCCATCTTTAAAAACAACGTGCATGAACTGACCACCGACCCCAGACTGGTGCGCTTTGAAAACTGCGCCATCTTCCAAAACGAACACACGAGCATTGAGGGCGACGAGCTTGACGAGCCGGTGGATTGGTGAACACCTTTTAATCGCAACGACTTGCATGAATGGGGATGGATGATTTTCGTCCCCGTTTTTGTTTTTTGGCTTCTTGGGCAGGAAACCGGACTTGGGGCGGCGCCGGGCTGAAAGCGGCTTTTTTTGGCAAAATTTGGGCGGGAATCGTCTGTTTGGGCATAATTTCCTTGACACTTACGGGGCTTTAATTGCAAAGTATCTTTTCCATAGTAAAAATACAGGCGGTTTTAAGCATGCGAAATATCTTCATTGCCGGAAACTGGAAAATGAACAAGGACGCTTCCCAGACACAGCAATTTTGCACGCAGTTGGAAAGCCATCTGCAAGAGCGGGATTTTGGCAGGGTGAAAGCCATTGTGGCGCCCGTGCATCCCTTTTTGGCAGCGGCGGAGGGGATTTTGCGTTCGGCAGGGGTGGCGGCGCAGGACGTGAGCGCCCATCCCCAGGGAGCCTTCACCGGAGAGGTCTCTGCATCCCAATTGGCTTCGCTGGGCATCAGCCATTGCATCATCGGCCATTCCGAACGCCGTCAATATCACGGTGAAAGCGATGAGCTGGTGCGCGAAAAGCTGTTGCGCCTGCGGGAAAACCGCATCATTCCCATCGTTTGCATCGGCGAAACGCTTCTTCAGCGCGAGGATGGCCAAACCCGCGAGGTGGTGCTTGCCCAGCTGGAAGGCTGCTTCGAAGGGGTTGAACTGGCCAGCGGCGAGGAAGTTTTGATAGCATACGAGCCCGTGTGGGCGATCGGCACAGGGAAAACCGCCACTTCCGCCCAGGCGCAGGAGGTTCACGCCGAGATTCGCGCCTGGCTGAAAGAGCGCTATGGCGAAGAGCTTGCCCAAAAGATGCACATCCTTTACGGCGGCAGCGCCAAGCCGGAAAACATCGGTGAACTTCTGGAGCAGCCGGATATCGACGGAGGCTTGATCGGCGGTGCCTCCCTGCAGATCGAATCCTTTTGCGCCATGCTGGATATCGCGCTTCAAAACGGAGGAAATTGAACTTGCTGGATTTGAAATTCATTCGAGCCAATATCGACTTGGTTCGCCAAGCCATCACAAACAAGAACGAAAAGGCGGATCTGGACGCGCTTTTGGAAGCCGACGAAGCCCGACGCAGCCTTCAGCACGATTTTGACACCCTGAAAGCCCGGCAAAACAAGGTTTCCCAAGAGATTGCCAAAGCCAAGAAAGCCGGCGAGGATGCCGGGGAAATGTTGGCGGAAATGGCGGAAGTTGCCGAACAGATCAAGGAAATCAACGCAAACCTGAGCCAGGCGAACGCCCGCTTGGAAGAGCAGCAGCTTCGGGTTCCGAACGTGCCGCATCCCTCTGTGCCGGTTGGTTTTAACGAAGAGGCAAACCGGGTTGTGCGCGAATGGGGCGCAAAGCGGGAATTTTCCTTTGAGCCGCTGGACCATCTGGAGCTGGCGGAAAAGAACGGACTTTTGGATCTGCCCCGTGGTGCCAAGCTCTCCGGTTCGGGCTTTCCCGTTTACACCGGAGCGGGAGCCGCCCTGGAACGTGGGCTGATCAACTTTATGCTGGACATGCACATCCGAGACCACGGCTACACCGAGGTGGCGGTTCCGATTTTGGTGAACCGAAAGTCCATGACCGGCACCGGGCAGCTTCCCAAGCTGGAAGAGGATATGTATCACATCGATCAGGACGACCTGTTCCTGATTCCCACCGCCGAGGTCCCGGTTACAAATCTGCACGCCGAGGAAATCCTCAAGCCCGACCAACTGCCTCTGAAATATGTGGCTTACACGCCCTGCTTCCGCCGTGAGGCCGGCTCCTATGGCAAAGACACCCGCGGCCTGCAGCGCCTGCATCAGTTCAACAAGGTGGAGATGGTGCGCTTTGTGGAGCCGGAAGCCTCCTACACTGCGCTGGATGAAATGCTGGGCGAAGCCGAAGCCATTTTGCGCGCCTTGGGACTGCACTACCGCGTGCTGGAACTCTGCACGGGAGACTTGAGCTTCGCTTCTGCAAAGACTTATGACATAGAGGTTTGGGCGCCCGGAACGGGAAAATATCTGGAGGTTTCCTCCGTGAGCAACTTTGAGGACTTTCAGGCTCGCCGCGCGGGAATCCGCAAAAAGGACCCGCAGGGAAAGCCCTATTTCGTCCACACTTTGAACGGCTCGGGGCTTGCCACGCCGCGTCTTTTCATCGCACTTTTGGAAAGCTGTCAAACCCCTTCCGGTGGATTTGAACTTCCAGACGCCCTGAAGGGGCATCTGCCTCCCGGGATGGGCTTGACACCATGATCACAAAAGCCAAAAACAGGATGTAAACCAATGGAAAAGAGAGAGTTCGACTTCTTTGAGCTGATCAGGATTCTGCTCAAAAACCGTAAATTCATCATCATTTTTGTGGCGGTGGTCAGCGTGGCTGCGATTGTTTACAGTTTGCTAACTCCGCAGATCTGGTCATCCGGCGCCAGCTTCTATGTGGTTGGCGATCAAAGCACCGGCCTGCCTTTCGACATCAAAGGCCTGGGCGGGCTCACCTCCTCGCTTTTGAGTGCAGACAACTCTCAAAGCGCCATAAACTCCGTTTCCGCAATGAAATCCAGAGAGTTTTCGGAAGGCGTGATCCGCCGGTTCGACCTGATCAAATACTATAAAATCACGGAAAATGACAGCCTGAAGGCGATGGATCTGGCTTTGAAAAAGCTGCGCAAAAAAACCATGAGTATCGGCTATAACACCAGCACCAGTTTGGTGACGGTGAGCGCCGAAACCAAGGATAGAAGGCTATCGAAAGACATAGTGGACTACTATCTGGCGCAGTTGGACGTCTATAACCGCGAGCAAAAGGTCACCAAAGGCCGAATGAACCGTGAATTTTTGGAACACAGGGTTCAAGACACCCGCGCGGAGGTGGATTCACTGCTTTTGGCGGTGAAGGATTTTCAAACCAAACACAACGCCATCGACATCGAGACCCAGACCGCTTCCCTGATCGGATCCTATGCGGATGTGATTTCCGCGAAAATGCAGGCGGATATCGAACTGGATCTGGCCCGGAAAAACTATGCCGCAGATTCCCCCATCGTTGCCGACCTCAAAGCCCGCAGCGAGGCCCTGGGACGTCAGATCAGAGAACTGGAAGCCGGCAGCACAGCGGTGAAGCCGCGCTATTTGATCGACATCGCCAGCCTGCCAAACCTGGGAAACCAATATGCCCAGCTCAAGCTGAACCTCGCCATCAAGGAAAAGGTGTTTGAATTTTTATATCCGCAATATGAGGCAGCCCGCCTGGAAGAACTGCGGGATATGCCCACTCTGGAGATCCTGGACAGCCCCCGCGAATCCGGGATGAGGGTGCGTCCCAAGCGTGCTCTGCTCTGCGTGATCGCCTTTGGCTTGGCTTTTGTGGTGGCTGTGCTGCTCACTTTGGTGAAAAACGCGTTCGAACAAAACAAAGATCGGCTTTTGGAGAAGAGGGAAGAGCCCTGATTGGGGTTTGAAAATGCTCCTTAAACGGCTTGGACCCAGCCTTTTATATGTGGCGTTCGCCGCGTTGATCGTGTTTTCCGCGGCGGCTTTGCAGGAGAAGGAAATCCTGCAAGTGGGCTTTGTGGGCGCGGTGCTCTCCGCCTGGCTGGGCATGATGTTGGTCTTTGGTCACAGCATGCGAAACAGCCTGCTTTTCGCCTCTCTGCTTTTCATAAAACCGCTTCCCACAGGCTTTTATTGCATGCTTGGCATTCTGTTTGCCAGCCTGTTGATGGAGTGGCAAAAAGAGGGCATCAAAAGCCTTAAAATTCCGTATCCCATAGCGTTGACAATCCTGCTTGCCACATCCACCTATGGCATCATCCGCAGCAACGGCAACCCCTATGCCCACCTCTACTTTCAAAGCACGGCGGTGGTTCCCGCCCTGCTGTTGATGATTGCCGCAAACAGCCGCTTTTCCCGGGATGACTTTTTGAATTGGGTGAAGGCGCTGGCGATCATCGGCACCTTTTTGGCGGTGATTGGCGTGATCATGGCTCTGATGAACCCCGAGGAACGCTATGGCTCGTTGTGGATCACAGCCATGACCATCAACGGATTCTATGTGCTTGCCTTCTTTTTCGCCATCGCTCTAGGCATCCGGGAGGGGCGCAATTTCAAGGGTTATCTCTGGTTTTTTTGCGCTATTATAGTGCTGATGGGAATGCTTTACACCTACACGCGCATCTCTTTGGTGGCGGTGTTTGCCGGCATCTTTCTCCTCATGCTGAGGATGAAGCGGATGCGGCTTTGGGGGATGGGAATCCTGCTTTTGGTACCGCTTGCCATTCCTTCGTCCATGGCCAGCAGGATCGAGACGGGCTTTGGCTTCGACTATTCCATTTTCATCCGCTTTGTGGCTTGGTATTACAGCCTCCGCGAAATCTGGCGCCATCCGTGGTTTGGAATTGGCATCGACGTCTGGAAAGATTGGTATGCCGGCGTGGCACCCATGAAAATCCTCTATGCCGAGCATTCCCACAACCTGTTTCTGAAAATCTGGGTGGAACTGGGGACATTCGGGTTTTTGAGCTATTTCTACGTGATCGCAGCGGTTTTGAGGCGCTATTGGCTGAAGGTGGTGAAGCACGAACAGGGGCAGTTCCATTTCGCCCTTTTTGTGGGCATGGTGGCGCTTTTGATCGCCTGCCTCACCGACGTTTTCATCCAGCAATACCCGGTGGGGTTTGCGTTTTGGATCGCCATCGCCTTCATGTATCTGCAGTCGAAGCTGCCACTGCCTGAGGAGCAAAAATGAAAGAATTTCAAAAGCTGGTGGACATCGTGGCAGGTCTGCGCCACCCCGAAAAGGGCTGTCCCTGGGATATCAAACAAAGCGCCGAAAGCTTGGTTCCAAACTTCATTGAAGAACTGCACGAAGCAGTGGAAGCCATTGAGGATAAAGACGATGCAGCCCTGAAGGAGGAGCTGGGCGACCTGATGCTGCACATCGTTTTCCAAGCCCGCATCGCCGAGGAGGAAGGCAGCTTCGACATGAACGCCGTGCTGAACTCCATCAACGAAAAGCTGGTTCGACGCCATCCGCATGTGTTTGGAGACAGCGAGGTTGACGACGCCGAAAGCGTCAAAATGAACTGGGAACGCATCAAAAAGCGGGAAAAGACCGAGCGCATCAGCGTTTTGGAAGGCATCCCCCGTTCCCTGCCCGCTTTGATCTATGCCCAGCGCAGCCAGGAAAAAGCCGCCTCCGTGGGCTTCGACTGGCCGGATACAGCGCCCATCCTGGAAAAACTGGATGAAGAGCGCCAGGAGCTTGAAAACGCCTTGCAAAGCGCTGATCCGCAAGGGATTCGCGATGAACTGGGCGATATGATTTTCACCCTGGTGAACCTGGCTCGAAAGCTGAATATCGACTCTGAAGCGGCGCTGAAGGAAAGCTCGAAAAAGTTCCACCGCCGCTTCCAATACATCGAAGAACACTACCGCAAAAATGGGGAAGACATCCATGAAGCAAGCCTCGCCGAACTCGACGGGATCTGGGATCTCGCCAAAAAAGAGCGATAATTTTCAAGCCCTGCGCCTCTACCTCATTTTGGGCAGTTTGCTCATCTTTGGCATCTTTGCGGTTTATGCACAGATCCTGATCCGCAATGCCAAGCGCGAACAGGAATATGTGCCCCGCATCTTTGCGCAGTATATCGCCTATACAGACAAATATTTACGCCGCTCCGAGCAAACCTCGCGCATGATGGCGGAAATCACCTCCAAACGCTTTGAATCCCTGCAGGAGCGTGACTTTGAGAAAGCGATCAGCAACTATCTGCTGTTCGAATTTCCAGACCGCAATCCCGTGCCGGTCATCATCGCGGATGCGGATTCCATTCCCCAATATTGGAACCGGGTGAATGTGTCTTCCCAGGGGAGCTACGACGAGCTTTCCGCCGCAGACCAGCAGACCCTCAAACGGGAAATGGAAACCATGGATTGCACCGAACTGCGTGAGGGCGACAGCGTGGTCAACCTCGTTTTCATCGCCAAACCCGTATCCCTGCAGGATTTTATCCGGGATATCGACTATTCCGTGGTGGTGACCGACCCTGCCAAAAAGCCGCTTTATTGGCGAAACGTGGAGATCTCCGAAGAGGAGACTTGGGAAAGCACCGCAGCAGAGGACCGGACCCTGCTTTTGGAAAAGATGGCGGGCATGGTGGAACTGCCGCTCACCGGCGCTTCCGAACAGCTTGGCTACATCTATTTCACCGCACCCAAGACCCTTTCCCGCATCAGCTCTCTGTTCATCCTGGAACTTCTGTTTTTCATTCTCATCATCGCTTTTGGCGCCTACGGGCTCATCCTGCTGCATCGCACGGAAAAGGATACGCTTTGGGTGGGTTTGGCAAAGGAAACCTCACACCAGTTTGCCACGCCCATCACCTCGCTTTTGGGCTGGCTGGACTATCTGCGTGAAACGCCGCCGGAAGCGATGTCCACTGAGGCTTATCACAACATTTTGAACCAGATGACCACAGATCTGGACCGCCTAAGCTACAACGCCTCCCGCTTCGGCAAAGTGGGCTCCCAAACCAAGCTCAGCCCCGTGGATTTGGACGGTCTGCTGCAGGAGATCGTGGCTTACCACCAGGCACGCATGCCCCACCTCGGTTCCAAAATCGAACTCCACTACATTTCCAAGGTCGATGGCGTTAAGGTGCTGTTGGACAAGGATCTGTTCAAGTGGGCAATGGAAAATCTGATCAAAAACTGCGTGGATGCCATGACCCAAAAGGGCGGAAACATCTTTGTGACCGCCACCCACAACAATAAATATGTCTATATCCACGTGCGCGACGAAGGCAAGGGCATTCCCCGTGGTCATTGGAAAGCCATTTTCGAGCCCGGCGTCACCAGCAAACAGCGTGGCTGGGGACTGGGACTCAGCCTTGCCCGGCGCATCATCACGGAATATCACCGGGGCCAGATCCGCGTGCTGGAAAGCACTTTGGACGAAGGCAGCACCTTCGAAATCAGGCTGAACAAACAGCCGTTTAAAGGAGCTTGAAATGCTTAACGTTTTGACAGCCAATCAGATGAGAGAACTGGATCAGCGCGCCATCAACGAATTTGGGCTTCCCTCGCGCCTTTTGATGGAAAACGCCGGAAGGGAATGTGCCCGCATCATTTACGATGAATATCCCGACCGCTTGTATCCGCTGGTCACCGTTGTGTGTGGCAGCGGAAACAACGGCGGCGACGGAGCCGTGATCGCCCGCTGGCTGCACATCTGGGGTCACGAAGTGGTCATCATCAGGGTTGGCAACACAAAATCCAGCCCGGAGACCGCGGAAAACTTTAAGCTCTGCGAAAAGCTCGGCATCTCCAGTTTCAAGATCTCCAGCGAAAAAGAGCTCGGGGAAAAGCTGCTGCCCATGCTCAGAAATTCCGGCTTGGTGGTGGATGCCATCTTTGGCGTGGGCTTCCGCGGTGAACCCAAACCATTGATGGCAAAGGTTTTCCAGCTTATTAATAACTTTTCAGAATTCATCGTGTCCGTGGATATCGCCTCCGGCAAAAATGCCGACACCGGCGAAGCTGTAAATGCCATCGAGCCTGACGCCACGCTTATCATCGACAGTTATAAATTCGGCCACATCCTGGGCGATGGACTTCATTCCTGCGGCAAAGCTCACCACGTGGATATCGGCATTCCGCCCTCTTATCACCATGAAATATCACCCGCCCTGCTCTTTGGAGCCCAAGATTTCCAGACGCCTTCCCGCAGCAGGCAAAGCCACAAGGGAAGCTATGGAAGAGTCTTTATCTTTGGCGGCATTCCGGGCTACACCGGGGCTTCGGTGATGGCAGCCCACGCCGCCCTGCGAGCCGGATGCGGTTATACCTATGTGCTTCACCGCATTGAACTTGTGGCGGTTTATGCCCTCAAGCTCACCGAGGCGCTTTCGTTGGCGATTCCCGAGACGCCAAAAACAGGAATGCCCGACCAGAGAACCCTGCTCCACCTGCTTTCCCAGGCAGATGCTGTCCTCATCGGGCCTGGATTGGGACGGGACGACTATTCCCTGCGCCTGCTGGAGATCGCACTCAAAAACCTGAAAATCCCCCTCGTGGTGGACGCCGATGGGCTCAACCTGATCAGCGAAAACCCCGGACTGCTCAAATATCTGAAGCGTCCAAACATTCTGCTCACCCCGCATTGGGGCGAATTCTCCCGCCTCAGCGGCGCATCCATGGACGATTTGCGTTCGGACTGCCTGACTCCGCTCCAGGATTTTGTGGCAAAATACGGTGCCCAAGTGTTCCTCAAAAGTCATTTCAGCATCTTTCACGATGGCACCCAAACCCTGATCAACGCCAATGGTAACGACGGCCTTGCCACCGGCGGCAGCGGAGACGTCCTTGCCGGCATCATCACCTCGTTTTTGGCGCAGGGACAAAATATCCCCCTGGCGGCAATGAACGCCTCCTTCCTGATGGGCAAAACCGCCGAAGACCTTGCCCAGCATCGATCCACGGCGTCCATTTTGCCCACGGATATCATCGAAAACCTCTTTGTGGAGCCGCAGCTTGAAAGCTGGTGACCACCCCGATAAACGGAGAAAAACATGAAAACACTCGCCGAAATGCACACCCCAATCTTTTGGGCGGAGGGTCATCCCGGTGCGCTGGACCGCGAAAACTGGGAGATTAAAATCACCGGCGCTTGTGAAAGACCGCAAACTCTTTCCTGGAGCCAGTTGCTCGCCTTGCCCCAAACCGAGGTGGAAAGCCGCCTCACCAGCGTGACCCGCTGGTCGGTGAACGGACTGTGGAAAGGCGTGACCCTCAAAGACTTGCTGCAAAGCGTGGGCGTGCTCCCCAGTTGCCGCTTCGTGCGTTTTTGGAGCGTTGGGCTCATCTACGACACTTCCATCCCCATCGAGATCGCCCTCAAGGAAAAATCGCTCCTGGCGCACAGCTTCAACGGCGAATTTCTCACCGAGGACTACGGCGGTCCCGTGCGCGGCTTCATCCCTTATCTTTGGGGCTACAAATCAGCCAAATCCGTTGTCCGTATTGAACTTATGGAATACTACGTTTCCGGATTCTGGGAACTGCGCGGCTATACGGACAGCGCAAAAATCGAAGCCGGACCCTGCCTGGATCTCAACGACGACGGTGCCATCAAAGAAATCGAAGGTCCGGGCGAAGTATTTTTCTAAAACCCTTCCGGCAAGCGGATTCGCTTTGCAAACGGACTGGAAACTGCATGAATATCACAAGAGAAAATATTATTTAACAAGCCCCAGGGAGAACCTCATGAAAAACACCTTTTTATCCCGCATTCTGCCGCTGCTGACACTGCTTTTGCTGCTTTTGCCGGCTCTGAACGCCCAAAGCAACAGGGAGGAATATGAGCTTTTGAAAAGCTTTGCCCTGCCCAAGGCGGCTATTCCCGCTTCCGATATCACCCAGCTCGACGGTGTCTGGCTCAAAGACGGCAAAGCCTTCACCGGCATTGCTTTCAACCGTTTTGAAAACGGCCAACTTTCCCGCGTTTTCAGCCTGTTGCGCGGCTTGCAAAACGGCCCCATGTATCTTTGGTATCCGGATGGCGCTCCGCAGATGAGTGCGAACTATCGTCAGGGCAGGCTGGATGGACGCTTCCTGGGCTGGTATCACCACGGCGCCATCATCTACGACATGGTGATCAATGCCAGCGGATATGCTGGTGACTACATCGAACGCGATGGCGGCGGTGATGCCGATGATATCTTTGAACGAGAGGGAGACACCGCGGATTCGCGTGGGGACTGACAAACACGGAGAGAAACCCAGTTCCTTGCTGTAACGCAAAGCTCTGCCACAATCTCCAGCCTTGCCTTTTAGTGGTAAAACCCCGGCTAAATGTGTCATTCCGGAGCTTGTGACGGAATCCAAATCGTGGAGTCAAAACAACCTTTATTGCAACCCCTGTTGCGTTCTTTAGCCTGAAACCCACTATACAATAGATCAAATAAGCTTATTGTCGTGGACGTCAGTAATACCATGGTTCGATGGTAATCTTTTGCTCGGGGAAATGAGTTTATATTCTTGTAGAACCATGCTTTAGATCACTCCAGCACACCCAATAAACCTCAAAACAAACCTTTAGGATGTGTTTGGGTTGACTTTGGCTTGTCTTTACGTTGGGATAAGCATTCCCCTTCATATAGTGGGTAGCATTTTTGGGAGTTCTCGTAGATAGGCAAGGAAAAAAACGTAGATTAGCACTGAATTTTAATAGACTGGGGATGCACAGGATAATGTGGATAAAAAGGGGATTTTAGTTCACGCCGATTACCCCGATTATTTTGATATGTAACAAAGTGACAGAGAGACAAGGTGTCGCTTTATTACTTTTCAAAAAATCTGCGTGAACCCTGAAACCTTCCCATCCGTATAAGTTTTGCCCTACATCTCCGTAATTCAAGGCAAAAAAAGAGGCGGGATCGATTCCCACCTCTTGTATAAGAGTATATCTAACGGATGGTTACACAATGTGTCCCTTTCCCACGCCGCGCACCACGCAGCCCAGGCGTTTGTATTCGGCGATGCGTTCGTCGCTCAGGAAATCCGAGCAGTCCACGATCAGGGGTTTGGTTCCGCAGATATCCAAAACTTCCTGCGGCTGCAGGTTCTTGTATTGGTCATGTCCCACGGCAAAGACCACCACCTCGGCTCCGGGCAGCACCGCGCGGATGTCGCTTTCCACGTGTGAATCTTCCAGTTCGGGCCAGGCTTCCACATAGGGGTCGTGGGTGAGCACTTTGGCGAAGTCTTTACGCAGAAATTCCACCAAGGTTTTGGAGGGGGAATGTCTGGTGTCGCCAACGTTTTCCAGGTAGGAAACACCCAGAATGGCGATCTTGACGTCCTTCAGTTCGGGAATCACGGTTTTGATGAGGTTGATGGTGTGCAGGGGCATGGTGTCGTTGATATTTACGCCGCGAATTGCCATGTCCAAGCAGCCGTCCAGTTCAAAGAGGGTTTGCATTGCCCAGTTTGCCAGCACGGGATCCTTGGTAAGGCAATAGCCGCCCACACCCAGGCTGGGACGCAAGAGGTTGTCGTGCGTGCCCTTGCGCTTGCGGATGGCATCGCGAACCTTGAAGAGATCCACGCCGATCTGTTCGGCAAAACGCGCCCATTCCAAAGTGAGGGCGATATTTACGGCACGATAGGTGTTTTCCATGGTTTTTGCCAGTTCGGAAGCGTTGGTGCTGTCGAGCTGGGTGAGGGGAAATTCCTTCACGTTCAGCACGTTGTTCAAAAATTCACGGCAGAGTTCGGTGCTTTTTTCGTCGACTCCGGCAAAAACGCGCCAGAAATCGCGGATGGAACTCACATATTTGGCTCCGGGCATCACGCGTTCATAGGAGTGAGCCACCAAAGGCGGGGTTTCCTTGATGTCGATGCCGCGCTTGGTGAATTCCTCTTCCAGAATGGGTTTCACCACTTTTTCGCAGGTTCCGGGGGGAACGGTGGTTTCCACCAGCACCAGGCAGTCGGGACGGATCTGCTGACCCAGCATGCGGATTCCTTCGCGGAACGCCAACAGGTCGCAATAGCCCTTTTCAGCTTCGCCGAAGGAGGGTTTGGTGGCGTCGAGCTGGATGTCCACCACCACCACATCCACCAGACCGTAAACGAAGTCTTCGCTGGTGGCGCGGAAATTCTTTTTTTCCACCACAGTGCTATGGAAAATCTGGGGAACTTCGGGGTCGGAGGAAGCCACGGGCGGAACGCCGGTGTTGATGACCGGAACCTTCCAATATGAACGCTTGGAAGGACGTTGGTGCCCATGAACAAAGTAGATGGGCTCGCCTTTTTCATTTTCGGCATCGGCAACCACCGCCGCCATCACGCAGCCCACAAAGCCCAGGCCTTGCACCGCCACAATTTTGCGGCCCAGGGCGCGCTGTTCTTTGGTTATTTTAATCAATTCCTCACGTTCTAAGGCGTTTTCCTCTTCGGTGGGAATATTATACTTTTTTCCGTCTGGAGCTTGTGAAACATTCAGCATCGATTTGTCTCCTTGGTTATTATCATTCTTTGGCGTTACAAATTTTTAATAGGACTTCCTTGTCAAGGCTTATTTGCCATCCGGATGGGGGAATAGGTCGGGTTGAAGGGGTTTTAGCGTTTTGACGTTTTAGCGTTTTAACGTGGGCTGTGTTTTTGGGTTTTCATACTGAAGATGCGAGGTTTGCGGATGGTGACAATTCTTTTTTTATGACCACGGATTGGATTTCTCCCTCCGCTCGAAATGACGGTGTGGTGCGGGTTTGGGAGTGTGTGCAACAGACTTTCGTGCAACACAAAGGTTTAACGTTTTAGCGATTTAGCGTATCTCGCACAAGCGAAACGTTGTTTCTTTGTTACTTTTGTTACATATTAAAAAAATCTGCGTAATCGGCGCTATCTGCGTGAACCAAAATCCCCTTTTTATCGTCCCCATCCTGTGTATCCCCAGTCTATTCAATAATCTGCGCACTCTGCGTTTCTTTCTGCGCCAATCCGCGGGAACCCTAAAACGCTACAATGCCACGACGCTAAAACCCCAACGGTGGCCAGATATTTGCCTCAAAGAAAAAGATTGACGCGAATTTTGGGGAAAATAACTTGGCTTCAGGGCTTGATGCCAAATCCGGCCATGCGCGGGGTATGCCTTGCCACTTGGCGGGGAGGCGGGTCTCATGCGCCTTCTGTTTTTGTTTTTATTCCGGTTCGAAGCTCCGTTTTGCCGAGGCGAATCCGCAGCGGTGAGCTTGTGGTGAGTTCAAAAAAATCAAAGGAAGTGTCCGGCGGTGAAAATCCGGATGAGGAAGCGATGATGACAAACAAGAGTTCCTTGAATGTGCACTCTTTTTTGAAGATGAAAGAGGCAGGCACCAAGATAACGATGGTGACGGCTTATGATGCGTCCATGGCGCGCTGCGTTGAAGCCAGCGAGGTGGACATGATCTTGGTTGGCGACAGTCTGGGCATGGTGGTTTTGGGATATCCGAACACCCTGAAGGTGACGGTGGACGACATCGTTTACCACAGCGCCGCCGTTCGCCGCGGGGCGCCAAACACCTTTGTGGTGAGCGATTTGCCCTATATGAGCTACCATCTGAGCCTGGAGGAAGCCCAAGCCAACGCCGCGGAATTGGTGATTCAGGGAAATTGCGATGCCGTGAAGCTGGAAGGCGGTTCCCACCGTCGCATCGAGGCTGTGCGCGCCATTTTGGACTGTGAAATCCCCGTGTGCGGACACATCGGTCTCACCCCTCAGAGCGTGAACAAATTCGGCGGCTTCAAGATTCAGGGCAAAACCAAGGAAGCACACGCAGAGCTGATTCGCCAGGCTTTGGCGCTGGAGGAAGCCGGGGTTTTCATGCTGGTTTTGGAAGGGATTCCCGAGGGTTTGGGCAGGGAAATTTCGCAGGAATTGAAGATTCCCACCATCGGCATCGGCGCAGGCAGGTTCACAGACGGTCAGGTGCTTGTGTATCACGACCTTTTGGGGCATTCCACCCTGATGCCAAAGTTTGTGAAAAGCTATGCCACGCTGGACGAGGAAATCACCGGCGCGCTGAAACACTATCACCACGAGGTTCGCCAGGGGCTTTTCCCCGGGGTGGAGCACGTATATTTCCCCGTTGAAGAATAGATATATTTAAGGAAGAAAGATGACAGCAAAATATGAACAAATGGAAAAAATGAGCCCGGAAGAGAAGTTTTCCGCGGTGGCAAATTTGAAGGAAAAGCTGGAGGAAAACTTTGTGACCCTGGGGCAGCTGCTTTCAGAAATCAAACGCAGCCGGCTTTTCCGGGTGAAAGGCTATGAGAATTTTCGTGAATTTGTGGAAGCCGAATACAGCCTGAGCGGCAGCCTGGCAGGCAAGCTGGTGGCTGTGTTCGACGTTTTCATCGAAGAAATGGACGTGGATGAAGCCACGATCATGGATATCGGCTTCGACCGCCTGCAGATGATCCAACCCTTGGTGCGCAAAGCGGATTGGGCCCAGCGCGACGATTGGGTTCAAAAGGCGGAGGAAATGCCGACCCGCGAACTGCGCGACCACATCAAAGAGCTAAAAAAGGAAGAAAAAGAGAAAAACCTTGACCCGAAGAAAGTATTTATCGACCAATTTGTGGAGCGGATGACCGCCATTTTGAACTGTTCCCGCACGGAACTGAACTTCAAGCTTGCGCTGTATTTTCAGGATTCGGATACCGAAAGCATCCGCGACGTGGTTCGCCAGCGCCAGCGTGAGTTTGAAGGGGACCTGAACAAGGAGTAAGAACCATGAGACGCCCCAAGCAAATGAAAATCCTTTGGGTTGACGACGAAATTGACCTGCTGCAGCCTTTTGTGCTGTTTTTGGAAGAACGCAACTATGTGGTTGACACCTGCAACAACGGCAGCGACGCCATCGAAAAGGTTTTGGAACACAAATATGACCTGGTGATCCTGGACGAGATGATGCCCGGATTGGACGGACTGACCACCCTGCAGGAGATCAAGCGCATCAACCCCGCCATGCCGATCGTGATGGTGACCAAAAGCGAAGAGGAAGGCTTGATGGAAAAGGCAATCGCCTCGCAGATAACAGACTATCTGATCAAGCCCATCAACCCCAACCAAATCATCATGGCCATCAAAAAGATCTTTCAAGCCGATGAGATTCGCTCAAACCGCATCGGCGAACAGTATTCCCAATATATCAGCAAGCTGAACCAGCGCCTGTTCGACAACCCAGACTGGGATGACTGGACCGAAATCTATCGCGAAATGTCATATTGGGATATCCAGATCGACGAAGTGAACGACGAAGGCCTGCGCCAGACCCACTTTTTGGAAAAGCGCAACTGCAACACCGAATTTACGAACTTTGTGGAACGGAACTACAGGGATTGGCTGCGTTCGGACGAGCGCCCAAACCTTTCCTTCGACCTGGTTTCACAGTATATCGCACCCCACTTTGACGAGGGGGTACCCATCTATTTCATCCTGATCGACTGCATGAGACTGGACCAATATCTGGCGATCCAGCCCTATATCAAGGAACTTTTTGACGAGCAGATGGACCTTTACTATTCCATCCTGCCCACTGCGACGCCCTATAGCCGCAACTCCATATTCAGCGGGCTTTTACCACAGGATATCGCCAAGCGGTTCCCGGAATATTGGGTGAACAGCGGAGAACTGGACAGCAGCCGCAATCGCAACGAACACCAGCTTTTGGACGAACATATCTCCGAACTGGGCTACAACCTGGATCCAGCTTCCAAATATGTGAAAATCTTTAACATGGAAGAAGGAAACTATGTGCTGCGCAAGATCGAAACCTGGAACCGGGAAAACCTGGTGGTGCTGGTTTACAACTTTTTGGACCTTCTGGCGCACCACCGTTCCCGCGATAAGATCCTGCAGGAAACCATCCCCCACGAGGAAGGCCTGCGCGCTTTCACCAAACACTGGTTCCTGCATTCCGCCCTCTATGAGGCGCTGAAACTGATCGCCAAACAGGACGCCATCTGCATCATCAGCACAGACCACGGCTCCATCAAGGTGAACCGGGCTTCGCAGGTAATCGGAGATCGCGACACCTCCATCACGGTGCGCTACAAGGAAGGAAAAAACCTCAGCGCCAACGAACGCCACGCCATTTTCGTGAAAAAGCCCTCGGAATATGGCCTGCCGGTGAAAAGCATCGTGGACAACTTCATTTTCGCCAAAGACGACTACTATTTCGTCTATCCAAACTCATATCATCAATATCAGAGACAATTCAACGGCACCTTCCAGCACGGCGGGGTTTCCATGGAGGAAATGATCCTGCCAGTGGTAACCTGCCGCTCCAAGCGCCTGAAATAGGCTGCGGCAAGATGCGAATGCCGTGTATCTCATAGACAGAATTGCCCTTGGCAAAGCGTCCCGGAGGCTGCGGGAGACCCGTTCAGGCATCCTTCAGCGTTCGGGACTTTTTTGGTTTGAACCATGGAAAAGCTTAAAAAAACCTACGAACTGACCTCGGAGCAGGACACACGGGATTTGGCGGCGTCCATCGCACCGCTGGTGAAACCAGGGGATGTGATTTGCCTTTGGGGCGGATTGGGCACGGGAAAAACCTTTTTCAGCGGAGCTTTGATGCAGAGGCTGGGAGTGAGGGAAACGGTTGACAGTCCGTCGTTTGTGTTGATGAAAGAATACCATGGTGAGCGTTTTCCCATCTTTCATCTGGATCTTTACCGCCTGAAAAGCAAGGCGGAGTTTTTAGATTTGGGCATCACGGATTTGATTGAGACGGGGCTCACCCTGATCGAGTGGCCGCAGATCGCCGTCGATGTGCTTCCCAAAAGCTTTTTGGCGCTGTCCCTGCATTTTTGTTTTGAAGCAGGCAAACGCAGCGTGGAACTTGTGGCAGGCGACAGGTTTTTGGATTACTTTGTGTAAACATAATCCCTATGAGGAGGAAAAATGAGTTTTAACCCACTATGGTTGGCCCTGGTGGTCATCATCGCCCTGGCAGTTTGGGAAGCCCTGGGCAAAGAGCGCTTTTCCCAGCGCAAATGGCTTGCATTGGGCATCTTTTTTGTGCTCGGCATGGCAGTTTTTGGCTGGTATTTCATGCAAACCCGCCAGGATGCCGGAAAGCTGAGCGTGACAGGCTATGCCAGCAAAACCTTCGACAGCGACATGGTGAAATGGAGCCTTTCACTGCAAAAGACCACCAGTGTTTACGGCTTGATGGAAGGCATGAATTCGCTGAACAGCGATGTGAACAGCTTCAAAGCCATGCTGATGGAAAAAGGCATCGCCGCCAAGGATATCAGCATCCAACCCCCGACCAGCCGGGCTGAACATACCTTCGGAGGAGAACTCACCAGCTATACCATCACCCAGATGATCTATGTGATGAGCACGGATCTGGACAAGATGGAGGAGATCGCGCTGGATACGAAGTTCTTTGCCGAGCACGGGCTGTTGGTGGAGATGTCGAACCTGCAATATCTCTATTCCAAGCTGCCGGAACTGAAAAAGGAAATGATCGGCATGGCGACCGCCGACGCCATCGAACGCGCCAAGGAGATCGCCGGCGCCAGCAAAACCCGTCTGGGCAAGCTGGACAGCGCCCGCACAGGGGTGTTCCAAATCACGGAACCCTATTCCACGGACGTTTCGGACTACGGTTTCTACGACACCAGCACCAGACAAAAAAGCATTTCAGTGACGGTGAGCACCAGCTTCAAGCTGTGAACCATAAACCCTTTTGATGGCTGTCTTTTCTGAGCCTGCCATCGCTTTACCCCGGGTGAGATCAGCCCCGGGGTTTTTTTTGCCCTGCTTTTTGGGGTCAACCCATTTCAGGATGGGTCATTAATCTGGTTTTTTGGTCAACCTATTTTAGGATGGGTCAACCCTGCCCGAAAGCGTTAATCAAGTGCTTATCAAGCCTTAATCAAGCGTTAATTATTAAGACTTGATTAAGGCTTGATTAAGAAGTGATTGACGCCCCAAAACAGGATTCGGGCTCAAGCCAGGGATGAAAAAACCGGCGGAGTTTGAAGTCCGCCGGTTCATTTATCTATCTGTGTTCAATCAGTTTTCAGACAGCTTTTTGTATTGCAGATATCTTTCTTTGAAGAAGGTTTCCGCTTCGGCTTGGAATTTCTCGGAGCGTTCCGGGAAAATGCTTTCCAATCCGGCATAGCGGCGTTCACCCTTCAGGAATTCCTGCACGCTGAGCTTGGGCTCCTTGCTGTCCAGAGTGAGGGGGTGTTTGCCTTGCAACACGTTCATCGGGTTGTAGCGATAGAGCAGCCAATATCCCGCTTCCACAGCCATTTTCTGGCGAATCTGGCTGAGGGACATATCGATGCCGTGGTTGATGCACGGTGCGTAGGCAATGATGATGGAGGGACCGGGATAAGCTTCGGCTTCCAGGATGGCGTTCATGGCCTGCACCTTGTTTGCGCCCATGGCGATGGAGGCAACATAGACGTAGCCATAGCTCATCATCATCATGCCGAGGTCTTTTTTGTTGGTTTCCTTTCCGGCTTCGGCAAAGCGGGCGATGGAGCCCAGAGGAGTGGATTTGGAGGCCTGACCGCCGGTGTTTGAATACACTTCGGTATCCAGCACAAAGACGTTTAGGTTTTTGTTTGAAGCCATCACGTGGTCCAAGCCGCCATAGCCGATGTCGTATGCCCAGCCGTCACCGCCGAAAGCCCAGACGGAGCGTTCAACGATGTAGTCCTGCAGTTCGCGCACGCGATTCAAGAGCTTTTTGCAGCCTTCGCAGGCGTTTTCCAAAGCTTTGGGCAGCAGAGCTTTGATCTTGTCGGCGTTGTCTTTCGCCGCTTGATCCACATCAGCCCAGTGTTCCAAGGCATAGCCAAGGGCTTCCTTCAGAGCGGGGTCGATGCCTTTTTCCATGAGCTGCTGCATATAGTTGCGCAAAAGCTTGCGGTGAGAATCCACAGCCAGGCGCATGCCATAGCCATATTCGGCGTTGTCTTCAAAGAGGCTGTTTGCCCAGGCGGGTCCTTTGCCATCCTTGTTTTTGGTGTAGGGGATGGTGGGGAAGGTTCCGCCCCAGATGGATGAGCAGCCGGTGGCGTTGGCCACGATCATGCGGTCGCCATAAAGCTGGGTGAGCAGCTTGATATAGGGGGTTTCGCCGCAGCCCGCGCAAGCGCCGGAGAACTCCAACAGGGGCTGTTTGAATTGGGAACCCTTCACGTTTGATTCCTTGAAGCTGGCCAGCACGTCGGAGGGCAGTTTTTCAAAGAATTCATAGTTCGCCTGTTCGCCTGCTTCGCGTTCTTCTTCGATGGGTTTCATCACGAGGGCGGATTTTGGACACTCGTTCACGCAAACGCGGCAGCTTTGACAGTCGTCGATATAAACTTGGATTTTATATTGATAGCCTTCGGCGCCGGTGGCTTTCAGGGTGTTGAAGCTATCGGGCGCGCTGGCAAGGTCTTCTTCCTTGATGAGTTTGGCGCGGATGGCGGCGTGGGGACACACGAAGGAGCACTGGTTGCACTGGATACAGCTTTCTGAGATCCAATGGGGCACAGCGGGAGCCACGCGGCGTTTTTCCAGCTTGGCGGTTCCGCTGGGAACATAGCCGTCCAAAGGCATCTGCGACACCTTGATGCGGTCGCCCTGTTCGCGCATGGTCACTTCGATCACGTTTTTGGTGAAGGCATCGGAACCATCTGGAACCAGTTGTTTTTCCGGGGTGCACAGCGCGGGAATCTGCGCGGGAACGGGAACTTCCACCAAGGCTTCGTTCACGTGGTCCACGGCGTTCAGGTTCATCTGAACGATCTCGTCTCCTTTGCGTTCATAGGTTTTGCGGATGGATTCCTTGATCAGTTCGATGGCTTCGCCACGCTCCAGGATTCCGGAGATCAGGAAGAAAGCGGTCTGCATCACGGTGTTCACACGGCCGCCCAAACCAACTTCCTCGGCGATTTTGAGGCCGTCGATGTTGTAGAATTTGATCTTGCGGTCGATGATGGTCTGCTGCATTTCGCAGGTGAGGTGGTTGAACGCTTCTTCGCGGCTCCAGTTTGAGTTAAGTAGGAAGACGCCGTTTTCCTTGATGCCGCCCAAGAGGTTGTAGCGGCCGATGAAGGCTTGATTGTGGCACGCCACAAAGTCTTCCTTGGTGATCAGATATTGGCTGTGGATGGGTTTTTTGCCAAAGCGAAGGTGGCTGCGGGTGATGCCGCCGCTCTTTTTGGAGTCGTATTGGAAATAACCCTGCACGCAGAGGTCGGTGTGGTCGCCAATGATGATGATGCTGTTTTTGTTTGCGCCCACGGTGCCGTCGGAGCCCAAGCCCCAGAATTTGCAGTTGATGGTTCCCTCTGGCACGGTGTCGATCTCTTCATCCAGCGGCAGGCTGAGCTTGGTCACGTCGTCTTCGATGCCGACTGTGAAGCCGTGGAATCCTTTTGCCATCAGGTGTTTGAAGGTTGCCAAAACCATGGTGGGGGTGAATTCCTTGCTGGAAAGGCCATAGCGTCCGCCGATCACAAAGGTGTTCGGACGGTCCTTGACTGCGGAAACCACATCCAGATACAGAGGTTCGCCAATGGCGCCGGGTTCCTTGGTGCGGTCGAGCACGGCGATGTTTTTCACGCTGGCGGGAATGGCTGCCAGGAAGCTTTCCACGCTGAAGGGACGATAGACGCGAACCTTCACCATGCCAAGCTTCATGCCGCGCTTTTCGTTCAGATATTCCACAGTTTCCTGGATGGTTTCACAGCCGCTGCCCATGGCAACGATCACGTGTTCCGCCTCGGGATGTCCGTAGTAGTCGAAAAGCTTGTATTGACGGCCGATCACGGCGCCAACTTCGTCCATGGTCTTTTGGATGATGCCGGGGGCTTCCAGATAATGTTTGTTACTGGTTTCGCGTCCCTGGAAATATACTTCAGGACCCTGCTGGCCAACTTTCACCTGAGGATGTTCAGGGTTCAGAGCACGGCGACGGAAGGCTTCCACCAGGCTGGGGTCGTTCAGCTCTGCGATGGTCTCATAGTCGATCACTTCAGCCTTTTGCAGCTCGTGGGAGGTGCGGAATCCGTCGAAGAAAACCATGAAGGGAATGGAGCTTTTCATCGTGGCAAGCTGAGCCACCAAGCCAAGGTCCATGACTTCCTGCACGCTGTTTGCGGCAATCATGGCAAAGCCTGTGTTGCGGGCGCTCATCACGTCGGAATGGTCGCCAAAAATTGAAAGGGATTGTGCTGCCAGGGAGCGCGCCGTCACGTAAAAAACGGCGGGGAGCATTTCTCCGGCGATCTTGTGCATGTTTGGCAGCATCAGCATCAGGCCCTGGGAGGCGGTGAAGGTGGTGGTCACGGCTCCGGCGGAAAGCGCACCGTGCACAGCACCGGCGGCTCCGGCTTCGGATTGCATCTCGATCACGTCCACTTCGGTGCCGTTGATGTTCTTACGGCCGTCTGCGGCCCAGGCGTCCGCCAATTCTCCCATGGTGGAGGATGGGGTGATGGGGTAAATGGCAGCCACTTCGGCAAATGCATAGGCAACGTGTGCCGCTGCGGTATTGCCATCCATGGTGACTTTTTGTTTCTTGGCCATGTGAGGTAACTCCTTATTTATCTGTTTCTTATGAAAATCAAGGGTGTAAAAATCACTATGCACAAAAAGGCATTTTTGTGTCAATAGGAATTAGTGACAGCAGATGACGGAGGGCTAAAATGTTGCCGTTTAGGGCGCTTCCTCCGTCTTTTCGGGCAGCATGGTCACGCTGAGCTTGTTGGGCTCAAAATCCAGATAGAGCCTGGCTGTGGAGATCATTCTTTCCAGGTTGATCAGCTCAAAACTCTCGGGACGCTGCAAAAACTCCGTCAAGGGACGGCTCAGCCGGATGTTTTCCTCGATGTTTCTCAGCCAATAGCGGTTGGATTTCACGCTTTCCAGATATTGCTGTTTCAGGGTTTCGCGGGCGGTGACGATGTATCTTTCCTCCAAGTGTCCGGTTCGGAGGCTGTCCAGCGTGGCAAATATGGCTTCGCTGAGTTCGTCCACGCGCTGGGGCGAACACGCCATGAAGGTGCCCAAAAAGTAGCCGGGAACGGGGATTTCCGAGGTTTGGGACATGGCTTGGATCATGTAAACCCCGCTGCGTTCCTCGCGGATGTTTTCGCGCAGCTTGTCGTTCAAGATCAGCTCCAACGCCTCCAGATCCACTTCGTTTTGCACGCTGTGAAGATAGGCGCCGCTCTTGAAGTGAGCGGCAAAAGCGCGGTCGCTGCCCTTGCGGAGCACCACTTCCTTTTGTCCCTTGAAGTTGCGCATGCCAACGTCCACCAAGCTTTCCATCCTGCCGCCGGTGGGCAGGTTTCCAAGATAGATCTGGCAAAACTGTTTCAGGCTCGCTTCGTCGTAGTTTCCCACGATCACAAAGCTGAAATCCGAGAAATCGCTGAAGCGGTCACGGTAGATGCGCTGCACGGTTTCCAGGCTTGCCGTATCCAGATCCACGGAAGCCAGATCCACGGAATAGGGATGGTTGTCCTGCACTTCCTTGAAAAGCCTGTTGATAAACACCTGCATGGGTTCCAGCATCAGGTTTTCGTTGGAGTTTTTGGTGCGACGGATGAAGGAGGCAAAGTCCTGCGCGTCAAATCTGGCGTTTGTGGCATATTGGAACAGCATTTGGAACATCAGTTCCATATCCTTGGGAGAGCAGGAGCCGCTGAGCCCTTCGCTGTAGGCTCCCAGCTTGATGCCGGCTCTGGCAAGCTTTCCGCTGGTGGCCTTGTTCAGGTTCACGCTGTCAAATTTTCCAAAGCCGGATTCGGAAACATATTGCGCCAGGACCATCGCCGAAGGCAGGTCTGTTTCGGGATAGCGGGTGTAGCCGCCGGGGCTGGTGGCGCTCAGTAAAACCTCGTCGTTTTTAAAGTTCGTCTTTTTGGCATAAACCTTCACGCCGTTTGCCAAAACCCAAGTGTTGATGCCGGTTTCGGCGTCATATTCCTCGCTTTTGATCGCCACTGCTTCGGGGATGGCTTCCATGATGGGCTCATTCACGGTTTTATCTTCATAAGCCTCGATCTCTTGGGAACTTACATTTCTTGCGATCTCCAAAAGCCGCTCCTGGCTGGGATAGCTCAAGCCCGCTTTTTCGGGAGCGCCGATGGCTATGAACAGATTTTCATCCTGAATGAGGCTCGCCACAACGGCGTTCACCTCTTCCAGAGAAACGGTTGGCAAGAGAAATTCGATTCTACTTTCCTGATCCTCAGCGCTCATAACCACCTTTTGGTTTGCAATGGCGTCGATCAATTCCCAGGCGACGGAGTCTGATTCCTGCGTATCTTTTTGAGCCACAGCCTGTTCCAGATCACGCATCAGTTCAGCCTTGGCGCGTTCGAACTCCGTGGGCAAAAAGCCAAAGCGCTGAACCCTTTCCGCTTCCGTCAAAATGGTTTGCAGAGCGTTTTCCGCTTCCCCGGGACTGAAGAGCGCATAAACCGCGGCGGTGGACATGGTTCGCAGCATCGAATACTCGAACGCCATGGCAAAGGAATAGGGCGGCTCGGGCTTTTTGCTGTGTTCGCTGAGGCGGGCATTGAACATTGTGTAAAACAGATGGCTCTTCATTTCTTCCCGCAGGTCATGGTAGCTTTTATACTCTGTCACCGGCTTTTTCCACATCACCTGGATCACATTTTGGGCATATTCGGGGTCGGTGGCGACCACTGCCAGGGGTTCAGGATTTGCAGGAACCGAAAAATCCTCGCGCGGACGCGGGTTTTCCCGGGCGGGGATGGAGCCGAAATACTCCTCCACCAGTTCCAGCATTTCCTGCGGATCAAAGTCGCCCACGATCACCACACTCTGCAGGTCCGGGCGATACCAGTCATGATAAAAACGCTTGATGGTTTCGTGCTCAAAACTGCTGATCACATTGTAAGTGCCGATGGGAGAGCGTTCCGCATAGCGCGAACCCGCCAGGAAAACTTCGTTTTGAGCGTCTCGGATGCGGGTTCCGGCATCCTGTCCCATGCGCCATTCCTCAATGATCACACCGCGTTCGCTTTCGATTTCAGCGCCTTCAAAGCTCACCTGATGTGCCATGTCGGAAAGGATCAGCAGTCCCTTGTTCAGCTTTTCGGCGTCGTCTGTGGGGATTTTGAAGGTGTAAACCGTAAAATCATAGCTGGTCATGCCGTTCAAACCGTTGTAATAGCCCATGCCGATGGAGCTTAGATAGTTCACCACCTCGGTTTTGGCAAAGTTTTTGGTGCCGTTGAACGCCATGTGTTCCGTGAAATGCGCCAGACCACACTGGTCATCGTCTTCATTCACGGAGCCAACGTCCACATACAGCCGCATCTCGGCGATGTTTTCCGGCTTGGCGTTGCGTTTGATGTAATAGCTGAGCCCGTTTTCCAGGCGTCCTGCCAGCAATTCCGGGTCCTGGGGCAGGGGAAAATTCCTCAAGTTGGGCACTTGCGCCCAAAGACCGGCAAAAAGCAGTGTAACAAGCAGTGATAGCAGAATCTTGCGGGATTTCATAATTTAATAGGCTTCCTTTATTCGGGATCGTTGATTGTGATCAAAAATTGGGTGTCCACTTCCAGGATGTTTTCCGGGTCACCATAGGTCAAAATTCTGCCGTCCTCCATTTCCAGCACGGCAAAATAGTAGAAATTGTTGTTGCTGGTGGCATAATCCACCGGAAGATGCTTGAAGCTGCCGGGAGCCACGGAACCCAGGTTGAAGGCAGCGGTCACGCCCACAAAGTTGTGCCGCATCAGCTCGACCTTTTCAATGGCTTGGCTGCTTTGGTTCACCACCTTGAAGCTGGCGCGGTTCGGCTTCAAAAAAGCCTTGGTCACTTTGCCCGCCTTCACCGTCGTGGTTGTGGTATCCTGGTAGGCCTGGTTGTCCTCATCGTAGATTCGATAGGTTTCCCCGATCAAACGCACGGGGACGGACACACTCACGTTGGGGTTGAAAAAATGCTGCTTGTCCGTCTCGATGTCAAATCCGCGTTCGGATTTTGCGGGAATGACCACCTCATCTCCATCTCCCACAGTGGCATACACCGGAAACGAAGTTTCGTTTATGATACGAAATTCCCCGCCGGATTCGCAGGCTGTCAAAAGGATCAGCGCCAGCAGGAGGATTAACAAGGGATAAAGGCGTTTCATGGCATTCACTCCTTTCTGTGGCAGGCTTTTCAGCCAAAAAAGCCGCAGCCCGCCCACAAGATTTTTCTTTAAAGCAAAACTTTTGACCATCGCCCTTGTTGTCAAGTACTATCTTCTGCGCCTCAGCGACAGCTTTTTTCACTTTATCCTTGACACCAGTGCCCCTTCCCCCGGATGGTTTTGGCTGCTTAAAATAACGCTCAAGAGGACCTGATGAACGACGGATTCCTTCCCAAAAACGATTCCAGCTCCATCTTTTTTGCCGACCGCGCAAAGGAATGCAGCGAAGATATAAAGAACCTGTTTTACCGCCATTTGGAATATTCCCTGGTGAAAGACACCACCAACGTGCAGCCTTGGGACCTGTATTACGCCCTGGGGCTCAGCCTGCGGGACAAGCTGATCGAGCGCTGGCTGCGCACCCAATATGAATATCGCAGACGCGATGTGAAAAAAGTCTTTTACCTTTCGATGGAATTCCTGATCGGCAGACTTTTGGGAAACACCCTGGTGAACCTCGATGAATATGACAACGCCTACGACCTGATGAAGGAAATGGGACACTCCCTGGAAGACATCATCGAGCAGGAGCCGGACATGGGCCTCGGAAACGGCGGTTTGGGACGCCTGGCGGCTTGTTTCATGGATTCCCTTGCCACCCAGTCCTACCCTGCCTACGGCTATGGCATCCGCTATGAATTTGGCATTTTCAAGCAAAACATCGTGCAGGGCTATCAGGTTGAAGAACCAGACCACTGGCTCAAAAAAGGCTGTCCATGGGAGATCAAACGCCCTGAGATCACCTACCGTGTGCGTTTTGGCGGCAGCGTGATCACCCAGACCGAAGCCGACGGCCGTGTGAACCACCGCTGGGTGGACACTGACGACGTGATGGCGCTGGCGTGGGACATCCCCATCCCCGGCTACAAGGTGCACAACGTGAACAACCTCCGCCTTTGGCAGGCCACCGCCTCGGACGAGTTTGACTTTGAATATTTCAACAGTGGCGACTACGTTCGCGCCGTGGAAAAAAAGAACATCTCCGAAAACATCTCCAAGGTGCTCTATCCCAACGACAACATCCACTTGGGCAAGGTCTTGCGCCTGGAACAGGAATACTTTTTCATCAGCGCCACCCTGCAGGACATCATGCGCGCCTGGAAAAAGGACCACGACAGCTTTGCCCGGCTTCCCGAAAAAATCGCCATCCAGCTCAACGACACCCATCCCGCCCTGGCGATCCCGGAAATGCTGCGCATCCTCATCGACGAGGAAAACCTGGATTTTGAAGCCGCCTGGGATATCACCCGCCGCTGTTTCAGCTATACGAACCACACCATCCTGCCCGAAGCGCTGGAAAAATGGAGCATCGAACTCTTTGAGGAACTCCTGCCCCGCCATCTCATGCTGATCTATCAGATCAACGACCACGTGATGAGGGAAGTGGAGCGCCTCTATCCAAGCGATTTGGACAAAATGCGCAGCCTCAGTGTGATCGAGGAAGGCGGTGAAAAGACTCTGCGCATGGCGCATCTCTGCGTCCATGGCTCCCATGCTGTGAACGGCGTGGCAAAGCTGCATTCCCAGATCATCCGCGAAAGCATCTTCCCGGATTTTTACCAGATGTATCCCGACAAATTTCAAAACAAAACCAACGGCATCACCCCCCGCCTTTGGCTGAAGGTCTGCAATCCCCAGCTTGCCGCGCTGGTCTCGGAACACCTCGGCGATGCCTGGGTTGCAGATTTGGACATCATCCGCGGCTTGGAAGCCTATGCCGAAGACCCCGAATTCATCCGCGCCTTTTGGGAAATCCGGGAAATTAACAAAAACGCCCTCGCGCGCCATATCTTCCGCAGCACCGGCGTCCGCTGCCCGACAAACAGCATTTTCGACGCCCAGATCAAGCGCCTGCACGAATATAAACGCCAGTTGCTCAACGTCTTGGGAACCATCGCCCGCTACCTGCGCATCAAGGATGACCCCCAGGCGCAGATCGTGCCACGCACCGTCATCTTTGCCGGAAAAGCCGCTCCGGGCTACCATCTGGCAAAGGTGCTCATCAAGCTGATCAACAATCTGGGCTTGGTGGTGAACCGCGATCCCGACGTGGCAGACCGCCTCAAGGTCATTTTCCTGCCGGACTACAGCGTTTCCCTGGCGGAAAAGATCATCCCCGCCTCCGACCTTTCCGAGCAAATTTCCACCGCAGGATTCGAAGCCAGCGGCACCGGAAACATGAAGTTTGCCCTCAACGGCGCCCTCACCATCGGCACCATGGACGGCGCAAACGTGGAAATGGCAGAGGAGATCGGCGCTGAAAACATGTTCATCTTCGGGCTGGATGCGGATGAGGTAAGTTCGCTCAAGCAAAGCGGCTACGATCCCATGAAAATCTATGAGGCCGACCCCGAACTGCGCCGCGCCATCGATGCCATCGCCTCGGACATGTTCTCTGCAAACGAAAAAGGCATCTTCGAACCCATCGTCCGCGCCCTGCTCCACAGCGGCGACCCCTATTGCATCCTTGCGGATTTCCGCTCCTATCTGGATGCCTCCCAAAAGGTTGACGAACTCTGGCAGGACCGCGACGCTTGGGCAAAAAAGGCGATCCTGAACATCGCCCGTGTGGGAAAATTCTCCTCCGACCGCGCCATCCGGGAATATGCCAACGAAATCTGGGACGTCCAGCCCCTCAAATTGACGCTCCCTTAAACCTTATAATAAAAGGATAACGGATTGAACCCCAGGAGATTGGCAGCCCAAGCCCTCCTGCTGCTACTGCCCTTTTTCGCCCTTGGCAGGGTGGTGATCAACGAAGTCTGCTTCAACCCCGCGGGCCCTGACAGCGGAAAAGAGTGGATCGAACTCTACAACGCCGGCGACGCAGACCTCGACCTGGAAGGCGCCAGGCTGCTCAGCGGAGGCGAAAGCTTCACCCTCGTCTTTGAATTTCCGCGCTATATCCTGCGTTCCAAGCGCTTTTTGCTCATCGGGGATTCCCAGGTGGAAAACGCCATTTTCAAGATCCCGCTCGCCTTTCAAAACGGGGGAAGCGCCACCGACGGGATCCGCTATGTTTCCCCCGATGGAACCTACACGGACACAATCCTTTACGACCATCCCAACACCAACGGCCTCACCGACGACAGCGGCTTTGCCGGCGTGTCTTTTGCGCCGAATCCGCCGGAGGGTTGGTCTCTGGCGCGTCGTATGGACGGACTTGACACGGATGACTGCGCGCTGGACTTCATCGGCGAGCCCAAGCCCACACCCGGGCTTCCCAACCGCGTTCGAGCGGACTATGCCCTGCTTCACCCCAGGTTTTGGCTGGACGACCACGGCTGGAATTTCGAGCTTTGGGTTAAAAACGTCTCTGAGCTGCAAACCCCCATCCCGGCTGAACTTCAGATCCATCTGGATGGCGCCCTTCTTGCGTCCTACAGCGTTCCCTCCTTGGCGCCGGGGGATTCCCTGAGCTTTGCTGCTGTCTTTCCCTCCAGCAGTGGAGTAAACCATGAAATATATGCCGTGCTGGAACTTCCTAACGACCCGAACGAAGTGAACAATCGCCTCGTTTTTTACCTGAATCCTCATGATGAGGGGCTTCCGACTCTCAATGAAGTGATGTATTATCCCCGGCAAGGTTTGCAGGAATGGGTGGAACTTTTTGTCCCGCTTCATCCCATCCGCGGTACATACAAGTTTCGCGACAGAGCTGGCAACACCGCCAGATTCACCCTCCCTCCAGGAATCGGATATTTCGTCATCTGTCCACAGCCGGAACTCTTTGCCCTGCAATATCCTGACTGTCCTCAGGAGCTCATCATCGGCGCCCAGACTTGGGCGGCTTTAAACAACGATGGCGACGACCTTTTTCTCTTTGACCCCGACGACCAGCTCCTAGACCAAATGAGCTATGTGGGCTCCTCTGCCCATCGGGGAAAATCCCTGGAGCGCGCCCCCGACAACCCCCATCTCTGGCGCGTTTCGCAGGATCCCTCCGGCTCAACCCCGGGTCGCCAGAACAGCCAAGCCGCCATCACGCCTGATCTTGCCGATGGCATCAACATTTCCGGCAGCCCCTGCAACCCCCTCCATGGTGAACAGCTCACCATTTCCTACAAGTTTGAAAACCCTCCCGGCAAGGTCAACTGCAGAATCTACGATCAAAGCGGACTCCTGATCCACATTTTGGCGGATCAAGCCTCTCTCCCGCAGGAGGGTTCACTGCTGTGGGATGGACGCCTGAAAAACGGAAAACCCGCTCCGCGCGGACGCTATTACATCCTCTGGGAATCCCGCTCTCCCCAGTCCTCAAAGCTGTTGCGCAAGCTGCTTTCCGCCGTTGTGTTCCACCCTTGAACAGCGTCAACCATCCCGCCCGGAAAATATTGTGTTTGACAGCCATCGCCATTTTCCATAACTGGTTTTAGCTGAAATCCTAAACTAAAAAAACGGGATCAGAGGACAAAAAAGAGGAAATCCAATGGTTGGAATAGTTAGAACCTACACCACAATTGGCATCGACGGCCAGCAGCTCACCGTGGAGTGCGACGCCGCCGACCAAGTTTTCTTTGTAAGCATTGTGGGCATGGCAAGCAACGCGGTCAAGGAAAGCAAAGACCGCATCTTTGCCGCCCTGCTAAACTCCGGCTTCGACGCCGCCACCAAGCGCTTCACCGTCAACCTTGCCCCTGCGGACATCAAAAAAGACAGCGCCGCGCTGGACCTCCCCATCTCCATCGCCGTATTGCAAAGCCTCGAACAGCTTCCGGTGGAATATCTCACCAAAACCGCTCTGGTGGGCGAGCTTTCCCTCAATGGAGACCTCCGCCCCGTCAAAGGCGTCCTGCCGATCGCTTTGGCGTGCAAGCGCGATGGGGTGAACACCCTCGTTCTGCCTTTGGAAAACGCCCCGGAAGCCGCTATCATCGAGGGTTTGGACGTGATTCCCGTCACCTCTCTGCGCGAAGCTGTCCTCTATCTGCGCGGCGAAATCAAGATCAAGCCCGCCCAGGTGGACCGCGATCAGATCTTTTCCGTGCTCAACGATTTTCCTCTGGATATGCGCGACGTGAAGGGTCAATTCCAGGTGAAACGCGCCCTGGAAGTTTCCGCGGCGGGCGGACACAACCTCCTGATGATCGGACCCCCCGGCTCAGGAAAAACCATGCTGGCACGCCGTATTCCCACCATTTTGCCCGAACTTTCGCTGGACGAAGCCCTGGAAACCACAAAAATCCACTCCGTGGCTGGCTATTCCAAAAACTTCCGCAATGGGATCCTCACCACCCGTCCTTTCCGGGCGCCACACCATTCCTGCTCTGAAAACGGACTCATCGGAGGCGGCACTTTCCCGCGTCCGGGCGAGGTTTCCCTGGCTCATTTCGGGGTGCTTTTTTTGGATGAACTGCCGGAATTCAAGCGCGGAGTGCTGGAAGTGATGCGCCAACCCCTGGAAGACGGCATCGTCACCATCTCCCGGGCCGCCACCAGCCTCACCTTCCCCGCGGATTTCATGCTGATCGCCTCCATGAACCCCTGCCCCTGCGGCTACTACGGTTCAAACATTCCAAACCATAATTGCAACTGCGAAATGGGCGCCATCTCACGCTATCGCTCAAAAATCTCCGGACCGCTCTTGGACCGCATCGACATCCATGTGGAAGTGCCCGGAGTCAGCTATAGCGACCTTTCCTCACTGCCCACGGGAGACGACTCCGCCACCATCCGCGCCCGGGTGAACAAAGCCCGCCAAATCCAGCGCGAACGCTTTGCCGATCAGGGTATTTTCAACAATGCCCAAATGAACTCGCGTATGCTGAGGAAATATTGCCAGCTTGACACTGAAAGCCAGGCCCAAATGCAACACGCCATCGATAAACTGGGCTATTCCGCCCGTGTGTTCGACCGCATCCTGAAAGTGTCGCGCACCATCGCAGACCTCGAAGGCCACAAAAACATCAGCAGCGAACACATCTCCGAAGCAATCCAATATCGCACGCTGGATCGAAAGTATTGGGGAGGATAAGGATTTAACATTTTAGAGGTTCACGCGGATTACACCGATTACGCCGATTAATTTCATACGGATTTAACGGATGGGGTTTTGACGTTTTAGGGTTTTAGCGTATCTCGTGACAAGCCTACCTTGTCTCTTGGTCACATCTTATCTTCTTATCTTATTATCTTTTAAATCTGCGGAATCAGCGTAATCTGCGTGAATCAAAATCCCCTTTTCATCCTCAACATCCTGTGCATCCCCAATCTATTCAAAAAGCAGCGTGACACAAACACACTCTATCAAATCAATCAATTCAATCAATCAGAAAATGGCTAAAATCATCCCTGAATTCAACTAAGTTTATATCCGGCTAGTGGTTATGAGTTTTTATAGGTTTATCAATCCAATCAATCTATAAATATCTCTTATACCACACCCCTCCGGGCTGGGGAAGGAAGTCTGGACCAAAAAGAAAGCCAAGAGCCTGCACTCCTGTGTTTTGACTATCTCATATATATGATATATAGTATATAAAAATATATTACTATATAATAATATATATACATATATACTATATATATCTATTACTTACAGTTATCTGTTCTTTTCAACAGCCTCTGTTTGGTCCCGGGCGACGGTATGAAGCTTATTTATAGATTGATTGGATTGATTAAATGATAAGCTGAGGACGTTAATCTCACAACATAAAGCACTGCATGTAATTAAAGTATTATTTGTCCTCAAAAAGAGTCGATTTCTCCCCAAAAGCCTAAAATCGGATTGATTGATTTGATTGAAACTATAAACATAGGTAGGTGGCAAAATCCCATACGGATTGAATGGATGGGATGGTTTAACGTTTTAACGAGTCCTGTCTCTCTATCTCTATTATACTTATTAAAAAACTTGCAGAATCTGCGTGAACCCTTCGGCGCAATCTGCGTGACACAAACCCAGCTTCGCCCCAGACCCAAGCTCAATATCCTGTGTTGAACTCCCCCAAAGTCTCCCGATTCTTTTACGGGTGCCTGACAGGGATTTGCCAGGTGGCTATCGGGCTGGAATCAAGGGTGCAGAAACAGAGTTTTTACAGGTCGATAATCTGGGTGTCCGGCATAAGTTTTTTGATGCGGGCGGCAATCAGGCTGCGGTGGCAGGTGTTTGCCTTGGCTTCGGAACAGAGCAGGCAGATGGGTTGAGGGGCCAAAGGGATGATTTGTGTGAGGATCTCATCCGCAGCGCGGGATTCCATGATGGCTTCAAAGCGGATCTTGAACCCTTCCCAATCCACGCGTTTTTTGTGGTAATCGTCCATAAGTTCATGATCCGGCGCCAGTTCCGGATGGTGGAAATAGGGGATGTTCAGCAGACGTTTGAGGAAGTATTTGAGGTCGTCTTCCTTGGTGAACCCGGCAAGCTGGCCGCGGTTGCTGAGGCGCAGATCAAAGATGCTTTTCACCCCCGCCTCTTGGAGCAATCCAAAGAAAGTTTCGGCGCTTTTGCCGCTGAATCCGATGGTGTAGAGCTTCACGACTCCTCCTTTTTTGTGTTGGCTTGAGCGTTTATGATGGTCTGTGGCCGGACGGGTTCTCAGCTCAGGATGAAGGAGTTTCCGCCCGTTTTGCACAAATATCCTTTCAACTCCAGGTTCAACAGAGCGGTGGAAAGCTGTCCGAAGCTGAACTTTGTGAGCATCAGCAGTTCGTCGAAACTGATCTCCCGCTGCTGGGTTTGGAAAATGTGGTGAACCTGCTGTTCCGAAGGGCTCATTGGGGGCAGAATATCCAGTTGATCGTCGCTTTGGGTATCCAAATCCAGAACCTGGATGATGTCGTCCGCTTCGGTAACGCAGAGGGCGCCGTTTTTGATCAGGTAATTGGGACCCTGAGAGTTGGGATGGTTGATGGGGCCGGGCAGAGCCATGATTTCCCGATTTTGGTCGATGGCGTGTTTGGCGGTGATCATGGCGCCGCTTTTATGGCTTCCCTCCACGATGAAAACCGCGGTGGAAAGCCCTGAAATGATGCGGTTTCGGGTCACAAATTGCCAGGGCTCGATGGGGGTGCCGGGTTCATATTCGGAAACCAGGGCACCGTTGGCAATGATGGTTTCCGCAAGCTTTTGATTTTGAGGGGGATAGATGGTTTGCAAACCGCTGGCGAGCACAGCAATGGTCTTTCCACCCACATTCAGAGCGGCGGTGTGGGCAGCGGTGTCGATGCCTGTAGCAAGTCCGCTCACGATCGTTGCGCCCAGTCTGCATACTGGTTCCAGAAGCTTTTTGCAGCTTGCCTTGCCATAGGCGGTGGCTTTACGGGTTCCCACCACGCCCAGGCAAATCTCGTCCACGGCTGGTTCAAGCTCGCCGCGATAATACAAAATCAACGGCGGCATCGTGATGTAGTACAGGCCTTCTGGATAGTCTTCGGCACCGAAAAAGGTGGCTTTGATGTCGTAGCGGCTGCTCAGCTCCAGGATTGTGTCCAAATCCGGATGCTGAACAGCGTTGGCGAGGTGTTCACGGGTTTGGGGATCCAAGCTCTCATCGGCTTGGAGGGGATGGTCTTTGGTGCCCACAAATTCGCCGGGATCGGGATATTTTTCCAAAATAGCGTGTATGGCGCCGATTTTAAGCTTGGGCGCACTTTTCAGGCAGAGCCAGGCTTCCAGAGTGTTCATAGTGACTTCAAAAGCTTGAACAGACGACGTTTGAGTTCGTCAAGGTTCATGTGTCCCACGGAGGAAACCGCCATGCTATCCACGCCGAATTCAGCTTTGAAGCTTTGCTGGACGCTGGCGAAAAGCTCGTCGCGCTCTTCGGGCGGGATGGTGTCCAGCTTGCTAAAAGCCACCAGGCAGGGCTTCTTATCCATAAACGGGTCATAGAGATAGAGTTCCGAACGCAGGGTGCGGAAAGTTTCGGTGGGGTCGGGCAAACCCAGGTCGATGAGAAAAAGCAGCAGGGAGGTGCGCTGGATGTGGCGTAAAAACTGATGTCCCAAGCCTTTGCCCATGTGGGCGCCCTCGATGATGCCGGGGATGTCCGCCATCACAAAAGACTGGTATTCGCTCACGCTCACCACGCCCAGCATGGGTTCCAAGGTGGTGAATTCATAGTCCGCAATCTTTGGTCGGGCGGCGGAAAGCACGCTGAGCAGGGTGGATTTTCCGGCGTTGGGAAAGCCCACCAAACCCACGTCCGCCATAAGCTTTAGCACCAGTTCCAGTTGCAGTTCCTGGGTGGGTCTTCCCGGAGTGGCGTGGCGGGGCGCCTGGTTTATGGGTGTGGCAAAGCGCACGTTTCCCTTGCCGCCGTGGCCGCCTTTTGCCAGGACAAGCTTTTCGCCATGCTGGGTGATATCGGCAAGCTTGATCCGCTTTCCGTCATCACGCAGATGGAAAATCTCGGTTCCCAAAGGCAGGCGCAAAATCACGTCTGTTCCGCTGCCGCCTGTCTTTTTGGCGCCGGCGCCGGGTTTGCCGTTTTCGGCTCGGAAAATTTTGTTGTAACGATAATCCAGGAGGGTGTTTACGTTTTCGTCGCCCTGAACAACTACGGAACCGCCGCGGCCGCCGTCACCGCCGTCGGGGCCACCCTTGGGGATGAATTTTTCGCGGCGAAAACTCACCACTCCATCGCCGCCATTTCCGGCTTTGACGCTTATTTTTGCATAGTCAATGAACATTTATTCGGTTTTTTATTCCTTTATTTTGTGATGACAAAGCGCTTGAGCAGCGTATTGCCGGGTTGGGTGACCCTGAGCAGATACATACCATTGGGCAGGGCTTTGCCGCCCACGCTGGCGTCCCAGCTCAGGTCCAGTTCGCCCCTGGATGCGCCGCCATCGTAGATCAAGCCCAGTTTTCTGCCGCGCAGGTCGTAAACCGTCACGGTCACATCTCCCTGCTTCAAGCCGGAAAGCCTGATGTTGCCAGCCTTGAACGGGTTTTGCATGGTGCAGGCCAAAGCAGAGGGGCTTTGGCCGGGATCGGAAACACTGGTGAAGTGATATTGCTCTTCCACGATGTCGATATCGTTGTCTGCATAGCGCAGGGTGATCTGGGTAGCGGGGCTTGGCAAAAGCAGACTGAAGCTGGTGGGCTGGGTGCCATAATAAAAGCCAACCGGTTCAGGATAAAGCACTTCGCCAGTGGGCAGCACCGCTTCCATCAGGATAGGAAAATCGCTTTCGGCGTCGAAGTAGTCAAAGGTGAGGGAATCGTTTGCCAAAAAGACATTGTCGATCGTGGGAAGAGTGTTTTCGTGCACCTGGTAGATATGGTCTTCAAAGAGGATCCCGGAGAGGGTGCTGTAATCTCCCAAGCCAAAGGTGGGAACAAAGGTTTGTAAATTGATGCTGACGCTCATGCTGAGGCTGGTGAGCAGGAGACCGTTCAAACTGTTTGGCCAAGTGCCAAAATCGGGGTCGTTGTAGAGGTCGCTGAAATTGCAGGCTTGATATAGCTTTCCGCCCAAAACCTGGCTTTGGATCTCACCGATGCGTTCAAAGGAGGGGATGAATTGCGCGTTCAGCCTCAGTTTGTAAAGCCCGGGCTGGATCACGCCGGGGATATTGAATGAATGAACCATGGCGTAAGTGAGCGTGTCCACAACGGTTTCCGGGTTTGTGATAGTGGTGAGATACACGTTGTAGGATGAGATGCTATTCATCACGGGGAAGCTGTTCGCGGCGTTTTCCATGACGGAGTAGAGCTTGTTTTCCGTGGCGGCACACCAGGTGTTGGTGAAATCCAGATAGGGCTGGTAAACCGTGACGGAATCGCCTGTGGCGTCGGTTCCGATCAAGCCCACATGTTCAAATGACGGTGGAAACTCTTCCGTGGGCAGATAGGGCGCGTGCATGTAAATGAATTCTTGACCGAACATGCTCGCATGGGTGCGCAGACGCCAGCGCAGATGGTTTCCAAATTCATAGGGGACAAGAGCTTGCTGCCAAGGGTCGATTTCCTGGGAGGTGGCAAGCTGCCAGGCTCCGCCATTTGTGCTGTGCCAGAGTTCGGTGGGCAGGTTTAAATCAAGGTCCAGTGAGTCCATCCATTGCATGCGGATGTTACCATTGCTGAGGCGTGAGCTGTGGACCATATTTCTATATGGGCTAAGCTGTTGAGCCGACAAAGTTGCCAGACCCAGGAGCAGGATGAGTATAATCAGCTTTGTTTTCATGTTTATTCCTCAATAAGTATGGGTTTCCAAGTTCATATTCATCAATGTTTTGCGGGTTTAAGCTTTTCAAACAATCTAACGAAAAAGCATTTTTTGACAGGAGAAACCTGGAAAGATGAGATGATGTCTTCAAAATATGGCAAAGCCTTCTGGAAATACCAGCCGGCTTCGGCGCTGAAATCCAGGGTGTAATCCCATTTGGGACCGGGGATGCGAACCCTGATATGGTGTTGCTCCACTTGTCTCATCGGAGTGTGGAGCCATTCGAGACGATGCGAGGTGATCCCATTGATCTGCACGGAGCGCGAAACAAGCGGCTGGTAGGTCTCGGATTCCACAGCCTGGATTTCGCGGGCAAGCTGCCGGTCACCGTCACGCATGTAGGAATTGAAGTTTTGCACGGCGCCCGCGGAAGGATCCGCTTTCACGCTGAATTCATACGCAAGCGTCGCAACTGCGGGATAGTGATAAACGGCAAAAACGGTATTGTCTTTCAGGGATTTGTGCTGCCAACCCAGGGGATAAGCGAGCTCAAAGCCATATTTTGTGCTTTTATGGGAAAGCATTTCCTGCGCTTGAAGCAGGCCGCTGAGAGCAATGAACAAAAGCAGGCAAATCAAGGCTTTATGACGCATTTTTCCTCCCTGGAAAACTTTTTAATCTTCAAATAGCACCAAAGAAGCCGGGTTAAAAAATGTCAAGTACAAAAAGCGGGCGCTGATTGGCGGATGGGTGTTTAGGATGGTTTTTACCGGGAGGACAGAGTATTTTGGAGCTTGAAAATGGCAGGATGGTTCACTGTTTTTCATCGGGCGATTGAATTTAAAATGAGTGGCGATGGATCAGAATTTGAGGTGAAATATAATTGAGAATTCAAAGAACTGAATCCCCGAATATACGGATATTTGGGGAGTTAATTCCCCGATTTACAAGATTTTCCTTGACATATATCGCCCTAAAATAAAGATATGCATAGAGGTACACATGATTAAGAGAACCGTACTTGAAATGATCCCGAAATTTATGTACAAGGGTCGCGCCATCATCATTTACGGCGCCAGAAGAACCGGAAAAACCACCATCCTGAAAGCTCTTGCTCAGGGTTTGGAGGATCTCCGTTTCGTAAATTGCGATCTGATCGATGGACAGGAGGCTTTTGATTTCAAAACCGTGGATGACATTTTGTTGAATTTTGGCAATATATCCCATCTTTTGATCGATGAGGCGCAAAGGGTTCCGGATATTGGGATAAAATTGAAGGCGATCATTGATACTTTGCCAAAGCTTCAAATCATCGCCACGGGATCTTCGTCCTTGGATCTTTCAAATATCACGCGGGAGCCGCTCACCGGGCGTAAATTTGAGTTTTTGGTTTCGCCTTTTTCCACCCGGGAAATCTATGATGAAGATGGCATTGCTGCGGTGAAGGGAGGAGTGGAACAAAGATTGGTTTTCGGCAACTACCCGGAAGTGTATTTGGAAAAAACCATGCCCCGTGAAATTATCGGAGAGATTGCCGGTTCTTATCTGTTCAGGGATTTGCTGGCGTTTCAGGATATCAAGCGCCCGGACCTGCTGAAAAAACTGCTGAAAGCTCTGGCTTTGCAGCTGTGCAACGAAGTTTCATATACGGAACTGGGAAGCATTGTGGGTTTGGACAGAAAGACCGTGGAAAGATATATCGAGCTGATGGAGCAATCGTTCATCATTTATCGCCTGGGTTCGTTCAGCAGAAATTTGCGCAACGAACTGAAACGGGCGGTGAAAGTATATTTTTGGGATAACGGCATCCGGAATGCGTTGTTGAACAACTTTTCTCCACTGGAAACACGCACAGACCTGGGCGCACTTTGGGAAAACTATGTGGTTACCGAACGTCGCAAAAAGATGCTGAACCAGCGTGCAAGTTTCGAACACTATTTTTGGCGCACCAGTTCCCAGCAGGAAATAGACTTGATTGAAACTGAAAATGGGAACATCAATGCTTATGAGATCAAATGGAAGCGCCGAAAATCTGCAAAATTCCCAAAACCATTTCTGGAATCCTACCCTGAAGCAAGCCTGAAACTGGTGGATTTTAACAATTATGTGAAATGGCTGCTATGATTAGAGTTCCAAAAAGGGCTTGAAGTTCATTGTCAATTTGGGGAATGTATTCCCATAATATATGTATATTTGGGGATTTGAAATCCCCGAATTTCACTTTTTGTGTCAGTTTTGAGTGGCGGGGTTCGTTTAGTATTTCAGTTCAAACGCAAAGCGGTAGCCCAGGTAGAAACCCAGACGGCTGTTAAGCTCAAACTCATATCCCTCAAGCTCTTCCAGCCGTTTATACAAGCCACTGCTGACCACATAGGTGGCGCCTGCATCCAAGCCGTGTCTGCGGTTTTTACCAAACATCGCCTGCACTCCCAGTCCGGCGGTAATTCCATTGTACACTTCGGTTTGGGATACTTCATCGTTCTCCATGATATAGATTCCGTTCACACCATAGAGCAGGGTGGCTTCGGGACGCCACTGGCTGTGCAGGTCTCCAAGCAGATACTTCAATCCGGCCTCAAAACCCGCGGAGTGTCCCAGGCTGCCGATGCCCAGATTGACCGCAAGTTTTTCAAACACATACATATCCATCCCAAAACCCAAGCCGCCATAGGGCAAACCGTAACCCGCACCCAGATTGATGTTGCGTCCCGGCTGGAAGCGGTATTCCAGTTCCTGGGCAAGAAGAGGCAATGTCAAGAGCGCCAACAGGGTCACCACGCATATTTTTGTTAAATTCATCTTTGTTCCTGATCTTTCAAGCCGTTACAGCCACGCTCAACGGCGATTTTTGTTCATCTGATTTTGTTTTTAAAAACGAACCCACGGGAAAACGATAAGCCGGATTCTGTGGTCCGCACCAAGGCGCGAACCGATGTCCATTCCTCTAGGCCCGCTCTTGCGAGGGGGCTCAAGCTGCCTACCCGAAAGCCGTAATCGCGCGGGCCACGCTTCATGGCTTCCCTATTTGGCATTGCACCGGATAAGGCATTCCTGGCAAGCCCTGTCACCAAGGCTCCCGGTGGTCTCTTACACCGCCATTTCACCCTTGCCCGGCAAAAAAAGCTTGCGGTCTCTCAACGCCAGCCAAAAAGGAGCATGCCGGGCGGTTTGTTTCTGTGGAGCTGCTCCGCATTGCTGCGGCTTCCCGTTAGGAAGTATCCTGCCCTGCGGTGTCCGGACTTTCCTCTCTTCCCGAAAAAGGGAACAGCGGACATCTGGTTTTCCCATGGGCTGTAAGACAAATTATCTTTTTGGGAGTTTTGGTCAAGGTAAAAATGAGTTTTCCGCCTGAGAACCGAGACCAAAAGACCTTGTTATTTATGCTTTTACAAGAGCTTGCAAGCCCAAACCCTTTTTCTTTTTTCCCTGGGTTCAAGCGCTGAAAATCGGCTCATGCAAGCTGGCTAAAAAAATCAAAGGGACGTCAGGATCTGCTGAACCTGATCGATGGGAATGGCGAAACCGATGCCGATGTTTCCCCCGGTTTCAGAAACGATAAAGGTATTGATGCCAATCACTTCACCTTTCACGTTAACCAAGGGTCCGCCACTGTTTCCAGGGTTCACCGCGGCGTCGGTTTGGATCATGCCGCGATAGCTGCGCCCTTCTTGGGGAGCAAAACTGCGGTTCAAAGCCGAGATCACGCCCAGCGAAACCGTGGGTTTGGGATCGCTCATCATGAATCCATAAGGGTTTCCCAGTGCAATGGCCCATTCGCCGATCATCAGGTTTTTGGCACTGCCGAATTTTGCAGTGGGCAGGCCATTGGCGTTGATGCGCAGCTTGGCGATGTCGTGGGTTTCGTCTATGCCCAGCAGGGTGGCGCTAAATTCCCTTTTATCCGGCAAAACCACCGTGATCTCAGAGGCTCCCTGCACCACATGGGCGTTCGTAACTATCAACCCGGATGAATCATAGATCACTCCGCTGCCAATGCTTTCCACCTTCCGGCGCATGGGAATATCGCCAAAAAAGTCGAAAAAGCCGAAACTGCGGAACTGCCTGAAAACCTGAACTTTGGTAACATTCACACTCACCACGGCAGCTTCCACAGCCTGCACCGCGGCGGTGATCTCGTTGTGTCTCTGGCTTTGCGAAACCTCGATGGGGTTTTCCTTTTCGGGGATGAGCTGCCCCTTTTGGTTCAGCAGCACCAGCGTGATGCCGGCGTTTAAAATCAGCACCACCAATGCCAAAACCAAGGCTGTGGATGTTCTCATGGTTCTATTTGAAGCGTTGGATGGCAAACTCGATGCTGGCAACGCTCACCGTGGTTTCCTTGCATGGTCCGTTGGGGCGTTCATTCAAAACTGCATACACGGGGTAGTTCCAAGTGTCGCGCAAGCCTTGCAAAAGGTCGCGATGGCACGCCACGGCAACGATCACATCCGGCTTGTTGTCCAAAATCAGCTTGCGAGCCAGCGAACCACCCGTGGCGACCGCAGCCTTCACGTTTTGTTTGACAATCAGCTTTTTGATCGTGGTGATGTCGCAGCCGCCGCAGTCTTCGCAATTCATGATATCGGAGGTCACGCGCACGGTGCAATCCTCCTTTTGCAGGCAATGCGGAAGCAGCACCAGGATGTTTGAGTTGTGAATGTTGCTCTGGTCTGTCATCACCACTTCGTTGTTGAAATTCAAAAAGGATTCAGTCAGCGAATCCGGATGCGAAAAGGTGATGAAGCCCAAAAATTTGGACAGCGGATAAAACACAAAACTGAGCATCCACTTGTTGAACCGGTTCAAATATCGGCATTTGATTCGAATATGGGTGGACATCAGCGCCAAAACCCAGCTTAAAACCATGAATACGATCAGAACCAAAAGTGCGATCAGCAAACCGCGGACGGTGTAGGAAACCGTGTCCGGCATTTGCAAAAGAAAATACACCAAAACGGCGTAAGCCCCGCCAATGATGAGCAAAGTGAGGCTCACAAAAGCGGGGAATTTTATCACAGAGAGGTGGGTGTCTTGATTTTTCATTTTTCCTCCCGGGTGGGTGTTAATTTTTGAGGCGGGTCAAAGCCATCGCCATCTGCAGGCCTGGCACCAAGCTGCCACGCCCAGGCATCCATCTGTTTTTTTCCTTGGGGGCGAAGCTGGCGCACCAGCAGACAGCGATCCTGGCAATTCACCAGCACACCTTGATTTTTCAGGGTTCCGGCAAAGCTTCCGGGCGTTCCTTGCGCTTTTCGAGCGCTGAGCTCAGCAGCCAAAACCTGGATGCCCATACCTTTCCAAAAAGCCAGAGCGCCCGGCTGAGGTGAAAAAGCGCGGATGCGGTTCCGGACCTCGGCGGCGGGTTTGTTCCAATCCAAAATCAGGTCTTCGCGCTCCACTTTGGCGCAATATGTGGCTTCAGCATCGTTTTGAGGACGCTCGGTTACGTTTCCTTTTTCAAGTTCGGGTAAAAGCTGCTGCAAAAGTTCAGCGGAAAGCCGCGCCAAAGCGTCATGCAGGCTGCCATGGTCGTCGGAATCCTGAATGGAAAACTCTTTTTGAGCCAAAATGGGTCCGGCATCCAAACGCGCCGTGAGGCGGAAAATTGTGGTTCCGGTGAGCGTTTCACCCGCAAGCAGTGAACTTTGGATGGGGGTGGCACCGCGATGTTTGGGCAACAGCGAGGGATGAAGGTTGATGGCTCCGCGAGTGGGCAGTTTTCTCAATTCACGGCAGATCATGCCTCCATAAGACGCGGTCACCAGTAGATCCGGTTCCAAACTTCTTATTTTTGCCATGCTTTGTGGGTCGTTGATCTTTTCCGGTTGAAACAGCAGCAGGCCATTTTGAGCTGCATATTCCGCCACGGGACAGGGAGTCAGCTTCAATGAGCGCCCCGCAGGACGGTCGGGCTGGCTGATCACCAGTGCCAAATCGGTTTGTCTTTCCAACACTTCAAGGGCGGGAATGCCAAAACCGGAACTGCCGGCAAAGACCACACGCATGGGATGAAACCGGAGCCTCAGTCCTCTCCGCGGATATTGACGCCATCCACAGCCAGCTTTTCCATGGCCTTCAGTTTGCGCAAAACCTGCAGCTTTGCCAGGGTGCCCAGATGGTCTGTGAACAGCACCCCGTTCAGGTGGTCAAGCTCGTGCTGCACCACCACGGCGGGAAAGCCGGCATACTGCACCATCTGCGTTTCTCCATCCAAATCGGTGTAGGAAACCCGGACCTCGGAGGGTCGGGTCACCTTGGCATAAATCTCTGGAACGCTGATGCAGCCTTCTTCGGTCTCGGTTTCGCCTGCATAGCTTTCGATGGCGGGATTGATCATCACCAGGGGGTCGCGCTTGTCGTTGTCTCTGCCCCAAAACGGGTCTATGGCAATGATGCGCTTGCTCACCCCCACCTGCGGCGCCGCCAGGCCAACTCCGTCGCGAAGATACATCGTGTGCACCAGATCCGCCGCAAACTCCTTCAGTTCATCGTCGATCTCAGAGATTTCGGCAGCTGTTTGGCGCAGGATATGGTCACCGTAGATACGGATGTCCAAAAGTTTTGGTTCACGGGTCATCAGGCTTTGGGACTTCCTTCGGGTCTGATCACTTCCACCACTGCGCCGCGTTGAAATTCCACGCGCACGTGGTTTGTTTCGTCGATTTCCACCATGATGGTGTTTTTGTCGGGCTTGATGGTCACAACGCGTCCCAAGATTCCGGAACTGGTCACCACTTTATCATTCACCTGCAGGCTATCCAGCATTTTTTGCATTTCCTTCTGCCTTTTTTGCTGGGGCATGATCATCAGGAAATACAAAAGGGCAAACATGATCAGAATGGGCAAAAAGTTCATCAGAGGATTTCCCGGCTGTTGACCCCCTTCACCGGCGGGTCCTGCCATCATAAGTATATATTGCATTTATTCTCCTATTAGCCAAAAAAACTTGGCGCTATCAATTTTATAAACTGGATGACCACATTGGCGTAAAAGCCCGCCAAAAGGTCGTCAACCACGACGCCCCAACCGCCTTTAAGACGTTGGGAAACGTTGATGGGAAAAGGTTTTGCGATGTCGAAAACCCGGAACAGCGCAAAGGCATAGATCGCCATCATCAGCGACTTGGGCAAAAACATCACAGTTACAAAATAACCGCAAACTTCGTCTATGACAATCGCCGGTGCATCGCGTCCCAGCTTTTTTTCCGCCAAAGTGCTGATCCAAACCGAAAACAGGCTGAAAATCAGCAGCCCCAATCCGGTGAACCACCAGCCTTTTCCCTCAAAAAGGCTTTGCGGCAAAAGCAGATAGACCCCGGCGGCAAAGAGACTGCCCCAGGTTCCCGGCGCAAAGGGTATGAAGCCGATGCCAAACACCGAGGCGATGAAATTTTCCGGATGAAAAGCCTTGGGCTTCACTATTGGATGACCTCAACGAATGATTTGGAGATCAATTCATCGATCCAATCATCATAGACCTCGGAAAACTTCATTTGATAGAGATAGTTTTTCAGCTCGGTTTTGATTTCCTCATAGCCGAAAACCCGGCTTGGCGACTCCTCCAAACGCGCAAAAAGCAGCAGCATATCCTCGTTTTCCAAGACCGGCGTCATCTGTCCCACCGGCGTTGCCATGATCTGAGCCGCATAAAGCTCCGGCATTTCCTCCTCGGCAATTTCGCCGATCAATCCGCCGTTGGGAGCCGAAACGCTGTCTTCCGAATATTCCCGGGCCAGGTCGGCAAAGCTTTCTCCGCCACTATTGTAGCGTTCGCGGATCTCTTCCATCAGCTCGCGGGCTTCGGTGTAATCCGCTTCCGAAGGTTCCAAAATTTTCAGGATGTGGCGGGCGCGGATTTCGTTGCTACGCTTTTCCTCCACCTTGATGATGTGGTAGCCAAATTCCGTTTCCACGATGCCGGACACTTCGCCGGGATTTAACTTGAAAGCGGCATCCTCAAAGGGTTTCACCATCATGCCACGGCTAAAGAAGCCCAAGTCACCACCCTGTTCTTTGCTGGGGCAATCGCTGCTTTCACGTGCCAGAGTGGCAAAATCCGCTCCGCGGTTCAAACGGTCCAAAATATCCTGGATTTCCTTCAATTTTTTTGCTTCGCTGGCTTTGCCGGGCTTGATCTGCCGGATGATGTATGCCGTTTCCCAAGTCGGGGGCTTCACCGCCAGTTCATTCTTGCTGCTTTCATAGAATTCGCGCATTTCATCTTCGGTGATTTGAACCTTGGATCTCACATAGATATCCACCAACTGCTGGCTCAGATAGCTTTCGCGGATCTGCGAAATATAGAGGTCCAACAGCTCAAGTTCCGTGAGGTCTTCCTTTGCCAGATCGGCGGCAAAAGCCTGTTCGGAAGGGTATTTCGCCTTGGTTTTGGCAAGTTCTGTCTTGGCATATTGCTCCACTTTGGCATTATCCACGCGGATATCCATGTCCTTCGCTTTTTGGAAAATGACCTTTTGTTCGATCAGGTGACGCAATGCCTCGTTTTCATCAAGCTCATCTTCCTGAACCCCGGAAATCTGCATCTGATACATCAGCTTATACACGTCGCTCATCAAAATGATATCCGAACCCACCTTGGCAACAATGCGGTCCACCAATTTTGCGGACATTCCCATCAGCAGGCTCAAAATTGCCAGAATCAGCAGTATCTTTTTCATAATTTTCCTTGTTTGTCAGCCCGGTTCAAACCGGTAAAACTAATAGTAGTATATCTTTGGATATTTTTTTTTCAGTTCGCGGATCAGGTTGTCATACACCTGCTGCCTGCGTTCCTTGATCAAAATGGTGCGAATCTCGTTGCGATATTCGCCAAAGTTTGCATCCTGGGTGCCTTCGCGTTGCTGCAAACTGCGCAGGATATAGGTTCTCCCATTCACATTCACCATGCCGGGTGTATTTAAAGCCAGTTCATGAGCCGCGCGCCAAAACAGCGAATCCGGTCCTTCGGCGGTCACAAATCCCATGCGTCCCTGCTGTTCTCGCAGCGTTTCCTGGGAATATTCCGCCACGGCTTGGTCAAAATCGTAGCCTTCCTCGCGCAGTTTGCTCAAAATGGCGGCGGCAGATGCCGGATCGCGGCAAAGCAGACGCTGGATGTCGTATTCCATCAGCTTTCCCTGAAATTCGTTCTGATGCACGCGATAGTAGTTGAACAGCTCTTCTTCGCCAATGTTGATGCTGGCGAGGCGCTGTGAAATGAGCGCATTTGCCTTGATCTTCTTTTGGGCAAAATCCGCTCGCAGCCGAACCGCGGGATCCTTGTTCAGTTCCAGCTCATCCGCTTCTTTGGCCAGCAGGGTCAGGTTCACCCAGTTCTCAATCTCTTTCTTGCGCTCTTCGGGGCCCATGCTGTCCCACTGTTCGTCTGTGAACAGAGCGCGGAAAGCTTCCTGATACATGATGTCGCCTTCCACCTCTGCCAGAGGGCTCAGCTGATCAGCATCACTGTCTTTTTTCCCGCAGCCTGCTAAAAACAGCAGAACCAGAAGCAGAAGCAATCCTAAACGACGCATAATCTTATAAAAATGGCGGGGTATAGGTTATCTTGATCTTGGGACGCTTGTCCGCAGGAGCGTCAGAAAAATGCCAAAGCTCCAGCCTGCCATAGTTTTGCAGTTCCTGCATGGAGCGCACCACGATACCGTAAGGCAGCTTTTTTCCCGAACTGTAGGCCTGGATGATGGCGGTGACATCCACTTCAATGCTGTCTCCGCGCACAAACTGGTCGGAAACAAAGCCGGAAGTCAAACGGCTGTCATCAATCACCACCGGTTCGGCAACGTTCAGGGAATCGTTCATCCTGTCTGCACGCAGCTTGACGGATGCGATGCTTCCGTAATACGGATTTTCCTTCACATAAAACACCAGCTTGGCTTGGTTGATGGTCACGCGTTTGCGCTGTTTCTCATCCAACACATTGCCCTGCATATCCTTGAACCAATCGTTGCGGATATTGAAATCCACAAAGAAGCGGGAGGGATTGATATTGTTCAAAACCCAGCGATCCGCAAGCAGCGGCGCGGTTTGTTCATCAATGCGATAGCTGTCTCGGGTGGGGCGCTGCTCATAGATGCTGTCGTCGCTTCCCTCCGTCGGCTCCGGATCCGTGATGCGATAGCGGAAACGCAGTTGCGGACCGCGCCCGGTTTCCATGCTCATCATCTCCACCCAGGAGCCAGCTTCGGCTTTGATGGCAAGGGTCAATCCCAAAGTGTCGGCTTCGCTGCGCCAGTTTTCCAGCGCTGCGGCGGGAATGGGAATCTTGACCTGGGTGCCCAGGGTGCTGATGGTATCCGGCACAGTGAAGGCTATGGGTGTGATCAGGGTCAGGTTTGCATCATCGATCAATCCCGTGCTGTCCGCCGCCCAGCTTTGGTTCAGCTTGTAAATCTTGAGTTCCAGCGGATTGCGCCTCGCCGGGGAACGCTTGGTGAGCGTCAGGCTCAAAAAGGTGGAATCCTGATAGTCTGGAATGCGGAATTTGCCCACCTCTGGCAAAGCGGTGAAGCGCATGAAGGTGACGCTTTCGATGCCTTCAAAGTTTCCGCACAAAAGCGAAGACTCGGTTCCTTTGATCTTGGCACTGCCAGCAAAGCTGTAACCACCAAAAACCTGCAATGAATCCACTGTGGTCATCGGTCTCACATCCGACCAGTTATTCCCTGTGGGATTGTTTTTTCTGATACATCCGCTCAAGGCTAAAAGCACCAGCAGCAACGGCAGGATCGTCTTTTTTAATTCCATATCTATCTACCTGTTAAAATATTCATTTCTCTAAAAGTAGTATTAGTAGGCACTGTGGATAGGTGGATTATCGGTCAACCTTTTTTTTAAACCGATGGCGTTCAAGGGATAAAAAAGCTTCGCACTCGGTGCATAAGCTGTGGATAAGTCCGGGGTCAAAACAAGCCTTGTCCACATCAGCAATACACCGCATCCAAAAATGAAAACTTGTCCACACTTATCCACACTTTCTTTCCACTTATCCACATAAACAAAGCTAAAACCCTATGATTTAATGTTTTTGATCAGTTGCTCGATGTGGGAGCGGAAATTCACGTCTTCACGGAAGCGGTTGTCGATCATTTTTTTGGCGTGCAAAACTGTGGTGTGGTCCTTGCGTTTGAAATATTCTGCAATTTCCTTCAGCGAAATGGAGGGGATCAACAGGCTTGCCAGATACATCGCGATTTGGCGTGGATTGGAGATGCTTTGCTTGCGTGTTTTGTCCACGATCTGGGGGATGGTGATGCCATAAGCCGTGCAAACCTCCTGCGTCACCGTGTCCAGGGTGATTTCCTTTTTCTGTTCGCTGATCATGTCGCTCAAAATTCCGCTCACGGTTTCGGTGTCCAGATCCGCCGGGTCCAGCTTGTTGTAGGAAGCATAAGCCAAAATGCGGATCAGGGAACCCTCCAAAGCGCGCACACTGGAGGAGATGGATTCGGCGATGAAGGAAAAGATATCATCGGAAAGCACGATGTTTTCCGGCTCGGCTTTCTTGCGCAGAATGGCGACCCTAGTCTCAAAATCCGGGTTTTTCAAGTCGCAAAGCAGGCCGCTTTCAAAGCGCGTCACCAAACGGTTTTCCAGATCCGGAATATCTTTGGGCGGACGGTCGGATGTCAATACGATCTGCTTTTGATTGTCAAAGAGGGCGTTAAAGGTGTGAAAAAATTCTTCCTGCGTGCCTTCCTTTCTGGAAAGAAAGTGCACGTCGTCCACCAGCAGCAAATCCACCTTGCGATATTTGGCGCGAAACTCCGGCATCTTGTTCGAGCGGATGGATTCGATCATCTCGTTTGTGAAAGCCTCGCTGGTGATATAGTGGATGGTGCAGTTGCGTCCTTCCTGCGCCACAAAGTTTCCCACCGCCTGCATCAGATGGGTCTTCCCCATTCCGCTTTCTCCGTAGATGAACAGCGGATTGTAGGTCAAGCCCGGTGCTTCCGCCACGGCCTTGGCAGCAGAATAGGCAAAGTTGTTGTTTCTGCCCACCACAAACTGCTCAAAGTTGAAGCGCTCATTCAGTTTGGTGTTCACAATCACCCGGTTTCCAAAGTAATCCCCCGGGCTGCTTTTTTGTTCGGGCGGGTTGTGCGGCGGCGAGGTGAATTTCACCAAATAGCGCTGCTGATATAGCGCATAGGAGATCTCGCTCAAGGTGTCGGTGTAGTTTTGGTTCAAATAATTTGCCGCGAATTGCGTGGGAACCCTCACCACCAGGGAGTTGTCTGTCATGTCCACCAAGCGGGTTTCCGAAAACCAGGTCCGAAAACTCTGGTTGTTAATGTTTTCCTCCAGTCTATCCAAAATGTTCTGCCAAATATCTTGATCCATCTGCGTATCCTATTCAAAAAATTATCTTTATCCACAAAGCTGAAGTGGGACTTAATGCAGCCGTTTTAAAACTCTCAATCACTTGTGAATAAATAAGTTATCTTGCATTTTTAGTCCCCCGGCAAGCGCCTGTCAAAAAAGTTATCCACAGCTTGTCCACATGATCCACAGGTCTTGCTAAAAATCATTTTGCGTAAGACTTGCACAGCTATCTGAACTCCGCCGGGAGACACATCACAAGATTTTTAATCTGGCTTCTTTTGTCAAGGCGCTAGAGCCTGTAACTTATAGTTAATTCAACTTGTTACAAACTCTAAGCTCCTTTTTTACAAGGCGATTATGAGCATTTTTACAAAAATTAAAAACAAGCCTTTAGATTCGTATTTATCTATACAGCAGATGGTTATGGATTGTTGAATTTTATCCAAGGCTGTTATGGGGATTTTTTGAAGCCCGGTCACACGAAAACTTTTTCCCAGGCTCCTCCTTGAGCCCCAAAGCTGTCCCTCCTGATTGATACCCGTATCCCTCCCAAATAAAATTGGAGAGGACTATGGGAAGTCTATGGCTTGTGTTAAGGATGGGCTGCAGGAGGAGGCAGGGCACCTGCTTTTCCAAGCCATTTTTCTTTTGTGAACTGCGTCATGCAGAAAGATGGAACTCCGCTTTCCGTTTGATCAATACAGGGTTTTTCCCCTTTGAAACTGAACGGCTCACGCAAATAAAGCTTGACGCATAATGCGGGAGCGATTATGTGTGGATAAAAGCTGAACGCGGCAAAGGAAACGCCAAAAATGTATAGTCCTTAGTCTGGATTCAGCAAAATACAAACACGGGAGATAATCGTGAAAAAATTAATCATTGGGCTCTTGCTGGTCGTGGTTCTTCTCATGATCGGTGCCTGCAAAACCGAATCTGATGAAGTGGCAGCCACCAAGGTGGCTAAGTCTTTCTTTGAAGCCTTGGATAACAAGGATTTTAAGACTGCAAAAACATATGCAACTGCAGAAACCCAAAAGACTCTGGACTTTATTGAAATGATGATGAGTGACGGCGGCTTGTTCGGTGAAGAAGATACTGTGAATGTCGAAGAATCCGAAGAAGCTGAAGAAGCCAAGGAAGAAGAAGGCGTTGAGACCCATGAGATTCTTTCTGTGAAAGTGGATGGCGACAAAGCGGTTGCAAGCGTCAAAGTGACAAATTCCAACGATCCTGATAATCCTAAGACTGATGAAGTTCAGATGCTTAAGGAAAAAGGAACTTGGAAAGTCCACATGACCAAAGAATAAAAAAAACAATTTCAAAACAATGAAGGCTCGCCGTTTTTGGTGAGCCTCTTTTTTTGCCGGGGGGATTTTTGGGCCTTGGTTTTTTCCGGACTGAGGGAAATGGATTTGAACCTTAAAGGGGCGTGAATATGGCGGCACTTTGCTTTTCAGGGAGTTTTGTGGGTTCAAAAGAGCCATGAAGCAGGCAGTGCGTGGTTTTTCATCCACAACAGATGCCAGCTTGGCATGAAAATAAAACTTGACGGAGAATGCAGTGGCGATTATTTGTGAAAATAGCTGAATCCGATAACAATAATGCTAAAATGTCGGCATTGTTTTGGTGTAGATTCAGTAAAACACAAAAACTGGAGAAGAGTATGAAAAAGCTCATCATCGGCGCATTATTGGTTGCGCTTTTGGTTTTGGCGGCGGCATGCAAACCGTCGGAACAAAAGCAAGCCACCAAGGTTGCCAAAGCCTTTTTTGAAGCACTTGAAAAGAAAGATTTCAAGACTGCCAAGCTTTATGCAACCAAAGACACCCAAGGGGTGCTCGATTTTATGGAAGGTGGACTTTTAGGCGGCATGTTGGACACCGAAGGTGAAGAAAACAAAGCCGAAGAAAAAGAAGATGAAGGCTTTAACACCTACAAGGTCGTGAGCGTCACCGTGAATGGTGAAAATGCCGTGGCCAATGTGGAGGCAAGCAATTCCAAAAACGCCGAGCAGAAGGAAACGAAGAATTACGATATGGTGAAAGAAGACGGCGAGTGGAAAGGCTTCAATCCAGTCAATGTTTTTTTGTTGAGCTGGATTGCGTAAAGCAATTTTCAGCTCAGGCGAAGCTGGGTTTATCTAATCCAGATCGTCCCAGGCGTTTTGAATGTCCTCCAGTTCAAAACCTTTGCGAAACAGATATGCAAAGGCTTTTTCGCGCAGCTTTTGGCGGGGCAAATCCCCTTTGGAAGCGCAGTATTTTTTCATGAGTTCCTTCACATCCTCAGACGCCTGGCGGGAGGAAAAAAGCTCTTCCAGAATAGGTTCCCAAAGCTGGGCGGGCAGCATCTGTTCCCGCAGTTTGGCAATGATGGTGCGCTTGGAGGCGCGGCGATTCTGATATGAACGGATCAGGGTTTCGGCAAAGCGGGTGTCGTTCAGATAGTTCAAGTCCCGGCATTTTTGCAGGGCAGCTTCGATGATATGGCTGTCAAAATCCTTTCTTTGCAAGAGCTTGCGGCACTGCAGGCTGCTGCGTTCGGATTTCGCCAGATAGTCCATCAGGAGCAGCTGCGCCTGTTTTTGCAGAAGCTGGCAGAGTTCCCGGGCTTCCTCTTCTGAAACTTCGCCTTCAAAAACCGGCGGATAAGAAAGCGGGAGCGCCCGTTTTGGCAGGCTTCCCCCGCAATATCCTTCCAGTTCAAGCTTCAGGGTGCTTCTGTTTTTAGTCGAGATCCTCAGTTTCATCTTTGGAATTCATGGAATTGGGGTCGGCTTTTTCGCGCACCTTGTTTTCAAGTTCTTCCAAAATCTCGGGGTTTTCCAGCAGGAATTGTTTGGATTTCTCGGTACCCTGTCCCAGTTTCACATCTCCGTAGGCAAACCAGGAGCCGCTCTTTTTCACGATTCCCTGATCCACGCCCATTTCCAAAATGATGTCCAGATTCGAGATTCCCTCTCCAAAAATGATGGGGAAAACCACCGTTTTGAAGGGCGGGGCGAGCTTGTTTTTCACGATCTTGACGCGGGTTTTGGCGCCAATGACTTCGGCTTCCGCTCCGCCAGCCTTGATGGCTCCGGCAAAGCGCACTTCCATGCGGATGGTGGAATAGAATTTCAGCGCCACGCCGCCGGCGGTGGTTTCCGGGTTCATATATGCCGTGACGCCAATTCTCATGCGGGTTTGGTTGATGAAAATCACGGCGGTGTTGGATTTTGAGACGATGGCGGTGAGTTTGCGCAAGGCCTGGCTCATCAGACGTGCCTGCAGGCCAACGTGGCTGTCGCCCATTTCACCTTCAATTTCCTGACGCGGCACCAGAGCCGCAACGCTATCAATGACAATGAGATCCACCGCCGAACTGCGCACCAGGGTTTCCGTGACTTCCAGAGCCTGTTCGCCGCCGTCGGGCTGGGAAAGCAAAAGTTCATCGATCTCCACACCCAATCTTTGGGCGTAAGACGTATCCAGAGCGTGTTCGGCATCGACGAATGCCACCACTCCGCCCAGTTTTTGAGCCTCTGCAGCGATGTGCAGAGCCAGGGTGGTCTTTCCGCTGGCTTCTGCGCCATAAATTTCGATGATGCGTCCGCGGGGGATGCCGCCGATGCCCAAAGCCAGGTCCAGATTGAAGGCTCCGGTGGGGATGACGTCCACTTTTTGTTGAACTTTTTCGCCCAACCACATAACCGTTCCTTCGCCGAATTTCTTTTCCAGCTGGGAGATCGCAGTTTTCAAGGCTGTGTCTTTGTTTTTGTCCTGCATTGTGTTTTCCTTTATGGTTTTAATTCAAAACTTTCCAAAGCTTGGTAGATGGGGCCGTCGCCGTGCAAAATGCTGCGAAACAGGGTCACCCGGTCATAGGGAAAGAATCCGGGCTCCACTTTTGCGGTCAAAATCTCATTCTGCAGAGCGGGCGGGATCGCTTTTTTGATGCGTCCCAGGGTGATATGCGGCTTGAGCGGCTTCGAATCCGGCTCAAAACCGGCGTGGCGAATCTTTCCCAAGAGCTTTTTGTGCCAGTTTGCCAGGCTGCCTTCCGCGTCTGCCAAAGTGGCCCAAACCAGGCGCGGAGATTTGTAGGGAAAAATCTCCAAACCCCTGATTGTCAGGGAAAAGGCAGCGGCATTGGCGCAGCTTTCGGAGAGCACTTCGCTGAGTTCTCCAATCCTGTTCACATCCACATCACCCAAAAAAAGCAGGGTGAGATGCAGATTTTCGTCTTTCACCCAGTTTACGCCGGGATGGGGTCTGAACCGCTCCAAAGCCCTTTCCAAAGAGCGTTTGGGCTTTTCAGGAGTTTCCAGCGCAATGAAGCTGCGATATCTCACTTTAACGCTTGTATCCGATGTCGCGCAGGAACTTTTTGCGGTTCGTGATATCCGTATCCAGTTCGATGCCCTGGGGTGAATTTCCGTCGATAACGCCCAAAATACCGCTTCCCTGCTCGGTTTTTGCCAAAATCACCTGCACCGGATTCGCCGTGGCACAGAAGATATTGACCACCTCGCGGCAGTCTTTCACAGCGTTCAACACGTTAATGGGAAACGAGTTGCGCATCACGATCAAAAAGGAATGCCCCGCACCCAGACGCAGCATGTTTTCCACCGCGCATTCGATCAATTCGTTGTCTGTGCCTTCCTTGCGAACCAGGCAGGGCCCGGATGCTTCGCAAAAAGCCAGGCCGAATTTGATGCCGGGAACGGTGTTTACCAAGGCTTCATAGAGGTCTTCCACGGTTTTTATGAAGTGGCTCTGACCCAGTATGATGTTCGTGTCGGAAGGGAATTTTAGCTGTTCAAGCCTGAGTTCCATGCTGCATACCTCGCTTATGCTGATGTTTTCAAAAAATTCCATGGGCAGAGCCTTGTCAAGCGAAATTTTGGCCCCAGGAACTTCCTCAGCCACAGGAGCTTTCACGAGCGTCAAAACCAGATCATTTTTCCGTTTTTACTCCCTTGGTTCGCCCGGTAAGCGTGGCTGTTTCGCCATGGTGTCACACCCGCCTTTTTATCGGGTGCTTGGGGGGCATCCACCAGGAAAGAGACTGGCACGGCTCAAGGGAGAAGGCAGGTGTTTCATACTATCTTTTTTATTGAGAGTTTCCTGGGTTTCCGGCGCGAAAACAGCTGTTTTTGGCATGCTGTGTATTTTTTTCCACAGAATGTGGCGATATTTTTCAACAAAAAGATTGACGCAAATATTGAGCGCTATAGCTTGAATATAATTATACAAGGTGAATAGATGTGATGAACGAGCTGCCCCCAAATCTTGGGGAACGGCGCTTGATTATAATTCCAAACAAAATGTCACGCTCCGTGCAAGGTAAGATATGTTGATAAACATTTACAGTGGTTGCTTTGAAGGCGGTTAATGCTTTCGGCAGATAAATCATTCTCAACGGGAAACAAAAATAAGGAGACATTTATGAAAACCACATCGAAGCTGGTTTTGATGCTCACAATCGGGTTAATCCTGCTGCTTAGCGGATGCCAACTCTTTAACCTGGGCAGGGATAAAACTGATCCTCTGGTCAAGATTACCAAACCCACCAACTATTTTTCGTGGGCAACAACTTCTTCCAGCCTGGATTTGGGCGGGCTGGCTTCCGACGACAGCGACATCAAGTCCGTGAAAGTCAGCATCAACGGAGGAGCAGACGTAACCGCCTCCGGGACAAGCAACTGGAGTATTTCTGATATCCCCATCAATATGGGCGACAACCTGGTGGTTTGCAAAGCCACAGACAAGAAGGGAAACACCGCTTCCGACACCTTGTGGGTTACGCGCAACATCGATTTGGACTTTTTTGGTCCTCCCTCCTTCAATAATACCTGTTTTTTGACAAATCGAACCAACAACGTTTTAGTACATCAATCGATCAGACCCACATCCACACAAACGATAAGCACGGCAAAGCTGGTGCGTTTGAATGCGAACATGGAAGTGGTGGAAGAACTGGGGTCGATTTTTGACGATGGCAACCTTTATGGTCACGGTGATGAGATCTTGGGCGATGGAGTGTTTTCCGGCAAAATAGACATCAGCAGCACCGAGCCCGGGCTTTACTTATATCGCATTGAAGCATACAGCAGCGACGGGAAAGTCAACTATTCTCCCTTGATCAAGGTTCAGTTTTTTGAGCCGCTTACTAATGACGAGATTGATGCAATAATGGCGTTTGACGCGCAAATGGAAGCTGTGCTGCAAAACAGCACTGCAAGCAACAATGCTCAGGCAAAAACCGTTTTGAAAAACTGGCTGCGCACCCAGGACATTGTGGCATCGGTTGAAGATGACGGAAGTGGTTTGACGATAACATATACAAACGGCATAACCTACCTCATTTCTTTTTGTGAAGTTGATGAAAACGATAAGTTTATCACGAAAGGGGGAGGAAATTCCCATCCTGAACGTAAACCCCCAATGATCCCGCTTAATAAACAAACCCGGGGAGAAAACAATTTGGCAGGACCCCAGCCGAGCTATCGCGGGGATTCCAGTGATCATCCAGATAATTTGATTTTGGATAAAGACGTGTTGATTTGGGCGCCTTATGAAGGCGTGTTCAATTTAAGCATGATCCCCGACGCCAAAGCAGTTTTTGAAGACAGTGATTTGGGCTTCAACGTGGTTACCATGACAAACCAAGCATGCACCATCGCTTCATTGAGTGATTTAAATGAATATGGCACAATCATTTTTGACACTCATGGAAAAGGGGGCGAGCACATCTATACTGGAGAGCTTGTTACCGCTGAAAACCTTGAGACTTACGATGCCATGCTTCAAGCAAATCAATTATCCATGTCTGGCATAATGGCATATCGTAATGATGGTACATACATTTATAAAAGCAAGATGTATACAGTTCGGTCGGCTTACATTTCCAATTTGTCGGGTACCCTGCCCAACAGCGTTGTATTTAATGGCTCTTGTGAAAGTAGCAAAACCTTAAATCTGTCACTTGCGTTTTTGTCCAAAGGAGCAAAAGCGTATTTTGGTTTTTCGGAAATCGTTTACACAAGGTTTTGTTCGGACATGTGCAAGCAACTTTTCAAGGGTATGGTGACCGAATTGAAAACGAACGGAAAATCCTTCAAAGATGGACAAAAAGACCCTGAAGGAGATGCAGTTTACATGATGGATTGTTTTTCCGACAATTTGCATTATTCGTTCGACCTGATCAACGGTGACTTTGAAATGGGCAACTTGACCGGCTGGACACGCTCTGGAGACGGACGTGTGATCACTGGGCTTGGATATTACGGCGCACCGCAAGGAAACTATATGGGCATCATTTCCACGGGATTGGGCTTCACCACCGACAGCGGCAGCATCGCTCAATCCTTTTACGTGCCCAAAAACGTTTCCAACCTGCAAGTTAAATGGAACTTTATGTCCGAGGAATTTTTGGAATTTGTGGGTTCCATATACCAGGATTATCTTTCGATCTCCATACGAGACAGCACCGGAACGGTAAATACGATATTCTATAATAATGTGGATAGTTTTTATGAGAACTATGATCTTTCCCACATCTCTCCGGATATAGTTTTTGACCAGGGAGGTGTTTACGGAACTGGCTGGCATACTTTTACCGCCAATATTGAGCAATATCAGGGGCAGGTGATTCGGCTGATCATCAGGATTGGCGACGTGGGGGACAGTATCTACGACTCTGCCTGTCTGCTGGATGAAATAAAAATCTATTAGCCAGGTCTTGATGGCAAAATGGGGCGGAGTTTTAATGCTTCGCCCCTCTTTGCAGGTGGGGTTTTGCAGACCATCGGCATCAGGCATATTCTGCAAGTTTGGCTGTGAAAGTACTTGACCTGAAAGCGCAGCCTGTAAAGCTGGAAAAAACGAATCAATGAATGGTGTGATATGGAACTGACAGCAGGTTCAAAACTTGGGAACTTTACCGTGATCAGGCAAATCGGAGTAGGCGGGATGAGTGAGGTCTATCTGGTGCAAGACAACCTTGACCGTCTTTTTGCACTTAAAACCATGTCCACAAGGCTTTCCCACGATCCTTCATTTCGCCAGCGTTTCGCGCAGGAAGCCCGGATCATGGCTTCGCTCACCCACCCCAACATTGTTCAACTGCACAGCTATTTTGAAGAGGATGGGAATTTCTGCCTAGTGATGGAATATGTTGATGGCTGCAGCCTGAAAGAGCTGAGCCGAAGAATCGGACCCATTCCGGAAAAACGGGCGTTGAAGATCTTGAGGCAGATGGCGGAAGCGCTGTCCTATGCCCACAGAAGAGGAATTATCCACCGAGATGTGAAGCCCTCCAACATCCTGCTGGACGCAGACGATAACGTGAAAGTGATGGATTTTGGCATCGCCCGCATGACGGAAAACCCCGGACTCACGCAAACCGGCAGCCAGATGGGCACCTTGTTTTATATGAGTCCGGAGCAGGTTCGCGACAGCAAAAATGTTGATGAGAAAACGGACGTCTATTCCCTGGGCGTCAGCTTCTATGAAATGCTCACAGGCAGGCTGCCGTTCGACGAAAGAAGTACCGGCGACTTTGAGATTCGTGAACAGATTGTCTATAAAGAACTTCCGGATCCCAGAAACATCTACCCGCACATCGGGGAGGAAAGCCTGCGCCTGCTGGCCGGGCTCACCAGAAAAAAGGCGGAGGAGCGCCTGCCTTTGGCACAATTCCTGGCTGGCGTAATTCCTGAACGGCAGGAAGCAAGGGAACAGCCTGCAGCCGGGATCGAAATATCGGAAAAAAGAGAGAATACTGGCCTGTCCCGGAGCCAAAATACCCTGCTCATCGTACTTATTGCCGGCTTAATAATTCTGTTTACCGTGGGCGCAATGATCATCTGGAATCGGAGAAACAGTAAAAAAGTAAATCCCGAAAGAATTGAGGTTTCCGATGTTGAGACACCTGAAACCGAACCACAGTCCGCTCCAGTTTTGGAAGGAGAAATGGCAGAAGAGGAACCCCTGATTTGGTCTGCATTTACTTTCGTAGATTTGGTGGAAAGTTGGAACGACGCTCACAACGATAAAAACTATGGTCTTTTCAGTTCCCTATTTGCCGATGAACTGAAGTTTTACACCAGAATAATGTCCCGTTCCGATGTGGTAAAGTCCAAACAGAATTTGCTGGATATTAAAAATACCTACTTTTATCAGGAGATCGCTGAGATCATCGATATCAAGGAAACTTCTTCCAACAGCGTTCGAGTGGATTTTTTCAAGGATGTGTATCTGGAAGACGGATCAACAAGATATCACGCCTACCTGATTTTTGAGCACCGCGACGGTCGTTGGCAAATCGTGCATGAAAGCGATACAACCACAGACAGCAACCAAAGAAAACGCGAGGAGCAAAAGAAAAAATAGCCCCCAAGCTTCAGGTTTGAAGCCGCTTCAGTTCAGTTCCACGCGCAGGGCGTTGATGTGAACCCTGTATCCTCCGCTCACTTGGACGAAACCGTGATTCTTTTCGCTGAGATCGGTGATCCGGGCCTTGATCCACCAGTCGTTGCGGGTTTCCTCGCCGGAAAGGGGTGCGCGATGGTTTCCGTTGGCATCGGTGAGTTGCAGGAAAAACACCTCGCGGTTCAGCACGAGGTCACTTTCCCTTGCCACGCGGGTTTTGGCATAGTGGTTGGTCCAGATGAGCACGTTGTCCAAAAGCCGCAAAAAGCGCCCCTGAGACTGATTTTCCGCCGATGGACGTGCCTGCATTTTTGCCACGGAGGCAAACACAAAGGCTTGATTGGCAAGGGGTTGCTCCATCACAAGGTATTCGTCCACGCGGACATAGTGGGCATCCGCACCACCGTCTGCAACTTCAGAGCTGGCGGGACGCGCCACCACGGCGGGATTGGAAAGAAATGAATTCTTCCAAATGTTTGAAGAACAGCCGGTCAAAGCCAGCGTCATCAGTGCCAAGCCTATGGCAGTCAGTGTGATATATCGTTTTCTTGTTTTCATCTTTTCTCTCCCACAAGGGGTTTTGTCACAAGTAAAGACCCCCTCGCGGGCAAAAACCCTCAGGATTTTTTAAATTCTTATTTTCCCAAGCCCAGGCGTTCCTGGCGATATTTACGTTCCTGGATGGAATGCCACCAATCCGGGTTTTCCAGATACCACATCACGGTTTTGCGGATGCCGGTTGCAAAGGTTTCCTTGGGAGTCCAGCCCAGTTCGTTTTGGATCTTGGAAGCGTCGATGGCATAGCGGAAGTCGTGCCCGGGACGGTCGGCAACGTAAGTGATTAATTCAATGTAGGATGAAAGCCTGTCCAAAGGCCTGATTTCATCCAGAAGGCTGCAGATGTTTTTCACGATATCGATGTTGCGTATCTCATTGTGTCCACCGATGTTATAAGTTTCGCCCAGCTTTCCGGAGCGGATGATCGTGTTGATGGCATCGCAGTGGTCGGTCACATACAGCCAGTCGCGCACGTTCAAGCCCTTTCCATAAACCGGCAAAGGTTTGTGTTCCAGGCAGTTGAGTATCATGAGCGGGATCAGTTTTTCGGGGAATTGATAGCCTCCGTAGTTGTTTGAGCAGTTTGAAATGAGAACAGGCAAGCCGAAAGTGCGGTGCCAGGCTCTCACCAGGTGGTCGGAACCCGCTTTGGATGCGGAATATGGGGAGGAAGGATCATAGGGTGTGGTTTCCTTGAACAGCCCTTCATCGCCCAGGGAGCCGAAAACTTCGTCTGTGGAAACGTGGTGGAAACGGAATTTTGCCTTGGCGTCTTCGTCCAAACCGCGCCAGTAGCGAAGTGCGTTATCCAACATTACGGCTGTGCCCACAAGGTTGGTCTGGATAAATTCCATGGGTCCGTCGATGGAACGGTCCACATGGGATTCGGCGGCAAAATTCACCACGGTATCGGGTTTGAATTCAGCAAAGGCACGAGCCACTTTTTCGGCGTCGCAAATATCTGTTTCTGCAAAGAAATAGCGATCCGGATAAGCCTTTTCGAGGGGCAGCAAACTTTCACGATTTCCGGCATAGGTCAGCTTGTCTAGGTTCAAAACGCTTCCCTTGAAATCGGGATCGGCAAAAAGATGATGGATGTAGTTGGCACCGATGAAGCCGGCACCTCCGGTCACGATGATCCTGTTCATGAATTCTCCTTTGAAAGCTTTATCAGGTTTTTAAGATTTTCCAATTCCTCGGGATTGCTGTAGCTGAGGGTGATCTTTCCTTTGCCTCCGCGATCGTTGATCCTAACTTTGAGCCCCAATGCGCTTTGCAGTTCCTGGGTGAGGATCTTGGTTTGTGCCGGATCAACCGCTGGCACGGGCTGCTTCTTCGAGTCCCGGGCGAAGCTTTTCGCCTTTTCCTCGGCTTGGCGCACATTGAGACGATATTGGATAAGATGCTGTGCAAATTGCAGTTGCAGTTCCGGATCCACAGCCAGAACAGCACGGGCATGGCCGGGACTGATCACCCCGGTGGAAACCATATCCCGCACCTCCCGGGGCAGTTTTAAGAGGCGAATGCTGTTGCTCACGGTGGCGCGGTCGCGTGAAACGATGCCAGCCACTTCCTGATGGCTGAGGGCAAAATCGTCCGCAAGGGTCTGATAGGCAAGCGCTTCCTCGATTGGATCAAGGTCTTCACGCTGCACGTTTTCCACGATGGCAAGCTGAAGCTGCTCTTTTTCGCTCACGCTGCGGATCACGACTGGAACGCTTTCCAGTCCAGCAAGTTTTGCCGCCTGCAGGCGTCGTTCGCCGGCGATGAGTTCATATTCGCTGTTTTCGGTTTTGTTTACGATCAGGGGCTGGATGATGCCGTTGGCTTTGATGGAATCAGCCAGTTCAGCCAGCGCTTCGGGGTCAAATTTGCGTCGGGGCTGATGCGGATTGGCATGGATTTGAGCCACTGGCAGCGTGCCCAAACCGGATTGGAAACCGCTTTCAGAGCTTTTCGGAATGAGGGCGCTCAGGCCGCGTCCAAGACGTTCGTTCATGATTTTGGCGTCCTTTCGATGATCTCCGTGGCCAGGTTCAGATAGCTCATGGCACCGGGAGAGCGTATGTCATACAAAAATATGGGTTTACCAAAGCTTGGCGCTTCGGTGAGTTTGATGTTGCGAGGGATGATGGTGCGGAACACCTTGTCCTTGAAATAGTGCCGAACCTCTTTTGCCACCTGCATGGAAAGGTTTACGCGCCTGTCGAACATGGTGAGTAAAATGCCAATGATGTTCAGGCTGGGGTTCAGGCTTTTCTGGATGAGGCGAATGGTGGAAAGAAGCTGGCTAATTCCTTCCAGGGCATAGTATTCGCATTGGACTGGAACCAAAAGATCGGTGGCGGCGGTCAGGGCATTCACCGTGAGCAAGCCCAGGGAGGGGGGACAGTCCACGATCACGTAGTCATAGTCCGCCAAAATGGGCTGCAAAGCCTCGCGCAGCCTGTGTTCGCGGGCAAATTCCTGCACCAGTTCAATCTCCGCCCCGGTGAGGTCGATGTTTCCCGGCACACACCACAGATTTTGCGTATCGGTTTTCATCACCGTATCCGCCAAAGGCACCTCTCCGATCAGGGCATCATAGATCTGTAACTGCAAGCTGTCCTTGTCGATACCCACCCCGCTGGTGGCATTGCCCTGGGGGTCAAAATCGATGAGCAGGGTCTTTTTTTCAAGCACGGCGAGCCCGGCAGCCACGTTGACTGCGGTGGTGGTTTTACCCACTCCGCCTTTTTGGTTCACAATCGTAATTATTCTTGCCATATTATCATCATTTCTTCAAATCTTTTCTGGACAGTGCAAAAATGGCGCGCTCACCATAATGAAGCTCCTTGCGCAGCAGCTCTCTGGCTTTGAGGCCTTCAAGATCGGCAATGTTTTTGGCTTTGTACATGATCAACTGGCCGTCCGGTTTCAAAAGCCGGCGCAGAGGTGCGTGGTAGCGTTCCTCCAGCTTCACCGCCCGGCAGAGGATGAAGTCGAAACTCTCACCCTTAAAGTCTTCCAAACGGGAACACACTGTTTTGCAATCACTTAGCCCTAGCTCGGTGATGATTTTATCCAAGGCCAGGATCTTTTTGCGGGTGGAGTCCAGCAAGCTCATGCGGCATTCTGGAACCGCCAATTTGATGGGAATGCCGGGCAAATCGCCACCGGTGCCAAAATCCAGCACATTTTTACCTGTAAAATCCACGCAATTCAAAGGCAGCAGGCTGTCAAGGAAATGCTTGGTCCATAGTTCGGATGGAGCTGTGGTGCGGGAAAAGAGGTTGAGCCCGGCGTTCGCTTCCAGCAGCAGGCTGTGAAAAAGCTCAAAACTTTTCAGCAGTGCCTGGGGCTCCGACGGCTCAAGTTCCTGCAAGAATCCGAGGAAAATGTCTTTTTCCATGCTCATTCGGCTTGATCCTCGGGCAGGCTGCGCAGCAGCGATTGCACCAGGAAAGAGCGGTCTTTGCGCATTCTTTCCAAGCTTTCGCGTGCGCTGGGATGAGTGATCTGCTTCAGGGAACGCGCCGCCAGATAGCGGAACCGCTCGCTGGGATGGAAGATGTATGCGCTCAAAAGCTCCACACTGCGGGCGGTATTTACCCCCGCCAACACCGAAATACAGGTGCCCTCATATTTCTTTTGTTCCAAAAGGCGCTGAACCGGCTCCACCAAAAGGCTGTCGCCCACCCCGGCAATCAGGGAAAGAGCGTTCTTAGCCGCCAGACTGTCCGGCAGGTCGATAGCCTTGTAAAGCTCGCTGCGAAAGGCTTTTGAGCTTTGCGCCAAGGCTTCCAAGGCTCGATATTGCAAGCCAGAACTGGTGTTCAGCCTGTTTTCCAGGATGTAGGGAATGGCTTCGCTTTCGCGTGAAAGCAGGATTTCACGGGCTTTGCGAACCCTCTGCACGGCAGAGCCCACCTCCCATTCCGCCGCAGCGGCAAAGATCTCTTCAATGCTGTCATTTTCATCCGGCAGAGGCACCGCTTCCGCCAGTTCTTCCACCGCAGTTTTTTCCACCGGGTTCAGTTCGATGTCTCTGCCAATGCCATAAGTTCCCTGCTGCCAGGTTTCGTTGTTTGCCTTCAGGCTGTCGGGATAGCTGTCTTCTCCGCCTGCATCCAGGAAAAGCCCGATCCCACCGGCACTGCGCACAAAATTTGCACTGCCATAAGCCTGCGGGTTTTGGCGCTCATAGCGGTCGTTTCCACTGCGGTCCACAAAGATGCCCACGGAATTTGTGAGCCCCAAGCCGTTGCCGCCTTCGATGGAATAGGCATCGTTTCCGCCGCCATCGAACATAATTCCCAAAGCCCAGTCGTGACCGGCACCCTGTCCGGGTCCATGACGGCTGTAATAGGCATCGTCGCCTTCGTGATCCACCAAAAACCCGCAGGCAAGGTGGATTCCGGAGCCCTGGGGATAGTAAACCGCGTTGTAAACATCGTTGCCACTGCGATCTATGAGCGCGCCGGTGGCATACCAATAGCCGGAACCCTGGGCATAAACCCCACCCAGATAGCGATCGTTTCCGGCGCCGTCGTAAAGCAAACCCAAACCGCCGGCAAGATGCGGACGCATGCCCAGTCCCATGCCCTGTCCCAGTGTGATAAAGTCCAGCGGCATCAGCGGTTCATGATAATATTTGCCGCCCAGGCTGTAGGTGTCCGTCCCTTCCAGATCGATCAAAGCTCCAGCCCCCAGAGTGCTGCCCAAACCCTGTGCTGCCACGCTGGCTTGATAGCTGTCGTTTCCGCTGTGGTCGATCAGCGCGGAAACTCCAAACATCGCCGCCCCTTGTGAAAAGAGTCCGCTGTGGTAGATATCATCGCCGCGCTTGTCCTGATGCAGGTTGATGCCCATGAACGAGGAAAAGGAAAAATCTCCCGTGCGGTAAAGATCGTCGCCATCAAGGTCATAGGAAAAGCCGACGCCAAAGGTGCTGTGAAATGCGCTGGCAGGACGCTTCAGTTCATAATGATCGTTTCCTGCCAGATCGATCAAAAGGCTGAAATCCTGGGAAAAAACCAAGCCATCCCGATAGGAATCATCTCCGGCGGGATCCAGCAAAAAGCAGATGGGCTCATCCTCATGACCTGGAAGCGGATAGAAATCCCGTCCGGGTGTTCCAATCACCATCAAACCGTGGCGGCTCTTCCGAATCAAGGGTTTTTTATTGGAAAAATTCAAGCCGGAAGCGTGTTCCATCACCGCATCGGAGAGCGCCAAGCCGCGGATGCCGGTTCTCAGCAGTTTGCGGCGATCCAGCTTTTCCCCAAGCTCGCGCACAGCCTCCTGATCCAGTTCCTCAAACTGCGGCAAACCCTGCTGCCGGCAATGGTTTTCATAGAATTCCGCGTCTTCGCTTTCCACGAAATGCCACAGACAAAAGCTGGTCAGATCCTTTCTTTCCTGCGGCGAAAACTCTGCAAAAGCCGAATCCAAGTCCTCCACCAAAGGATCGAGATAGAGTTCCAGCCAGCCAAAAAGATCCGCGGGTTTGCGCACCTGGAGGCGTAATTGCTCCAGATACATGGTTTTGGCGGGAGGGTAAATGTGTTTGTAATGCTCCCCGTCCAGGTTGAAAGCGATTCCACCCAGCTTGCACAGCAGATCGGATACGGATTCCGGCTCCTCAAGCTGGCAGGCATCACCCAGTTCGCGCAGATCCTCGAAAGCCCGCCAGGGGTTTTGCAACTGACGCAACTGCCAGTCCAGTTTATATTTACAGCTTAAATCCCAATCCTTTTCAAAACAGAGGGATGAAGCATCCAAGCCGGCTGTATCGAGCATCTGATGCAGTTGCTGGATTTCTGCCGGTTCCAAAAGGGCGGCGAGCCCAACCCAAAGCAGGGAAAAGACAGCTATAATCGCCGCAAGACGTATATTTTGACACATTTTCGGGGACTCCTTTTTGTTCATTCCAAACTTTGGGAATCCCCGGATTGTGTCAACGATAATCAGCTTTTCAGTTTGCGAACAATGTCTGCCACGTAGGCGCCCTGGAAACGCGCTCCTTCAAGCTCGTTTTCGGTGGGGCTGCCCTTGGCGGAGGCGATAGTGCTGGCTCCGTATGGCGAACAGCCTGAAATCTCGTCCATGCGGGATTGTCCCTTAAAATCGTAGGGCAGGCCTGCCACAATCATGCCATGATGCAGCAAAACGGGGTAGAAGGTGAGGATGGTGGTTTCCTGACCTCCGTGTTGGGTGCCGGTGCTGGTGAAAACCGAGCCCACCTTTCCGGTGAGCGAATTTTTTGCCCAAAGGCTGCCGGTGCCGTCCAGAAAAGCCTTCATTTGGGAAGCCATGCTGCCAAAGCGGGTTGGCGTTCCAAAGATGATGCCGTCCGCTTCAGCCAAGTCTTGGATGGTGGCTTCGGGAATGTGGGCAAAGGGCGCTCTGGTTTTGATCATGCCGGTTTTTTCCAATACTTCTGCGGGGAGGGTCTCCGGCACCTGTTTGATCTCAACTTCAACGCCCTCAACGGTTTTGGCTCCCTCGGCGACTGCCTTGGCAAGCTCATATATGTGTCCATAAGCGGAATAGAATAGGACCAGTATTTTCATTTTATAACTCCATTTTCAGTTTTGTTAATAAAGTAAACGGAAAAGGGAGGGCTGTCAAATGCGGAGGGGTTTAGCTCGATAACGAGAAAAATAAAAATCGTAGTTCAGGGTAGCTGTTTTGAAAATCCTTGTATTCATAAATGCTATTCCAAACAAACACAAAAGGATGAACACATTCCTGCACCTCAACTTAACTTGTCAAGCACATTTTCGAAATTGGATTTGGATTCATTCTACAACAAAAAAGGCATTTGAAACTCAAACAGACCGAGAAACTGCACTTCGCACAATCCGGGCAATATAGCCATCCAAATCTGCACCTTTTTTGAAAAATCTTGACAGGCTTTGCGTCATTTTTTTGCAGTATCTTATCCTTAGCTTAGTATTGTTTGCAAGGTTTGGTTTATGAGAAAAGAGCAGTTTGAAGACTTCATGAACGCCCATTTCAAGCGGATCTATCATTATTTATTGACGCTTTTGGGCAACGACCACGACGCCAACGACGTGGTCCAGATGGTCTTTATCTCATTTTATGAGCATATCGACCGCGTGGAGGAGCCCACTGCCTTGGCATACGTTTACCGCATTGCATACAATAAGAGCATGACCTTCCTGAAGCAAAAAAACCGTTTCGTCCAGGTTGAACCAAGCACTTTCGACCGCTATGCCGATAAAAATGTTCCCCAGTCCGAGCCCGACCACAGCATCCTGCATGCTGCCATCCGGGAACTTCCTCCGCGCCTTGCCAGCGTGATCCAGCTCCAATATTTTGAAAAGCTGAGTTACAAGGAAATGTCGGAGCAGTTGGGCATCAGCGTCAAGGCGGTTGAATCGTTGCTTGTGCGTGCAAAAAAGCAACTGCGGAAAAAAATGTTGAAGGATAGACGAGAAGGGAGAGTATAGATTATGAAAAACAAAAAGCGGCTTGCCATCGAGGCAGCCAAAAAAGAGAGGAAACCATGAGATGCAGCAAAGCTAAACGCTTGATCGAACTTCAGCTTGACCACGAGCTGGGGAAGGATCGCGCGCTGGATCTGCATCTGCAAACTTGTGCGGCTTGCCAAGCCTATCGTGAGGACGGCATCCGCCTGCGGCAGATCCTGAGCGCTGAACCCCAGCCCCAAACCCCGGACTGGATCCAGCACCGCATTTTGGATCAAATCTCCGCCCACGAGAGCCGGCGCGTTCATTTTAAACGTGCCCGCGGTTTCCAAGCCATTCCCGTGCTCGCGGCAGTGGCTTTCAGCCTGATCCTTGGCATTGCCATTGGCAAAACCGCCTATCCCAAAGTCAATCCCCTTCCCGAAAACGCCGCCGAGATCTACTCGCAGCAAAACTCTGACGCCAACAGCCGCGATGTCGCCGCCTTTGGCGAAAGCACCGTCACAGCGGATTTGTTCTAACAGGAGGCCTCCATGAGCAAACGATTGATGACCATTTTGCTGCTTTTCTCGCTGTTTTTGAACCTCGGAATCATTGGCGGGTTCATCGTGATGAGAACCTATCGCCAGAACCACATTTCCCATCATTACCGTCCCGGCCCGCCCAACGAGCGCGGTCAGGAAAGGCCTGAGCTTCCGGAATTTAGCGACCCTGAAGTCATCAAGCTGCAGAATGATTTTTATGCCATCAAAAAGGAATTGATGCAGGAAATGGCCAAAGATCCCGTAAACGAAACCAAAATCCTTTCAATAATCGAACGGTCCATCCAGGCGCAGAGTGGTTTGGAACACGCCATGGGCCAGAAGTTGCTTGAATACCGCAAAACACTGACCGCCGAAGAGGCTCAAGAACATTTTTCAGCGCGCTTGGACCGCATGAAAAAGTTCGAAGAAAGACGAAACAACAGGAGAAACAAACAATGAAAAAATATGTGATCATAACCCTCGGAATACTGCTTGTGGCTGGCATGCTTGCCGCCCAGGGAAAAGAATATCCCCAACTGCATCGTAAACACGGCTCACGCGCCCTCAACCGCGCCATGCCCGAACCAGCCGAATGCTGCACCGATATGCAGAAGGAACTGAACCTCACCGAAGCTCAAAACACCAAAATCACCCAATTGCAAACCACCCAGAAAAAGGCGATGAACAGCGTGAACGCCGAGATCGAAAACCTGCGTATCGATCTGAATCAAGCCCTGGGGAAAAAAGATTTTAAAGCCGCGCAAAAGATCAACGACGATCTCTATGAAAAAATGCGCATCAAATCCAACACCCAGTTGGAACACAGAGAACAGATTTTGAATGAATTGACCCCCGAACAGCAGGCAAAGTTCAGTCCCAAATATGAAGAAGCACGCTATGGACGTCCCAATGGACGCAACAACCCCACCCCCAGTCGCAAAAGTAAAATGACCCCCATGCAAAACTTCCGCCACACCCGCAGGGTGATGCAGCGGGAACTTGGACACCACGGTAAGTAAAACAAGAAAGTACTTCAAATCATCTCCTTAATCCCTCCGAAACAAGTGAAGAATGGAGCGCCGGGAACCGCAAAACCCCGGCGCTTTTTTTGATCCTGAAATGGCTGGGTGTTTCAGTTGTCTGCCGAGTGTTTGGAACTTGGCTTTTTGTGGAAAACTCCACCACCCAGTATGCTTCTCCCTTGGCTCCAAGCAAGTTCCTTTTGCTATGCTTGTGCTAAGCCTCCCACGTTTTATTTGGGAGCTCTATGGGAAGTGTTCAGGTTGTGTTCAGGATGGAGCCAAGGAGGAGCCAGGCTGGGTGAATGGAGAGTAAGCCCGCAAATCCCTTGACAAGTCAGCCCCGTTTTGCATTCTGCCCAAAAAAAGGAGGATCAGCGCCCTGAACAAGAAAAGCAAGATTTGCCTGATCGGACTGAACAGCGCCTGGTATCAGAGCAATCCATCGCTCTATATACTGCGGGAAAGCCTGCGTGGACTGCCATATTCTGTCAGCCTGCAGGAGTTTGCGCTTTCCGAGCCGCTTTTTGACATTTTGACCCGCATCTATCGCGAACAGCCTGATCTCGCATGTTTTTCAGCTTACGTCTGGAACAGCTCGCAGGTCTTTGAACTGGCAAGGGAACTCAAAAAAGTGCTGCCGGGCTTGAAAACTGTTTTGGGTGGACCGGAAGCGGGGCGCGGGGAAGACTTTACCGAAAGCTTTGATTTCATTGTGAAGGGTCCTGGAGAGGCTGCTTTTCGCCGCTTGGCTGAAGCTGGATTTTCCCTGCCCGCAGGGGTTTACGAAAAGCCGGCGCCTCCCCTGAAAGAACTTCCTTTCCCATATCGGGACGCGGATAAAGGCAGTCTGGAAAACAAGCTGGTCTATTATGAAAGCGCGCGGGGATGCCCATACCGCTGTGCCTATTGTCTTTCCGCGCTGGATAATCGTAATGAAGCGCGCTTTGATCCGGATTCGGATGCCGATCGCAAAAAACTATACCGCGAACTGGATGCGCTTCTGGCTTTGAAGCCGCGCACCCTGAAGTTTGTGGATCGCAGTTTCAATGCACATCCACGCCTGGCGCGTTTGATCTGGCAGCATGCCATCCAAAGCGTTGCGGACTGCGAATATCACTTTGAGATCTATCCGGAATTGATCAGCGAAGAGGACTTTCAGATTCTGGAGCAGGCGCTGCCGGAACGGATCCGCTTCGAGATTGGCATTCAAACCGTTGATGCGGCAGTTGCCCGCGCCTGTGGAAGGGCTTCAAACTGGCCAAAGGCAAAGTCCATTTTGAACGCCCTGCATGAACGCACCGAGATCTGTGTTCATGCCGACCTTTTGGCTGGGCTTCCCGGAGAAAAATATGCCTCCGTGCTGCGCGGTGTGGACGAATTGGCGTCCACCTTCCCGGCGGAAATCCAGCTTGGCATGCTGAAAATCCTGCCTGAGACGCCCATGCTGCAGATTGCCAGGGAACGCGGCTATATCTGGCAAAGCAGCCCGCCCTGGCAGGTGCTTGCCACGGATGCGCTGAGTTTCGAGCAAATGGCAAAATTGCAGGAACTTGCCAAAATCATCAATCTCTATTGGAACAAGGGTGAGTTTGTGCAAGAGTGGAAAAGTATGCTGAAAGCCGGGGAAAAGGCGTCAAAGTTGCTCCTGGAACTCTTGAAACAGCATCATAAGCTTGATTTGCAGCTACACAGCATTTCCAAAGCCCGGCGCGCGGAGCTTTTTGCCACTTTGGAACCATAGCTGTTCAAGCAAATGGATTAAGGCGATAAAACGTATTAGGTTTGTGGAGTTTTTAGCGAGTTTTGAGGGTAAGGGGGTCAAACTTCGCCACCGAATGGATTTCCAAGATTCCTTTGAGGGTTTAAAAGGTTTGTCTCAATCAATATTCAGCATATAATGTATCTAATAGAGTGTAATTGATCAGGAAGAGATGAATCAAAAATTCATTGAAAAACGACTCAAAAACTGGATATCAGGCTTTTTCAATCGAAAAAAATCGCTCCTGTTTTTCAAAACTGGAGCTAACTATAGATCATAAAAAGTGAAAGCTCTGGGAAGCCAGGGTTTCGCAGGTTTTCGACAACGTGGGTGCAGGATTATTTCCGCCCTCAACCATTTAAAAAAAAGGAGACTGTTATGAAAAAACTTAGCATCTTTACCGCTGTGCTGGCCTTGTTTGCCTTTGGCATCTTGTCGGCGCAGTATCAGCAGATTTTCAATCAACCGTATGTGCCAAATCCCCAGGATTTGTATACCAGTACGGTTCACTATGAGCTTGGTGTCAACTATTGGATGAATGATGAATTCGAAGGGCTCACCGACGCAATCAAAAAAGTGGAGTTTTATGGCACTCCCGGAAACTGGACAAGCTTCGGCTGGGTTCCTTCCGTGGCAAACGAAGAAGAGCCTTTCATCGTAAGATTTTACGGCAAACCTGAAGGCCATTGGACCGAACCCAAACAGCCGCTTTTGGCGCCTGTCACCGGCACCTACACCGTGAGATTGTTTGACAGATATTTGGATGGCTGGGATTATGGCTATCTGGATGTGATGGTGAATGGGGTCGTCGTTTTGGACGCCATCTCGCTTGGCAGCGGTCCAGAATATGCCGATTTCACTTTCTTTGCCAATGAGGGTGATGAGATTTCAACCCGCTACGCTGCCGGAGATTATGCAGATGAAAACTGGTATGAAATTTTGGATCCGGACATGAATGTCATTGCCACGGATGGCGGAGATTGGGTGGCTCCCGTGGGTATTTTTGTGCCTGAAGCGCTGTTTGCACCAGTCACCGGCACCTACACACTGAACCTCTATGATGAATGGGGCGATGGCTGGAGCGGCGGCAGGCTCAGCGTTTATGTGGATGGAGTTCTTGTTTTGGAGAATCTGACCATATCCAGCGGAACCGGCCCTGATACATACACCTTCTTTGCCAATGCAGGCGACGAACTTGCCACCATTTTCGTTCCCGGAGGCTGGGCTTACGAAAATTCCTATGAAATCCTGGATCCGGATCTGAATGTGATTGCCGTTGATGGAGAAACAGGTGCGCCGGTTGGCCTTGGCTTTGTTTTAACTTACCTGGAAGGCGAAATGGATTGGGATGACCCCGATTACATGTTTTACGATGTGATGGCAACCACCACCTTCGTGGAAAGCGTGGAATGGGAGTTTCTTGAGGTCACTTGGAACATCTACAAATATGAGATCGAACTTCCCGATGAAGTGGATCTTCAGGAAGGCTGGTTCTCAGTCCAGGCCATTGCTTATGGTGATGACCACTTGTTCATGTGGGCACCCGGCAGCGGTGGAAACATCCATTCCTATCAATATGAGCATTATGGTGTCGACACCAAAGTGGCTGACCGTAACCTGCTGAAAGATATGGCGATAGTAAGGTCTGGCAACTCCCGCGACGATATCGATAATGACATGGCCCTTGCTTTTTATGCAGAACTGCATGATGTTGAAGCAATTACCATCTATTTCATCACCAACCCGGCCACCCCGATGGTGGCAGTTTATCACGATGGTGAATTGGTTGGCCACACGAATGAAGATGGCATTTTTGCCTATACCGGAGTTCCCGAAGATCTGGAAGGAAGCTACCATTTTGAAGGTGGCGGCCGTACGTGGGAACCCTTGGAAGTCACCGATCCGGGAGCTGGGGATCAGATCCTTGTGATCGCGGTTGCCGTGACCCCTGTGGAACTCAGCAGCTTCACAGCCACGGTGAATGCGATCAACAAAGTTGAACTGAACTGGGTGAGCCAGAGCGAAAACCACATGACCGGCTACCGCGTGCATCGCAACAGCAGCCCCAACCAAAGCGGCGCCATCCTGATCACACCTGTGCTTATTCCTGCCACAAACACCAGCACGGCTCAAAGCTACAGAGTTACAGACAACAGCGTCGAGATCGGCCAAACCTACCACTATTGGCTGGAAGCGGTGGATTATCTGGGCAGCGATTTCCATGGTCCCGTGAGCGTGACCGTGGAAGGAAACGTGCCGCCCGTGCTGCCTGAAGTCACCTCCATGAAAAATGCCTACCCCAACCCCTTCAAGGCTGGCAGCAGAACCAATATCGAGGTTGCTCTCAAGGCTGGCGAAAGCGGCGAACTGAGCATCTATAACCTCAACGGTCAATTGGTGAGATCCTACACACTTGACCAAGGCAGCCACAGCATCGTTTGGAACGGTAAGGATCAACGCGGAGCCACAGTTGGCAGCGGAATCTACTTCTACAAACTGCAGACCCCTTCCTTCAATCAGATCAAAAAAATGGTCATCATGAAATAAGAATCACAAATCCCAACATGGAACCCCGTGGCAGGCGCTGCGGGGTTTTTTTGATGGGTGAAAAACAGGGATGGTTTTGAGCGAAAATCTTACTGAGCATCAAGGCTCCGCAGCGAAAATCCTTGACAGAAAGCGGCGCCGGCTCCATATGGAAAAATTGACAAAATATCGTAAAAAGCAGAACACAGGAGAAAGAAAAGTGAAATGGATAATCAAGATCCTGCAAGTCCTCTGGCATATTCTTATTATATGCGATTTTTTTGCAAGGTCTTTCTTTATTCGGCTTTTTAACCGGGATCCCGTGAAGCGGCGCCAGAAAGAGATCAAGAATACCAAACGCACAGCCTACTGGTTTTTGCGTTCTTTTAACGTGAAACTGAAAGTGAAAAACCCCGAGATTTTGGCTCGACTGAAAGATGAAAAATATCTGTTGGTGTCGAATCATTCGTCCTTTTTGGATATTTTCATCCTGGGTGCGGTGGAAAAATATGTATTCATCACTTCCACCCAGATGAGCGAGGCGCCGGTGCTGGGAGACATCGTTCGCAAGGCCGGGTGCCTCTATACAGACCGCAAGAAAAAAGCCAATCTTCCCCAGGAAATCAAGAGATTTACCGAAGTCTTGAGTTCCGGCTTCAAAGTGGTTCTTTTTCCTGAACAGGCGGGAACGGATGGTTCCACCGTGAAAGAATTTTGGCGCTCGCTTTTCCAGATCGCGGTTGATGCGGGAAGCACGGTGTTACCGGCTTGCATCCGCTATTTGAGGCTGGATGGAAAACCGGTTTCGGATGAAAACCGCTCTGTGATCAGTTGGTATGACGGCATAAATTTTTTGAAATACTATTGGAACTTGATGGCGCGAAGGATCGAAGCGGAACTCTGCTTTTTGGAGCCCTTAGATTTTGATCCCGAAAGAATGCGTGGCGAGCTTTCCGACCTGACCTATGAACAGGTGCGGGATGCTTTCCATAGCTACGACGCACAACTCAATTTTTAAAAGACAGGAGTGAAAATGTCCAAAGACAAAGAACGCCTAAAACTGGGCCCGGTGAACTACATCATCCTGGGCGCGGCGCTGTTGTTGCTGATCATCGGCTACATCATCATGGCCAAAAACGAGATCGCGGTTTCGCCGCTAATTTTGGTGATTGCCTACGCCATTGTGATCCCCTTCGGCATTCTCTACAAAGGAAAACCCAAGGAATAAGGCTTGGCTCTGCTCACCGAAGAAACCGCTGCAAAACTGAAGCGCTATCAGCTTCAGGCGCGGATGATCGTGGAAGGCTTTTTGGTGGGATTGCATAAATCCCCCTATCACGGCTTCAGCGTCGAATTTGCCGACCACCGTGAATATAACAGCGGCGATCCGGTCAAGAACATCGATTGGAAAATCGTTGCCAAAACCGACCGCTACTACGTGAAACGCTTTGAAGAAGAGACAAACCTGCGCTGCTACATCATTTTGGACCACTCGCGCTCCATGTTCTACGCCTCCGGAAAAAGCAGCAAGATCGACTATGCCTGCCGCCTCGCAGCGGCGCTGTCCTGGCTCATGATCGGTCAAAAAGATGCCGCGGGACTCATCACCTTCAACGAAACCATCACCTCAATGCTGCCACCAAAAGCTTATCGCGGCTATCTGGCCCAGATCTTTCGCGTCTTGGCGGAACTTGAGCCTAAGGATTCCACCCGGTTCTTGGAAAATCTGCACAAAGCGGCGCAAAGCATCCGCAAGCGCAGCCTCATTATTCTGATCTCCGACCTGCTGGAAGACCCGGAAAAGATCATCGACGGACTGAGGCACTTCCGCTCCCAACACCATGAAGTTTTGGTTTTCCACATCGCCGATCTCCAGGAGGACAATTTTGATTTCCGGCGCGAGACCGAATTTGTGGATAGCGAGACCGGGGAAAAGATCACCGTGAATCCCTGGCAGATTCGCAAGGAATATCTGGAAAACTATTCCGAACATATCCAAAAACTCAAAAGCGGCTGTCACCAATATCAAATTGAATATAACGCCGTGAGCACCGCGACACCCTTGGAAGACCTGCTCCTAAAATACCTTCTGGTGCGTAAAAAAGGATGAGGCAGAGAAAGATGCCGGGTTTCGAGCAAAACCTCTAAAACAGCCTATTTTGGAGCTTTAAACGGAAATGGCAAAAAAGACGATTCAAGCGAATGAAATCCGGGAACTGGTTCTGGACGCCATTGGTGAAATCTTTTGTACAGCTCATCCTGAGACGAGGCAGCTTTTGGAAAATGCCCTTGCCCGGGAAAAAGATGAAATTGCCCGGGATATGTTGGAAACGATTTTGGGAAACCATGAAATTGCGCAGCGTGAGTCTCTGCCCCTTTGTCAGGATACCGGGCTTCTGGTTGTTTTTGCCGAACTGGGAAATGGAGTTTTGATCGAAGGTGGCAGTTTGAGGGATATCATCGGTTCCGCCGCTGCTGAAGCTTGGGACAAGTATTATTTGCGGGACTCCATAGCCTGGGATCCATTGCGGAGGGGAACAAATCAAAAAGGAACCACACTGCCGCTGATCCTGCATCTTGAACAGATACCCGGTGATGAACTCATACTGCATTTTGCACTGAAGGGTGGCGGGTCGGAAAACTGCAGTTTTTTGAAAATGATGCTTCCCGGAGCCGGCATGAGGGGAGTGGAGGAATTCGTGATCCAGAGTGTGGTTGAATCCGGCGGACGCCCCTGCCCACCCGTTATGGTTGGAGTTGGCATCGGTGGCAATTTTGAAGAATGCGCCATTCTAGCTAAAAAAGCGTTGATGCTTCCCTCGGAGCAGAAAGATGAAGAACTAAGGGAAATGGAAGAACGCATTCTGGATGAAATCAATAAACGCGGCAAAGGCGTGATGGGTTTTGCCGGGTCCACCACGGCACTCAAGGTTTGCATTCTTGCAAAACCCTGTCATATTGCCTCCCTGCCCGTGGCTGTGAATATCGATTGCCACGCGCATCGCGTCACCAGCAGAAGAATAAATGTTTCACGTGAAACATCGGACGATTCCGGAGCCACAAGATGAAGCAACACAGGCTATTAGTTCCAAGCAAAGGTACGGATTTCAGCCATTTACAGCCCGGAGATAAGGTCCTTTTAAGCGGAGTAATCCATACAGCACGCGATCAAGCGCATCAGCGTTTGGTGGAGTTGATTTCCAGAAACGAGTCTCTGCCATTTGATTTGGCGAACACTGCACTGTTTTATTGCGGACCTTCACCCACGCCTCCGGGAAAGGTCTGCGGCGCCATCGGACCCACAACCTCAAGCCGGATGGATCCCTACACCGTTCCACTTTTGGAGCAGGGTCTGAAAATCATGATTGGAAAGGGTGAGAGATCAGCCGACGTGGAAACTGCGATTAAAAAATACGGGGCACTTTATCTGGTTTGCTGTGGCGGAACCTCAGCCCTCTTGGCTCAAACCGTGATTTCCTTTGATCTTTTTGCCTGGCCAGAACTGGGTGCGGAAGCCATCTATCGGCTCGAGGTGAAAGATCTGCCCTGCTATGTTGCCATCCGTTGAGCTCAAATCTTGAGCCGATGGCGCATTTTCTCCAAGGTCTTGGGTCCTATCCCCTTCACTTTTACAATATCATCCACGCTCTCAAAGTTGCCATTTTCCTTCCGGTAATCTATAATCGCCTGAGCTTTGACTTCTCCGATGCCGGGCAATGTGCATAGTTCACTGAGTCCCGCGGTGTTGATATTAACCACATTGGTCATCTCGCTTTTGGGAGCCTTTGCCGGCTTTTTCTCCCTGGATTTTTTGGCACCTTCCTGCTCCTTCAAACTGCCTTCGAGTTCAAGCACTCCATCGGGGTCGGAACTCTCTGATACCCTGAGCTTTGGAGAGCCGAACTGCAGCAGCGAGGGGAGCATTTTAGCCAGGGTTTTTTCTCCGATGCCCTTGATTTGAAGCAGGTCATCCGTGCTTTGAAACGGTTTGGCTTTTCTGTGTGCAATAATCAAGTCAGCGCGCTTTTCCCCGATGCCGGGCAGGAGCGTCAACTCTTCTTTGGAGGCAGTGCGAATATCGATCTGCACAGGCTTGTCCTCCTCCAAAGCCTGCGTCAATAGCTCCGGATTTTTGGCTTCCTGCGCGGCAGCGGCAACCAGCGGAGTGCCGGAATTTACGAAACGTCCACCCACCAGTCCCAAAAGCGTCAAAGCGCAGATTGCCAAAAGAGCAGCCTGTTCCTGCGATGTGAGCAGGTTTTTCAGAAACTTCACAGTTCCTCCCTCAAAGCTTCCAGCCAAAAATCCAAAGTCTCTTCCAAAACAGGGGTGTTGCCGCTTAAACTGAAGGCGATATTGCCTTCCTTATCGATAGCGCAAATCCACGGAATGGCACCAAAGCCCCAGGTTTGCGAAACATCAGCTTCAGCGAAACACAATCCCGAGCCGAAACCCTGCTGCTGATAAAACTCTGCTATTTCCTGCTTTTCAAGCGGATTTTCCCAAACGTTCACAGAGAGCAGCAGCAGATCATTTTTATCCTTGCTCCAGTGTTGCAAGCGCGCCATGCTGTGCAGGCAGGGCTCACACCAGCGCGCCCAAAAATCCAGAATCAAGACCTTTCCCTGCAAGGTTTGGGGATCCAGGCTGCTGCCATCCAATAGTTTCAAAGTTTCCAGCGCTGCGGGAATTGCGGTTCTTTCCTGTAAAACTTTTTCCCGTCTCAACGGTCTTTTGGCGTCCCAATCCTCTTTTGCGGCAATCATCAGCCTGGCAAAATCGGGCAGGGTTTGCAAGCCGCTGTAAGCCTCATCCGAAGCGGCTTCAGGGTAGATGATGGCGCCGCTGGTCAGCGCTTGTTCCAAGAGGCTCAGGGCATTCTCTTTTTCGTTCAATCCCAAATGCATCAGAATCCGTGTGCGCAAGTTCTCCGGCCTTGCCTTAAGTTCCGGCCAGTCTTCCAGATAGCCCTTCATTCTGTCCCAGGCTCGGGCTTTTTTAAGCGCTTCCAGCCAGTAAAACTGATAGTATGCCAGGCTGTCCGAAGCGGCGATTTCACCCTTGGCAATACTCAAAGAAACCGCTGCGGGAAAGAGCTTTTCAAAGCTTTGCAAACGTCCGGTATCTTCGATGAATTCAAAAACGTGATGGAAATTAGTCTCGATAACCTCGGGGTCGCTGAGCTTCAAAAGCTGGTTTTCGGCAAGCTCATCCTCCCCCAAGGCAGCATATTGGTGAAAGAGCGCCAGGAGGATATAATCATCTCCAGGCCAATGGTTTAAGCCCTTTTCCAAGATGCGGCGATCAGCGTCCAGATTGGAGCCGATATCTTTCCTCAAATCCTGTGGAGCATTGGGATCGAGCAGGATTTGCGAATAGCTGTTGGCGAAAAGACGGTAGCCCCAATAGAACATTGGATATTTTTGGATAAACTGCCGTGCCTTGGAAATCTGCAGTCCCGGGTCGGCCAGACTGCGCAGCCAAAGATACTCCAAATCCGGATTTTGGGGTTGAGCCCGGTGCTTGGCATGAAACCAATCCTGACAGCTATGTGGTTGGATCTGTAGCCAATAATTTTGCAAGCTGCGGAGTTCATCCAGTGTCTTCAGCCCATCACGGTGAGCCACAATAGCTTGCATGGCTTGATCCGCATTTTGCGCCAAATCAAGGGCGCTTTCAAGCTCAGCGATCCCGGCGAAGGCCAGACTCGCCAAACAAAGGAGTAAAAAGCCTGAAAGCGCCTTTTTTAACATTGCAAGGGGTTAATTGAGTAGAAGCATCCTTTTCGGAGCGGCGGAACTGCCTTTAATTCGATAGAAATAGACGCCTGAACTCAAGTTTGCGGGAGCGTTCCAACTCACCAGGTTTTCACCAGCCCGAAGCTCATAAACGGGGGTTTCGTCCACCAAGCGTCCCTTGCTGTCAAAGACTTGAAGGGCGACGCGTTCGTTTTTGAGCAGATTCAGGCTGATCTCGGTTGTGTGCCTAAACGGGTTGGGGCTGTTGTTCCCAAGTTCTACGGATGGACTTAACACATTGTCGGACACCGAAGTACCGGCTTGAACGTGGAAGGGCAGCAGATAGGGGTCCATATTGGGCGAACTGACTTTTAAAGAGAAAGTGGTTTCACCTTCTGCTCCCACCCAAAGGTTCATGTGAAGGGATTTGGCTTCACCCGTTCCCAGATAAAAGCTTTGAGGTATGGTGCCGGGGAAGCAGTGTCCTTCATCGTCACAGTAGTTGAACATCCATCCGGACAGTTCATTGTCCACCACCAAAATGGTTTCAATGCTTTGAGCCTGGCCCATATTGAAAACCCAGAAGGTGTTGGTTTCGGCGGAGGAATTGGGCGGATAAATCAATCCCATATGGGCAAAATCCATCACACCGCGGACGCTGTGGGAGGGCATGACAAGGCTGGATGTGGCCTGCAGGATTGCTCCGCCGGAGTTTTGCACACATGCCATCACCCAAAGATTGGATTGATTCCAAGCGGGATCCACATTGAAGCCGTGGTTCACAGTGAGCGGCTGACCCGCACCGGCAAAGCTGATGCTTTCGCTGTGCAAGAGCCTGACCACGTGGTCCATGTTGCCCACTTCGTCTTCAATCAGATACATCATCAGCGAAAGCCCGCTTTGGTTTGCCTGAGCGTCCAAAAGCGTGGCTTGGATGCTGGTGGCTCCGGTGGCAGGTTGAAATTGGTTCACTTCCAGTTTGAAAGGTGAACTCGTCCAGATTCTGCTTTGCGCCTCATTTTGGTAGAGGTTGGCTTCCTGAATGCCGGAAACCAAATAGCTGCCGCCAAAAAGCACGCTGGGTATTTCTCCACCATGGTTTTGCGCAAAACGAGCCTGCACATTGGCGTCGCCGATTCCTTCGTAAAGCCGTACTTGCAGGACTTCGCCGGGCTTGAAATCTGCCAGGGCTGCGTCCAGATTGTTCACCAAGGTGTTGCTGGGGTTGGCAGTGTTCACAAAGGCTTCAACCACATTGGTGCGCGGCCAAAAAGCCGGATCGGCAAAGAGCGCAAGCGCCGCCAGCATTACAAGGATAAACAATGTTTTTTTCATCATTCCTCGCGGGATCAAAAACGGGTGTGCAGTTCCAAACGCAAACCGGAAAAGGGCGCCACGTAACGGCAAACACCGTTTCGGCAGACCTTTCCACCGGCTTCACGTCCGGCAAAAAGCAGCAGATCCGTTCCATCCAAGATGGGGTATTTGACTTCCAAACCCGGCCAATAGTGGCTGGAGGTGATGGAAGAAAAATCCTCCCAATGGCTTTGCAGAGCCAGGGAAAGGCTGAGCTTTTTGATGCTCAAATCCGCCTGCAAGCGTGGTTCATAGTGCGAAATATCCACATAATCGTGGGGTTCATGAGTGGAAAGTACGGTTTTTTCCACGGTTTTGAATTCTCCGGAAAGCACCACACCGGCCTTACGGGTGGGGAAACTGACCGTGAAAGCTGGATAAGTTTCCTTTTGCCAGTGATTTGTATCATCCTCGATTTTCTCGATGTGGTTGTAGGAGATGATGGTGTTCGTATTGCCAAGTTGCCACTCAAAACCCGCATAGGCATCGTTCATACGCTTTTCGCGAGCCTTGTCCCAAGCCTCGGCATAGTCCAGTTCGAGGTTCATGCCGTCAAACAGAGACACGTTTGTCCAGGCTTGGAATCCGCGCTCATCACGACCCGAGCCCTGGCTGTCGGCGAGGGTTTCGTTGTGATGGTTTGCCAAAGGCAGGTCTTGCAAGCGGTTGCGATATTCAAAATTATCGTAAAGCTTGTAGGCTCCGCCGAATTGCACTGGTCCCAAAGCCCAGGATCCGGAAAGATAGAGGGCTTTGCCGTCAATCGAGCCAGCTTTGTTTTTGTCGTCACGAACAGCGGTTTCCGCGGATAGATCCATAAAACCGAGCATCAGACGGGCTCTGGCTCCCAAAACGTCATCCTGACGATAGGAGTTGCCAAGCAGGGTCTGCATTCCCACATAGCTGCCGCCCAGGGTCAAAAAGTTAAAAGCCGGCACTTCAAGATCGGCGCCATAGGCCAAATCGAGCACATCGGTCGCATCGGGATTGGGATAGCCGCTGTAGAGTGTTTTGAAACGGAAGAGATCATCGTAGGCAAATCTGAATCCGGTGACGCGATAGTCCAGGTCCAGTTCCGGATTTTCATAGCTGCGAAAAACGATGCCGCTGCCAAAACTTTCTTCCATGATGCCGCTGTGGATGCTGTATGCTCCATTGGTATATGAGGCATAGATCTCTTCCCAAGCCAGTTCGATGCTTCCGGGGTCCAGCTCTTCCTGCAATTCGCTTTGTTCCAGGGGATAATCTGGAAGCCCGGCATTAAACTTCATGCCGAAGCTGAACCCTTTGTAATCCAAGCCAAAATCGAAAGTGTTATAGAAATACGTTCTCAGGGAATCCGGTACTGTGCGATATGTGAATCCGGCTTCATTTGTTCCGTTTAACTGTGGTGTGTTTTGCGCTGCCAGGGGGATGATTAATGCCAGCAGCAGGATTAAAAGAATTAGTGGTTGTTTGTACATGGTTTATGGTTTTCCTTTTCTTGTGATTCAGATTTTAATGTGTCCTTGTGGACTTGCCCCTCGCCGTGATCGTGGTCGTGATCACCATCGCAGTCTCCGCAATTTCCGCTGCCATCACAGTCCTCGTGATCTTTCAAGCCCAAGACACTGCGGATTTGGGCTTCATATTCTTTTTCAGTACCAGCGGTGTAGCCTTTGTGTTCAAAAACGATTTTTCCTTCAGGGGAAAGTATGAAGGTGTGGGGCGGTTCGCTCACATTCAGCTTTTTAGCCAGGGTTTTATCAGGATCGTAAAGCGTTATAAAATCATAAGCTTTGCTCTTGATATAGCTCTTGGCGCGAGCCTGGCTTTTGGGGGCGTCCAAGGAAACCAGCACCACGGTGAGGGTCTCATATTTCTTTTGCAGTTCGGTGAAGGCGGGCATCGCCTGTTTGCAGGGCTGACAGTAGTCCGCCCAAAAATCCACAATTACGGGGCCTTTGCCCAGGATGTCTTCCAAGTTTACGTTTTTGCCGGCCTCATTGGGCAGGCGAAATTGTGGCATCTCATTGGCCAACAAACCGATGGCCACAACAATAAGGCTGATGAGAAGAAGATATTTTTTCATGTCTCGTCTCCTGTTATCTGTATTTTTTTCAAAGCTTTTATATTCTAATTGGGTTCGCCCTTGAGCCCAAAAGTATGCTTGAGCGCTTCGCACTCCTCAAGCACCCGTCTTTGGGCGGGAGGCTGACGATGGCGCAACGAGCAAGAGATCATCACGGGCCAAGGGCGGCTTGAACCGAGGAAACGTCAGCGGGAAACCGCTACTTCGACTCCACCGTAAATTCTTGCGTTATTGGTAAATGCGGCTGGACGATGCTGGACAAAAATGACCAGAGAGGCGTCGTCCGGGATTTCGTTAGAAGCTTTCAAAGCAAAGTTTACAGGCTGGGAAAGATCTGTGCCGCCGATGCTTATCACAGATTTGGCACGCACAAGATTGCGCATGGGGTGCGACTGACTGGGATGGCTGGCTTCCCGTTCGATCAGCACAACGTTCAAAACCAGGTCGCTCAAAGACGTAATATCGGGCGCAAGGTTCAGCTTGATCGATCCGGTAAGGTTTTGTCCCTGAACGTGATACGCAAGGTTGGAGTAGCCGACCAAGCATTCGAGATCAGCATAAGTGTCAACCAAGGGCCTGAATTCAGCCAAAATTTCAGGAGAGCTGCCGCTCAGTTTGGTTTCACCCTGGAAAACAGTCGAGGGTGCGGACGTGGCTCCATAGTAGGTGTGGGTCACATCCCCCGGGACATACAGCGGACCGGTGATGTGATATTCCAAATAGCTGAAATTGTTTGGATAATCCAGTTGCAGATGTTGCAGCTCAGCTTCCACCGGAGGGCAGTTCGGACAGTTCGGGAAGGTGAAATATTCCACAATCACACGCTGTTTGGGGTTTGGCACCACGCAACTGGCCTGGTTTCCACGCAGCAGCCAGCGTCCGTCGCGTTTCACGACTTCATCGCCCACAAAGCTGCTGTCCACGATCACAGTTTCGGCTTCCGATATATATAGACGCCAGGAGCTTACATAAAGCAAATCAGAAAGCTTATGTGTCTCGATCAGGTTGGCGCTGGCCCAAGCGTTGGGGTGGTCATTAAAAACGCCTTCCAGCCAGTCGCGACGATCTGCCTTGCTGATTCCAGAGTGCATATAATCGTCTGCGAAGTATTGCATTAATTCGTCAATTCCGGCTTCCGGTTGGTTTTGCAAAGCTTGGTTCAAGGGTTGAAAGAGCTCTTCGTCCAGGTTCACCGTTTGGGGCGGACCGAAGATATGCGGAAAACGGTCGCAGGCGGTGAACGCCAATAGCGTCAAAACTGCGAGTGCGGCTAAAATCATACGTTTCATCAGTTTGCCTCCAGCTTGATCTGGTCCAGAGCGTCCAGCAGTTCCTTTTTGCTGAACAGCTCACTCATCTTGATGGGCTTTTCCCCCGGGATGTAGAGTGCGTTGAAGGGAACGCCAACGCTGCCTTCTTTTTCCAGCCACTGTTTCAGGATGGGGTCTTCCTTGGTGAAATCACCGTAGAACAGCGTGACTCCCTTATCCCGAAAAGCCTGCTGGATGTCGGGCTGGCTTAAAACCTTTTTCATGTTGTTTTTACAGTTTTGACACCAAGCGGCGCCAATATCCAAAAATACGGGTTTGCCTTCCGCCATCAGTTTTTCAAAAGCCTGCTCGCTGAACACGTAAAAGCCTTCATATTCAGCGGCTTGCAAGCCATCGGCGGAAAGTGTGGAGGTTTCCTTGGGACGCATGCTTTCATCCCAAGGCAGGTAGTTCCATGCAGCCCAGGCGATTACAGCCACCGCGGCAAGACCCAAAACGATCTGCACCCATTTCTTGTTTTCAGGACGCACAAAACGTCCGTAGAGCCAGGCGCCGAAGCCAAGGAAAACGATGAACATGGCTGTATTGATCATGTAGGGTCCGCTTTTGGTGAGTCCCCACACGTTGGAAAAGTATTTCCAAACCAGATACATGAGCACAAAGCCCATGGTTTCCTTGAAGATATTCATCCATTCGCCGGGTTTGGGAATCAGTTTCAGCGCTTTGGGAAAGAGGCTGATGATGATGAAGGGCAGGGCAAAGCCAAAGCCGATGAGCAGGAAAAACAGCACCAGCATTGGCGAGGAGAGCCGCACTGCCACTTCCAGCGCCGGCCCCATGAAGGGTCCCATGCAGGAAAAGCCCATCAGGAAGGCAAAGATGCCGGCAAAGAATGAACCGGCGTAGCCCTGTTTGGATGTGCTCTTTGCGGCAACATTCATGCCCGGAGCGGTCATTTCCCAAACCCCCATCAGCGAAAGTCCGAAAAGGAACAAGATGCTGAGCATGATGAGGTTGTAGATCAGGCTCTGGCTCAAAAAACCGTAGGTGAGGTTCACCCCGGAAGCGCGGGCAATCACAAAAACGGAGGCGATGGCACCGAAAGAAAGCAGCACGCCCAGGGTGTAAACCATTGTGTGGATAAGCACTTTGGTGATGTCTTTCTGGGCTTGGTTCACCATGCTCATCGCCCGGATGGGTAAAATCGGTAAAACGCAGGGGGTGAAGTTCAACACTATGCCGCCCAAAAGTGCGAGAAGCAGGTAATACCAGATTTTGCCGCCGACGGGTTTGTCGGTTCCCGTTTCAGGCTCTGCCTCAGCGGGGACCTCCTCGGTTTCGGCGTCTTCCTGGGGCTCGGCAACTGTTTGATTGTCAACAGCTTGATCCGGGTCTTCCGTTTGGGTTTCCGCGACGTTTTCCACAGCCAGAATCTCCAGGATCGCCTTTCCCGAAACATCCTTTGGCGGATCGCAAAAGCCGCTGGTTTTGTGGCAAAGACCGTAGGTCATGGTGGCTTTTAGGTCCAACTTGCCGGGTTTGGCGTTTTTATCCAGGGTGAAGGGCTTGGAAAGTGTGACGCTTTTATGGTATTCCCAGATTCCTTCGGTCTTTTGGGTGGGCGCCGGATATTGGGTTTTGCCAAATTTCAGGTTTGGATAGTTTCCGTCCGGAACGAGGTTGAAATAGTCGTCCTCTCCGTATGCGGGATCATAGTTCTGTTTCTTTTCAGGGTCGGCGATGGTCAGAGTGGCTTTCAACACGCCCTTTTCACCGGGTTTAAGTTTGGCGGGGCTCACGCTGAATTTCACGCTTTGGGCAAAAGCCGGCAGCACGAGGGCGAACGCAAGCGCCAAGAATATGAGAGTCTTGAACTTAGATCTCATTCAAAACCTCCATGTCATCTTTATTTTCTTTTAAATATAAGCAAATCACGTTCCATGGGGCGGCACATTGTCCATCGGGCCGCGCACGAGCTTTCGCTTCAGTTCGGGCAACTGCGACAGCAGAAGTCCCAGAACCGTAAGCAGCACACCTCCCACGGTGATGAGGGTGATCTTGTCATCCAAAAAGATCCACGCCAGAAAAATGGTGAACACCGGGATCAGGTTCGTGAATATATTCGCGCGAACCGTGCCGATGTCGCGAATCACGCCGGTGTAGAGCAAAAAGGCTCCCACTGTGGCAAACAGCGACATTGCGATCACCGGCAGCATGCTTCCCCAGTTATGCTGGCAGGAACTGAAATGTTTCAGATCGAATACTAAAAAGATAGGCAACATATAGATCATGCCAAAAAAACTTTGCCAGGCAACGATGGTGAGCGAGCTGTATTTCAACGTGACGCGCCGCACGGTGATGGCATAGAACATGCCGGAAAACACGGCTACAAGCAACAGCAGTATGCCTTTGAGGGTGCCGGAAAATTCCGGTTCCGCCATGCTGATCACGGCAACTCCGCCAAATGAAATGATCAGGCCCAGGATCAAAAGCGGGGTGATTTTCTCCTTCAAAAAGACCCAGGCGCCGAGCGCAGTGACCAGCGGGATGGTGGAAACGATGAGCGAACCCAGGGTCGGCGACACAAACTGCATGCCGTTGGCTTCGCCCAAAAAATAGCAAAAAGGCTCAAAAAAAGCCACCATCATCATGTAGCGCAGGTCTTTTGGCTCCATCTTTTCGCGCTTGCGAAAGATGAAGATCACCGCAAAAAGCAGCACCGTTGCCAGCACCAGACGCATGAACACGATTTGGTAGGGATGGTAGGTGATGAGCGCCTGCTTGATCCAAATGAAGGTGAAAGACCAAAACAGCATGGCCAAAGAGGCTTTCAGATATATGAACCAATTCTTCATCGGCGCTATCGGCTTCCTTTGCGGGTGGGTTCAACCATTGAATGGGGTCTGAAAAAGCGGTCAACAAAGCTCATAAGAGGTCGTCCATCTTTTCCTGCTGCAGATGCTCCACCACCTTTTTGACCTCTTCGCTGCGGTCTTTGGCGGTGATGAGGATGGAATCCTCGGTTTCCACCACGCAGAGGTTTTCCACGCCGATCAGGGCGACGAATTTGTCGCTGTAGATATAGTTGTCGAAGGCGTCAATCGCAACACCGCGGCGCCGGAAGCTGTTGCCATGACCGTCGGCGGAGGAAATGTCCGCCATCGCCTTCCAGGAGCCGACATCGCTCCAGCCATAATCCACCGGAATCACCGCTCTGCGGGAGGCGCGTTCCATGATTCCAATATCCACAGAGGTTTTGGGCATCATGGCATAGGCTGTGGCAATGTCTTCCTCCGGGGCGCCTGTAAGCCTTAGTTCCGCAACATCTTCTGCAATCTGCAGGGCTTGGGGCAGATGGTCTTCAAAGGCTTTGTGGAGGGCGTCCAGAGTCCAGCAAAACATGCCGCTGTTCCAATAGAAATTGCCTTGGCGGAGGAATTCGGTGGCGGTTTCCACATTTGGCTTTTCCTTGAAGCGCTGCACTTCGAGGACGCCGGGTTCGAGTTCCTTGCCGCCTTCAATGTAGCCGTAACCCGTTGCAGGATATTGCGGTATGATCCCGAAAGTGACCAGGGCGCCGCTTTGAGCAACCTCTTCGGCACGGGCGAGGCTTGCCAAAAAGACGTCCACGTTTTTGATCACGTGATCGGCAGGCAGCACCACCATGCTTTCGGTATCCGGATGCTGCATGCGCAACTGCGCCAATGCCAATGCGATACAGGGTGCGGTGTTCATACCAAAAGGCTCGATGATCACGTTTTCATGCGGTATTTCGGGCAGGTTTTCACGCACAAGACGTGCCTGGGATGCGGCGGTGACCACATACACCCGGTCTGGCTGGATCAAGGGTTTGAGCCGGTCGTAGGTAAGCTGCAGCATGGATCTGTTTTCTGTCACGCGCAGGAATTGCTTTGGATTTGCGGCCCGGCTGGCAGGCCAAAATCTGGTGCCGGAGCCTCCGGCCATGATCAGGGCTATCATTTTTACCTCTATGTTATTTTATGATTTGCACGTTTTTGGGAGGGTTCACCTGCCAAACCGAGGCGGGGATGGAAGCATTTTGCTTGATTGAGGAAAAGCTGTAGGTGACGGAGTTTCCGCTTTTGTCTGTGTAGCCGAGCCTGCTCACAATGCCGGTGGAGGGGTTCAAAGTCGCGGTCAGCGAAGTGACGAGATCATCCTGCTTGGGCACCAGCTTCACAGAAGCGGCGCTTTTTGTAGTGGAAGTGACGCTCACCGTGGATTTATCCCAATAGAGTTGGAGGATTTCAACCGGGTTCATGCGTCCGAATTGGGGCTGGACCGCGCTCTGGAAAAGTGTGTTGGAAGCTGCGTCATAGAGCTCAACCCGGTTGTTTTCGATCTTGAGATATTGCTCGGAAGGTTTGGTGAATTTCATCAGCATACGCCCCGGCGTGAAATAGATCTTGCCGCTGTAGGTCACGGTTTTTTTGAGCTGGGGATAGTAGTTGCTCTGCTGCAGGTCTGCTTGAAAGCTGCTGATGTTTTTGTATGCGGATTGCAGTTTGCTGTATAGCTCGGACGCGGTTTGACCCTGCAGGGCAAAGAGGCAGGCAAATGCCAAAAGTATCAAAAGTGTCTTTTTCATCTTGGGCTCCTTTTCTGTGTCTTGGGCTGTCGCATATCAATACTCACTTTCGGCTCGGCTCCTGCGTTTTATCGTTCATCGCGGATGATGCCGCTGCTGATGAGATCGTCCATGGTGGCAAGCACATCGCGGGATTTGCTGCCCAGGTGCGGTCCGATGATGCGCGCTCTTTCCAAAAGGTCGACCAAACGACCCGCCCGGGCATAGCCAATCCTGAAATGGCGCTGCAGCATGGAAACCGAAGCTGTGTTTGCCTGAACCACCACGCGCGCCGCCTCGGGGAAAAGTTCGTCATCATAGTCGAAACCGCCCAGTTCTTCGTCTTCTGGTTTGACGACGCTAAACTCCTGTTTGGGCTTGGGTTGGGTTTCCAAATAGTCGCAAACCCGGGAGATTTCCTGATCCGAAACATAGGCCCCATGGATGCGTTCCGTGAGCGCTTTTCCGGGGGGAAGAAAGAGCATGTCTCCGCTGCCCAAAAGCCTTTCCGCGCCTATTTGATCAAGGATGACGCGTGAATCCACTCTGGATGAGACCTGGAAGGCGATGCGGGCGCTGAAGTTGGCTTTGATGACGCCGGTGATCACCTTGATGGAGGGACGCTGCGTTGCCAAAATCAGATGTATGCCCACAGCCCTTGCCATTTGAGCCAAGCGGGTGATGGGAACCTCGATATCCTTGCCGCTGGTCAGGATGAGATCGGCAAATTCGTCCACCACGATCACGATGTAAGGCAGCTTTTCCCCATCCTTTTCCGAACCTGCCTTTTCGTTGAAGGAAGAGATGTCACGCACGCCCGCTTCCTGCAAAAGCTCGTAGCGGTGTTCCATTTCGCGCACCGCCCAATACATGTTTTCCAAGGCCTGTTCCGGCTCGGTGATCACATTGCCAATCAGGTGTGGAAGTCCACTGTAGCCAGCAAGTTCCACCCTTTTGGGGTCAATCAGGATCAGGCGCAGTTCATCCGGCTTGGCGCGCAGAATGAAGCTCATGATGATGGCGTTGATGCAAACGCTTTTGCCGCTGCCGGTGGCTCCGGCGATCAGAAGGTGCGGCATCTTTGCCAAATCGGAAACCACGGGGCGTCCCGCGGTGTCTTTTCCCAAACCGAAAACAAGCTTGGACTTGGTGGTTTTAATCTCATCCGAAAGCAGCAGGTCGCGCAGATAGATCATATCGCGGCTCAGGTTGGGAATTTCAATGCCGATCAGGCCGCGTCCCGGAATGGGAGCCTGCACGCGGATGGATTTGGCCTTGATCGCCAAAGCCAGATCGTCCGCCAAAGAGGCGAATCTGCTGACTTTTACACCCTTGGCGGGTTCCAGTTCATATTGAGTGATGATGGGTCCGATATTAACGTTGCGCACTTGAGCTTCGATGCCAAACTCCGCCAGTTTGTCCTTCAAAATCTGGCTGGTGCCCAAAATCTGGTTTTCAATCTCTTTGCGCTCCTTGTCCGTCAGCTTGATCGGGCTTTCCAAAAATTCCTCGATCACGGGCATCACATATTCCCGGTCATCGGTTTGATCCGGCTGTTCGGGCTTGGGCGGCGCAGGCTCCTGTTTGGGTTTGGGTTTTTCGGGTTCGGGCAACACTTGTGGGAACTGCTCATTTTCCTGGGAATGATTCTGGATCACAGGCTGCACGGGGGGTTCGGGCGGTTGCTGCTTGTGTATGGTGGGTTGCTCGGGCTTGGGTTTTTTGGGTTTGGGCTCACGCTTTTTGGTGATTTCCTGCCAGAGATGTGCAAAAAACTCTTTCACCCTGCCAAACCCGAAAAAGAGGAGCAGGGAAAAGATGACGCCGAAAAAGATCAGCACTGCGGCGCCAAAGTTGTTGAAAACCGCCGCCAATCCCTTCCAGATGGCTTTGGGAACCACGGCAAAATCCGGATCCACCTGATTGCGCGCGAACCAGATCTGCAAGAGGAAGGCTGTCAGAAGCAGGATGTAAAACTTTGATCGTTTTTCGGTATATTCCGGATTCAGGGCATAAATCAGGGTCAAAATGAAGACAACGATGGCCGCCAGCAGGGAAAAGCTCCAGCCAAAAATGTAGCAAAGAGAATAACTTACGGCAACTCCGAAAACCCCGATGGGGTTGTCCACCTCCATGTTGTGAAGGAAGGGCCATCTGAAGATATTGCCGTGCACGCTCAGGAGGTCTTTGTCTGTTTGGATGCTTTTCCAGCCAAAAATCAGGCTCAGTGCGGTCAGGAGTGCCAGCAACGCCAGCAATCCCGCCAAAGCGCGTTTTTGCCAGCCCTCCAGCTTTTTACGCTGTCCGGATCTTTTGGTGATTCTGGGTTTTGAAGCCTTTGCCATAAAGTATCCTAAACGTTGAAGCGGATGAAAAGTATGTCTCCATCCTTCACGATGTATTCCTTTCCTTCCAGGCGAAACAGCCCTTTTTCGCGCAGTTGTTTTTCGCTGCCGTGCTGCATGAGCACATCATAGTTGAAACACTCCGCCCGGATGAAGCCCCGGGCAAGGTCGCTGTGGATTTTTCCCGCGGCGGTGACGGCATTCGAGCCGTTTTCGATGGTCCAGGCTCGAACCTCATCCTCTCCCACCGTGAAAAAGCTGATGTAACCCAACATGTTGTAGCAATAGTGGGTAAAGCGTTCGCGGATGCTTTCGCCGATGCCCATGTCTTCCATGAAAAGCAGGGCTTCCTCGCTGTCCAGCTTGCTGAGTTCCTCTTCAAACCTGCCGGCGATGATCTCCGCCGCATAGCCCTTTTCTTCGATCTGGCGCTGGATTTCGCCCATGGAGCCGTGATCCTCTTCAGCGCAGTTGATCAAAGCCAAAACCGGCTTTTGGCTGAAAAAGCGGAAACCGCGCAGGGCCTTTTCCTCTTCGGGATTCAAGTTCATCCCGCGCAGAGGCTTGCCAGCCTGAAGCTCTTCGCAAACCGCGCGCAAAAGCTTTTCCTCAAACATGATGGCAGCGGTTTTCACGCCGCGTTTGTAGCCCAGTTCGATCTTTTCAAGACGCCGCTCCGTCACGATCAGGTCTGCCAACAGCATTTCCTCTTCAAAAGCCAAAAGCTGCCTCAGCGGATCGCCCACTGGGTAAAGTTCGTCCAATTCCTCATCCGCAAAGGCGCGCAAGACCACCACAAATCCTTCAGTTGCCTTGATATCGGAAAAAAGCGCATTGTCCGGATTGCTTTCTTGGGTGTGGAAAATGCCGGGATAATCGCGATATTCGATATTGGCATAGATCGTCTTTTTGGGCTTGTAAAGTTCGCTGAGCCGGGTGACGCGTTGGTCTGGAACCTGCACCACACCAATGTTTGGCTCTGTTGCTGGCGGTGCATATTTTTCCGTGGAAGCGCTGCCTCCGGTGAGGGCGTTGAAGATCGTTGTTTTTCCGCTTTTGGGCAGTCCGATCAGGGCAATATTCATTTATCCTTATTCTCCGCAAGTTTTTTAAGTGAACGCAGTTCCGCCGGGGTGAGGTGGCGCCAGCGTCCTTCGGGAAGGTCTTTCAGCTGCAGGGTGCCAAATTGCAGGCGTTTGAGCCGTCTCACGCGGGCGCCCACGGCTTCCACCATCTGCCGAACCTGGCGCTTGCGCCCTTCCTTGATCACAATTTTCAGGGTCATACCGCTGTCGCCTTGGCTTTTCACAAACACTCCGGCAGGACGGGTGAGTCCGCCTTCGATGGGCACTCCGTTGCGCAGTTCGTTCAGTTCCTTTTTGCTGAGCACGCGGTTGATCTCAACCCTGTAAACCTTTTCCACACCGTGTTTTGGGTGGGTGAGCGCATTGATCAGTTCGCCGTCGTTGGTCATCAGCAGCAGGCCTTCGGAACCTTTGTCCAGCCTACCTGCATAGCGCAGATTGTGCGCACCCTGCGGCAGCAGGGCATAGATGGTGTCGCGGTCAAATTCATCGGCACGGGTCACAAGCACGCCGCGGGGCTTGTTCAGCATCAGATATACCAGTTCGGCTTGCGGCTTCAAGTCCTCCCCACGCAGGCTGACCCGGTCTTTTTCGGGGTCCACCCTGCGGCTGAGATCGGTGCAGACTTCGCCATTCACCTGCACTTCACCGGCGCGGATCAGTTCGTCTGCGGCGCGGCGTGAACACACTCCGCTTTGAGCCAGCCAGCGGTTCAAGCGCACGGGCTCACCAGGTTTCGAGGCTGTTTTGGATGATGGTGTTGAAAAGCCTTGTGATGAGCTCATCTGTTGCTTCCCCTTTGGTTTTGGATTTTGCCGTGCTGGAGCTTTGACCGGCGGCGGCGTAAGGTTCGGTGAGGGTCAGGTTTTTGTTTTCGTAAATCACCTGGTTGTTGATCAGATCAGTAAAAACGACGCTGCAGCTCAGGCGCAGCATATAGTCCTGCACGTTGTTGCCGCTGTCGTAGCTATAGACGCTTTCCGAAAAATCCAGGATTTCTCCTTCCAGCGTGCAATCCGGCTGCTGCGTCACAAGTTTCAGGCGTCCATCGCGGCTGAATTTTTGGGTGAGCCCGTCCGTGACCGTATCTCCCAAATCAAATTGAGAACTCCGGTTTTCAAAAGGGCGCACGGCAATATTTTTCAGATGCGGGTAAGCATTTGAAAATACGGAATATGAGCATCCCCAAAGTACCGCAAACAGCATTCCCAAGTAAATAAACTTCTTGACCATTATGCCATGCTCAAAAAAATCTCTATCTTTGTCAAGTTAAACCTTGAAAATGCCAAAATCCGCATTTTTCAAAGCCACTGCCAAGGGAGGTAACAATGGCGAAGAAATATTTGTCGAAAGCAGAAGTGGCCCGCAAGCTGAAGGTATCCGAGCGTGTGGTCCAGGAAATGATCAACACCGATACTTTCGAAACAAAACAGGTGGGAAAAAACCTCAAAATTGATGAGGATTCCCTGAACGAATGGCTGGAAAACCTCAACGAAACAGATGAAAAAATGCTGGCTTTAAAACGTGTTATCTGTCATTTTGAAGAGTATATGCGACCGGAAAACATCTTTTTGGATTTTGAAGCCGAAAACAAGTTCGACGCCATCCGCATCCTCAGCGTGAAGGCCAAGGACCTCAAGCTGGTGCGCGATGCCCGCTGGCTTTACGAAGTGGTGGTTGCCCGCGAGGAACTGATCTCCACTGCCATCGGCCACGGAGTTGCTCTGCTGCACCCGCGCCACCTGCATCCATCCAAGATCAAAACCCCCAGCATCCTTTTTGGACGCTCCAAGGAACCGGTGGATTTTGACGCTCCGGACAACAAACCCGTGAATATCTTCTTCATGCTGCTCCTGCACAACGACAAACAGCACCTGTTCAGCCTTTCCTACATCTCCAAGCTGATCATGAATCCCGAAATCCTGGAAGCCTTCAGCACCGCGGAAAACATGGAGGAGATCCACAACTGCCTCACCGTTTTGCCCGAACAGCAAAACAAGTAAAATGCCGCAAGTGCGCGTGATCTTGGGCAGCAAAAGCGACCTGCCCGCCTGCGAACCCCTGCGCCAGGTTTTGGATGAATTTGGCGTGGAACACGATTTTCATGTTTCCTCTGCCCATCGCAAACCCCAAAGCACTGTTGAACTGGCGCAAGATGCTGAAAAAGATGGGGTTCAGGTGATCATCGCCGCGGCGGGAATGGCTGCGCATTTGCCCGGGGTGCTGGCATCGCACACGGTTTTGCCGGTGATCGGCTTACCTCTGGCAAGCGGAGGGCTGGGCGGCTTGGATGCTCTTTTGGCAATCGTGCAAATGCCTCCGGGCGTGCCTGTGGCAAGCGTTGCCGTCGGTGGTGCCAAAAATGCCGCACTTTTGGCGGTGCAGATTTTGGCGCTGCAGGATTCTGAGCTGCGGGAAAAATTCCGCGCCTACAAACAGCAGCTTGCGGAGGGCTGAACCCGGGAGTAGGCAAGCCAAATCTCAAAGCAGACTGTCACTTTTTACAGTCAACGTAAATAAAGCGTTTTTTCTTTTCAATTCTACACTGAAAACCTGTTTTCAAACATCCCCAAGGCAGATGTTTTTGCCATAAAATCCCCAAAAATCCCCAACTCCATAAGGTTCAAACCGGCTTCCCCCTGCAGCCGAAATCACCAGCCTTCCGGTTCGCTGCCCTTGGGCTCCCGCCTATGGGCGGGTGGCTTAGGGGTGGTATCCGGGTGGGAAATTTGCAGGGCTCAAGGGAGGGTCAGCCTGCTGGGTTCCGATTTATAAATGGTTTCATGGATGGAATCGTCAATGAATCAGACCAAAAAATAATGAATGGTGAAAAAAATGCTTGACCAAATCTGCATATTTTGTATTTTGCCAAACTCTGAAACTATTTTGGAACCGAGCTTTGTTCAGCTCCCGGGATTTTTTAAGACATGATAAACTACGTGCCCTCTTTCATTTTGGACAAACTGCGGCAGCAAAAACCGCAGGGCAGCTTCAATGGTTTTATTGTGGACTGCAGGTTGGCGGATTTTGAGCAGGTGCTGGCGAGTTTTGAAAAACAGGGAAAAGCTGAAGCACAGTCACTTACGGGCTTGTTGAACAGGTTTGGCAAAGAGCTTTTCAGGATTGTGGAAAATCGGGGCGGCTTTGTGGCCAAAATGGAGGGAAACTTCTTTTTGCTGATGTTTCCGGAAGTGGATGCCAGGCAGGTTTTGGCGGCGGCAAAAGAACTGGCGAAGATCGGTGACGATGAAAAGAACGTCTCAGATCTGAAATGGAGATTGGCGCTGGGTTATGGCCAAATTCACTGGCGCATCGTCATGAATCCCCTGCAGCACAGAGCCGGATTTTTTGGGCTCGATCTGGAAAAACTGGAGGAGATCCCCGCCAAAGCCGGCAAACTGCAGCTCACAGCCGCAGCCCGCAAAAAATTGGAAGACCTGGCTTTGTTGAACGACAAAGGAGAGCCTAAAACTTCCCGCAATTTGAAGCCTGTTCCGCTGAATATTCCGCTGGATGAAGAGCTTGCGGAATTGCAGGAAAAATTCACTCACTCGCGTTATCAATATATTCAGCCGCAATCTGCTTTCCAGAATGTGGCTTGCATCCATGTGAGCATGGGTTTGGAAGGCTTGCAAGATGTGGATTCAATTATTCAGGTGATGGAGGTCATTTCCATTGCCTTCAAAGCCTATATGTTCGGTTCCCGAAAGACAACAAACGCATACTCCATTTTCGCATATTACGGCCTGCCGTTCAAAGACCCGGAAATGTATCTCCGTGCCTGCCGGTTTTCCCTGGATGTTCGGAAAAAATATCCCAATATCCGCATGGGCATCGCTGCCGATAAGGTTTTTTCCACCTGTTTGGATTCTCCCGGTGGGTGTCAATATGTGGTCTTTGGCAAGGCTGGCCGGCGTGCCAAGGAGCTTTGGGCGCTCACAAAACCCGGTCAGGTGGCGGTTGACGAAAGTGTGCGGGCAAAGACTGACAAAACCCTCAGATTTCATGCTTGGCAGGGCTTAAAGCAAGGCTCGGAACAGGTTTTCGAGCTTGCAGGCATGCTGAAAACCAGCCAGTTTTCAGAGCGGGATATCTTTGTGGGCAGAAAAGATGAATTTGCCGTTTTGGAAGATATCATCGACCAAACTCTGACGATGAAGGCAAATTATGCTGTCCACATCTCCGGAGTGCCCGGCATTGGCAAAACCAGACTGATGGTGGAAGCGCTCAAGCTTGCGGAAAACAAGGGCTTTCGCGTCCTGCCCGCCTGCTGCGACATGCCGGTATCCCCGCCCCTCGATCCGGTGAAACAGATTTTCAGCCGTTTGTTTGAAATGAAGCCGGAACTTAAAGAGGAAGAGGATTTGGAACTTTTCGGGGAAAAATGGAAAAAACTGACCCGGGGAAGAAAGGGCTTTGCGGAATTGCAGCCCTTCATCGCCTACATTTTGGACCTCCGTTGGCAGGGAAGTCCCCTGTATATGATGGATCCGGATTTGCGCCTGCAGCGTGTGATCAAGGCTGGTGTGCGTGTTTTGGAAGAGGCTTCCAAGGTCGAACCGCTGCTTTTGGCAATCGACGACCTGCAGTGGCTGGATTCCCGCTCGCGGATCTTTTTTGAAGCTTTGGGGAAAGTCAAGTCCCCTTGCATCAGTATCTTGGCTTCAACCCGCCACTTGGAAGACGGCTCCATTCCCGCGCTCGAAATTCCCAAATTCAAGAGTCTGCAGATCGAGTTGAATCCGCTCGCCAAGAAAGAAGGTTTGAAAATGTGCGTCAATCTTCTGGGCTTGGAAGATCTTCCCAAGGATACGGAAACATTCTTAAGACCTTTGCGTAATTGCTTCTCAAGGTTTGTGAGAACACGTTTGTGAATTCTCACCACTAAATCTGAGGATTTATTGTTCCAATCGAAGAGTTTTTACGGGATTTCTCTATATTTTACCCAA
>JAAYEF010000011.1 GCA_012728875.1 Candidatus Cloacimonadota bacterium
ATGACGCGTGGGTGCAGGCTTTGGGTGTGTTTGTAACAGGTTTGCGTGTCACGCACAGGTTTTAAGGTTTTATCGTTGTAGCGTTTCGCTGCGCATCAGGCGAAGAAAGCGCCAATTCTCCAAGCCATCTGTCTCCAAGTCTCACAGAGCGAAGCGATAGAATCCAGTCCTTGGGAATAAAAAGCCCTGTCACCAACCGCAAACCCCGTACCTTTAGTACCCCTGCCCGCAACCCACGCGTCATTCCGACCGCAGGGAGGAATCCAGGCCATTGGCGTCAATCCAAGCCCGTCACCTCCCCCCAGCCCGGTATATTTAACACAAGCCCCTATCCATCATTAAACAATAATGAAGAAACACAAAACCAAAATCAAAGCGGTCTTAAAACGGAAACAAATCCTCCCGGGAAAAATTCGGGTCCGCCAAATCGACCCAATTCATGTTCATTGCTTCAATGAGGGCGACTTTTTTATCCCGCCTCCATTTCTTTATTTTTTTCTCTGCGTAGATGGCGTCGTCTGCAGTGGGAAATACCTGATACCACACCAGCATTTTTATTCCATACTTTTTTGTGAAGCCGGGGATTTTTCCTTCCTTGTGTTCCGCAGTGCGACGTCTCAAGTCTCCGGTGAAGCCCACGTAAATGGTTCCGTTACGTTTGTTTGCCAAGATGTATGTATAGTATTGTTTCATGAATGCAGGGAAATATGGGTTTATTATTTTGACAAGGTTTTTTTTTGTTTCCAAGGGACTGGATCCCTCACGTTCGTTCGGGATGACGCGTGGGTGCTGGGTTTGGTTGTGTTTTTTCTCGTGGCTGGCGAATGGTATCGAGGCTTTTTTAACCCAACGCACTGGATTCCTCCCTGCAGTCGGAATGACGCGTGGGTGCTGGGTTTGGGTGTGTTTTTTCTCGTGGCTGGCGGATGGTAACGAGGCTTTTTTAAGCCCAACGCACTGGATCCCTCACGTTCGTTCGGGATGACAGGCTGGTTCGGCTTTGGGTGTGTTTTTCCTCGTGGCTGGCGGATGGTATCGAGGCTTTTTTAACCCAACGCACTGGATTCCTCCCTGCGGTCGGAATGACGCGGGGGTGCTGGGTTTGGTTGTGTTTTTTCTCGTGGCTGGCGGATGGTGACAGGGCTTTTTTTTGTCTCCAAGGGACTGGATCCCTCCCTGCGGTCGGGATGACGCGTGGGCTCTGGGTTTGGGTGTGTTTTTCATCGTGGCTGGCAGATGGTAACGAGGCTTTTTTAAGCCCAACGCACTGGATCCCTCACGTTCGTTCGGGATGACAGGTGGCTCTGGGTTTGGGTGTGTTTGCAACAGGTTTGCGTGTCACGCACAGGTTTTAAGTTCACGCAGATTTTGCCGATTACGCTGATAATTATATACGGATTTAACGGATGAGAACGGATGGAACGGATGGGAGGGGTGTAAGCGTCGGAGCGCCGAATTCATTCGGCCGTAGATGCCAGATTCATCTGGCATAATTGGAATCCCAGCTACACCTTTCCTCCGGATAAATCCGGAGGCTCCGACCGGTTGAAACCGGTGTTCCAACAGGCTTCGACTCCACCTCGCCATCTCGCCATCTCGCCACCTCACCATCTCGCCACCTCACCATCTCGCTATCTCGCCATCTCGCCACCTCACCATCTCGCCAAACAAATCCCCTTTTCATCATTCCAATCCTGTGTATCCCTAATCTATTAAAAAAATCCGTGCCAATCTGCGTTTTTTTCAGCGCCAATCTGCGGGAACCCCCCAAAATGTTACCCACTATATATGGAGGGGTATCTTGCTACCATCCTAAAGACAAGCTAAACTCTTCCCAAACACTTCCCAAAGCTTCAGGTTGATGTTTTTTGGAGGTTTTGGGATTGTCTAAAGCATGGTTTTACATGATGTTAAGCTCATTTTTTTAACGTTTTAAGGAGGACACAAAATGAAGGTAACTTTCAAAAATATGATTCAGGCGTATCAGGGCAAGTGTGATGGCCTGATTTACTACTACAATCCCCGGCTCAAACGTATGCTGTGCAGAAGCCACGCCAAGCCCAGGGAATCCACGTGCAAAATCTCCTTGACGGGAAACAAATGGTGAACTATTTGTAAAATCGTCTTGTTAGGAATGAAAATTGCTTATAAATATTCATATTGAGTGTCCCCGCCTGAAGCACCTGTACGGGAAAGTCCATAACGTTTTAAGAAAATCATGAGCACTACAAAGTTTTGGAAAATCAGGAGAAAGACATGAATAGGAGAAGCTTATTTTGGCTGGCATTGATAGCTTTATCGATGCTTTCGACACTAATGTTTGCTCAGTTCGCCGGAGGTTCCGGCACTCAAGCCAACCCTTGGCTGGTGGAAACGGCAGAGCATCTGAACAACGTGCGTAATTATCTGGGATTTCAGCATGCGGGCAAATGGTTCCGCCAGATTGCCGACATCGATTTGGGAGTTCCCCCTTGGAATGAAGGTGAAGGTTGGGTGCCCATTGGAGGAGTGCAAGAATCCAATGAGTTTAGAAACAAGTACGATGGAGCCGGGCATAAAATCATAGGACTTTACATCAACAGGCCCTATAAATATCATCAGGCTCTTTTTGGCGAATTTTTCGGAAGAGTCCAAAATTTGGAACTTGTAGACGTTAACGTGACAGGTGATAACTTAGTCGGCGCCTTGGTGGCTAATGCGGGCTGGACTGCTGTCATCAGCGGCTGCAGCTGTTCAGGATACGTTCAAGGCCAAAGTACTGTCGGAGGCTTGGTGGGTGCGATTGGTCTTTCCCAAATCGACAACTGCCACAGTTCTGCAACAGTTACGGGGGTAAACTTTACCGGCGGCTTACTGGGTGCGGCTACTGCTGGCGAAATCCACAACTGCCACAGCAGCGGAGTAGTGACCGGAGAACTTGAGACCGGCGGATTTATTGGATTCTGTTGGGAGGATACCATTATTTCCCACTGCTACAGCTCTGCAACGGTTACGGGGGAATCCTATACCGGCGGATTTGGAGGTAGTGTCGCAGGTCCGATAAGCTCTTGCTACAGTACAGGAACCGTATACGGGCAAAGAACAACCGGCGGATTTACGGGTTCGAACCTCGTAAGCCACTACAACTGCTTCAGCACAGGGACCGTTTATGGCATAGAATTTACGGGCGGGTTCACGGGAGTGAATAGTGCGCAAACTTCTAAATGCTATAGTCAAGGAGATGTGTGGGGTGAAGAAAATACCGGCGGATTTGCGGGAGGTAATTGGTCCACCATCACCAACTGCTATAGCGCTGCCAGCGTTCACGGTTTTGACAACACCGGCGGATTGGTGGGGAAAAATCAGCCCAACAACACGCAGATTCTAAGCTGCTATTGGGATATGGAAGCTTCGGGGCAATCCAGCAGCGATGGCGGACAAGGGCGCTTGACGGCGCAGATGGTCTTTCCCCACAGCGATGACAGCTACGTGGGCTGGGATTGGGAGATCTGGGCGCCGGATGCCGAACACAGCATAAACGGCGGCTACCCCTACCTGCGAGCCCATCTGGAAGTGGTTTGGGTTGACGAATCCGTGCCGCCCATCTCGGAAAACATAATCAGCGTTTTTCCACAGCCAGCTTTCAAAGCGCCGAGGGTTTCCATCAAAAGCGAAAGCCCTGGAAAGCTCAGCTACACAATCTATAACGTTCGTGGACAGAAATTGTATTCGGCAGAGATTTACAGCCATGATAAAGAGCAAAGCTTCGAGCTTCCCCTTGAGGCTTGGAAGCAGCTTTCCAATGGGGTTTATCTCTTGAGTTTGGAGAGGGAAAATCAAAGAATCGCCACGACAAGGATGGTGGTGGTGAAATAGGATTTTATAAGGAGAAAGACATGAAAAGGAAAAGCTTTTTTTGGCTGGCATTGATGTTTTTATCGATGCTTTCGACATCGGTTTTTGCCCAGTTCGCCGGAGGTTCCGGCACCCAGGACGACCCCTGGCAGGTCACCACTGCCGAACATTTGAACAACGTGCGGTATTATTTGGGAGTTGCGCATGAAGACAAATACTTTATCCAAACGGCAAATATTGATTTGGGCGTCCCCCCATGGAACGAGGGCGAAGGCTGGGAGCCAATTGGAGGAGTTAACTATCTAAAGAATTTTCATGGCAACTACAATGGAAATGGACACGTGATTTCGGGACTCTATATAAATAGACCCATTGGCAGCTTTCAAGGTCTCTTTGGTAGACTGGAAGGAACCATTCAAAACCTGGGGCTTGCAGACGTTGATGTGACCAGTCATCACTTCGTCGGTGGATTGGCAGGTTCAGCCAATTGGGGCACCCTCTATAATTGCTCTGTTACGGGAAACGTAACCGGTACATCATCTACCGGTGGTTTGGCAGGGTCCGGCGGCTCAATCAGCAACTGTCATAGCGCAGCAAATGTCTCAGGTCAAACATTGGCAGGCGGATTGGTCGGTGACGACTACTGGGGCACCATAAGCAATTGCCACAGCTCAGGAGAAGTAAACGGTAATGTGGCTATCGGTGGATTGGTGGGATCCGGTGGGATTATTTATGATAGCCATAGTACCGCCAATGTTTCCGGAGCTCAACGAGTTGGCGGCTTGATTGGTGTCAACAAGTATTCAATCACATTTTGCTACAGCGCCGGGAACGTTTCGGGCAACATCGATGTTGGAGGATTGGTGGGTTCAAATGAAGGAACCATCTGGCATTCCTACAGCACAGGAAACGTTGAGGGTGAAGAACGGGTTGGCGGTCTGGTGGGCAGTAGTGAAAATGTGTTTATGAACTGCTACAGCACCGGGGAGGTTACGGGCATCAGCCAATTGGGTGGCCTGATTGGGGCAAATAGCGGTCCCATCAAAAATTGCTATAGCAGCGGCAGCGTTTCGGGGAATTCGGTTGTTGGCGGCTTGGTGGGGGTTAATCTTGAAAACACTGTGCAAGACTGTTTCAGCATAGGAAGCGTTACAGGCGATTCGGAGACCGGCGGCTTGGTGGGCAGGTTTGATTCTGGTTTTATAGTCCACAGCTATTGGAACCTTGAGACATCCGGTCAGCAAGCAAGCTCCGGCGGCGAGGGGCGGCTCACCGCTCAAATGCTTTATCCCTATGGCGAAAACACATTTTTGGGCTGGGATTGGGTGTATTGGGGTCCGGATATGGATTTCACCAAAAACAACGGTTATCCATACTTGAGAGTGTACTATGATGAAGTTGGCAACGAAGATCTCGTTGCCCCGATACCAAAGTCGTCCATCAGCGCATTTCCACAGCCAGCTTTCAAAGCGCCGAGGGTTTCCATCAAAAGCGAAAGCCCTGGAAAGCTCAGCTACACAATCTATAACGTTCGTGGACAGAAATTGTATTCGGCAGAGATTTACAGTTATGATAAAGAGCAGGGCTTCGAGCTTCCATTTGAGGCTTGGAAGCAGCTTTCCAATGGGGTTTATCTCTTGAGTTTGGAGAGGGAAAATCAAAGAATCGCCACGTCCAGGATGGTGGTGGTGAAGTAGGGTTTTCAAAGGAGTATGAGATGAAAAGGAGAGTTCCATTTTGGCTGGCATTGATAACTTTATCAATGCTTTTGACGCCGGTGTTCGCCCAGTTTGCCGGCGGAAGCGGCACCCAGGACGACCCTTGGCAGGTCGCCACGGCTGAACATTTGAACAATCTGCGTAATTACATTGGATGGGACCATCACGACAAGCATTTCATCCAGACGGCGGATATCGACTTGGGTGTTCCCCCTTGGAACCAGGGCGAAGGCTGGGAGCCGATTGGGTCTAATATCCCGGATGACAATTGGACATCAAACTTGTTCAGAGCTATGTACAACGGTAATGGACACGTGATATCGGGGCTTTATATAAACAGACCCAACGACAACTATCAGGGTCTTTTTGTGTGTTTGGATGGAGCAGATATTCAAAATCTGGAACTTCAAGACATTAACGTGACCGGTAATAAATGGGTAGGCGGTCTTGCAGCTACAATTAGAAATAGCGTTATACGTAATTGTCACGTTTCCGGAGAAGTGATAGGTATGGAGAGTTTAATCGGTTTAATGATGGGAACAGGAAGTTTTTTCACCGATGCCGATGGGGAGCTCACTGATTGCTCCAGCTCTGGAACCGTTTCGGGGGGTAGTTGTGTGGGAGGACTGGTAGGGACCATTAGATACGTAAGAGTGAGCAATTGTCACAGTTCGGCAACTGTGTCCGGTAAATTTATAATTGGCGGTTTTGCGGGATATGCTGATGGGATTGAAAACTGCCATAGCACGGGAGATGTAACGGGATATTCGAACGTGGGCGGATTGGTGGGACAAGGTACACAAATCTACCATTGCAGAAGCTCGGCAACCGTGAATGGATATAGTTCCGTGGGCGGATTGGTGGGCTCCGGCGAAATAATCGAACATTGCCAAAGCTCAGGATACGTTCAAGGCTATAGCTGCGTCGGCGGCTTGTTGGGCTATGGAGGGAAAATTAGGCACTGCAGCAGCTCGACAACGGTGGAAGGAAATGATGCCGTGGGCGGATTGGCGGGCGTGGCCTTCGAATATGTTGATTATTCCCACAGCACGGGAGACGTTTCAGGGGGTGATTATATGGGCGGCTTGGTGGGCATAAATCACGAATACATCCGGTATTGCTATAGCACCGGAAACGTATCAGGCAGTCAGTTTGTGGGTGGCTTGGTGGGAATCAACTTTTGTAATTGTTCCACATCCAATCCAAACATAAGATATTCCCACAGCACGGGAGACGTATCCGGAAATATCTGCGTGGGGGGATTGGTTGGAAGGAATGAAAAAATCATGTTCAACTGTTACAGCAGCGGAGAGGTCGTGGGCGTCGAGAAAGTGGGCGGTTTGGTGGGTGAAAATCTTGACCTGGTGCAAAACTGTTATAGCAGCGGAAACGTTAACGGACATGAAAGCGTAGGCGGTTTGGTGGGGAATAATGAAAATTCCATTGTGAAAGATTCCTACAGCCTTGGAAGCGTGACGGGAGTAGCGGATTTCGGCGGCCTGGTGGGCAAAACAACAAACGGCTCTGTGATCAACAGCTATTGGAACCTTGACAGCTCCGGGCAAAACAGCAGCTCCGGCGGCGAAGGCCGGTTCACACATCAAATGGTCTTTCCCCACAGCGATGACACATATGTCGGCTGGGATTGGGATTATTGGGGTCAGGATGCGGATTACAGCCAAAACAACGGCTACCCATACTTGAAAGAGATTTGGGAGGGTCAGGTTGAAAACCAGGATTTGGTCTCCCCCATCCCGGAAAACAGAATCAGTGTTTTTCCCCAGCCGGCTTTCACAGCGCCGAGGGTTTCCATCAAAAGCGAAAGCCCTGGAAAGCTCAGCTACACAATCTATAACGTTCGTGGACAGAAATTGTATTCGGCAGAGATTTACAGCCATGAAAAAGAGCAAAGCTTCGAGCTTCCCCTTGAGGCTTGGAAGCAGCTTTCCAATGGGGTTTATCTCTTGAGCTTGGAGAGGGATAAGCACAGAATCGCCACTTCCAGGATGGTGGTGGTGAAATAGGGCTTTATCGAATAGAATAGGGATGCACAGGAAGTTGGCGAGGTAGCGAGATGGCGAGGTGGTGACTTTGAGTCTGTGAGACTTGGAGACAGGGGGACTTGGAGAATTAGCGCTTTCTTCGACTGAAGCGCAGCGAAACGCTAAAACGTTAAAACGCTAAAACCTTAATACTCCGCCATTCATTTTATCCGTATGAAGTATCGCTACAACGTTAAAACGCTAAAACGCTACAAGGTTTTTCCATGGTTTTCAGCTTTTCCTTTCATTCACGCTTGACAAGCATCTTTGATTTTTTATTATGCGCCCAAATTCAAGGGAGAACAAAATGATAATAGACCGCCGTTATCGCCTTTTGGAAAATATGGGCTCCGGGCCCCTGGGCAGCGTTTGGCGCGCTCAAGACCTTCGGAGCGGGAACTTCCTGCGCATCAAGCTGTTCCAAGACCTGTGGGGGGAAGATTCCCACGGTGGATTTGGAGCAGTGGGAATGTGGCGTCGCCGCCGTTTGCGCCATCCCAACCTGCTTGGGGTCTATGATTTTGGGCGGCAGGACGACGGTCTTTACATGGCGGGTGAATTTTTCCAAAACGCTTCCACCTTGAGCGAGGGCGGACTTGCCACCGAGCATGAATCGCTGATCTGGGAACTTTTGGCGCAGATTTGTCTGGGCTTGCAGGCGCTTCACCGTCAGGGCATGGCTCACGGGGCTTTGAAGGCGGAAAACATCCTTTTCAAGAAAACCGCGGAGGGAATCGAAGTGAAGCTTGCCGACCACGGTTTCGGAGCGGTGAACCTGGCTCCCTGGAACGCTTCGGCGCGCTCGGGAGAGGAAAACGAAAAGCTGCAGTCCAGCGTGGAGAGCTTTTCCCCGCAGGATGACCTGTTTGCCCTGGGAGCGGTGATCTATCGTCTGCTCACAGGCAGGGAACCCTTCAGCGCTCGCCAGATTGAGGCGATGAAGGGTCAGGGTCGGCGTTGGTTTTCCCCGCTTTATCCCCGCGAACTGGACCCCGGCATTCCCATGGCTTTGCAAAACCTCTGTTTGCGGCTTCTGGCGCCTGAAACCGAGAACCGCTTCCAAAGTGCGCAAGAGGTTCTTTTGCAGATCGAACGAGCCAGTGGAACACACTTCTCCCCCACTCCCGGCGGAGGTTTGGCAAATTCCATCCGCTTTGGGGGCAGCGTTTCCCGCGCCAAGGAAATGGGCAGGCTTTTGGACCTGCTTCCCACCAGGACAGTGGGCGGAAAAACCGTTTGCATCATGGGCGGGGAAGGGATTGGAGCCGGAGAGCTTTTAAGCCTTTTCCGCTATGAGATCTTGGGCACAGAGCAATATCTTTTCGACTTCAGTTGCAGTCCCGACCAGCGAGATGCGTTTTTTGCACTGATCAAGGAATATCTGGCATCCCTGCCCGCGGAGGAGTTGGCAGAATACAGGGAAACAGCGGAGATTTCGCCACGGATGCGTTCCTACCTGTTTGGCGAAGGAGATGGTGAAGCTGAAGTCCGACCTGCCAAAAATACCCTTGACGGCCATCCGCCCCTGATGGCAGACTTTGAATTTGCGAAAAAGATGATTGGCGAACTGGCGCGGAGAAAGCCGGTGGTTTTCATCATTCGCAACGTGGAACACCTGCATCCGCACAGCATCGATTTCATCAACTTCCTGTCTGTGTGGGTGGCGGAGCAGCCCATCCTGATTCTGATGAGCAGCGACGATTTGAGGCAGGTGAAACTGATTCGCCATCCGGTTTTGATCCAGCTGGATATGTTCACGCCCGCCCAAAGCGCTTCCTACGCCAAAAGCCTGACGGGAACAGCGCTGAGCGAAGAGTTTTCCCAATGGCTGCACAGGCGTTCGGGCGGAAATCCGTGGTTGATCCGTGAAATTTTGGCTTCACTGGCAGAAAAAGGCGAGTTTCATCCGGGGGAAGAGCCCAGGGCGGAGGTTTTGGCAGGCTTTGAGCTTCCCCAGGAGCCCTTGGAATCCATCTACACGCGCATGAGCAGGCTCACCTCTGGAGCATATCTGAACCTGCAAAAGCTGTCCATCGTGCAAACGCCCATCTCCAGCGAACTGATCCGCCACATCTGCCAGCTTGGCGACGCTCAGCTTTACGAGCTTTTGAACGAGGCGAAATTCAACGAGATTTTGCACAAAGACGGAAAGCAGCACTATTTCACCTTTGCCGAGGCGAAGGAAAAGTTCTTTGAGCAGTGTTTGCCCAGAACTCGCAAGCAAGTCTCACAGAATGTCTTACAGTTTTTTGAAGGCAAAAAGGTGGAGGATTTCCCCACCTGCCGGGGCTTGATCGAAGGAGCCCGGATTGCGGAGGATATGGCAAGCGAAAGGCGCTGGCTTTTGAGGCTTTACGAGCTTTATTGTCAGGAACATCTGCAGCAGGAATCCTACGACGCCATCGCCAGGGTCCTGAGGCTGCGCTTGGAAGGCGGATTGGAGCTGACGGATGAGGAATTTGCACAGGATTTGAGCAAGTTCCACCGGATGTTGGAGTTTACCGCCAGCCAAACCGAGACGGAGTTTTTGCTCAAGCATCAGGACCAGCTTCCCAACAGCTTTGAGAAATTCGGGGTGTTGGGCAGCCTGGTTCTCTTTGGAGGCGACACCAAGACGGCTTTGAGACATTATGAGCGGGCGGAAAAGCTGGCTTCCACTCCCGCTGAAAGAACGCGGGCAAGGTTGTGGCAGGGGCAGATTCATGCACGTTTGAACCCCTTGAAACTGAAACGCAGCCTGGCGGGCTTGGAACTGGAAAAGGCTTCCATCGCTTGTCAGATCAAGGCGGCAACGCTGATGGCGGCTCATGACGTTCAGGAAAGCGGCAACGAAGTCGCCGTGAAAAAGCTGGAGGAGTTTCTGGCTCAGCTCACCCCCAGCCAGGAACCCGACGCCATGATTGAACTGGCATCGCTGCACAACACTTTGGGCGAACTTTACAGCATTCAAAAGGACCTTGCGGAGGCGGGAGACCACTTTGGCGTCGCGCTGAACATCTGGAACAGCTATAATATCCGGCGACATCTGGCGTGGATCCACAACAATCTGGCAGATCTGGATTTGAAGCAGGGGCTCACGGACACGGGTTTGGCTCATGCGGAAAAAGCCTTTGCCCACGCCAAGGACCGCGGAAACCCGCTGGCAATGGGCAGGGCGCGCTTGAATCAGGGTGAGGTGAAAATCAAGATGGGCGCCTTTGAGGAAGCGGAGACGCTGCTCTTGGAAGCGCAGGAAATCATCAAGAACCTCAAGGCGGAAAAGTATCTGGTTTCCATCGAACGCAACCTGGCACTCGCCAAGAGCAAGATCATCGGTTTTGGACACTATTACAACTTCATCGCCCAGCGCGAACCCAAGCTGGTTCAGGGAAATATCTCCCAAATCAACCCCTTGGTGAAGACCTATTTTTACTATCTGACAGAAATCAAAAACCCCAAAAAACTCAGCCGCCTGATCTTGGGCAACACACAGATCGACTATGCGCGCATCCATGAACAGGAGTTCTATCACAACGCCCTGAGCCTTTTGGCGATGGTGGAGGGGGATTACGACTCCGCATTGAAACAGCTCAAGCTGGCGCTGCGTTTTGCGGGACAGATCAACAACCACTATGCCATGGCGGTTTTGAGCGTTTTGAAGGCCACCTGTCACTACGGTCTTGGACAGATGGACCGCGCTGCGGAAATCCTGCGCAAGGCAAAGCCGGGAATCCAGGAACGCCACTATTTATATTGGGAATTGAGCCTGGAGCTCTTGGAACTGAAGCTGAAGCTGGTGGACCCCTCACTGGGTTTGAGAGAACTTTTGCGTCAGCTCAACGATGCCCTTTCCCGCTGTCAAAGCCAGAAATACTATCAGCTTGAGGTTCAGCTTCGCCAGATGAAGATCCAACTGCTCACCGCCATCGGAGCACCGGAAGTGGCGGGCGAGGAGCTTCGCAAGTACCGTCAATACCTGGAAAGCATCACCCGCGACATCGATCCCCAGGACCGGCTCAACTTCCTGGAAGTGAGTCAATACAACTGTTCCGACCCCACTCTCTTCAAAACCATGCCGATGGCGTCCAGGCAAAGCCGCGCTCGCTTGAGGCTGAACGAGATTTTGTTCGACACCTCGAACGTGAACAGCCTGCAGAGGGTCAAGTTCCTGATCGGCAAGGGAATAAACCAGCTCATCTCACCTTCCAGCTTCGTCTTGATGGCGTGGTCGGAAAAACTGGGCGCCTATCAGGATTTTCACAGCTACAACGCCCAGCTCCCGCTTCCCGGAGAATTCGGCGAACACATCGAAAACGCCTTCCAAAACCACAGCCTGCAAAGGTTTGAACATCTGGGGAAAAACATCGCCATCTTGCCCTTGGGTTCAAGCAGCCGCCGGGTGGGCTTTCTGGTTTTGAGCGACGAGGGTGAACTGGACTACACCCCCAGCGAACTGGAACTGCTGGAAAACATCCGGGCTCCGCTCACGGCAATGCTGGTGAGAGCCTGGGACTATTCCGAACTCTATCTGCGCATGGAAAAGATGAACCGCCTCATCGAGCTTTCCAATGAACTGATGAACACCAGAAATCTGGGCGAGCTTGAACAAGGCATGGTTTCCGCAGCGATCGAGCTCACCGGCGCCACCAGGGGGTTCCTGATCAAAAAGGACTCCGAGGGAAACAATTTCTTTCAGATTCAACTGGATATGAACGGTCAGATTTTAAGCACGGCGTTCGGCGTGAGCAACACAGCACTCGGCCTTTGCCAAAGCTCGGACGAGGAATTGAGATCCACAAATGCACCACGGGACAAGCGCTTTGAGGATTCCTTCAGCGTTCAGGATTACGGCATCCAGAGCATCTTTTGCGCGCCCATACTTCAGCAGGACTACAGCGGCTACATCTATTTGGACAACGCTGGCGACAGCAGCCGCGAGATGTATTTGAACGAGGAATTCACCCGCTTGTTCCTCAGGCTCTTTCAAAACGCCATCCAAAACTCGCTGCAATACTCGGAATTGATTCAAAAGAGCGCGGAATTGAGCAATCTGGAGCAGGCGAAGGACTATTTCACCCACATCGTGAGCCATGAATTCAACACCCCGCTCTTTATGCTTCAGAGTGCTGTGAACCAGCTCAAACAAAAGGAACCCGATCTCAAAAGCAAGCAGTGGAACAAGATTGAAGAGGCAGTGAAAAAGCTGTCCATCACAGTGGCGGACGTGCAGACCATGAACCGCTACAACCTGACCCAAAGCCTCCAGAAAAAGCAGATTGACCTGGAGGAGATCTTGAGGCAGGTTCACCAGCAAATTGAGATTTTGACCCGCGAACGCAGGCTGCACATCCGCGTGGAACTGGAAAAAGACCTTCCGCCGCTGTGGTCAAGCTGGGCAGACCTGCATCTGATGATCTATAACATCGTGCTGAACGCCGTCCGCTTCACAAACGACAACGGCATCATCACCATCGGAGCCAGGCGTTCCGCGGTCCCGCAGGAAAAGATCGAAGGCGGGGAAACTCTCGTGATCTTTGTGACGGACAACGGCATCGGCATCTCGCAGCGCCGCATCCGTGAGGTTTTTCAAAAATACTATGAATTGGGCGACATCTATGCCCACAAAAGCGGCTTGGTTTCCTACCGCAGCAGCGGTTTGGGACTGGGCTTGGCGGTCTCCAAACGCATCGCCGAACTCCATGGCGGGCGCATCGAAATCAAAAGCAAGGAAAATGAGGGCACATCCGTGTTCATGATCTTGCCAAACAAAAAAGGAGGATGAGGCTTGGGTTTTAGAACACTTTTCAGAGCCGGACTCCATTTGGGGCGGAGACGCATCTTCCCCATTCTCGTAACGCTCTTTTTGGCGTTGTTCGTTTTTGGCGGACTTTGGGGTCAATCCATCCGCGAAACAGATGAATTCAACTATATCACCGAGCTTTTCTACAGTCCGACGGCGGATTTGAACGAGCTGTGGGAAGAACTGGACGCCTTTTCCACACGCTGGGGGAATTCGGAGTATGATGAATATGTCAGATATCTGAAGGCGCATGTGGCTCTGCGTTTGGGAGAGATCGAACTTAGCGGACAGCTTTTTGAAGAGCTGCTTTCCCACGATGTTTACCCCGATATTTTGCCGGATATCCTGCTCAATCTTGCCATCGTGAAATATCAGCAAAACCTATTTCCCGCCTCGCTTGTGCTTTTGGATGAGCTGGAAAATCTGGCTGTGCATCCCTGGTATGACTATCAGGCCAGGATGTGGCGCGGACGGGTTAAGGCTCTGCAGGAGTTGTGGTTCAGCGCAGCCGAGGAATTTCGCAAGGCGCTTGAATTTGAGCCCAATGAAACAAAATTTGAATACTACAAGGTGCTTTTGGCGTTGGGACGGGATGAAACGGCGGCTGCCATTTTGGATTCGCTTTCCAGCTCCGATCCAGACTGGGAAAACTATCAGGGCGCCTGGCTGGACCGCCTGCTCACCGACGGGCTGTATCAGGATTTTGATGCGCACCTGGCTGCGCTTGACACTGAACTGGTTCAAACACCCGTTTTCGTTTTGCTCAAAGCGCGCAAAGCCATTTTGCTGCAGGATTATCAGGACGCACGGGAAATCATGAACAACCTGGAGGACAACGGTGAAACCGGGCTTTTCTACCATGCTCTGCTTTTGAGACAAGAGGGAAACCTGGGCGCTGCGGATTCCATCTTCCGCTTGATCCAGGTGTCGTCCGACCCCGATTTGGCGGTGCTTTCCTACTTTGAGCGCCTGAAGATCATCTACGATAAAAACCCCGATTCCGCCATCCAGCAGCTTCAGGATTATCTGGATAAAAGACAGAATAAACAGGGAGAGGCACTGCAGCTTTTGGGCGAGTTTCTCTTTGGAACTGGAGATCACCTGAAAGCGCTCCGCGCCTTAATCGAGGCTTCAAACCACATTCTCCCCGCCGCTTCGCAGGAAAAGAACCAAATCCTCATCGCCCGTTCTTACGACGCCATCGGTCAGGAAAAGCTTTGTGCTGAGACCTGCAACCGCTATCTGAACAGCCATCCGCAGGGTCTTTACCGCGATCAGGCTTTTTACTATCTGGCAAAGAATTCCAGTGATGACTCCGACCTTGCCAAGCTGAACTATCAGAGGCTTCTGAAGGATTATCCCGATTCCCAATTCGCAAATTCAGCACGCTTCGGCCTGGGGGAAATACATTTTTACGCCTCGGAATATCCGCAGGCAATCGAGCTTTATAAAACCGTGGTTCCCACCGGGCAAAACCAGGCTGTGCTTTGGTTGCGTCTGGCTCAAGCCTACTATTTTGCCAAAGATCTCGATGGAGCAAAAGCCGTTTTGGATGGGGCTTTGGAAGCAGAAACGGATTTTGAGGCCGCCCTTCTGAAAGCGGGAATTGCCTTTTCCAAAAAGGATTTTGAAGCGTCCTTGAACCTGTTTTCCCACGCTGACAGCCTGGCTTCAAACCAACAGCAGCATAGCGAAGCAAAGTCATATCTGGCTTACACTCTTTACACCATGGGACGTCACGAAGAGGCTTCCCAAATGTTTTTGGAACTGGCTGAAAGCGGCGATAACGGCGATATCTACCTCTATCAGGCGGCAAAATCCGCAGCGCAGGGTAAAAAATGGCACCGTGCCTTGGAAATCTATGACCGCTGGCTGGATGAGTTTCCGGATTCCGACCTGTTTTTGAACGTTCTGGCGGATATCGCGGTGACAAACTTCAACCTTGGCAACTATTCCGAATCCCTTTCCGGCTGGCTAAACATCCTTCGGCGCTTCACTTCGAACACCTTTGTGCCGGAAGAGGACCGTCCCCTATTGGCTGAGGTTTTCACCGGAATTGAAACCAGTTCGCGCAAGCTGAAGGGTTACGAACACATCGACGAAATCTCACAGCTCATCGACAGCTTTAAAAGCGACTACATCAAGTTTGAGCTGGAATATATCCTGGTGAAGCTCTATGCCAACGCCGAATTGTGGGCGGAGCTTTTGCGTGAAGCCGGGCAGTTTCGCCAAAGTTTGGATCTGCCCACCCATCGGCAAAATGAATTCGACAGCCTGCTTTTGCAATCCCTCATCCGCTTGAACCGATTGGAGGAAGCTGACAGCCTGGCTGTGGAACTCCACGAACGCGCCCCCAGCCAGGAATTGATGCTCCAATGGGCGGAACTGGCAGAAATGGGCGGAGACACCGAACTGGCTCAAGAGCGCTATTTCAAGGCCTTTGAGCTGGGTCCGGAGGATGGGATCTGGCTCAGCCTGCTGGATCTTTCCTCCCAAAATCAGTGGCTGGATTTTCCCGAACTTTGGGAGCTTGGTTCATCCTGGCAGGAACTGCATCCCCAGGCATATCTGCACCGATTGGCTTATCTGTTTGAATCCGGCAGTCTGGACGAAGCCACCGCCTTGGCGGATTCGCTGTTGGACAGCCAAAGCAACCCCTGGATCCGCGCCAATGCTGAGGTTTGGCTGGGCAAAGCGATCTTGGAAAAAGGCGACGCCGCTTCCGCACGCAGAACCTTTCAGAGGATACGTCTGCTGTGGCAGGAATTCCCCGATGTTCACGGCCAGGCGTGTTATTACACCGTTTTGAGCCTCATTGCTTTGGATGAGATGCAGGAAGCCCGGCTGGCCTTGGCGGAATACAGCCAATATCTTCAGACCGACCAGCTTGAACATCTGCAAACCCTGCTCCAGGAACCCTGAAGGCTTTGCCATGCGTAAGATACTGATTCCGCTCTTTGTGCTGTTTTGCTTTGCGCTGGTGGCTCAACCCCATGTTTTGCCCTCTCTGGAGATCCGCTCTGAGGGGACGCTTTTGGCTCCATTTCCGAAAAAGCCAGTTACTTTTCCAGAGGAAATAGCTCCAGACAGTCTGGTGTCGCAGGTTCCGCCTGTCTTTTCGCTGCGTCACAAGCTGCCCAAACCCACGCCGGGAACCGTTCATCCCCTGCGGCTTGACTTTGACATGGACACTTCGGTGCGCAGCTCGTTTTCCTTCAGCCACCGTCCCCAAAACCGTTTTGTGAGTCTGTGGAGGCTGGATGGGGATTTTGCCGTACCCACCACGGATTTCTACCGTTCCTCCCTGGCGCTGGGAATCAACACCCGCACCGGCGAACTGCTGCCATCTTTTTATCAATTCGCCTACCAAAGAAGCCAGACCGCGTCCTTCACCGGAGAAACCTATTCCTTTTCAACCCAGGAGCACTTCGATTCCATCGATTTGGGGGCGGTGGATTTTCAGGACCTTCGTACTCGCTTCAGCTTGGAAAAAGCCTATCAAAACCTCGATGAGGAGAGTTCCTCCCACTTTGCTTTTGGCTTTGACCACTCCCACATCCTGCGCTTCGAGAAACAAAGAATGGCGAACCGCTTTGTGGTTCAGGAAAGGCAAGTGGGAGTGGCGCTTCAATATCGCGCTCCCTGGTTCGGCAAAGAGCTTTCACGTTTCGATTTGGGTTTGATGACGGATTTTCACCACATCCTGCCCGCTTTGGACATCAACAAACGAATGATTTTCTCCAAGGGCAGATATCTGGAACTGGGAAACAAAAGCGAAATCAAGGCTTTTTCCCGCTATGAAATTGCCGAAACCCATCCCTGGGTGTATCTGCCCGCAAGACCAATGCTGGAAATGAAGCCTCTGGATTTGTATTTACGCGGTCGGAAACTGTGGGACGGTACTTTACTTCACCACGCCGGCTTGGGACAAAATCTGCGCTTTTTCTATAACCAGCCGGATGTTTATGCACCTGATTCGCAGGCTCTTTTGAGGCAGGCGAGCGTTTTTGACTGGGAAGTGAGCGGCGAAGCGCTCTTGAACTACAAGGGTTGTCAGATTCGGCAGGACCTGGCTCTGGATTTTCAATGGTTGAAGAATGGAGAATGGGTTTCCAGAGCCTACATTCCGCGTTGGCAAGCCAAGACCCAGGCTTCCTATACGCTGAAAGAGCTTGACCTTTGGGCTTCTTTGGACCAGCAATGGTTCAGCGAGGATGAAAACGGGAATTTACTTCCCAACGTTTTCGATCTAAGCTTGGGCTTGAGCCTGCCCGTATTCCATGACCTTCGTTTAAGCCTGAGCCTGGATAATCTTTTCAACACAGTTCATCCTGCACCGGGAACGCTTCCCGAACCGGGTCGCAGCCTACGTCTTGGCTTCCGTTGGCTGCCTTTGAAATAAGGGGTTTTGGACTTTAATGAGTTCCATCAACCCCGAAGCCTTATGAGGAGAAAAACCATGCGTAATCTCGATTTGAACGTGGAAAGAAAGCGGATTGTGGACTTTATCCGCAATTACCTGAAGGGGTCCGGATTCACAAAAGTTGTGTTCGGGCTTTCCGGCGGCTTGGATTCCGCTGTGGCTGGAGCTTTGGCTGTTGAAGTCCTGGGTCCCGAAAACGTTATCGCGGCAATTTTACCCTATAAAATCACCGCCGCCAGTTCTTTGGAACACGCGGAACTGATGGTGAAAACCATTGGGATACAGAGCCATACCATCGATCTCACCCCCATGACGGAGCCCTATTTTCAGCTTTACGAGCCCCAGGCAGACCGCTCACGTAAGGGCAACTGGCTGGCACGCTTGAGGATGAATGTTCTTTTTGACCTCAGTGCCAAGCACCGGGCTCTGGTGATGGGCACCGGAAACCGCAGTGAGATCATGACCGGCTATTTCACCCTCTTTGGCGACGCAGCCTGCGCCTTCGAGCCCATCGCCCATCTGTATAAAACCGAGGTGGCAAAGCTGGCGGAACTTTTGGGCGTTCCCTCCCAAATCATTGCAAAAGCCCCCAGTGCCGACCTCTGGGAAGGTCAATCCGACGAAGAGGATTTGGGTTTTTCCTACCCCGTTTTGGATGAAATTCTGGACTTTTTGGAACACAACTCACTGACTTCCGCCACTGATGAGGATTTGAAGTTTCCCCGTTCGCTATATGAAAAGGTGGATAAAATGGTGAAAGCCACCGCGTTCAAGCGGGTTCTACCGCCTTCTTTGGAGATGACATAATGCTTTTGGGACATCAACGCTGCTTCAAATGCAGGGCAGAGCGCGGAGTGCGCAACTGTCCACGGTTCAAAAACAAGGTTATCGGCTGGAAATGCTGTTTGGAACTCAGGGTGGACCTTTTGTGTCCACCGGAATGTCCCTACGCCGCCAAAGCCGATGAAAACAGCCCCTTCCCCACCTTCCGGGCAGATTCGAACACAGAATTCATGCAAACGGTGAGAAGGCACATCGACCTTTGGATATATCAAAAACAGGATGAACTTGAGGGGCGAACCCCCGCCGAATTTGCCGCACAGGATAAAAGCAAGGCGCTGGCATGGCTGGGTAAATACCGCTTTCCGGCAAACTTTCCGATGACCTATCTCTTGGAAAAATTGGATTTGCCACATGAAGAAATAGAAGAACCCGCCAGCCCGGAGACGGTAAGTTTTGACTTCCTGGACGCCGCTATCGCCTTTGACTGGGAAAAGCTGCGTTCTTTCACCACCAACGACACCCAAGACCCCGATTTGGCACAGCGTTATCAGAACATCCTCAGTTCGCTTGGAGACTTGAAAAAGCTTCGCAGCTATCAGGTTTTGCACGCCGGAGCGGCCGACGACGGTATCAGCGCAATGGTGGTTTTGGAGCTCAACCGCAAAAAGGTTTGGGCAATTCTGCTCAGCGCCGCCAGCGGGGAATGGAAAATCCGGCAAAACTACAATGGCGGACCCCATCTTTTCTACCAGCAAAACAAGCTTTTCCATGATTTGGCGGAGCTTTTGGCAAACGGCCAGACCGCTCAGGCACGGGAAAAAATCAGTGAAAGCCTGCCTTCCTATCCCGACTGTGCCGACCTCTATTACTATCGCGCCCTTTCCTGGCAGCTTGAAAAGAATTTCAAAAAAGCCCGCGAAGATTTTCTGGACGCCCTGGCGCTGGACAACCACTTTTTCGCCGCCGGACTTTCACTTTCCGCACTCTATCTCACCGAAGGCAAGCTTGAGCTCGCCAGGGAACTTTTAATCAAGCTTCACGAGGAGCGTCCCGACGATCTGAACGTGAAAAACAACCTGGCTGCCTGCGAAGCGGGATTGGGAAACGTGGATCAAGCCCGCAAAATGTGGCAGGAAATCCTGAAAACGGTACCCAACTATGAAGCCGCTCAAAAAAACCTTGAACGCTATCCCGGCTGAAGCCCAGGTTTACATGAAAAGAGCCCTGCGTCTGGCTGAACGAGCCCGTGGGCTGTGTTCGCCGAATCCCTTTGTGGGGGCGGTGATCGTGAAAAACGGCGAGCTGCTTGGCGAAGGCTGGACTCAGGTTTACGGAAGCGATCACGCCGAGGTGCAAGCCCTGAAAAAAGCCGGTCCGAAAGCCCAGGGCGCCGACATGTATGTAAGCCTGGAGCCCTGTTCCCATCAGGGAAAGACCCCTCCCTGCACCCGTGCAATCATCAAAGCCGGAATCAAGCGCGTTTATGTGGGCATTTTGGATCCCAATCCGCTGGTGAACGGACGCGGCATAAAACAGCTGCGCGATGCGGGAATCGAAGTGATGACCGGGCTTTTGGCACCTAAGATCGAAGTTCAGCTTGAATCCTACCTCTGCCGGGTTCTGAAACAAAGACCCTTCGTAGTTTGGAAATCGGCGCTTTCCGTGGATGGCAAATATGCCGCCCAAGATGGCTCTTCACGCTGGATCAGCGGCGAGCTTTCCCGCAAAAAGGTTCACAGGTTGAGAGAGGCTTCGGATGTGGTTTTAACCGGGATTGGCACCGTTTTGGCGGATGATCCCATGCTCAATGTTCGCCTGTCCAAGCCGCGCCACCAACCGCTCCGAGCCGTTTTAGACCCCGAATTGAAGCTGCCCCCGGATTCCCGGCTTGCCCAAAGCGCAAGTCAATATCCCACAGCCGTTTTCTGTTTGGATGGCTTGGAAAGCAGCTCCCAGGCTTCTGTTTTGAAAAACCTTGGCATTCAAATTCATCCCACTGCCGCCACTGACGATGGCCTGGACCTCCACGAAGTTTTGGATATCCTCTTCAAGCTCGGTCACAATCAGGTTTTATTGGAGTCGGGCAGCAAGCTGGCATCAGCATTTTTCGAGCGCAAATTGGTCGATAAAATCCACGTGTTTTTGGCTCCAAAACTGATTGGAGGCAGCAGGAGCATCCTCTCCGAACTGGATTTGCCAAACATTTCCCAAGCCATTTCGCTGCAAAACCCAATCTGGAAAAGAAGCGGAGACGATTTTGAACTGATCGCCTACCCCGATTTTTCTTGAGCCTGCTCGGATCAAAAAAAATAGCGTTTTGCTTTGGATGACGTAGCTTTTCGATTATTCTTTTCTTAAAAATGATGATTATAAAAAACAAGATAAGGAGACATCAATGAAGATAGTCCACTACACCCAGGAAGAACTGGTGCCCGTGAATGCGGAAGGCGCCCAAAATACCAAAATGCGCTGGCTTATCGCCCAGAAGGATGGAGCGCCAAATTTTGCCCTGCGCATCTTTGAAGTTGAACCCGATGGACACACCCCCTTCCACATGCACGATTGGGAGCACGAAGTTTTTGTTGTGAGCGGAAAAGGCGCTCTGCAAACTGAAGAGGGCGACAAACCCTTCGCCGAAGGCGACGCCATCTACGTTGACCCGGGAATGCGCCACGCTTTCAAAAACACCGGCGACGAACCCTTGAAATTCCTCTGCATCATACCCCACGAAGACGCTGCACCAAAGAAATCCGCCAATCCTTTCGCAGACGAATCCGCCGACAACTGCTGAGTTTTTTACAAAAGCGGGTCTGGTTTTCAAGCTGGACCCGCTCATTTGCTCAAATAACAGTTGACGCATGAGCCCCCTGCATTTTTATGGTATAAAATACTGCATTTTAAGCTGAAAATGAAGCAAGGAGAATAGATATGTCCAAAGACAACCGTCGTGGCAAAGGCATCAAAAACCTTCCCAATCACGGTCGCGGTGAATGCCCGGTTTGCCATCGCACCAGCATCAAGCTGCTCAACGAGGTTAAAGTTGGCGAAAAAACCGTGAAGGTTTGCAAAAACTGCCGTCACATTGCCGCCGAACGTCTGGGCGCCTAAGGCTTCCAGCCCTTTCAAAGCAAATTCAGATCGCCTGGGAAGGTTTTTTCGGGTGATCTGTTTTTTTTAACCCTGAAATATGCGTCCTCTGAAAGCCCTTGGCCAGAATTTCCTGAACGAGCCTTCCATCGCGGAAAAAATCGTGGAATTGGCTGGCGTGCAGGCAGGTGACCCGGTTTGGGAAATCGGACCGGGCAGGGGTATCATCACGCGCGAACTTGTGAGGGCTGGGGCAAATGTCCATGCCATCGAACTGGACGAAAGGCTGAAAAACCCTCTGCTTGATGAATTTGAAGACAGGGTTCAATTCATTTTTGCCGATGTGCTGAAGCTGGATTGGCAGGAGCAAATCGCCAAGGCCGACAGCCCCATCAAACTGGTGGCAAACATTCCCTACCACATCAGTTCCCCCCTCTTGAAAAAGCTTGAAGAACACCATCAGGCTTTCCATTCCATCACTCTCATGCTGCAAAAGGAACTGGCACAGCGCATCTGTTCCCAGCCCAGAACAAAATCCTACGGGGTGCTCACCCTGCGCTTGAAACGGCTTTTTGACGCCGAACTGCTTTTTGAACTGGGACGCGAAAACTTTGACCCCGCACCCAACGTAGATTCAGCCGTCATCAGCCTGCGTCCCAGAGCCTCAAAGCCGCAGATCGAAGATGTGCCAAAATATCTCAAGCTCATCACATCCGCCTTTTCTCATCGCCGCAAAACCCTGCGCAACAACTTGTTCCCCGTTTATGGCAGGGAAAAGGTGCAAAACCTGGAAACCAGAAGCGGGCTCGATTTTACCCGACGTGCGGAGACTCTTGATGAAAAAGAGTTTATTGCCCTGGCTGCTCTGCTTTAGCCTTTTGCCGGGCTTGCTCCCGGCGCAAAACAACCTTCTGGAATTTGGCTTTTCCAGCGGAAGAAGCTCGCAGGAATCGGATAGCAATTTTTTGTATCAGATGCAGCCCTTTTCCGCATCACAACTACAAATCAAAGCGCAAAATCACAATGAGGAAAGGCTGAACTTTGCCCAAAGGAACCGCCATTCACTTTTGGGGCTTGATCTCGTGATCCAGCGCGGCTGGCTGAGCCACGGTTTCAGTTCCGGCTTCGACTTTTTGCAGGACTCCAGCCAGCTTGAGGCAGACCTACACCCCTATCGCAACAAAACCGGATATCTGGGCTATTCGCTGGAGTTTTCGCCGTTGGACAGTCTGAACTTTGAACTGGGCGCCAAAGGCTTGCTGCGTTCCGAGGAAGACCGTTACATCCTGGATTCACAGCTCAACAGCAAAGGCTGGCAGGGACACGCACGTGCGCACACTTCCATGGAGATCTGGAACAGCTTGACTGGCTTGAACCTGAATTATGAACGCAAAAAACTGGATTGGGAAAGCCAGCAAAATGGCATTCTCAACGCCTTTTTGAACCATCAAAGCCAAAACCTGATTTTCAACAACAACCTCAGCCTGGGCAGGCAGGAAGACGATATCTACGAACTTTTGCCCGGGAACGGCGGCAGAGGCTTCTATGAATTCAAAGACACCCAAAAACGCGGAAGCCTTTCCTACAACGGCGTCTTGGAATATCTTCCCTGGGATTTCCTGAACCTTGAGCTGCAGGAGAGTTTTGCCAAACGCCAGATCGAACTGACCGAAAGCTCCGCCCGCAACAGCAGTGATCTGAGCAATCAAAGCACGATCAAAGTGACACTCGAACCCTTGAGCAGCCTCGCCTGGGAGAACTCTTTCAGCCATTTCTACGGGCTGAAACGCTTCAGCAGCGTGCAAAACACCCGCCACACGGAAAACCGCATTCTGAACACAAAACTGAACTGGGAATATGCCGGTGGAGACAGCCTGTGGGCAGGATACCACATAGACCTTCAACGCAGCATTTTCCCCGACGACGGCAACCGTTGGGACAACGACCTGCGCCACATGCGTTTAAGCCTGGGCAATGTCCAATATTGGAAACAGCGTTTGAAGCTGAACACCCGCGCCTTTTGGAACCTTACGGACGACGTTTATCTGGACAGCCTGCTTTCCGCAAACAGCAAACAGACTTCCACTTACGTTCTGAATCCGGAAATTGCCCTGCTCATCGGCGACCGGCTTTTGTTCAATCAACGCTACCAGATTCGGGCAGACTACACCCAATACCGGTTTGAAACCGCTCCGCAAACCTTTTACCGCCAGCTTGAACTGGAATACAAGCTGGTGTTCGACAGCTTCCCCTATGCGGCGCGTTCTCAAGACAGACGCTGGCTGCTTTTGCCCTACCGAAACAGCGACGGCTCCGCCTTTGTGGCAAACCTCAGCTTCGGTTATGAACACAACGAATATGCGGACTATGATGGGCGCGCCTATGTGATCAATTTTAAAAATGACCGCTACACTGCCGGAATCAGCTTCAAACACGACATAAATAACCTCTACTACATCATCCAACCCCGCTATAGTTGGGGAACCTGGACCGAATATGGCCTGCTTTTGGGGCTGGCTTGGAACTATAATGAAAACTCGCTCCTGGAATTTTCGCTGAACCCTGTCGGTAACAAGCTGGACGACTTGGATTGGCGCTGTTCAGTGAGCTTGGGAGCGCATTTCTGATGAACCTTGAAAGCCATGTTTATTGGATGAAACTCGCCTTGGCGGAAGCCCAAAAAGCTTTTGAGGAAGACGAAATTCCCGTGGGCGCTGTTTTGGTGAAGGATGATGAGATCGTGATCGCAGAACACAATCGCACGCGCCAACTCTCGGACCCCCTGGCTCATGCGGAAAAATTGATCATTGACAAAATCCTGCGCTCAAAAATCAAGTATCTGCAGGATTATAGATTATATGTGACCTTGGAGCCCTGCCTCATGTGCGCCGGAAGCATCATTCTCAGCAGGCTGGGCTGCCTTGTTTTTGGAGCCTCCGACCCCAAGTCCGGAGCGGTGGGTTCCCTCTATAATGTGCTGGCCGACAAAAGCTTGAACCATCGTCCCACTGTTTTGAGGGGCGTTTTGGAAGCCGAATGCGGCGGCCTGTTGAAAAGCTTTTTTCAAAACCGAAGATAAATGAAGCGGAGAGTTGCCGGAGCGGTTGAACGGGACGGTCTCGAAAACCGTTGTATCCTTACGGGTACCCAGGGTTCGAATCCCTGACTCTCCGCCATTTTTTTATCATGGATAGCCCCATCCTTTTTTGCAACGCTTCCCTGCCCATCAGCGGCGGCGGCACCTTACGCGAAGAATTCATCCTTTACCATCTGGATTCCGCCCTGCAAGCTGCTCTGATCAATGAATTTGCCTCCATCACCGGCAAAGAACTCAACCCTCAAAGCGATTTGCACACCCTCTCCGGCGGACAAAAGGTTCTGATGATGACCCTTTTGGCGCTACTTTCACCGGCAAAGTCCATCCATTTTGTGAACCTCTGGCATTCGCTGGATACTCAAAACCGGGACCTCGTGAAAGACCTGATAGCCAGGCTGGGAGCGGAACGCCGGATTACACACAGCGCGAGTGAAGATGATAATTGAAGCGGGAATCCATCAAATCTGGCCGGGATTTGATCTGCAAATCGCCTCGGAACTTCATTTCACCAGTGGTTTGACCCACCTGCAGGGACCCAATGGAGTCGGCAAAAGCTCTTTTTTGACCCAACTGCTTCTCCCCCGCCTTGTAAAAAACCCTGCATACTACTGCCTCTATTTTGAACAGCAGATGCAACTGCAAATCACTGCAGTAAAGGCTTACGCCGCTTTGATGAAACCCCGGGTGCAGGTGGAAGGTGAAGCCGACGCTGTGGACTTCCTTTTGCAGGATCTTCTCCGCAGCTATGAAGCCGAGCCACGTCCCAGCTTGGTCCTGATGGATGAATCTCTGCACGCCGAGCGTATCAAGGCATTTTTGGATGAAAACATCCCCGACTACAGCCTGGTTTTTTCATCTCATGGCGAGCTTTTCCCCTCGGCACGCAGCATCGTTTTCAAACCTCTTTCGTCATCACGGAGCTTGGTGGATGCCCCCGCAAATTAAGCTGATCCTCTCTCTGCTTCTGCTTTTGAGCATCCTGGCGGTCACCCTGGTGCTCTTTCTGGATTCCCTGCCCATTCAGCTTGCCTTTTTTGGCGCGCTGACCCTTGCCCTTCTCTTCTTAAAAGGCTTCAAGCGATGGCTTCAGGGTTTCCGGCTCATGCTTCCCTTCCTGATTTCCCTGAGCCTTGTCTATCTGATGTTTGGAGTTCTCAAAATCAAGACCCAGGAAGCTGATCCCGGCAGCATTTCATATTGGCTGCAATTCGGCTTGGGGCGCATCTTGCTTTTCGCAAATTCGGTTCTGACTTTCCAACTCTTTTTCAGCCTGATCAGCTTTGATGAACTTCTGAGTTTACCGCTCAAGATTGGCTTGATGAAATATGTGATTTTGGGCAAGATCCTCTTTTCAAATGCCTTTAATTCCTATCAGGACATCGGTTTCCACCAATCCCTGATACCCAGTCAACAGCAATCCAAACAGCGTTTTTCACAGCGCTTCAAAGCCCGGCTCGCTGCCGTTTTGGCGCTGCTTTTCACTCTTTCGAGAGAATCGCGCATCAAGGGCGCCCAGATCGACAATCGCATCGCAGCCTGTCATGGCGGCAAAAGCGGCGGAACCGGACAATGGTATTTGAACCTGGGCTATGTGGTCTTGGTCACAGTTGCCACCATGATCATCCCCATTCCCATCCCCGGCGGTGGCTTCTTCAATTTCGGCGACGTAATGATCGTTTTCATTGGTCTTCACGCCGGACGCAGGGCTGGTGCCCTGGCAGGCGGTATCGGCAGCGCGATTGCAGATTTATTACTTTTCCCACTTTTTGCGCCCATCACGCTGCTCGTGAAAGGCTTGGAAGGCTGGCTCAGCGGCTTGGGGCACAAGAGTTCCGGCTTGGGACGCTTCCTTTTTCCCCTGTCTGGCTGTGCGCTCATGGTTGGTGGCTACTTTTTGGGGGAATGGGCTTTGCCGCAACTGGGTAAAGCCGTGGCAGTTGCAGACCTCGGTGTAAACATTGTTCAAGGTTTGGTGGGCTTTGTGGGCGGCCGTGCCCTTTTTGAGGCGGCAAAATATCTGGATATCTGACCCAGCCCTGCCTCCTCCTTGAGCCCAACAGCATATCTATTCCTATCTTTCCTGCATCCCTCCCGTAAAAATATGGGGAGGTCTTTGGGAAGTGTTAAGGTTGTGTTCAGGATGGAGCCAAGGGAGAGCCAAGGCTGTATGATTGGGCAGCTCTTTTTACCCAAAAAAAATTGGCCCTCCCGAAGGGGAAGGCCAAAATTTCTTGGATGAGTTCAAGTATTACTTCAGTTCGATCACCACAAGTTTCTGTTTTTTGAAGGCGTTGGGGTCATTCACGCGCAGGACATATTGGTCGCCGGCTCTGCTGACTTCATAGGAAGCGGCAACGTGGCTGGAGAGCACGGAATAGCCTTTTTTGGTGACGGGGAAGCTGAGTTCCTGAGTGTCCAAAAGGTTGAACTGGGTGAAGCGGGAAAGATCAGCGTCTTTCACAGTGGAAACTTTTCCGATTCCCAAGATTCCGCCCTTGCGGTTGATGATCCCGCTGTCCATCAGCTGTTTGCGGGTTCCAACGGCAAAATACATGCGGTTGCTTTCAAGGTTTTGCTCGGCAATCTGGGAGTCTTTATCCTTGAGGCGGGCATCGCGCTGATTAATCTCGGCTTGAGCGGCAAGGCGCTCTTCATCCAAAGTGCTGGACAGCTTTCCAACGCGTCCTTCAAGTTCCGCCACGATTTTTTCCTTGTCTGCAACAGATTTTTTAAGCCTGTCCACCATGGCCTGAATTCCGGAAAGCTGACCTTTGCTGGATGCCAGTTTTGATTCCAGATCTCTGATTTTGTTTTTGTATTCTTCGATTCTGGCGCGGGCATTTGAGAGTTTTTCAGCAGGCGTTTTGCCCGGGACCTCGCCGAGGGCACCGATCTCGTCGGTTAATTCTTGATCAAATTTATCCAAACTGCTTCGGATTTCGTCGTATGCGGAGGCGGAGTCGTTATAGAGTTTCTCCAGTTCCGCTTTTGACATTTCCAGATCTTTGGTTTTTTTAGCTGCACCATTCCACATCACTCCAAAGATGATGGCCAAAATGGCCAAAATAGCCGCTATTATCCAAGATGTCGCTTTCATGCTTGACTCCTCATGGCTGTTTATTATGTTGGCTCATTATTTTAAAAGGCCGTTTTGCTGTCAAGCATAAAGCTTAAAAAACGATGAATTATTCTATTTTATCCACTTGGACCAATGAATTTCGCGCTCCGAACCTCAAGGTTGAGAGCGCCTGGCAGAGCTCCAGGCAGATCAGGCTTGTATTTTCGGACAAAAGCCAGCTCACGCTTCTGGTGGGAAGTAAGGCTTTCGCCTTTTATGGCAAGGAGTTAAGTCCTGCAGAAAACGAACACAAGATTTGGGATCTTTTAAGCAAAGCACTGCTGACTAAAACCCAGATCGACCCCAATGATCGCATCATTCGCTTCCATTTTGAGCAAACTGATATCTTTCAGGAAAAAAACTCCCTGATGCTGATTGCGGAATTCACACCGCCCAAGCCGAATTTGATTTTGGCACGCGAAGGCGAAGAAACGGTGGTGATCGATGCCTTGCACAAATACAGCCTTGCGGACAACCCTCACCGCCAGATTTTGCCCAAGCTTCCCTATCAAGCGCCCAAAACCTCGTTCAAACCAGTGATTGAAGAGCTATCCTTACCCTTGGAACTCAAGTCCTTGCAAACTGGGGAAACACTTTCGTTTGCCAATGTGAACGATTATCTGCAGGCGTATCATGAGCATGTTTTCCTGGCACGGGAAGACGCCCAACTGCGTAAAAACATGCGCTCAGGCTGGGAACGTGAGCTCAAAAAAGCACTGGCGAAGCTGAAACGTCAGGAGCAGGAAGCCGCGGATGCCGAGCGCGTGGAACACTGGAGGGTTTGCGCGGAAACCTTGAAAAGCAATCTGGGACAGATTTCACGGGGACAGGAAAGCCTGAAGACGATAAACTATTTTGACCCCGACTTGGCGGAAATTGAAATCCCTCTGCAAACCGAGCTGTCCGCCCGGCAAAACCTGGAATGGTATCTGAAAAAATATGGCAAGGCCAAGCGCGGCAGAGACTTGATCGCCAAAAACATTGCTGAGACCAAAAAGCAGATTGAAAAGCTGGAAGGCATCCTTGAGCGCATCGACGGCGGCGAGGAGATAGCTCTCCCCTCCCGTGGCACAAAGTCGCGTCCGGAGCGGGTTCCGGATATGCTGGACAAGCTTCTGCGGCTGCGTGTGAGCGACGATTTTGAGATTGTGGTTGGGCGCAAAGCCAGAGAGAACGATTTTATCACCACCCAACTGGGCAGACCGCATGATTGGTGGTTCCACACCCGGATTTACCGCGGCTCCCACATCCTGCTGCGCTGTTTCCGAAAAAGCAGTCCTAACGAAGAATTGATCAGGGTTTGCTGTGCATTGGCAGCTTGGTATTCCAAGGCACGCTTTTCTCAAAATGTGCCTGTGGACTACACTCAGATCCGCTTTGTGCGCAAACCTCGCAAGAGTGCACCCGGATATGTGATTTACACCGACCACAAAACCGTCTTTACCGATCCCATGGATCTGCGTTCTGCGAGGAGCAGTCTGGGCTTGTGAAAAAACGTCTGAAAGACGACGCCATCCTTTTCAGGATCATTCAATACAGCGACAGCAGCCTCATTTTAAAGGCTTTTGCACGCCAGCAGGGTCTTGTTTCACTACTTGCAAAAGGCATCAGGAAAAAGGCGGAAGGCAGTTTGCTCAGTCCGCTAAACAGTTATGAATTCAGCTTTTATGGTCCGGGGGAGTCTGAACTATGCCTCTTGACCGAGCTTTCCCTGCTCAAGGAAAACAAACTTTCCCACAAGATCGAGGCTTGGAGCGCAGCTCAGTGTGCCACGGAACTCTATTCACAGCTTTTTTTGACTATGGAAGAAAGCCCAGCGTGGTTCGTGCTTTTGGTGGAATATCTGGATTATCTGGAAAAAACCGAAGGCAGGGCAATCCTGATCTGGTGGCGTTTTTTACTGAGAGTGTTCAAAATGTTGGGCACACCGCTGGAGCCCGGAATTTGCAGACTTTGCGGCAAGGCACTCACCAGCCCGGCTTTCTGGGAGAGAGCTGGGGCTTCAAGCCTCTGTGGGGAGTGTTTGGGCTCGGCGTACGATACTTCCCGCTATGCGAGGCTCAGCCCCATGGCTGTGCGGATTTTAACACTTCTGCCCAGAATTGGACTGTATCTAAATGAACTGAATCCGGATGGGGAAAGCGTCGCCCAGCTTAATGAACTGTTTTCACAGCACTATCAGGCTCACTTCCACAAGGCCTTGAACCTCAAATCCCTGGGAGTTTTGGAGCAGTTTTACAGCTGAGATTCGTTAGGATTTCCTCTCTAGTCCAGCCTTAAAACGGTTCAAAGGCGTTCAGATTCCAATAGAAGCGTTCCGCCTCCTGCTGCACATGCAGAAGCTCTTCATAGTGAAGCATTTCCCACTTTGCCAAGAGCTCAAAGAATTCTTTCAATTGTGGCTGCTGAGCTTTTTCGGCATTTTCCTTGTAGCTTCCGAAAGCGTCTTTTTCCAAAAGCAGAGCCGTGGAAATTGCGGAGAACAGGAATTGGTCCTCACCAATGCGGCGCACGAAGCCTTCGGAAAAAAAGGAATCGTCTTCCCTCACGGCGCTCAATTCGGAATCCACAGCTGAAAGAGGCTGATCGCCAGAGATTTCATTGTGGTATTTCAAAAGGTAGTTGAAATGGCGCTGTTCCTCTTGGGCGCGGGAAGTGAAAAATTCCTTCACTTCGGGTTCATCGGCATGGGCGGCGGCTTTTTCATAGAGAGTAACACTGTCCTTTTCGCCCTGCATGGCTTTTCTGATCGCTTGAAGCATGTCTTCCTTCATAATTTCATCCTTTATCGAGGTTTTCTTTTTATGATACTATAACCCGGAAGTGGCGCAAGGCAGATTTTTTCTGTTCCCACCCCGGCGGATGATTTCACTTGTCAAAATCTGGAGAGTTTTCAAAGTGGGTTTTCAAAATAAAATTGAAACTGGAGAGACCTTGAAACTGAAGATCTCGATTCTAATTCTGCTTGCCATCATGCTTTTCTGCCTGAGCCCGCTGGCGGCGGAATCTTTTGGTGAACGCACCGCCAAAGCCTTGGAAGAAAAAGGCGTAAGCCCTTGGATGATTGTGATTTTGATCTCAATGCTGCCCATTGTGGAATTGCGTGGAGCCATCCCCGTGGCAATTTTTTTGTTTGGCATGAGCTGGCAGCAGGCGGCGCTGCTTTCCATAATCGGCAATATGCTGCCCATACCCTTTATCCTTCTGCTCTTGGAGTGGTTTTTGAAGCTGATTTCACGTTTTAAGTGGGGCAAAAAGTTAACGGATTGGCTTTGGACGCGTGGGCGCAGCAAGGGAAAGCTGGTGGAACGCTATAAAGAGCTGGGTCTCATCGTTTTTGTGGGTATTCCCCTGCCAGGAACCGGAGGCTGGACCGGCTCGCTGGCTGCCACGGTTTTTGGGCTTTCCTTTTGGAAATCCCTGTTCTGCGTGTTCATCGGCGTGCTCTTGGCAGCAGTTGCGGTCACGCTCATCTCAGTTTTGGGAATCTCTGTGCTGGGCATCTAATCATGAATAAACCAAGCTTCCACATCTTTTGGCTGGCTGGGGAAAACTCCGGTGATCTGCACGCAAGCCTGGTGATGGAAGCTTTGAACAAGGATCTGCCAAACCTGCGTCACAGCGGGATTGGCGGCGCCAGAATGCAGGCGCATGGTTTGAAGCCACTTTTTCCTTTTCAGCGTTTCAATGTGATGGGTTTTTCCGAAGTGGCTGGTCATCTGGGCTTTTTCCTGAACGTTCAAAGAAGGATCAAAGCCTTTTTGAAAGCGGAAAAACCGGATCTTGCCATTTTGGTGGACTATCCCGGATTCAATCTCCGCATCGCCCGGATTGCCGATGATTTGCGCGTTCCGGTGCTCTATTTCATCTGTCCGCAGTTTTGGGCATGGAAACATGGACGGGTGCGCAAATTGCGTGAAAATGTGCGCCATGTGGCTTGCATTTTGCCTTTTGAAAAGGAATTGCTGGACATCCACAACGTTGGCAGCAGCTATGTGGGGCACCCAATCGCGGAAGAGATTTCCCCGGAACTTGATCGTGATGGATTCGCGCAGTTTTTCGGCTTGGACACGGACTCGCGTTGGCTTGGTTTTTTCCCCGGCAGTCGGGATGCGGAAATTCAAAGAATGCTGCCCGTATATCTGGAAGCGGCAAGAGAACTGGTTTCCTTGGGCTTCAAAATCCTGGTTTCCAAGGCCAGCACTGTTTCACACCAGCTTTTCCTAGACTTGCTTGAAAAACACGGCTTTGAAGGCTTGGCGGTGATTGACGGTTACCGTCACGAAATGATGAAGTTTTGCGAGCTTTTGGTCTGCACCTCGGGAACCGCAACTCTGGAGGCGGCTTTCATCGGCACTCCGCACCTGATCTGTTATAAAACTTCCAGGCTTTCATATTTGATCGGACGCCGTTTGGTGCGAATTGAGCGCATCGGGCTGCCAAATATCATTTTGGAGCAGGACCTGCTTCCTGAACTCGTTCAAAACGATTGCAACGCCATAAACATCAAACGCGAGCTGTTGGCTTTGCTGGATGAGCCCGAAAGGGCTGAAACGATGCGGGAAAAGCTCATTACACTGAGGACAAGCCTGTCCGAACCAAAAACCAGCCGGGAGATGCTGAGGCTGGTGAAACAGCTTTTGGAACGCTATGCCTGAGCTCTTGTACCGTCTGGAAGGCTTTTTGGGAGCCTGTTTGCTACGAGCCCTGCGCCGCAGCTTGAGAATTGAAGCCAGCGGACAGCCTCCAAACCACCATCCCTGCGTTTATGCCTTGCAGCATCGTGATCTGATTCTTTTGGCGATGCAAAGAACGGACTGCGGCATCGCCGTGATGAGCTCTAAATCCAAGGATGGAGAGTTGATCTCGCGCCCTCTGAAGCGTCTTGGTTTTTTGCCGGTGCGGGGTTCTTCTTCCCGTGGCGGAGCCGAAGCCCTGCGCAAATTGATCAAACTTACCAAAAAATATAGCCTTGCCATCACTCCGGACGGTCCCAAAGGTCCTGCCGGAAGTGTGAGCCCGGGGGTTTTGCAGCTTGCATATCTGGGAAAAATCCCCATCATTCCGGTTTCAGCCTATGCTGTGAGGCAGTGGGAACTGAATACATGGGACATGCTGCGCATTCCCAAGCCTTTCACCACCTTGAAAGCCAGATACGGAGAGGAAATCTGGGTGAAAAGTCGGGATGATTTTGCCAAAGCACAGGAGGCAATTAAATCCTTCTGGGCAGAAGCCTGAAGATTAGAAGGCCTGAGACCCATTACAATTTGAGATACACAAAAAGCCGGAATCTCAAGGACTCCGGCTTTTTAAAACGTTTAAACCGTTTCTTATTTCAGGGCAAGCCTTGCCATGCGGCGGGCATATTTTGCCAAACGCTGAGGGGTCTGGCGGTTAATCTTGCTGTCGCCATATTCCATGGCCTTGAACTGAGTGGTGGCAACCAGAACGTTGTCCACATATTTGTGGTTCATCTGGGTGATTTCCAGTTCATATTCCGAGTCGGCACCGTGGTCCTGAACGATGTTTGCAGGGTAGGTGTATTCACGGGCTGAAGGTTCGATTTCTTTGTCCACCACTTCGTCGTAGTCCCAATCTTCGGGATCATAGGCATAGATGCTGGCGATCTGCTGTTTGCTGTCGGCTTCAAGATTCCAGTAAACGAATGCAGTACGGGTGGGGTTGTAAGTAAGCGGGAAGGTGGCATCTGCATTGTAAACAACGGTTTGTTTGGTATTCACAAGCACCTCTCCATTAACCTTAAGCTGGAAGTAGTAGGAGTTTCCAGGGATGAGGGTGGCTTTTCCATACCAAGTTTCATATTGATACAGCAGCTCAATTTTGGATCCGCCAATGGTGAGTTCAACCGCGGCATGGGGATCAAAGCCGCTGTCGGGACCAATCCAGGTTACGGCGATGTAGTGGGTGTCGCCTTCCAGCATAGCCAATCCCAAGTCGCTTGCTTCGATGGCCATCACAGACCATTTCGCGTCTTCAGGCTGGGTGATGTTTTCTTCGCACGCGGTGAGCAAAAGCCCCATCGCAAGTATGCTCAGTATCATCAGTATAAAGAATTTACGCATTTTTTGCTCCTTTAATTCTGTTTGTTTATTACTAATAATCAGCCTGCCTTTATTTGTCAAGCATTTCTTGACTGCATTCTTCCTCTCTGTCTTTTTCATAAATTGACTTCAAAGGGAAACACACTCTTGCTCGTTTTCGAATCCAGTCAAGATGAGTCCTGGCAGGCAACTTATTGTCGAAGCTTCTGGCTTATATACCTTGCAAGCTGCACAATACTGCACTATATTATTAAGACGCAGGGAGGAAACATGAAAAACTATTACAAGCTTAGTCTCAAATGTCCCAAATGCTGTAAGGAACTGGGAGACACAGAGAAAATCATCGACGGGATCCCCGCCGTCAAATTCATCATCCATTCCCACGGTGAGGAAGGCCTGATCTGGCTTTCAGCGCTGTATGGCAGCTATGAAAAGCAGTCTACCCTCAATGTGCCAGAAGGTGAGATCAGCAGCTTTTCCTGCCCGCATTGCAAGGCAGAGCTAATTTCAAATGCCAACTGCAACCTTTGCCAGGCTCCGCTGGTGGACCTCCACCTCTTTGAAGGAGGCAAGGTGTCCATCTGTTCCAGAGCTGGATGCACCAAGCATTCCATCGAGTTTGAAGACCTGAACACCGCCATCAACCATTTTTTCAACGTCTTTGAAACGCAGAGTCATCTTCCCAAATAGCGAAGCTGCACGTTATTTTCCCCCACAAAAAAAAGATCCGGCATGAAAACCGGATCTTTTTCTTTACCCAGATGGGTTAAGATTTAGTTCAATTTTGCTTTGAGATTGTTATATTTGGTCTTTTGGGCTGAGCTCATTTCGGACATTTTGGCAGCAAGTTCGTTGCCAATGGAAACGGCAGCGCTTTTTTCTTTTTCGATTCTTGCCACTGCTTTGGGATCGCCGGGCTTGGCAGAGTCTTTTGCTCTCATGTATTTGTCAACGGCGTTTTCATATTGGGTGAGCTTGCCATCGATGTCGCTGCTGGGAACGGTGGGAGCGGGCTTCTGAGGGCGGTCCGGCTCGACAGGTTTCTGGGCGGGAGGAGTGGGTTTCGCCACAGGCTTGGCTTCAGTTTTCTTAGCATCTTCTTCCGGAAGCACTTCATCTTCTTCCACTACTTCTGCTTGGGCAACATTGACAGTCACGACAGCCTGAACAGCCTTTTCTTTGATCACGTTGGCTGCTTCATCATCCACTTCGATGTTGAATTTGAGTTCGGCGGGAACATTGAGTTCGCCCTGAAGCATGTTCACAACATTCTGTTTGCCAAAGTCGTTGATGGCGATGTTTTCAGCGCCTTCGACCACGTTTCCTTCGGCGTCTTTGAGGGTGAGAAGCCATTCGGTTTCACCTTCGATTGCCTGGACTTTTTCCACTTTCACAGTTACAAGCAGTCCGATCACATCTTCGATCACGAAGTTATCTTCACTTACCTTGAAAAACTCGGCACCATTGCCTTCGAGGATAACCTTGGAGGCTTCCTCAGTTTTGTCCTTGGTTCCGCAAGCGGTCAAGGCCATCAGCGCCACCACGAGGGCAGCAAGAATAATTGTACGGATACGCATTTTTTCTCCTTTTAATACTTCCTTGCTTGGGTTTCTGCAAGTTTTTTTGTTTGCGTTTTTTTTGTTTGCCGGATCTGCCAAGACATTGTGAATCATGTTGTTAGCCCATTGTTGTCTTAAGCTCCAGCCACTTTATAAGCTGTTTTTTATACCATGGTGGAAAGCACGTTTGTTTGTCAATCTTTTTTATTGAACCTGAAGCGGCTTTCGTGGATTATAGTGGACACAGTGTAAGGAAAATCCTTTTCGCGGGATCAGATGTAGGTGAGGATTTTGTTTGCACGGCTGATGAAATCCTTGAGCTCATCTCCGCTGAAGGCACGCTGTTCCAAGAGCGAAAGGTCGTGGATATAGACGCTGATGTTGCGAGCCTCCTCTTCCCTGCCTTCGGAATCCAGTTCCAGGATCTTTTTGATGACCGGGTTTTCCCTGTTCAGGACGAGGGTGTGGTCTTTCAACAGCGCAAAATCCATCTGGCGGTTCAGTGCCTCCATGTCGTGCCAGCGGCGCAGCATTTCGTTGAACACGATCATGGATGGAATATCGGGGGATTTCAGGCTCTTCACCTGCACTTTCAAGGGTGTGTAGGCATGATCAAAAAGCTCCTTGAAAGCCTCTTCGCCCAGTTCCTCGCGGGTTTCATCTGGAAGTTCGTACGGTTGGATCAAAGTGCGATCTCCATCCTGTTTGATCCATGAAGCAAGGGTAGTGACGGCGCTGGGATATTTTTCCAGATACTCGGCATAGCTTTCCTTGCTGAAGGAGGCTTCAAGTTCCTGACCCAGAGCCTTGTAAAAGATTTTCTGCAGGCGCTGGGTTTCGCCGTTATCGGTTTCTTCCCCGGCTTCGGTGGAAAGCAGTTGGTCGTTCAATTCACTGTCCACGCGGATGAATTCCAAATCCTTGTGAATACTTTCCAGCCTTTGATAGATGTGGGTGTCCAGCGGCGTGGTTTGATAGATCACTTCGACGCCCTGATCCTTCATCATGCGCAGATAGCTCACCTGAGTGTCTTCCCCTGCGGCATACCAAACTCTGGTTTTGCCTTCATCCTGCTTGTTGCGGGCTTTGTATTCCTCAAGGGTCACAAAGTCGCCGGAGGCAGATTTGAAGATGAGCCGGTCTTTCATCGCCTCAAAAAAGTCATCGTCCTGCAGAAGGCCAATCTTGATGAAGGTATCGATGTCTTCCCAGTATTCCTCATATTTTTTGCGATCTTCAGAGAAGGTTTCACCAAAGCGGTCCGCCACTTTTTTCACAATGTATTTGCTGATCTGACGCACCTGGGCATCGTTTTGCAGAAAACTGCGTGAAACGTTCAGCGGGATGTCTGGAATATCGATTCCGCCCTTGAGCAGCAGCAGAAATCTTGGGATGAGATCTTCAAGGTTGTCGGCAACGAACACATTGTTGCAATAGAGTTTAACCTCGCCCTTGAAGAATTCGGGATCCTTGCGCAGCTTGGGAAAATAGAGGATGCCGCGCAGGTTCACCGGGAAATCCGCATTCAGATGGATCCAGAAGACGGGGTCCTCATAGTCGTGAAACACCTCGCGGTAAAACTTGATGTATTCTTCCTGGGTCACATCCTTGGGACGGCGATTCCACAGGGCTTCCAGTTGGTTCACCTGCTGACTGTTGAGTATGATGGGCCAAGGCATGAAATTGCTGTATTTCTCCAGAATTTCACGGATCTTGTGTTCCCCGGCATAGTTTTTGGAATCCTCGTTCAGGTGTATGGTGACGGTGGTGCCTGGCTCCTTGCGTTTGCCGGCTTTCATTTTATAATCGGTGCTGCCGTCGCATTCCCAGAAGGCGGCTTCGCTGCCCTGCACCCAGGAAAGAGAGTCTATGGTGACCTTGTCCGCCACCATAAAGCTGGAATAGAAGCCAAGCCCAAAGTGGCCGATGATGTTGTCCTGCACATCTTTGAACTTCGTCACAAACTCCTCCGCCCCGGAAAAAGCGATCTGGTTTATATATTTGCGGATTTCTTCCGCAGTCATGCCGATGCCCGTGTCGTGAACTTTGATGGTATTCTTTGCATCGTCCACCTCGATCGTGATTTTCATGTCCTCCGCATTGAAATCGGGATCGGCATATTTGCGTTTGTTGATGGCGTCAACGGAGTTTGAAACCAACTCGCGCAGGAAAATGTCGTGCTGGGAATAGAGCCATTTTTTGATGATGGGAAAGATGTTTTCCGTGTGGATGCTCAAGCTTCCCTTTTCGGTTTGCTTGCGAGGCGCGGTTTTGCCTTCCGTCGGCTGCTTCTTTTTGGTTTCTGACATTGGGGTTCTCCTCTTGATAAGCTTCTTTTTACCCGATAAAATAAAGGCTTTTGGCAAAATGTCAAGCAGAATAAGCAGTCTGGAGAACGGGCTGCTAAGTTTTCCCCAAGATATTGGTGTTTGGTAAAATGAAGCCCATTTGCCTGCAGAGGCAGAACTGCTTATACTATATGAAAATCAAATTGATTGGAGTAAAGAATGTTGACCGTATTGAACAATAATAATTTTGAAGAAACGATCAAAGAGGGACTGGTCGTGGTGGATTTCTGGGCGGATTGGTGCATGCCCTGCCGCATGATCGCACCCACCATGGAAGAGCTGGCTCGCGATATCCCGGATGTGCGCTTTGCAAAATTGAATGTGGACGAATTTCCAGAATTGGCAGGCCGCTTTGGCGTGATGAGCATCCCCACACTGCTGTTTTTTAAAGACGGCGAACTGAAGGAAAGTTCCATCGGGGTGGTGCCCAAGGCCGTGATCGAAAAGAAATTGGAACTCTTGCGCGGATAAGAATTGAAACGCAACGCCGCTGTCAACTGGCTTGAATATCTGCTTTTCCGTGCTGCACTTTTTAAGCTGAGACTGCTCCCCTACGCATGGGGAAAATGGCTGTTGACGCGGCTTTTTGTGGGGGTTGGCTTCGGATTTGGCATTCGGCGCCGTGTGGCGGATAAAAACTTGGAAATGGCATTCAGCGACATGGATGCCCCCAAACGCCGGGAATTGCTCAAAAAGGTTTATCACAATCTGGGGTTAACTGCGTCTGAACTATATCTACAGCCGGAAGAAAAGCTGCTGAAATCGATTGAATTCCAAGGCAAAGAGCATCTGGACAAAGCTTTGGAGATGGGCAGGGGCGTGATTTTGGCAACAGCGCATTTTGGAAACTGGGAAGCAGCGAGGGTTTTGCCACATTTTGGGATTCCTCTGGCGGTGGTAAGCAAGAAACAGCATAATCCACTGTTTGAAAACTATAATTCCACTTTGCGCCAAAAACACGGACTGAAACTGATCGACCATGAAAGCGGCTTGAAAGACATCATGCGCTGGCTGGGAAAAAACGGGGTGGTGGCAATTCTCACGGATCAAAATGCCTCAGAGGCAGGATTGATCATGGACTTTCTGGGCTCCCCCGCCTCGCATTGGAAGGGAGTGGCAAAAATCGCACTGCGTCACGATGTACCTATTGTGCCGGGCTTTGTTTTAAGAACCCAGGATGGAGGCATTACCATGTGTTTTGAATCCATGATCCCAACCCAATGCCTTTCTGATGACGAGGAAAGCATCCGCAAAGTGACGGCAGAAGTGAGCTCCGTGATCGAAGCTTATGTGCGCAAGTGGCCCCAACAGTGGTTTTGGGTGCATCGGAGATGGCTGCCTGAATTTTATGAGTAAACCCGCTTGATCCCATCCTGCCTCAAAGCGTTGATCACTTCTTAATCAAGCCTTAATCAAGTCTTAATAATTAACGCTTGATTAAGACTTGATAATCACTTGATTAAGGCTTTCGGCAAAGGGTGACCCGTCCTGAAATAGCTTGTATCTCGTCCTGAACAAGGTTGACCCAATAATCTGGAACCGGAGTCTTATAGGTTCACTTCCACCCAAACACCAATACGGAAAGTGCGCATTCCGGTATCACGCTTGGCGTCGGCATTTTTTTCCCAGGTTCCGGTCAGGCCGCCACGGATGTTTGAATCAAACTGATATGTGGCGCTGGGTCTGATGGAGATGCGATAGTTATCCTGATCAACCTGCTGGGCGCCCTCACGTCCAAAGGTTTCGTCATATTTCTTTTCAAGGCTCATGCTCAGGCTGGAGGTAAGCTCGTTTTTGATGTGGATTTTCTTTTTGGTGAAAGGCACCGTGAATCCTTTGCCCATGCGGAAAGAGTAGGACAGGTTTCCGTTCAAAGAGTGGGTGAGCGAGGTTTTCAGAATCTGGTAGGAATCCATGTTTGTGATGTTTTCACCCGTGGCGAAGGAATAGCTGAGGTTGGTGCCAAAGTTTTTGAAGAAGGTGCCGGTGAAGCCGATGGCAGGGTTCATTGCCAGGGTCACCATTTCCTGACGGGGCTCCTCCCAATCAAGTTCACCAGTGGCGCGGGTGGTCATTTGAAATCCGCTGTTCAGGCGTGCCCCGGTGAGAACCTTGCCCAAGCCGATCCAGTTTTGGAAATCCATCAGCGAAATGGTCACATCCGGGAAAGTGACAGCCACAAGCTGGTTGGAAGCGCTGGACTCGGTTTGGTCGAAAGTGAGGCTATAGCGTATAACGCTGTCCAGCCTGCGGGAGAAGGTGACTCCGCTGGTCAGCGCCAGAGTGTTGTTGTCCTGCACGGAATCCAGGGAATCGGCAGCCAAAATGTTGGGCAGCCCCAGCTTGAAAAGGAAGGGCGGCGTGGTCTGACTGCGGGAATAGGATTGCACGTAGGAATTTTGGTAGGTGGCGCCGAGGTTTTTCACCTTGGAAAGCAGATTGATCGCGGCGTGGGGCAAATAGAATCCGCCGCCTTTGGATGCGGGCTTTCCATCCGGAGGCTTGGGCTTGTCTCCATTCGGGAATCCTGCTGCCTTGGGGTCTTCAAAGCCCTTGAGCTCTTCCTCTTTCTTGCGGCGTTCATCTTCCTCCCATTTCATCATGTCCTCGTGTTTGAGCCTTTCTTCTTCACGGCGTTTTTGCTCTTCCTCCCATTTTAAGGGATCCTCTTCCTTCAGGCGACGCTCTTCCTCTTCTTTCTTTTTCTGATCCTCATCCATTTTGAGCTTTTCGTCATGATCCGGTTTTCCTGCTGGGAATTCGGGTTTTTCGCCTTTTTCCGGGTCTTTGGGTTGAGGTTTGTTTGCCAAATGTCTTTGATGTGAGGCCATGATCTTATTTGCCAGGGAGGCAAGCAGGGTGGAGTTTTGCAGGGTGAAGTTTGCCCGGAAGGTGCGGTTCGAGTTTCCATCGCTTTGGAAATAGGCCACTTGTCCTTCAGAGGTATTTTGATAGTATTTCCTTTGCTGTTCGCTGAAGCGCGAGTTTCCGCTGAGAGTGAAATTGAAGATTCGGGGCAGATAGTTCGGGTTGAAGTTCAAACCCAGATCCTGCACCTGTTTGGTCATTTTTCCGATGTTGAAGTTTTGCCACAGGATTTCCTGTTTCAGGTCGCGTTCCGTGTTCAGTCTGGCGGAGAAGGTGAGATCCGAGGTGAGCCCCCAGTTGACGTTGTTGTCTGCGGTGAAAACCCTGGTGGGAACGGTTTGGGAGCGGGGATGCCAGCCGTAAACGCCCTCGCGGCGTTCCCAGTTCCAGCTTTGGGGCTCGGTGTTGTTGATGGTAAAACTGTTGTTAAAAGTACTGGGGAACCAGCCCAGACGATAGTTTTTGAAAAGGCGGAAGCTGACCTTGTCGCTGGGGAAACTGAGGTTGTAGTTCATGGTTCCGCGCCAGTTGAAAGTGGTGTCTGCGGCTGTGGGAGTGAAGCGTTCGGTCTTTTCGATGCGCCCGCTGAGCGAGGTTCGATAGATGGTGTATTGCAGGATTTTCGATTTCGGGGCCGTGCGCTGGCTGAAACCAAAGTCTGCAGCATAGGTCAGGGTTTCGTTGCGCTGGCGGGCTTTGTCTTCAGGGTCGTCGATGCTTTCGCGCAGGAGGTCGGAGTTGGCTTGGAAGCGCGGAATTCCCAAGGAATAGTTGCGCGTGAGGCTCACAGGCATGTCCAAGCCCCAGGAACTGGGGAAAAGCTTGTTCACGAAATAGCGGTTCGTGATGTTCAGCGTTTTGGCGCTGGTGAAGGTATTGCTCCTGCCGCGCTGGATGGTGGTGTTGAAGTTCTCATTTTTGTCTTCATAGTCGATGATCAGCGTGCTCAGGTCTGCAAAACTCGAGTTCAGCGACAGTCGCTTTGCCACACCGATGTCTTCATAGGGTTCGGCAACCCTCAGGTCGTTGAAATACGTGATTCCGCTGTACGGCATGGGAGCCGGAATGTCCTGCGGGGAATAGACTCCAAAATAGATGTCGCGCGTGTTTGTGACCGTGGGCGAGCCGCGGAAGCTGTAAACCGTGTTGCCCTGGATGATCTGCCCGGAAGTTTGGTCGGGAAATTGTTCTTTCAGGGAGGTCATATCTTGCAGATTGTATTCAAGCTCGATCCAGTTGGCTTTTTCCATCTTTTGATAATAGGGGAACACTGGTACGCGCTGGCGGATTTGGTAGTAGTTCAAGCTGTCTGCCCCAACGCGGAAAATCACGTCCATGGAATCAGGATGAGAGTGCGCCCCCTCCCTCACCTCGGGATAAACCCAAAACCGGATTTTGTTGTAGGACAGAAGGTTGTATGGATCCAGCATTCTCTGCCTCAGCAAGGCTTGATGACCCGGCTGCAGGTTTTCAACCTCCAAGGTGAGCGCACTTTCACTGGATTCCCTGCGCAATTCAACGTAGTATGTCCCCTCTGGAGAAATGTAGTGCGCACTGTTCTTTTGGTTGTTCACAATTCCCGAAAGGTATGAAGTGTTGAAAGTGTTCAAGGTGGCTTCAGGAATGATCTGGTTATCCAGGCTGCGCACGTGGAAATCTTCCCATCTGTTTCCAACCACGTTGAAGTCGTAAACCAGAACCTTCGCAGGGATATTGGTTTCCATCACCAGACGCCCGTAGGAGATTTTATTCAATGCAGGGTTCACTCCGGCGGTGGAATTGTTCACAATTTCATAGGTGTCCGGATCGGTGATGGGAATGCGATAGAGCCGCCAGCCATCGGCGTTCACGTTTTGCAGATAAGTGGAGTCCGATAGTGCAAAAGAATAGCTGAAATAGCGATCCAGAGTGTTCAAAACTCCGTTTCCATCGAGGTCTTCGGTATCCAAAACGCGGTTTCCTTCGGTGCCGTTGATGTTTGGATAGTCGCCATATTGGTCCATCGTATTGTCTGCCAAGTCGTTCGGGTCGGCTCCGGGCTCTTCGTGGAACAGTCCGTCCAAGCCAGTGTCCTCATCCGGGGAAAGCACGCCGTCGCCATTCACGTCTTCGGTGTTCAAAACTCCCAAGCCGCCAAAATCGGTGTAAAAGTCTTCGCTGATGTCGCCCAAATCCACGCGCAGGATGGGACTTGGCATGGGTCCCGATTCATTGGGAATCACTTTCACCATCAGTTCAATGTATTTCTTTTGGGAAAAATCAAGCTGGTTGCCCAGATATTTCATCACTCCGCCCCAGCTCCAAACATCAGAGTTTGGGATGCCCAGATTGGAGGGGAAAACTTTCAATGCCAAGACCGTGACTGTTTCGCGTTTTTCGGCATCCGTGAGAGTGGCAGGGTCTTCCACCTGGTCGCGGCGTATGTTTTTGGGATTGAACCAGATGGTGCGTCCCTTGGCCAAGGTTGTGTTCCAAGGTTTGCTGGCTGGGGACCAGGATCCGATTGTCACTCCCAGGGGGTAGAAATCCATGATGGCTTCCATGTCGTCCAAATAGGCTTCCTTGCGCTTTTCGGTGGGGTCGCCATAGATGCTGGGAATGGTGTAAGCTATTTCTCCGGAAAGGGTTATGCGGGTCTCGGCGGTGGTGTTGATCAGAGGCAGCCAGTTCAAAAAGCGTGTGATGAAATAGGGCTTCACCGTGATGGAGCCATCCACGTCCGCCATCAGCATTTGGATGTTTTCATTGCCCACACGGGGACGGCGGTCTGCAACGTTTTCAGAGCGATAAATAAAGGTCCCGCCCAGCTTTGCCCATTCCGCAAAGTTCCAATCGGCTCGAATTCCAGCCAAGGATTTGCTTGCCACTTCGAAGGCACTGCGGAATTCATAATCGATCTCAATCTTGGCGTCGGCATCCTTGCCAGCAGCAGTCAGGAACGTGATTCGCCCAAAATCGTAGTCCACAATATAGTCCACGTTCTCTTTTTGCTCAAAGCCGTTCACCTTCACGATCACACTGCCTTTGAGAATGCCGCCCTGTCCCAAATCCACAGACTCTCTGCCGATTTTGCCCTTCACGCTCATGAAAAGATCGATGTCCAGATAGCTGACGCTTTCGCCTTCCTGGCGATATACTTCGCCGTCGCCCAAGGACCTGAAAGGCTCGATAAATGGGATCAGGATCAGTCCTGTGGTGAGATTTACCGTGTTGTCTTCACCGTTGATGAGGCCATCGCCGGTGCTGTCCATGCGCAAAAAGTCTGTGTAGGTCACGATGTTTGACGTGGCAAGGGAATCCGGGACCAGATAGTTGCGAGTGAGGTCCACATTGATGGTATAGATATTCAAACCAAAGCCGTCGCTCTTGATGTTGGTCTTGTTCATGTTGTAAACGTTGCGCATCTGGTAGTGCCAAACGTTGTTTGGATCGTTGGGATTATATTCCTGGTTTCGGCGTCGGATCACTTTGGTGTGCAGGATTCCATCGTCGTCATCCATCACAAAAGGAACGGGAATGCCATCCCGGCGCACATATTTCACGGCGATCGTGTGGCGACGGTCAACGGTCTTGTTCAACCTGATGATGCCTGTGTTGTAGTCTGTCACGAAGTCTGTGCCCTCGATCAGTTCATCATAGTAGGGCACATAAAAGTCTGTGGGGCTGAAATATATGGTATCGCCAATGGCGGAGGCAACGTTGTTTGTGGCCACAGCGTCATCCAGGAAAACCCGCACACTGCCGTTGGCAGGCAGCAAATTGGGATTCTTGATCCTCCAAGCCCCGGTGGGGTCGGTTTTGATGGCGTTGTTCACCCAGGCGCTGGGCACATGGCTGGAAACATCGGCCTGAGTGTAGAGGTCATAAACTTCGTAAGGATCATCCAGATAGAACATTGTGCGGGGGGCATAGTCCCTGCTGCGGAACACAGTGGAGTCTGCCTGGCTGGTTCCCACATAGTTTTGTGTGTTCTTTTGACCTTCCTCGGTACTGGCAATCAGGGTGAGATCCAAATTCTTATATTTCATCTTGGAGGTGATGCCAAAAAGCCCGCGGGAAGCGGTTGAATAGCTGATATAGCGCGAACCTGAGAGCCCCAGGGTGATGTTTCCGCCTTCGATGGATTGCACCAATTCGTCTTCGTCGCCGGTGTATTTGATGCTCACGTTGTTCGGATCAAAAAACTGTTCGTCCTGCTTGCTGTTATACTTCAGGTTCACCGCGATCTTTTCGCCGATGGTGCCTGTGAGACGCAGATTCGTTTCCTGCTCCATCTTGATGTCGAACTGTCCTGCGCTGTCCTGATCGTAGATTGCCACGTTTTTGCGTTTGGTGCTGCCCACCTCCAGGGTCACCTTTTCCGTTCCATCCAGATTCAGCTTTCCAGCAGAACCGCCCAGCACCTTTTGCACGGATTTGGGCATGGCAATTGTGGGCAATTCCAACACATATTCCTTGATCAAGCCGGTGCTGGTCATCTGAGTTTGCGTGCTTTGCGTGCGATAGCGTTCAAAGAGGGATTTCCTGAAAGCCTTGCGCTGCATGTTGCGGAAATAGGTGTTGAAGGAGATCGTTTTCCCCGGAATGAGTTCATAATCCCCAACGCTGGTGGTCAAAATCAGCTTCTGACGTTCGAAATCGATTTTGTGTTCCTGTTTGGGTTCAAATCCGGTGATCAGATATGGTTTTTGCTTCAGATGGTTGTTGCCTTTGTGCAGTTTATACACATCCACGGTGTTGTACACCAGCGGATAATAGCCCTGAAGCCAGAGCCGGGGATAAAACTCCGTTTGGGCAAAAAGCCCGCTCAGGCTGAAAATCAGGAGGGCAAAGGCAAGGAGTTTCTTCATGCGTGGCTGTGTTTCCAGGCCAAAAAGATACCGTCCAGGGTTAAAAACTTGTCCAAAATCTCTGCTGCGGGCACCAAGGGTTTAACCAGTTCGGCAATGCCGCCAGTGAGGATCACCTGCAGGTCTTTGAGCTCAAAATAGTGCAGCTTCACCTGGCGCACATAGCTTTGAAGCATATAGCTGTGCCCGCGCACAATCCCGGAAAGCAGGGCGTCCTTGGTGGAGGTTCCCAGCAGCACTTCGGGTTTGCTCAGTTCGATAGGCGCCAAGAGTGCCGCGCTTTGGAAAAGCTGCCCAGCCCCGGTTTTCAATCCCGGCGCAATGGCGGCTCCTTCAAAGCTGCCTTCCGCGGTCACAAGCTGAACCTTGGTGGCGGTGCCCAGATCCAGAATCAGGCAACTGCTGCCATATTTTTTCCATGCACCATAGGCATTGGCAATGAGGTCTGCGCCGATGAAGGAAGGGTCTGCCACCCGATATTTAAGCTCCGGCACATTCAAGGCTGAAAGTTCCCAGGCAGTCAAGTTAAAATACTTACGGAAAAGGTGTTGCCAAACCCTGGTGAGCCCGGGAACCACGCTCGCCAAGGCAATAAAGCCGATCTTTTCCTCGTGGAAGCCATCCAAAAGCGGCTTCAGAAAACTGTAATATTCGTCCGCAGTGCGGTCCAGAGAACTTGAAAGCCGGGCGAACCAAGCCAGTTCTTCGTTCTGATAGATTCCGCAGCTGATGTTGGTGTTGCCGATGTCCACCACCAAGCATGCATCAGATACCATATTATTGTGCATATTCTCCACGCGTTTGGGTAATTTGAAAAAACAAAAAAATAGCCTGTTTCGCTTGTGTGACTAAAAATGTCGAGTGTAGTTTTATGTCAATAAATTTCCGGTCTCCAGACTCAATCGAAACCCAATTCCTTCAAGGCAGTGTTCTTTTTTCGCCAGCCGGGTTTCACTTTAACCCACAGGTGAACCAAGACCCTGGTTTCCAAAAAGACGCTCAACTGCGCTTCCGCATAGCGCCGGATCTTGGCAAGGTTTTCTCCGTTTCTGCCGATGATGATTGGCTTTTGGCTTTGGCGTTCCAGCCAGATTACGGCATCGATCACGGTTTGTTCCCTTTCTTCCTTGAAACTTTCGATCAAAACTGCAGTTGCATAGGGTATTTCCTGGGAAAAATTGTGGAAAATCGCTTCCCGGATCACTTCCTGGGCAAAGAAACGCAGAGGCAGGTCGGAAAGCTGATCTTCCTCATAATAGGGTTCATGGAAGGGAATATAGCGCAAAAGCGCATCCATCATCTGCTCCAAACCCTCTCCGGTGTGTGCGGAAATGAATACAGTTTCATTGACGCTGGCAGGAAGCTGCGCTTCAAAATCCGCCCGCGAAAGCCCTGGTGCCAGATCCAGCTTGTTAAAAACCGCGATCTGCGGAGTGCGTACATCCTTGAGCTGCTGCAGCACTTCCAGGTCATATTCGGTGGGAAAACGCTGCACTTCGCTCATGAAAAGCACCAGATCCACATCCTTGAAGGCATCGGTCCAAATCCTTTGCATCCTTTCTTGGAGTTCATAGCGGGGACGCAAATAGCCGGGCGTATCGATGAAAACGATCTGGCAATCCTCGCGGTTCAGGATGCCTTTGATGGCATAGCGCGTGGTTTGTGGCTTGGGCGAAGTGATGGAAAGCTTTTCACCCAAAATGCGGTTCATCAGGGTGGATTTACCCGTGTTCGGTTTGCCGATGATGGCCACAAAGCCGCTGCGAAAATCTGGTCTGATCATATAAGCAAAGCGGAGGGCGGAAACTGGGTCCACCCTCCACGTCTCTTAAGTTTTATAAGGTTTGGAATACTTCTTTGATGATATTGGCAACTTCAGCGAGCTGCTCTTGTGTGATGGTCAAAGGAGGCGCCAAACGAATGATGTGACGGTGGGTCTGCTTGCAAAGGAGGCCGCGCTCTTTCAGCATCAGGCACACATCGTAAGCTTCAATTCCGTCCTTGGGTTCAACCACGATGCCGGTCAGCAGGCCTTTTCCGCGCACCAGCTTCAGCATGGGATGCTCGATGGCTTTGAGGTCTTCGCGGAATTTGATGCCAAGTTCAAAGGAACGCTGGGCAAGATTTTCTTCCTTGAGCACTTCCAGAGCGGCTTTGGCAACTGCACAGGCCAGAGGAAAACCGCCATAGGTGGAACCATGCTGTCCGGGCTCGATGGTGAGCATGATTTCGCGATCCGCCAAAACTGCGGAAACGGGCAGCACGCCGCCGGAAAGGGCCTTGCCCAGGATCAGCATGTCGGGACGCACATTTTCATAGTCGCAGGCAAGCATTTTGCCGGTGCGGGCCAGTCCGGTTTGAATCTCGTCCGCCACAAAAAGGACATTGTGTTCTTTGCAAATATCGTAGCAGGCTTTCAGATAGCCATCGTCCGGAACATTGACCCCGGCTTCGCCCTGAATGGGCTCAACGATGAAGGCAGCCACGTTTTTCCCGTTTTTCTCCAGGAAGGCTTTCAAGGCGGCAGGATCGTTGTAGGGAACTTTTTCGATGCCGGGCAAAAATGGGCCAAAACCGTCGCGGCAATCAGGATCCGTGGATGCGGAAACGATGCCGATGGTGCGACCGTGGAAGTTGCCTTCGGCAAAAATGATGATGGCGCTGTTCGCTTCCACGCCCTTCACTTTGTATGCCCACTTGCGGGCAAGCTTCATGGCGGTTTCAACACCTTCGGCGCCAGTGTTCATCATCAACACCATGTCGTAGCCAAAAAACTCGGTGATATATTTTTCAAAGTCACCCAGTTTGTTGTTGAAAAAAGCCCGCGAGGTGAGGGTCAGTTCTTTTGCCTGTTCCATCAGGGCATTGACGATTTTGGGATGGCAATGTCCCTGGTTTACAGCCGAATAGGCAGAAAGGAAGTCATAATAGCGATTTCCTTCGGGATCCCACACAAAAACACCTTCGCCTTTGGCCAAAACCACTGGCAGCGGAGCATAGTTGTGCGCTCCATATTTGTCTTCCAATTCCATCGCTTCTTTTGAACTAATGGTCCCATATTTGAGATTTTCGGGCATGATTTTTCCTCTATTTTCGTATATTTTTCTATCGAAAGGCAAAATCCTTATGGACAGCCTTTGTGTCAAGGCATTCTTTCTTTGAACCCCTGAAAATACGCTTGCTCCAGCAAGTGGAATCCAACTTCCCCCTCCATGTTCAAAACCAGCAAACAAAAAAAACGGCCTGGTTTTCCAAGGCCGTTTGTCAAAAAATTTGGTGGAGGTGGCGGGTATCGAACCCGCGTCCAAAGAACAGATTATGAGTGAATCTACATGCTTAGCCATCTTTAATTTAAGCTCAGGCGGTGAAAGATGGTCAAACCCGCAGGAGCCGGTCCCAAGGTCTTAGCCGAACCTTATGGGTGTCGGGTTCGGAGCAGCCGCACTGTTACGACGCCCAATTCCATCCCGGCGGCGCGGACGGATTGAACGTTGGCAAGCTTACGCTGCCAAGGAGTAATTGTAATCTGCAATTAGATTTGTTTGCTGCTTTATGACGGAGCAGACAGCGTCTCCGGCATGCATCTCTCACACTCAGGTTCCCTGTCGAAACCATGTCACCCCCATATACGCTGTTAAAGATCTGAAGACAAGATATTTAAAAGGCTTCCGCTGTCAAGCCCGAATTTTTGTTTCCTCATTTTTGCAAACCCGACCAGATATTGGTTTGACAGTTGTTTTGTATAGCTTTTTAGGGAATTTGAAGACTGCAAAGGCTGGCTTCTCCCTGGGTTCGCTCAGGGCTCGTGCAGCATTCGCGCTCATGAGCCACCCGTCTTTTTATGGGGAGGCTATCCAGCGCGAACCATGTGGTTCACGGGCTCGGCTCAAGGGAGAGGCAGACTTGCCTTGCCGATCAGCTCAGAGAGTGCGAGCTCTTTTTCCTCCAAATGGTCTTTCAGGCCCTGGTGCAGCTTGACCGCGGCGAGTGGGTCGCTGTAGAAAGCTGTTCCCAAGGCGATTGCGGATGCGCCGGCATAGAAAAATTCCAGTGCATCCTGCCAGGTGTGGATTCCTCCCAAGGCAAGGATGGGCGTTTTTACCGCCTGGGCAACTTTGTGACAAAGAGCCAGAGCCACAGGTTTCAGGGCGGTGCCACTGTATCCGCAGACGGGGTTTGAGGTGCGGAACCGTCCGGTTTTCCAGTCGATGGCGGCGCCATAAAGGGTGTTGATCAAAGCCAGGGAACTGGCTCCTCCCTCAGTGGCGGCAATGGCGATTTGGGCAATGTCGGTCACGTTTGGGCTCAGCTTGAAAATCAACTCCCGTGAGCTTTTTGAAGCCAGTGCACAAGCCAGAGCAAAAACCACATCCGGCTCGGCGCCGAAGGCAATACCCTCTTTTTCCACATTGGGACAAGATACATTTATCTCATAGCCGGCAATGCCCTCTTCCTTTTCCAAGGTTTCCAAAATAGCTTCAAATTCAGCAACAGACGAGCCGGAAAAGCTGACAATCAGAGGGATGTCCAGCAAGTCTCGCAATCGCGGAAGCTCTTCAGATAAAAAGCCTTTCAAACCTGGGTTTTGCAAACCAATGGTGTTCAGCAGCCCAGCCTCGGTTTCAAAGATGCGGGGCGGTGGATTGCCGGCTTTGGGCTGCATGGTGATGGTTTTGGTGGTGTAAGCACCCAGAATGTTTTGCTCGAACAGGTCGAAATAGCCGGTGTCGAAAGTTCCCGAGGCGACTGTGATCGGGCTCTGAAGGCTCAGTTTTCCCAAGGATGTGGCAAGGCGGTTCATATCTCCTCCCAGCGGATATCGGCGGCGTTGAAAACAGGACCGTCGGCGCAAACGCGCAAATAGCTCTCCCCCACCGGGACCACGCAGCCGTGGCAGGCCCCCAAACCGCATGCCATATAGGCTTCAAGGGATGCAAAATGCGGGATTTTGGGGGCAATTTTTTGAACGGCGCCAATCATAGGCAGGGGTCCGCAACTATAGATGATGTCGATGTTTTGATCGGTTAAGATTTGAGGGAGGTCTTGAGTCACCAGTCCTTTTTCTCCAGCGCTGCCGTCAACTGTGTAAGCCCGATCGCAGGGAAAAATATCAGAAGCGCCAGCCCCACCGTGGATGTGGGTGATTTTGTTTCTTTCTTTCAGTAAATCACTCAAAAATCCCAGGGGCGGCCAGCCAACTCCTCCGCTGACGAGAAGCACGTTCTTTCCCTCCACCAAAGGAAAATCATTGCCCAGGGGTCCCAGCGCAAACAGCGTTTCTCCGGGCTGAACTTCCGCCAAGGCACGGGTTCCGGGACCTATAGCTTTGATGATGAAGCTGATCCGATCATTCAAAACTCCGGCTACGCTGATGGGCTTGAACAGTTTGCGTTCCTGTGCTGCTGTTTGTGCCTTCAGCTCAAAAAACATGCCTGGCTTGCAAAGTGGCGCCAAGCTCGGAGCTTCAAGCCAAAGCTCGAAATAATCGGCGTTAAGCCGTTTGCAGTCGGCAACTTTCAATTCAAGAAATCTGGGCATCCGGGTCCTCCCAGGTGATGCGTCCATCCAGGAAAGTGTAAAGCACTTTGCCCCACAGTTTTTGATCCAGCCAGGGTGTGTTTTTGCTTTTGGAAAGGATGTTTTCCGGACTGAAGTGGGTTTGCTGCTCGAGATCGATGATGGTGAGATCCGCTGGTAACCCTGCTTTGAGCATGGCGGGCGGTAGATCCAAAACCCTTGCCGGAGCATCGGTGAGTGCTTCAGCCAAGCGCTCCAGACTCAAAAGCCCGGGTTTCACCAGATGGTGATATAGAGCGCTGAAAGCGGTTTCCAGCCCGATGATGCCGAAGGGGGCGTGGTCAAATTCCCGCACTTTTTCAAAATCGGCGTGGGACGCATGGTCTGTGGCGATGCAATCGATGGTGCCGTCGCGCAGCGCTTCCAGACAGGCAAGGCGGTCTTCCTCGGTGCGCAGGGGCGGCTTCATCTTGGTGTTGGTATCGAAGGAAAGACAGGCTTCCTCAGTCAAAATGAGGTGGTGTGGAGTCACTTCGGAGCTGATCTTTGCGCCACGTTCGCGGGCTTGGCGCACCATTTCGATGGACCGCGCGGTGCTGATATGGGCGATGTGCAGTCTGGCGTCATTGTTTTCAGCCAGCATGATGTCGCGGGAAACGATCACCTCTTCCGCCAGGCTGGGCAGTCCGGTCAAACCCAGGCGTGATGAGACTTTTCCGCCGTGAATCTGACCTTTTCCCGCCAGGTTGTAATCCTCGGCGTGCACCACCAGGGGAAGCCCAAAATTTGTGGCATAGCGGATGCAATTCAGCATCAGTTTGGCGTTTTGGACACAGCCGCCGTCATCCGAGACCGCCACGATTCCACCTGATTTCATGGTTGCCATTTCGCTGATTTCCAAGCCTTCGCTCTTTTTGGTCATGGCGCCGATCACGTAAACCTTTGCCGAGCCAAGGTCTTTGGCACGACGCTGGATGTAGTCCACGGTGGCAATGTTGTCCACAACGGGGTCGGTGTTTGGCATGGCGCAAAGGCTGGTGAAACCACCATGTGCGGCAGCCCGGGTGCCGGAAACGATGTCTTCCTTATAGGTTTGACCGGGGTCGCGCAGATGCACATGCAGATCCACGAAACCGGGAAAGATGTGTTTGCCGCTGGCGTCGATGACCCTGTCTGCTTTTTCGGGCAGATGCCTGGCTATCTTCTGAATCTTTTCCTTTTTGATCAGGATATCGCGGGTTTGGAATTTCCCGTTTAGATACACATTGCCGTTTTTGATGAGCGTTGTCATGGCTGTCTCCTTTTTTAAAGTTTTCCACCCAAAATGAGGAACATCAAAGCCATGCGCACAGCCACGCCGTTGGCAACCTGTTCCACAATGATGCTTTGCTTGCTGTCTGCAATTTCCGGCAGGATTTCAATTCCGCGGTTCATGGGCCCTGGATGCATGATGAGGGCATCGCTTTTGGCAAATTTGATGGTTTCCTGGGTGAGTGCGTAGTGTTTGCTATATTCCTCCAAACTGGGGAAAAGCCCTTCGGTCATGCGTTCAAACTGCATGCGCAGACCCATCACGATATCCGCATCGCGCAGGGCTTCACGAAGTTCATATTGCACGCGGCAGCCAAAAAGTTTGTCCATATTCGGAGGCATCAGGGTTCGCGGACCGCAGATGGTGACATCCATGCCCAGCTTTTTCATGCCGATGAGGTTTGAGCGCACCACGCGGCTGTTCAAAATGTCGCCCACGATCGTCACTTTCAAGCCCTTTAGATTGCCAACGTGCTCCCAGATGGAAAAAATATCCAGCAAAGCCTGGGTGGGATGGGCGTGGCGTCCGTCACCGCCGTTGATCACGGGTTTTTGGGAATATTTGTGAACAAGCTGCGGGCTGCCGGGGCTGCTGTGGCGAATGCAATACAGATCAATGCCCATGGCGCCAAGGGTGTAGATGGTGTCCTGAAGGCTTTCGCCTTTTTGCAACGAGGAAATCGAGGCGGCAAAGCTCACCACATCAGCGCTCAAGCGCTTGGCTGCCAGTTCAAAGCTCATGCGGGTGCGGGTGCTGTCCTCGATAAACAGCGTGCAGACGGTTTTGCCGCGTAGAGTGGGGATTTTTTTGTACTGACGCAGGTTGATTTCCTTCATCGCTTTTGAGGCTTCCAAAATATACATGATTTCGTCTGCCGAATAGTCTTCCAGCCCATACATGTTTCGACCCAAAAACTGGGGTGTTGCTTCCATTTTCGCTCCTTTCCGGCTCTCTGGCGCGGATTAAAGGTATTTGGGTCAAATTGTCAAAGTCTCGGTTCCGGTCAAGATTTTTTTTGTGGCTTGCTCAAAAACACTTAAAAACCTTGACCGATATACGCCTTTTCTTTTTTTGGTGCGAAAATGAAAAATATATAGGAGATAGATAATGAAACGCTCTTTAATACTTTTGGCCGTTGCTCTGCTGCTTTTGACCGCCTGCGCTCCAAACCGTGAAAAGCTGAACCCCAGAGCAATGGTGGACCTTAAATCTGCCGACGTTGCCTACAACCAGCAGGATGTGGAGGAAGCCCTCAGGCTCTACAACAATGTGCTGCAAGACAATCCCGGCCACGCCCATGCGCTCAGAAGGCAGTCGGACATCAACTACTACTTTGCAGAAAACGACCCTGCCAGAGCTGTGGATGGAAACGTTGCCGCTTTCGCCGGATATGGCAAAGCCATTAAAATCATGGAAAAATATGAAAAACCCACCGATAAAGAACGCGCTGCCATCCGCGACATGAAAAAACGTCGCACCAGCGCCTGGGCAAGAGTTTTCAGCGCTGCCGAAGCTGAGGAACGTGATGGCAACACCGAGGCAGCCATCAAAATCTATGAAAAAGTCATTACCATGGATGACTCTCGCACCGAGCCGCTTTACAAGCTTGCAAACATCTATCAGCAGGAACTGAAAGACGAAGCCAAAGCCGAGGAAATCCTGCTCAGGATCTATAATGTGAACCCCAGCGACTCCAGCGTTCAGCAGCAAATGGGTATTTTCTATCTGAACAAAAAGGAATATGAAACCGCCATCACTTTCTTCGAAAGAGTGAAAGCAAGCGAGCCCATGAATGTGAACAACCTGATGAACCTTTCCTATTGCCAGTTTGAATTGGAACAGTATGATGCTGCAAAGATCAACAACGAACTTGTGTTGGCTTTGGAGCCCAAAAACGAAGACGCTCTTTCCGACGCCAGATATATCGCGCTGAAATTGAACGACAACCAAGCCGCTTCAAACCATCTGAAAAAACTTCTGGACGTCCGCGATAACGATACCGACTATCAGGATCTCTGCGCATTGCTGAACCAGCAGGAACGTTTTGAAGAGCTGATCACCTATGCGCGCAAATGGTATGAATATGATGAAACCAGCCAGTTTGCAGTTCAGTTCGTGATCCTGGGAGCTCAAAAAATCAAGGATAAAACCTTGGAAACCGAATTCAGCAACATCTTGAAAAGAATGAAATAAATCATCTTGAATTGGAATCAAGCCTGTCCGTTTGGGCAGGCTTTTTTGATGCAAATGAATAGACAAAAACAAGCCTACCTCTATGCTTTGGCGGCGGTGCTGGCATGGTCCACGGTCTCAACCGCCTTCAAGCTGAGCCTGGAGCATCTCACGCCATTGGGATTGCTCGTCTTTGCCTCGGTTTCAGCAAGTTTGTTTTTGTTTGGCTATTGGCTTGTGAGCCCCAAAAGCTCTTCCACGCAAAACTGGAAGAGCTCAATTGTGGCGGGACTTTTGAACCCGTTTGTGTATTACCTGATGCTTTTTGCCGCGTATGATCGGCTGCGAGCTCAGGAAGCGCAGGTTTTAAACTACACCTGGGCGATCGTTCTGGCATTGGGTTCGGCGCTCATTCTGCGCCAAAAGCTGCGCACAAAGGACATCCTGGCTCTTTTGTTGAGCTTCTTGGGAGTGATCGTGATCTCCACCCGCGGCAGGGTGATGCAGCTTCAGTTCGATGATCCTTTGGGGTCACTTTTGGCGGTTTCCACATCCATCGTTTGGGCTTCATATTGGCTTTTGAATATGAAGGACCCGCGTCCCGCCAAAGACAAGCTGCCCCTGAATTTTGCCATCGGCACGGCGGCAGCGCTGATCTATGCCGCCTTTGCAGGAAAGCTGAACCTGCATGGGCTTTTTGCGGAAAATGGAAAAGTTTGGGCTGGACTTTTGGGCGGACTCTATGTGGGAATATTTGAGATGGGCTTCACTTTCATCATTTGGCAAAAGGCTTTGGACACCAGCGACAACACAGCTTCGATCTCAAACCTGATCTTTTTGACTCCGTTTGTGTCACTGCTTTTCATTGCCCTGATTTTGAAGGAAAGCATCCACCCCGCCACCTTTTTGGGCTTGATTATGATTGTGGGCAGCAATCTGTGGCAAAAACGCTGAATTAGAAAGGAATTTCCAACTGTTCTTCGTTTAGGCTGGAGCCAAAATCCAACCGGTCCACCCCCACTCCCAGAAGCCTGATTTTCCGGTTTTCATCCCAGTTTTCCACCAGGAGCCTCTGTGCCGTTTCAAAAAGCAGGTCCGCGTTTGAGCTTGGTTCTGCCAAGGCACAGCTGCGGGTGATGCACTGGAAATTGTCATATTTGATCTTGATGCCAATGTTTTGAGCCTGTATATTGCGAGCTTCCATGCGGGTGGACAGGCGTTCCACCAAGGCATGCAGATATTCAACGATCTCATCGATGGAAAAAAGATCCGTGCGGAAGGTTCTTTCACAACTGAGGGACTTGGGATCGGTTTCGGAAATCACTTCGCGGTTGTCGATGCCGCGCACCACCTGATGAAAATAGTGTCCGGTTTTGCCAAAGTGGCGCACCAGTTCGGTAAGTTCCTTGTTGTAAAGGTCTTCGCCGTTGTGAATGCCCAGCTTTTTCATGCGCGTGGCGGTTACCTTGCCGATGCCGTGGAATTTTTCAATTGGTAGTGCAAAAAGAATTTCTTGAGCGTTCTGGACTGTGATTTGGCATAGCCCGTCAGGCTTTTCCATCTCGGAAGCCAGCTTGGCAAGAAATTTGTTGAACGACACACCCGCCGAACAAGTGAGCCTGGTGGTTTGCAAGATATCGTGTTTGATGCGGCCTGCGATCTGGATGGCGTCGGAAATGTCCATTTTGTTTTCCGTTACATCCAGATAAGCCTCATCCAGGGAAAGGGTTTCCACTTGATCGGTGTAGGAGCGAAAGATTTCCCGGATCTGGTTTGAAACCTGACGGTAGAGACCGAAATTGCTGCTCACAAAGATGCCTTGAGGGCAAAGCTGCCAGGCTTGGCGTGAGCTCATGCCACTGTGGACACCATATTTCCTGGCCTCATAGGAGCAGGTGGAAACCACGCCTCTGCCGTTGGGACTGCCGCCAACGATCACGCATTTTCCCTTTAAGGATGGGTCTTCACGAATTTCGATCGCGGCAAAATAGGCATCCATGTCCACGTGGATAATCTTTCTCATCGCATCGTGTCAATCGTGTTTAAATAGTTTAAGTCTATTTTCTGGAGAAGCGGAAAAAGTCTTTTTCGTAACCGATGTTGAAGAAGAAATTGGTCTTGCCGTCTTCTCTGAAGGCCAGCTTGAGGCTGATGGGACCGGCTGGAGTTTCAATTCCGGCAGAGCCAAACCCTGTCCATACCAGGTCCTTATCCAAGCTCCAATCCTTGATACCGCCTGTGTTCAGAGCTTGGGCTCCAGCCTCAAAAAACAGGATTTTCGCCGGGTTATATACCACACTCGCTGTGGCGTACTTATATTCAGGAGCTGGAAACTGGTCGCGCTGATAGCCCATGTATCCCAGGGAACCGCCATAGTGGAAGAGATCTTCCTGATTCTGATCGGCTTTGCCAAAATGGCTGCCCATGGAAAAACCAAAGCGCAGGGACAAAGGTTTTGCCAGTGGCGCATAAAAGTCGAGATCTGCGGTGGCGCGTTGATATTGGACGTCGCTCAAAGCCGCCCAGGGTGCATGGTTATACTTCAAAAAAGCCCGTGCTCCCCGGCGTGGGAACAGATCCGAATCCACGCTTTCGTGATAGAGTTTCAAGCCCCATCCCCCATCTTTTTGCCAAGGATGTTGGGTCGGTGCAGGTGCCACGCGGTTTTTCACCTTTGCAGTGCTTACATAGCCAAAAAGCTCGGCGTTGAACAGTTTATCAAAGAATACACCCACTCCGGAAAGGAAGCCAATCTCCAAGGAATCCAAGGCGGCAAAGCTGTTGCCTTGAGCGTCAAAACGCTGCACCTTGGTTTTTTGAATCCAAGGGTAAAGCCGGATATAGGGTGCGCTGAGCTGTCCTAAATCCTTCACAAAATCGAGGTTCAAACCGGCTTTTCCACCCAGTGAGAGTCCAGCCATCAACTTTGAATCGGGCAGCAAAACATCGTTTAACTCAGTAACCAAACCCAAGCTGAATTTATCCTGATAGGTGTATCTCATGTCCAAATGCAGATAGCGGGGTTCGCGTTCCTGCACGTAGATCACCATGGTATAGCCGTGCTCAGAAGGCTCCAAAATGGGATAAACTGAGAGGAATTTTTTGGAATTCCAAGCCCGGTCGCAGCCGTTTAGAATCTCGTCGGGAGTATAATGATTTCTTTCCTTCAGACCGCTGAGCCTGATGATTTCCTCTGAGCTTACATTTTGGTTTTCGCGGCAGATGATGTTTTCGATGAAATATGTGTCCGGCTCGGCAATCTTCTGAGGCTTTTTAAAAACATGGCCTTGGTCAAGCAGGTCGTCTCTGAAAGCTCTGATCACATCGATATTCTTGCGGGCATAATCTTCTCCGATCTTGAAGATTGTGGAGGCGTTGTAATACTCCATATTGTGATGCCCGGTGAGGTCTGGCTCCAAAACCAAGTCGCAAAGATCGAGGTTCCTATCGATGCTGGTGTGCATTCCGATGTTTATAATGTGGTTCAGAATGCTATAGACGTCCCTGGGTTTTTGACCCTTTACGGGGTTGTTTATCTTCAGGGCTAAAACCTTGTCAGCACCAACTTCCAGAGCCTCTTCCACTGGCAGATTTTGAAGCAAACCGCCATCAATATGCGTGATGCCATCATACGGAAATGGTCCAATGATCACAGGAACCGAGGCTGCTCCACGAACCGCCTGAGCCAGGGAACCTTCCCTGTGCAGGATCAATTCACCAGTATGCATATCAATGGTGTGACCGGCAAAAACGATGGGGAGATCGTTAAAATCACGGTAAGCGGATGCAGGCATGAAATGTCTTGAAAAACCTTGGTCGAGCTTAACCCCGGAAATGAAGCCTTCCGGAAGCCTGGGAATTCCTTTTTCGTTCATCGGCAAACGAAGAGTACCATAATCCAGCCAGCGTTTGTCTTTTTCAAAGAGATCGCCACGAAGCTGACGTTCAAAGACAGCGCCCAGCAGGTTGAGCTCGACCATCAGGGATTCCACTTCCGCAGCGCTGTAACCCATGCTGTAGGTTGCGCCCATAAGGGAACCCACGCTGGAACCGATCACATAATCCGGATAGATTCCTTCTTCCTCAAGAACCTTGAGTATGCCGAGCTGGGCAAAGCCGCGGGCTCCGCCACCGCTGAAAACATAAGCCAGACCCTTGCCTGAGAGCGGCAGCAAAAACAGGCAAAAAAGTGTCAGAACTGCCAGTTTGGAATAGCTTGATTTATTCAGATGGCTCTCCCTGGGAGCTGTCTGCCGGAGCAGCATTGCTTCCTTTTCTCACGGGGTTTTTGTAAATAAACACCACCTTGCCAAACACAGCGTTTGCATCAATATCCACCGTTCCCAAAGAGGGTTTGTTTGTAATCGGTTTTGCGGGAATGATCACAGGGCCAAACACGGCGGAGGATTCGATCTTAAAGTCAATATCGCTGGGGAGATGAACAAATGTGGCACCGAAAACTGAATTGACCTCGATGGGATCGGAATTGGGGTCAATGTTGGTCAGATCAACGACTTGGGAGCCGAACACAGTTGTGTGCTCATGTGATCCGGAGCTATGCACAGCTCTGTGGCTATGCTTGACATTGTGGGTGCAACGTCCGCCAAACAGAAGCCTCACACCGAGCATGATGATCACAACTGCCACAAAGATTTTAACCAAGGGCCAATCTACAATATTGAGCCCTCTCAGGATGAGGGAAACGCCCCAAAGCACGAGCAGGATCCCCCAAAATACGTTCGTGAAGAAAAAGTTCATTTTCATCTCCTTCTCCTATTTGTTCTTATATTCCAGCACTAAAAACCTGAAGCAAATGCTCGGTTTTTTCATTTATGTGCTGGTTGACCTCAAAGATGGTGTCGTCATTCACTTTTCCCAACAAAGTGATGGGCGTTTGATATTCGGCGCAAAGTCTGCGGATTTCCTCAAGCTTTTCGGTTTTGAAGCTGATGGCGGCACGGCTGTGGGATTCTCCGAAATATTCGGCTTCGGCTTCGTGCTGCAGTTCAAAATCCAGCTTGGCACCCAAGGTTTTTTCAGGATTGAAGCAGGCTTGAGCCAGGCAAGGCAGAAGTCCGCCCTGTGAAACTGGACGTGCAGAGGCAAGCAGATCTTTTTCCACGAGTGCGTTCAGCAGCAAGAGCAGGTTCTTTTCCTTTTCCAAATCAAGCTGGGGTGCCGGGGCTGCCAGTTCACCGCTCAGGCTGTGCAGATATTGTGATCCGCCCAGAGTGGAACAGGCTTCGCCCAAAAGGGCAATCTGGTCTCCCCCATTTTGGAACCAAGGCGGACAGGCTTGGGAAGGGTTTTCCAAAATGCCCAGCATGGCAATCACCGGCGAGGGCAGAATGGCACCATGGGGATTCTCATTATAGAAGGAAACATTGCCACCGGTGACCGGGGTTTCAAAAGCCCTGCAGGCATCCCCCATACCGCGAATCGCCTGGGCAAAGCTCCAAAACACTTCCGGACGCTTGGGACTACCAAAGTTCAAGCAGTTTGAAATGGCAATGGGTTTGGCGCCGGTGCAGGCAATTTTGCGGGCAGCTTCTGCAACCGCTGCTTTTGCACCTTCAAAAGGATCAAGCTCGCAATGGCGCGGATTGCAGGCTGTGGAAAGCGCGATGGATTTGTTGATGGCAGGGATGGGAACAAGCGCCGCCGGAGCTCCATCCTGAGGAGGCGGGTTAAAACCTGCCAGCAGAGCTGTCTTGGAAGCAATGTTTGGCTCCGCCAGAAGGCGCAGGAGCATTTCACCATGCCCGGGGATAAAAATCTCGGAAGTGGAAAATTCAGCAAGCTTTTCCGGCTCTTTTTGAGCAGGACTATAGACGGGGGCGCCGCCGCCCAAAATCAAGGCTTCAGCAGGGATTTGAGCCAAAAGTTCGCCATTTTTGCGCACTGCCAAAAATCCATCATCCGTCACACTGCCCGCGGCAACAGCTTCCAAACCTTTGGAACGGAAAAGTTCCAAAACGGTGTCCAGATTTTTGGGCTCCACCACCAAGAGCATACGCTCCTGGGTTTCCGAAAGCATGATTTCCCAAGGTTCCAAATCGGCATCCTTGAGTGGAATCTTTTCCAGATCAAGCTGGATGCCCAAGCCGGCTTTGCCCGCCATCTCGGAACTGGAGCAGGTCAAGCCGGCTGCACCCATATCCTGAATTGCCACCACCAAACCGGTGTTGATGGCTTCCAGCGTGGCTTCTGCCAGGCGTTTACCCATTTCAGGGTCGCCAACCTGTACATTGGAAGGCATTTCCGCATCTTCCTCCAGGTCCACCGAAGCAAAGGTGGCTCCGTGTATGCCTTCCCTGCCGGTTTTGGCTCCGGCATACACCACCACATTTCCTACTCCGCTGGCTGCAGAGCGTGCCAATTTATCATGCTCCACCAAACCCACAGCCATGGCGTTCACCAAAGGGTTTCCGTCGTAAGCATCATCAAAAAACAGTTCTGCTCCAACGGTCGGCACTTCAAATGTGTTGCCATAGTCGGAAATTCCGCGCAGGGCTTCATCCATCAGAAAGCGGTTGCGGTCTTTGGAAGTGTTGCCAAAAAACAGGGACGCCACGGCGGCAATTGGCTTTGCCCCCATGGTGAAAATATCGCGCAAAATGCCTCCAAGGCCTGTGGCAGCACCATGATAGGGTTCCACAGCGGAGGGATGATTGTGACTTTCAATCTTGAAACAGACGGCAAGTCCCCCGCCGATATCCACCACTCCGGCATTTTCATCTCCAGCCTTTGCCAGCAGGGCTTTGCCGTCGCGAGGCAGGGTTTTCAGTTGGAGAATGGAATTTTTGTAGCTGGCGTGTTCGCTGTACATCACGCTGAAAATACCCAGTTCCACATAGTTGGGTTCACGTCCCAGAATTTCCAGGATCATTTCATACTCTTCAGGGCTGATGCCATGAGCTTCGATAAGTTCAGGTGTTACTTTAATTTCCATCTTTTCTCCAATTTTTTCCCCGCTTCAAGCCTCGGGATTTTTCAATTTTTCCACCAGGCGCAAGATCCTGTCCTGGATGATTTTAAAAGTTTCACGATAGTTGTCGATGCTGGAACCGTAGGGGTCTTCAATGTCTCCATCAAAGCCCAGGTATTCGTTCAGGGTCAGGATTTTATCCGCCAAATCAGGTGCGTTTTTCCTCAGAAAGTCGCGATGACGCACTTCCATGGTCAAAACCAGACGGCTGGACTGCAGAATCTCGGGATTGCAGGTTTTGGAGATGTGATCCTTGGCTTCCAGGATGCCATTTTCCAGCAGCAATTGCAATGAACCCGCCGAAATGCCTTCTCCGCCGGGCAAAAGCCCGCATGAATCGCCCTGAAAATCCAAACCCTCCTTGGCGGCATAATGATTGAAGAGCTTGTCCGCCATGGGGCTGCGGCAGATGTTTGCCATGCAAACGAAAGTAATGATGGGTTTTTCAAAGGAGCTTTTCACTCCGTAAAATGCGATGGAGCCTTCACGAAGGCATTTCAACCCTTGGGAACCGCCAAGATATTCCACCAGCGTGGAAGGCTGTGCGTCTGAATCCACCTGAATTTTGCCCGGCACAAAGCCATAGTCAAACCAGCTTTCATAGATGCTTGTCAGCTTTTTAAAATCATTTTCTGGGGGAAGCTTGGCAATATTCACACTGGTGCTGATGATGGGCTCATCCAAAAGTTCGATGATGAAGCGCAACATATCATCCTGAGGAACCCGGAACGCAACCTTGCCATCCACGGCAAGATGCTCAAAACGCGGGTCATCACATTTGAAGGCAATGCTCAGGTTTCCCGGCCAATATTGCTCCATGAGGGGCAAAAGCCGGGGTGGAACATGAATTCCCTGATCTTCAAACCAGTCCAGATGCGGAATCAGCACGATCAGCCCCTGGTGGGTGTCGCGCCCTTTCAAGCGCTGAATTCGCTCAATCGCTTTTTGGGATGAAACAGTGCAGCCGATGCCATACATGCCGCCCGTATAGTGCAGAAATGTCTTATCCTTAAAATCGTTTTTCAGAATCGTTTTTTCAAGCTTGCGTACGGAAGGCTGCACCAAAAGCCGCATGAAACCGTCCTTTTTCTATTCCAGATATGAAAGCGGGTTCACCGCTTTGCCGTCTTTGCGCACCTCAAAGTGCAGTGATGGCTCGCTGGCGGAGCCCGTCATGCCGGATTTGGCAATGGTTTGACCCTTTTTGACCGTGGCACCGGTGGAAACCAGCAAATCATTGTTATATCCATAAACGGTGAAAAATCCGTTGTTGTGATCGATGATCAGCAGTTTGCCCTGTCCGCCGTAGGAGCCGGAGAAAATAACCGTTCCATCGGCAGCGGCGGAGACTCCGGTCCATTCAGCCACGGCAATGTCGATCCCGTTTGAAACCACGGAGGTGTTGTAGGCTTTGGTTTCCTGACCATAACCGCGGATGATGCGTCCTTTCAAGGGCCAGGCGATGGTGCGGGCGCTGAATGCGCTGGCCTTGGGCTCGGTTCCCTCGGGTTTGGGCTTGGGCTTGCTGGTGAGGCTGGCAATCAGGGATTCCAGTTGGGCCTTGTCTTTCTGCAGCTTGGCAATGCGGTCTTGAAGCTGCTGCTGTTCGCGAGTCAGCTTGTTTTGCTCTGCCTGCAGGTTTCTGGCCTGCTGATCCAGCTTGCTGCTGGCGCTGGATTTTTCCTTCAGGTCCATGCTGGCAAGGTTGTACTCATAACCCCTGCTCCGCTGTTCATGTGACAGCGAATACTGGGTGTCTCCCAGATGATTCAATTTTTCCGTGGTCTGCACCGCCATCACAGAGAGGCTGCGCTGGCTTTTTTGGACTATGCCCAAAGAACGTTCCTTGCGGGAAAGCCGGACCATTTTGTCCAACTGATCTGCCTGCATCGATCGCAGTTCGTTGATATTGTGCTCCACGTTATGAAGTTCGAAATTGACGGAATTCAGCTTTTGCAATTTTTCATTCGCAACGCTTTGGCTGCGGCGCAGTTCAACGTCCGTCTTCTGCTTTGCCTGCTTCACGTTTTTGATCACCGTCTCGTTTTTCTTTTTCTTTGCCTCGTTTTGCGAGATCTTGTTTTCAGCCTGCTGCACGTCTTTTTGGATTTTATCGAGCTGCTTTTGTTTGTCGCTCAGTTCGTCGGCAGCAACTGCTGTCATCAGCAAAAACAGGCCAAGTATCGTAATTATCTTATTTTTCATAATTCTTCACCACATCTGGCAATTACAAACCATAATTAAACGCCCTGCAGCTCTGTCAATGCAAATTTTAATCCCGATTTTAAGCTAAAAAAAGAAGCCGCCCCATTTTTGAGACGGCTTCGCTTTATTGTTTTGAATCTTATGATTATTTTTTGGTCATTTGCTTCACGGCGCGCTGTTCGCGTTTGGTGCCTTTGATGGCATCCAAAACCAGGTTGCTGGCGATGAAGATGGATGAATAGGTTCCAAAAAGGATACCCAGGCTCATTGCCAAGGCAAAGTCGTGAATCACGGGACCGCCAAAGAAATACAGTGCCAGCGAGGTGAGCAATGTGGTTCCGGCTGTGATCACGGTGCGGCTGAGCGTGGGATTGATCGAGCGGTTGAAAATCACGGGGATATCATCCTTGCGATAGATTTTCAGGTCTTCGCGGATGCGGTCGAAGATCACGATGGTGTCGTTGATGGAATAACCCACAATGGTGAGCAGCGCCGCGATGATGGTCATGGTGATTTCCTTGCCTGTCCAGGCAAACACGCCCACAATGATCATCACGTCATGGAAAAGTGCCAAAATCGCCATCAAACCGAAAGTGAATTCGAAACGGATTCCAACGTAAATCACCATCAAGACCAACGCAATGCCAACCGCCATGAGGGCTTTGTTGCGCATTTCCATTCCTGCTCTGGCGCCAACTGTGTTGAATTCTTGGATCACTTCGTTGTCCAAGTCGCGGTTTTTGGTATAATCAGCCAAATCTTTAACCAACACCTTGAGGAGCTGTTCTTTAATGGCTTTATCATCTTCTCCGCCCATCTTGATCTGGAAAGTGCAATCCTCGCGGGCGCCGATGAATTGGATCTCGGTATCCTTAAAACCAGCCTCATTGATCACTTTACGAAGCTGATCGATGTGCAGGGGTTCCACCGCCGGATCTTTGGCCTTCAGGTTCACGATGGTGCTCACACCACCCTTGAAGTCTGTGCTCCAATTCAATCCTTTCACGATCACACCGGCTACAGAGACAAGCAGGAGGATTACTGAAATGACGTAAAAAACTTTTCTGTGCTGAACGAAGGGGAAATTGCTGTTTTTGAATAGTCTCATTTTTCTCTCCTTAGATGCTCAGTTTTTCACTGTTTCGGCTCAACAGGGTCTTGTCCATCAGCCAGCGCACGAAAACGATGGCGGTGAAGATGGAGCCAATGATACCGATGGTGAGGGTGAGCGCGAATCCACGAACGGGACCGGTGCCAAATTGATAGAGCACAAATGCCGCGATCAGAGTGGTGAGGTTCGCGTCCCAAATGGTGATGGTGGCGCGTTTGAAGCCGGCGTCTGCAGCGGAACGCGCATTTTTGCCGGTTTCAAGTTCTTCGCGGATGCGTTCAAAGATGAGCACGTTGGCGTCCACTGCCATACCGATGGTCAAAATGATACCAGCGATACCGGGCATGGTGAGGGTTCCGCCAAAGGCTGTGAGCATGGCAAGGATGAAACCAACGTTGAAAACCAACGCGATGTTTGCCAAAAAGCCGCTCATTTTGTAGTAGATCAGCATGAAAATCACCACGGCGATGATGCCGATCAGACCGGCCATCAAGCCGCTTTTCACGCTGTCTGCGCCCAGGGTGGCGGAAACTTGGTTCGAGCTTTTCACCTCAACTGGAGCGCTCAGGCTCTTGTTGTTCAAAAGGATGGCAAGGGAACGGGCTTCGTCCATGGTGAACTGGCCTGTGATGGTGGCTTTTCCCTCAGGGATTCTGTCTTGAATCACGGGAGCGGAATAAACGGTGTTGTCCACCACGATGGCCAATCTTTCCTTGATGTTGTCGCCGGTCACGTTGGCAAACTTGCGTGCGCCCTTGGTGGTAAAGCTAAGGGAAATATAGGGCTTGCCAGCCATTCTGGGGTCGGAATGTCCGGAGGCGCCAATTTCCATGCTGGCGCTGTCCAGATCCGTTCCCATGATTTCCGCAGTGGATTTCAGCACATAGAGAACAACCGGAGCCTTGGCTTTGCGCATTTCATCGTCCGCGTTGTTCAAAACCAGATCATAACCCTTGGGCTTCAGGTTTTGGAACTCTTTGCTGTTCAAGAGGTTCACCATCATCTCATAGTCGTCGAAACGAACCGCATATTCGCCCTGCACATCTGTGAGCAGGGATTTGAAGACTCCGGATTTGCCGTCGGATTCGCGCACAGGAGCATCTTCATCGTCTGCATCTTCAGCTTCCTGAAGATCCTGAGCTTCTTCAGCGGGCTTCTTTTCCGCGGGCTTCGGATCTTTTTTATCAATTTCGCGATATTCTGCTTCCAGCTTGGCAAGTTCCGGAAAACTGGAAAGGTTGGATTGCAGGATTCCGTCAACTTGATCCACAAAACGATTGGCATCTTCACCGGTCACCACCAGCTTGAAAACCAATTCTGCGGATTTGGTGAGCAAGTCGGCGGCGGCGCGGGGGTTTTTCACGCCCGGAAGCTGGACAATAATGTCGTTTTCGCCGCTGCGTTGGATCACAGGCTCGGCAACGCCAAATTGGTCAATACGGCTTCTGATGATGTTCATGTTTCCGTCAACAGCGTCCTTGGCATCTTTTTCGCTCATGCCGGAGGTGTTCACGGTCAAAACGGTCTGAGTTCCGCCCTTGAGGTCCAAACCCAAGTTCAGTTTTTTCTTGATGAACCAGTTGGAATCCTCGGAAAAAACCAGTGGCGAAAGAAAGATCAGTGTAACCAATACGAAGATCAGTATGGATACAGGTGCTAACCAGGAGAGTTTTTTCATTGATCTATGCTCCCAATGTAATAAAATTTCCTATGTATTTTTTGGCTGAATCCAGATTGGCGCTTGCCTTGCATGCGAAACAGCCGGGTTTGCCTTGTTTTTACAAAGCATTTCTCCAAACATTTCAACCCTGCCAAATCGTCAAGATTTTTATTGAAAGACCTTACTTGGGGCATTTTTCACAGATGATTTTGCTATTTTTAACGATCAAGAGCGCTTTGCCATATTTTTCGTGTTCTATCGAAGACCAAAGATCATTGCCAAAGCATGTAATACACTATGGTTCAGTAGATTACCCTTGACGTAAAGAAAGGCTGGAGCCTGGCATTGCACACATGAATTTTTAAATAATGAACCCCAAGCCGCCTTCCTCCTTGAGCCCCAAAGCCATCTTCCCTGGCAGATACTCGTCAACCACCCGCGAAAAACTGGGGTGGCTCATGAGCAGCAGTGTGGCAACTGATGAGCTCGGCTCAAGGGAGAAGCAGACTGGAATCCAGACGGATGTCTATCTCAGCTTCTTTTTCAGGCTTCCGTTCATGGAAGAGACGATATCCGCCACGGTTTCCTGCAGTGAGCGGGTTTTATAGGAAAGCTCTGAAACCGCTTTGGCATTGGAAAAAAGGCTGTTGTTCGAAATTGTGAACAGCGAATAGAGGGTGAAAAACGGGGTCTTGCGAGCCATTTTGTAGTAAAGTTCGGCAAAGGGCGCCGCGGCTTTTGCCAGCCAGAGGGGGAGGCGGATTCTGGGTTTGCGGCGTCCGCTGCTTTTTGCCAGTTCATTCAGCATTTCACTGATTTCCACCACACGGTTGGACAGGATATAGCATTCACCTTTCCTGCCTTTTTGGGCTGCAGCCACCACACCGGATGCCACATCGCGAACGTCCACAAAGTCGTAGGCTCCCTTGATGATGGCGTTGAAGCGACCCTGCAGGAAGGAGTTCATCATCTGAGCCATGTTTCCGCTGCGGGGTGCGTGGGGTCCAATGATCCCGGAGGGGTGAACCACCAGGGCATCCATGCCTTCCCTCGCAGCGTCCAAGACCTTTTGGGTGGCCATGGCCTTGGTTTTTGCGTAGTAGCCAATCACTTTTTCCGGGCTGAAAAAGGAGATCTCCTTCATGGTTTGGCCGTCTGGAAGAATGGGAATGGCGTGCACTGAACTCACATAGACCAATCTTTTTGCATGATGTTTTTTGCAGGCGGCAATCATGTTTTGGGTTCCGCCAACGTTCACGTCGTAAAGCCGCTGGTCTTTGCCAAGACTGATGCCAATCAGCCCAGCGCAATGAATCACGGTGAATTCGGCGTCGTCCGGGTTTTCAAAAAGCTGGTCCAGGGATTGCGCATAGCGGACGTCGCCGGCATAGCGGGTGAGATGATCTCTGTTTTCATCCACATAGGAGGGAATCTTTTCCCATTGCAGGGTGAAAGCGCGAACTTCATGGCCCTGGCTCAAAAGCTCTTTCACCACATAGCTGCCCAGATGCCCGGCCGCGCCGGTCACGATGTAAATCTGTTTTTTCATGGTGGTCTCCATTTTTTTTAAAGTGTGTTGATAAATAAAAAAACGGACCGGGCTTCCCAAAAATCCCGTCTAGGATATTTTCATAATATTGCACCAAAATAATGCTTGGCAAATCATGTCAAGAAAAACTCGTTTTCCTTCTACCAAATATACTCCCAAACACACAAAACCCTGCAAATCTTTCCAAAAATCCCTTCTGTTAAAGAAATCCCGTCTTTGGAATGTGGCTTGCATAATAATATGGAAAAACATAAATAAGGTCTTTGCCTGATGAAACATTTCATAGCCGTTATCTCCCTCCTCATCGGTTTTGCCGTCTTGGCTGCCGACGTAAGTTTTTCCTACACCATGGCTGAACCTTCGCTGAAGGTTTCGGATGAATACACATTTGTAAGGTTGGATGGCGCTCAAAGCTGGGGAACCCCTGGTGAGCCAGAACTGCCTTGGTTTGGCACCAAAATCTTGCTGCAGCCCGGAGAAGAGGCACTGGAAATCCAGGTCAGCCTCAGCCAGCCGCAGGTTTTCACGCTGGAGCGCCCCGTGGCACCGCTTCAACAGCAGCATCCGCTTTCCAGTCCGGTCCAGCATCCGCGGACGCAGCCGAATCCCGCCATCTATGAAAACCCTGGATTCTGGCCGCAGCTTGCTCACAACGGCGTGAACACCCAGTTCCTGAGCGGACATCCGATCAACTTTTCCGCCGTCTGTCCCTTTGAATATGAGCCGCAGACTGCGCAGCTCACATTTTATCGCAGGATCGACATTACTGTTCGCACCTCAGGCGGCTCCCGGTCTAACGAAGCTTTGCGCCTTTTGAAGCAGGATGCCTCGGTGCTGGAACAACTGGCAAGCTCGGTGGACAACCGCATCGACATTCCCAAATATTCCACCCGGCAAAGCGGCTATGATTATCTCATCATCCACGATGCTGATAAATTCGACCAATGGCAGCCCATCAAAGCTTTTCACAGCCAGCGTGGCTTGAACGTGATGATGAAATCAGTGCAGGAAATCCAAAGCGGCTTTGCCGGACAAGACCTTCAGGAAAAAATCCGCAATTTCATCATCAGCGTCTATCAAAACAATCCCCTGCGCCATGTGCTTCTGGCTGGCGACACCGATGTGATCCCACACCGCGGTTTTTATGTGAACATGGGCAGCGGAGCCGATTATGTGGACTACGACATTCCTGCAGATATGTATTACAGCTGCCTGGACGGAAACTGGAACACAAATGGAAACAACCTTTGGGGCGAACCCACGGAAGCGGATTTGGTTCCGGAACTGTCCATCGGACGTTTTTGCTATAACAACGACACTGAGATTCAGAGCTTTATCCATAAAACCACCAGCTATCTCACCCAGCCTGTGATTTCGGATATGAAAACCTCGCTTTTTGTGGGGGAATGGCTTTGGGACGGTCCCACCTGGGGCGGAGACTACATGGATGAAATGATTGGCGGCAGTTCCATGAACGGCTACACCACCGTGGGAGTGCCCACAAACTGGAATATCAGTACGCTCTACGACAGAACCTACGGCCAGGCTGACTCCTGGACCGGAAGCCAGGTGCGTCCTCTTCTGAGCCAGGGTCCGAACCTGGTGAACCACTTGGGACACTCTTTCACGAACTACTGCATGCGTTTGAACAATCAGGCGGTCACCGCAAACAGCATCACAAACAACGGCACAGACCAAAACTATTCCATCTATTTCTCCCAAGGCTGCTATGCCGGCTCTTTCGACAACCGTGAATCAAATGCCGGTCAATATACGTCGGATTCCATCACGGAAAAATTCACCAGCATTTCCACTTCCGCGGTAGCCATGATATCCCATTCCCGCTACGGATGGGGCATGCAAGGTTCCACAGACGGCGCCTCTCAAAAGATCCACCGTCAATATATTGATGCCATTTTTGGAGAAAACCTGCGCGAGCTGGGCTTCGTTTTGGCAGACAGCAAGGTGGACAATATCCCCTTTATGTCGAACATGCCTGTGATGTATTGGGTTGTGTATGAAACCAATCTTTTCGGCGATCCGGCTCTGATGGTTTGGGGCGACACACCCCAGGAAATGAATGTTCAGCTTCCTTCCTATTGGGCTGTGGGCTTGAACAACTACCAAATTCTCACCAACGCACCCGGCGCCAAGCTCAGGCTGAAAAACGGCGATGAACTGCTTTGGGAATCCGAAGCCGACAACACTGGCATGATCAGCATCGCGCTGATTCAACCGCTGACCCCGGGAGAATATCAGATCAGCATTGTGGCAAACGACTTTTTCGTGTTTTCCGAAACCGTGACCGTGATCGCCAGCGATCAGCCCTATGTGGTTGCCTCCAGCGTTGATTATATCGACGATGACGGGCTTTACCACACCGGCGAACTCATCGGCGTGAACGTCACCATCGAAAACGTTGGGCTGATGGACCAGCTTGGCCCCGGAACCCTGAGCCTGGTAAGCACTTCGCCCAATATCAGCATTTTGAACAGCAGTTGCGGCTTTGACCCCCTTCAAGCTTCAGACGCCCAAAGCATCGAAGGCTTCTTCCAAATCCGCATCCTCGGCGAATATCCGGACAAACACATCGCCACCATGAACTTTGTGGCAAGCTTTGATTCCCATCAGGCCACCACCCCGGTCACTCTGATGCTGAACGCACCCAAGCTGAATCTGGACACCTACGAATTCGTTAGTTCCAATCTCATGGTGATGCCGGGAGACAACGCCGGCCTGAATCTCATCCTCAGCAACACCGGCAGCGGCCAAGCCTTCTTCCCCATGCTGATCCTTTTTTCAGACAACCCTCTGGTGAACCTTTCCCAGTTTGACATCGGGCTCGACCCCATCCTGCCCAACGACTTGATTCTCTGCGAAAACGTTGTAACCATCACCGTTTCAGAGGATATGCCCATCGGAAGTTCCGCCAACATCGGATATCTGATCACAGCGGAAAATGGAAACGTTTTGGAAGGAGTGTTCTCGCTCTATGTCGGCAACCAAAAATACACCTTTGAGCACGATCAGCAGGAATGGATCAGCTATCCGCTTTTGGCGAACTTTTCAGACCAATGGCACCGCAACAACAATCGCAACAACACCCAGGGCGGCTCCTGGTCCATGAAATTCGGCGGACCCGGTTCCTCGGGCTATGCCAGTTCGGCGCATGGAGCCTTGGAAAGTTCTGTGATTCCGCTGGGACAAAATGGCAGGCTCTATTTCCATCACTGGATGGATGCGGAAGTTCATAACAACTCCACCCATGCCTGGGATGGAGGCTTGGTGGAACTCAGCATTGATGACGGCCCCTGGGTTCAGATCGAGCCTGTGGGCGGATATCCGCGCATGATCTACAGCAACCCCGCTTCGCCATTTGCAGCGAACACCCAAGTTTATTCCGGCAGTTTCGGCTGGACGCCGGCTGAATTTGACCTTTCCCAATACAGTGGAAACGCGCGTGTGCGCTTTGTTTTCGGTTCAGACGGATATGTGAGTGGCGAAGGCTGGTACATCGACGACGTTTACATCGAAAGTGAATTTGTGGTGGCAGCGGACGACCCCGTGCAAACCGTGCAATTTGAGCTGTTTGGCAACTATCCGAACCCCTTCAATCCAAGCACCACCATCCGCTTCGACCTTCCTCTCCGCAGCACCGTGAACCTCGATATCTTCAACCTCCGCGGTCAAAAGATCTGCAGCCTTGTGGACTCGGAACTTCCTGCCGGAACCCACCGTGCCGTGTGGAACGGTCTTGACGATCAGGGACGCCCCGTCTCCAGCGGAGTTTACCTCTATCGCCTGAGCGATTCAAAGAACACCACAACCAAGAAAATGATGCTAATGAAATGATTACAATCGATAAAGATACAAAAATGGTGGTTCTCACCGGAGCCGGTGTAAGTGCCGAATCCGGCTTGAAAACCTTCCGTGACAGCGACGGACTTTGGGAAAACCACCCCGTCACCGAAGTTGCCACACCCCAGGCGTATCAACGCGATCCTGCCATGGTTTGGCGCTTTTACAAGGAACGCTGGAAGCAGGCCCGCCAAGCTCAGCCAAACCCCGCCCACAAGGCTTTGGCGCGCTTGGAAGACTGGCTGGGAGACAATTTCAAACTCATCACCCAAAATGTGGACGGACTCCACTCCCGTGCCGGAAACAAGAATGTGATCGAGATGCACGGCAGCTTGGAAAATGGGCTTTGCAATAGCTGTGGCAAGCGTTCGCCCATGGATTCCATCGATCTGGAACCCGAGATTCCTCCCTGTCCCAATTGCGGCTCAGGTCTTCGTCCAGACATAGTTTGGTTTGGCGAAATGCCCTATCGGATGCAGGAAATCGACCGCCTGCTGCAGTCCTGCGATGTGTTCATGGTTGTGGGAACCAGCGGAGTGGTCTTTCCCGCCGCTGGCTTTGTGATGACCGCGGCATATCTGGGCGCCAAGACCCTGGCGGTGAATCTTGAAGCCGGCGAAATGCCTCATTTTGTGGACGAATTCCACCAAGGCAAGGCAGGAGAACTGCTCCCCACCCTCGTGGATGCCTGGATTCAGCAATAAATTCAAAACCGATTCAATAAAACTATACACCCGGGAATTCGTTCCCGGGTTTTTCTTATCTTGGGATGAGCTGAAGCCCGTCGCAATAATGTAGCTTCTGATGGAAAAGAACTTGACATGGATTAACAAGATGAATACAATGCAATTGGTCGTTTGGCCTTACATAGATTGTGAGTAACGAGGGATAGCTGATACCCTCAAATAACCTAATAAAGAATGAGTTGGAATTCACACCAACATTTGGGACTCAACTTAAATACTTGAGCTGATAATAAAAACTCGCCACGTTAGCCAAGATAAAACTTGACATAAAAAGCAACGGTAGAAATAATGCTATTGGACATTTGGTCATATATAGAATGTGTGTAATGATGGTTTCATAATTCTCTCAAACGATTTGGGAAATAAGGAGTTAGTGTTTACAGCATCAATTAGACAACTATTTATTTGTGCGAGGAAATAGAAAAAATGCAATAAAAAGTGCTATATCACGACTCTTGTTTTGAAGTTTCAGAGACTAATGAAAATATTGGATAAAATGATTTGTGGAAAGGGAACAACAAGAATAAGGATAAAAGCCCAAAACAAGGCGATAATTCAGTACCCAATCGTGACTTTGCAATTTCACTGTATTGGAAAGTGCGATAAAAAGTGGAAAACTGTAAAGAAATTGGAACAGGCAGTGATTCCACCATCTTGTATTATGAATATTGACACTCTATTATAAAATGAAAGGAGGATAACTAGTTTGATATCACAATTGACACACTAACAAGTGAGTTGATTCGGAAACAACAAACGGTGTAAACAAATCGCTAGTGTTCCAAAATCAACACTCAGCATGAGATATCAACATTTTAAGATGGAGTAAAAAATGAAAAAATTATTTCTTATCGTGCTTATGGCCGTACTAATTCATGGAGCATTTTGTTATGTATGGCAAGTACACCAATACTTAGGTGCAGAAGCCATGAAATTGTATATGAATAATACTGGCGATCCTGATTTTTTACGTAAGTTCTCAAATTCGACACCACAATATAATAAAGTAAAAAATGGATTGCGTAACGAAGACATGAATGATTGGACATATGGCTGTGGAGAATCAGATGGCTTCAATATCAATGTGCAGGACTTTCAAAACAATCTTGAGGAATGGGTATGCAATTTGATTGGGGATACTGGAAATAATCCCAAATCAACTTTTTCGCACTCTTGGGACTCGAGCAACCAAGATCCATCTCAAGTCACGAATCACATGAAATTGTTAGGAGGATTGAGAGAAAATGATAGTATCGTTTGGTTCAACCCATCTGTTATCGGCCCTGGCCCAACAACTTTGACAAAAGCAGAAAGAACAATTTTGGGAATGAGGCAACCAGACGATATTCAAACATTGTATGTAACACACGATTATTATGTTAGCACACCTACATTGATGGCTCAAACAATTGACTCAGTAACTGGTGTTCCAGGCAATGTAGATACATTCACGCACAATGCCATAGATGGCAACAAATACATATTCCACTATAAGATAAGAAGCCTTGATGATTTTTTAATCCATCAAAATATTGTATTACTACAACAGTCTAATGTACTGGTGCACTTATCTGATGAGCAGTTTATGGAGTTGTATGTCTCCGAACAATTCCCAGGATACGAGTACTTAGGTCGTTTATGCCACTTGCTGATGGATATGGCTGTTCCCACACATGCTCATAATGATGTGCATGGGCCTTCAATAGTGTTTCAAACCTTGCCGACATACGGAGATTTAACCAGTCTACTATTTCAATTACTTTGGGACTATGTCATACATCCTAACGATAACGTTATAAGAAACAACTTAATACAGTTTATTTTAGATTTCCAACCACAACTAATACCGGAAGATAGCGATTTTTATGAAGGGTGGGGACCTATAACCGTTGATTTTGTTAATCTGGGCTTTCCAGAGTTAGCTGATTATGATGGTGTGCAATACCCTCAGGGAGGCTTTTTATCTGATCCCAGTAGTTTGGAGAATGTATGGAATGTGAATACTATAATCAACTCTTTTGGAAGTACTTTTATCCCCCTTCCAACAAACACAATGAATGGTTACAGCGAAGATTTCATATATGACTTATTCTTTACGGTGAATCAGATTACACAGATGTTTGCCAGTGAAGATGTTGATGGTAGTGGTCCAGTAGATGGTCGTTATTCGTTATCACGTTATCCATACATCCAAAATATGTGCGATCTGATTTCGGCCGAAATTGCAGTAAATCCTTCTTTGGCAAACCACTTGGGAGTACGCAATAACGATTATGGAACAATGCCAACCATAAGAGATTATTGTATCCCTCTCGCAATAAGGGGTACTGCCACATTAATTGACTGGTGGGAAAAACGGTACGCAAGAGACATTATTACGGTTAAAGGCTCAATTGAAAACTACACTTCCGGTTTGGAAAACGCCTCAGTTCAATTGAATTCGTATACTTCAGTAATTGGAATATCTGATGTTAATGCTGAAGGAGAATTCGCTTTTGATATCCCTGTTTTTGCGCAATCGTATCAAACCATGGCTAGTTTGTTCATAGATGTTGAGGGGTATCATCCCATCAACGTCAGTAGTATTAGTATTAGTTATCCAGAAAACTACTCTGGAAACTATGAAAGAAACATAGGATCCTTCATTCTTGAACCATTGAATTCTACAACCGGATTACACGTAAACAGAGATGGTAGCAATAGCAGTTTCTCGTCTATTATGGAGGCAGTAAACTATGCACTTCAAAACGAGATTGATATTGTAACTATATGGCCTGGGACATATAGCGAAAAAATCGAGTTCAATGTTCCAGATACCGCTGATATTAACTCCAGAAACTTTGAAATTCGCGGAAGATATGCAAATGGAAGCACTATACTTAACAGACCACCATATCAAGATACCAACTATATCATTGTAAGAAACACCACAGATAATCATGGCTTCAAAAACCTCATATTCAAAAATCTGGTGCTTAACGGATTCTATGGTGACTCTATTGATGCGCCAAGAGGATTTTTGATTGGTCAAAACTGCGCAAACAATGTGTTGTTACAGAATTGTGAGATTAAAAACTTTGTTGATCCCAGAGTTACAGCTGGCGGTATACGCGATGGAGTTGCTGTGTTGTCACTATCCAATACAACTCTTAATGGGTGCAGCATTCTTAACAATTCTGGATCTCCCGGTCTAGAAAGCAGCCTTGATTCTGGGTCTAGGGGAGTAATTTCCATATCTGGTAACAGTACCATCACAAACTGTGATATCCGTAACAACAAATCCAGGTATGGTGCAATATACATTTACACGCTGAATCAATATGATTCTTACGATGTTGAAATATCAGGGAATTATTTTGAAAATAACACATCTCATACTCCAGTTAACTCTCCAGGGTTTGACATTTATGCCCATTGTTGTTATCCAATTCTGGATCAAAGTATTACTTGTGTTATTAAAAACAATATCTTCACACGATCTTATGGAACAACAAATGGTGCTGTCGTGAACCTTACAAGAATTCATGATGCAAAATTAAGCAACAACACATTTATCAATAACCACAGTAACCCAACTGTTCACTTGCGAGCGATAGAGCTGAACGAGTTGACAGGATCAGAACAAAGGCAAGGCCTTGAACAATATGAAACTTACAACACATTCATTAAAAATAATGTGTTTTCCAGTTATAATACAGCTGTTTTCGACAATATTCTCGATAATGAAAGTAGTGTTTCCTTTGGTAGAAATCTATTCTGGAATAATGCAGTTGCTTTTCAAGAAAATGGTCAGGCAACTGTTCCCAGCAACAGCTTATTTGAAGACCCTCTCTTAGGCGAGAATTACATCCCCATCTGGAATAGCAGTGCAATTTCTCCTTGTATTGATTCCGGAATTGGAGATTTAGACCCAGATGGAACTCCTCCTGATATAGGGGCAAAAAAGGTACAAAATCATAAATATTGGGACTACACTTTCGAAAACCAAAATGATGTGGACAAATGGTATTGGGTGAGCTACCCGGTGCTTAATTCGATTACAGACAATGCCCTGCTTGCAAGTGAGTTCTTTAAGGAGTTGCTGACTATTCATTTAGACTCTGACGATAATCCCACCCCCTCCTATCTGGACGAGATTAGGTGGTATAATCATGAAGGGGAATACTCAATTTTTTGGAATGACTCATCCTGGTGTGGAACCGCTTCCTCTCATATCGTCACCAGCCCCCAGGGCTACAAAGTCAAGCTACAATCCAGAATTAATCCTAACTTTAGCTGGCCGATTACTCTGGTGGAAAGCGGTCTAAAAACCCCGGATAGCATGCAGTTCCCGATTTATGGAGGGATGGAAAACTGGCTGGGGTATTTCAAAGAAAATGCCGCTAATCCGAGAGATGCCTTCAGAGCCATTTGGGATGATATCACGATGATTCGCACCAAAAGCTGGTGTATCCTGCGCGATGCTAACAGCGGAGAATTGGTTGGAAAAAGCGGACCAATCAGCTTTGGCGACATGGTGATAGTAACCACATACAATGATCATAACTTCCAATGGGGCAATGCGTCACCGGACATCATATCTATCAAAAAGATTTCGGATAGGTTTGTCTTTGATGAGAAACCGGATTACATCCCAGTTTATATTAGTCTTCCAGATAGTTTGGTGGGGACAGTTACTGAAGTGGGCATATATGTAAACGGAGCCTGCAAAGGGGCGGTGGTCGTTGACGACAGCTTCGAGCAGATTTCGACCTATGTGGATAGTGCAGAGGAACTTATCCATGGTGATGTACAATTGGCTTTTTGTTATGAGGACAGCAAACATGCTGGCAATCAGTTACAAACCATGCTCCTGCAGCCTAATCAGCTACAAGCAAGACAAAATAGAGCTGGTTATCCATATTTCGAAGTTAAGCTCACTCAGGATGATCTACAAAGCGTTATTCCTCCTGAGTTCGCGCTCATGCAGAACTACCCCAATCCCTTCAATCCGAGTACAACCATCGCTTTCAGCTTACCCGAAGAATCACTGGTACGGCTTGATATATTCAACATAAAAGGACAGCTTGTCAAGAATCTGCTAGACTCAGAAATGCCAATGGGATTACACAGTGTTGTATGGAACGGGAGAGATATGAACAATATGGCTGTGTCCAGCGGAGTATATTTCTACCGCATCAGCAGCTTTAAGAACACCATAACCAATAAAATGCTTCTGATGAAGTAAGTGGCAAAGCCCAAACAGTGTCTTTCCGTTCTGAAAATGCGAACTTCAAGATGAAGCCTATATTATCAGGCGCCAAAATGTCGTGTTTATCTAATGACAGTATGGTTGTGTAAGTAAAGAGCCGGGGAAGGTGCATTACCTTCCCCGGAATATAAGTATTGAGGAAATCATGAAATTACGATTCAGCTTGTTGATTTGGGTAGTGTTACTACCTTGCATTGTATTTGCTGCCACACTTTCTGTGAAGCAAGACGGAACGGGAGACTTCTCTCTTATCCAATCAGCTCTGAGTGCAGCCAATCCCGGAGACACAGTGTTGGTGTATCCCGGCAGATATTTTGAGAACCTGACAATTCAGACCAATAACATCACCTTAATGAGTTTGGAAGGAAGTACCGGAGATGCATCTTTCATTGATTCAACGATAATTGATGGAAATAACCTTGATAGATGTATTAGGTCCATGAATGAGAATATTTTAATAAGAGGATTCTCTCTGACTAATGGCATGGTAAGTGGAGCAGGAGGAGGGGTCAGCATAAGTAAAACAACATCAGTTACTAACTGTAAGATATTCAATAACAAAGCAAGAACAGGTGGTGGAATCAACGTAATTGGCTCGGAAGCACATTTTAGTGGAGTGGACGTGTATCAAAACTATGCTCTAATATTTGGAGGTGGGATATTTGCTACTGGAGTTACTGGATACCCTTGCAACCTCACCTTTGACCCTGTAAATCGCTGTTCGATATACAACAATCGTGCTGGAACGGGTCAGGATATCTATATTCAATATGCTGAGCAAGATTTATATCTTCCTCTGGATACTTTTTCCATCGCTGACCCAGGGGTCTATCATGCGGTTTATCTAGCCACGAATCCTTTCACAACAAACTACCAGATTATCTTTGATATCCTAAACGCCCATCATCAGGAGATTGATGGCAACCTTTATGTATCACCTCAGGGTGACGATGCCAATGACGGCTCGAGCCCTGCCACGCCACTTAAGACCATTCACGAAGCAATCTATCGCATAGCCCCTGATAGCTTGAACCAGAATACTGTGATTTTGCAGCCGGGCTCATATTCACGAACCGATAACGACCAGATATTTCCCATAGCCCTGAAAGGCTGGGTTATAGTGCAGGGAAGCGGCATAGATATTACAACCGTGATTTGTGAGCCACATCCCGATATTACCCTTAACTATGGTTCCTGGGATAAGGTATTCAGTGCCACGAAATTAGAGAGTGCAACGATTGCTGATATGACTTTTTTATCGAGGGATACGGATAACTGCGGTGTGATAAGCGCAAACAATAAGAGTATTGTAAACTTGAAGAACATCCGCATAGACGCTTTTCGCCCGGATTATGCTGCCATAATATACCTTATATCAAACAACGAAAGGGAAACAACCTGGGAGAATGTAACAATTGAAAACATCACAACCCCCAATGCTGGTTTGATCAGCATTGATCTCCCCATAACTGGATCAATCAAAAATTCCGTGTTTCGTAATGCCACTTCAACCTATGTATCATCATCTGTTTGGGCACACACTCTGATTAAAATTGTCGCTGATAAATCTCTTGAAGTTGAAAACTGTCAATTCATCAATCTCACCATGTTGGATGATGATTCTCATGCAGTATCATTTACTGGCGCCCAATTTCCACAACAGCAAAACAGATTTTCTTTTAGGAATTGTCTGTTCAGCGGCAATGAATCCCAAGGCGGCATTGCGGTAATTGGCTCTTCCAACAATCCCAACATAGAACTCAGCAACTGCACACTCGCAGGCAACCAAAGCGATACCTTCACCCTCTCGGTCAACGGCAACGTCAATATCAGCAACTGCATCTTTGACAACGACAGCCCTTTTCAGATTAGAGTAAACCCCATGTATGGCGACCCCAATGAGCACACTAATCTAACTGTAGATTATTCATTGATTAAGGATGGTTTGCCAGGCATCCAACCCTTCCCAATACCAGGCAATACCATCGACTTTTTGCCCAGCAGCTTGAGTGGAGACCCCTTCTTTCTGGGTGGAGATGATATCCACAATCCACTCTATTACAGCCTTTCTGCCGCGTCTCCCTGTATCAATTCTGGAACCCCCGATATATCAGGGCTGGGCTTGCCACCTTATGATCTGGCAGGTAATTGGCGGGTCTGGGATGGCCGTATAGACATGGGTTGTTATGAGTTTGGTTCAAAGCCTTGGGTCAGCAATGACGATCCCACAACTCCCGCCATTGGGACTCCAGTTTTAGAGCAAAACTATCCCAATCCCTTCAACCCAATCACAACAATCAAGTATACCATTGAGAAGCCGGGAGAAGTATCTTTGGATATCTATAATGTTAAAGGACAGTTGGTAAAAACTCTGTATCATGGAACTGCTACAGTTGGCAGCCATACAGCAATCTGGAATGGCTTTGACAATTCTGGCAATGCCTGTCCTTCTGGCGTTTACTTCTATAATTTAAGAACTCCCAACGCAAACCTGGTGCGGAAAATGCTGCTGCTGAAATAGTTACAGTTTGCCGGATATACCCGACACTTCCTGCGTTGGGAATATTTATGTTCAGATATATATGGATCGGTCCAGGTCTTTTATTAGTGTTTGGGCTGGATTTGTATGCAGTAACCTGTGCGGTGGCTATTGCTGAATAAAGACAACGAGATAATTATGAAAAAAAGGAGTATTGAGGACTTCAAGTATAATTGAATCTATCAACCAGATTCAATTTGCAGAAATGCTGTCATAACTTGCAGTTTTCGGTGATTTTTATCTGTGGTAATCCTGTCACAAACTGCTCAAAAGGTCATATAAAGGATGAGCAAGGATGTCATACGATGCAACAGTTTACAGTTTTCGTTGTCACTTTGTACTCAACTTGTCACGTTTCAGATCCTTTCTTTAAAAAATCCCTCTCCGCCACATTTGCCTTGACAAAAACCGCCTCTTTGTCAATTTTCCTTATCCTGCAGTTTTGGCAAGGCTTGTTGAATAAATTGGATTGCCTTCGGCTACTTAAATTTCTTTCCAGCAAAGGATTAAGCCTGCCAAAACCCAAAGTCTAATATTGTTTGATACGAGGTATGATATGGAAAAGCCTTTTGAAGTGAAGCTTGATGCGGCGCTGCCGCCAGATCCGGTTTTTGATCCAAAATATCGTCGTGCTCCACATCGGGGCATGACACTCAGCGAAACAGAAATTGCCCTGGCGCTGAAAAATGCCCTGCGCTACATTCCCAAGGAACATCACGCCAAGATGGCGCCGGAATTTTTGGATGAACTCATGCAGCACGGGCGCATTTATGGATACCGCTACCGTCCCGCCGGCAGGATCCATGGCCGCCCCATCGATGAATATCAAGGAAGCGTTTCCGGTCGCGCCATGCAGGTGATGATCGACAACAACCTCGATTTTGACATCGCGCTATATCCTTATGAATTGGTCACCTACGGTGAAACCGGTCAAGTTTGCCAAAACTGGATGCAATATCAGTTGATCAAGAAATATCTGGAAATCATGACCGATGAACAGACCCTGGTGGTTCAATCCGGTCACCCTCTGGGGCTCTTTCCCTCGCGCAAGGAAGCGCCAAGAGTTATTTCCACAAACGGGCTTGTAATCGGAAAATGGGACAACCCTGAAGAATTTGTGCGCCTGACAGCCTTGGGCGTGGCAAACTACGGTCAGATGACCGCCGGAGGCTGGATGTATATTGGTCCCCAGGGCATTGTTCACGGCACATATATCACGCTTTTGAACGCCGGACGTAAATATCTCGGTATTCCTGCCGACAAAGACCTTTCCGGTGTGCGTTTCATCTCGTCCGGTTTGGGCGGCATGAGCGGTGCGCAGTCCAAAGCCGTGGAAATTTCCGGCGGCATCGGCGTGATTGCCGAAGTGGACTACAGCCGCATCGAAACCAGACACCAGCAAGGCTGGGTGGGCAGGGTTTCCAAGGAACCGAAAGAGATTTTTGACTGGGTGGAAGAATACCGAGCCAAGGGCGAAGCGCTTTCCATCGCCTACCATGGCAACATTGTGGACCTTTTGGAATATGTTGATAAAAACGACATCAAGGTGGAACTGCTTTCCGACCAAACCTCCTGCCACGCCGTGTATGAAGGCGGCTACACCCCTGCGGGTTACAGTTTTGAAGAAGGCAGAGCGCTGCTCGCAAACGACCCCGCCAGGTTCCGCGAAGCCGTGGATGCCAGCCTGATTCGCCATTTCAAAGTGATCCAGCGGCTTTCCGCAAAGGGTTCGCGCTTTTGGGACTATGGAAACAGCTTCATGGCTTCGGTTTTTGACGCCGGAGCCAAAGAAATTGCCCGCAACGGAATCAACACCACCGAAGGCTTCATCTTCCCCTCCTACGTGGAAGACATCATGGGTCCGCTCTGTTTTGATCTGGGTTACGGTCCTTTCCGCTGGGTTTGCCTCAGCGGCAAAGAAAGCGATTTGAAAATCACGGACCAAGCTGCCAGGGAATTGATCGACCCCAGCCGCAATTCGATGGATAGAGACAATCACCACTGGATCAGCGAAGCCCATGAAAACAAACTGGTGGTGGGCACCAAGGCCCGCATCCTCTATGCCGACGAAGAAGGCAGGGTGCGCATCGCCTTGAGGTTCAACCAGCTTGTGCGCGAAGGTGTGATCGGCCCCGTGATGCTGGGACGCGACCACCACGACACCTCCGGAACAGACTCTCCCTTCCGCGAAACAGCCAATATCCGCGACGGCAGCAATGTGATGGCAGACATGGCCACCCACTGCTTCGCAGGAAACGTTGCCCGCGGCATGAGCCTGGTGGTGCTTTCCAATGGTGGCGGGGTCGGAATCGGCCGCAGCATCAACGGCGGAAACGGCATCGTTTTGGACGGCAGCGAAGATATGGACAAAGTTGTGGCATCCGCACTTTCCTGGGACGTGATGGGCGGAGTGGGCAGGCGAAACTGGGCATGCAATCCCAACGCCATCGAAACTGTGAAAACCTGGAACGAAAAGCACAGCGGCAAAGGGCACATCACCATTCCCAACGAGGTTGACCCCCAGCTTTTGCAAAACACAGTTTCCAAACATAAATAAGGATGAGACCATGCTCAGTCTTTTCACCAAGCAAATGAAGGCGGCGGGCTTGCCGGAGACGGTGATCCGCACTTTTGGCAGCTATTATGAACAGTTGAAAGCCGGAAAACTGGGGCTGATCCCCAAAACGCAGATCGAGCCTCCTTCCGCGGCAAATGTGATTGATTATTCCGCCTTGGCAGACTACAGGCGTCAATCCATTTTGAAAAACATCGCCGTGATCAAGCTGAACGGCGGCCTGGGAACCAGCATGGGGCTCAGCGGACCCAAAAGCCTGCTTCCCGTGAAGGGAAACATGAATTTTTTGGACATTATCACACGTCAGGTGCTTTCCCTGCGCGCCAGCACCGGATATGAGGCTTTGCTGCTCTTGATGAACAGCTACAGCACCGAGGCGGAAACCTTGGAATATCTGGAAAAATATCCCGATCTCAAGCGCCAAAAGCTGCCCATATCCTTTTTGCAGCACAAGTTTCCCCGCATCCGTCAGGACGACCTCAAACCCTATGAAAACGAGGATGCAGACAAGATGTGGAACCCGCCCGGGCACGGCGACATCTATGCCGCGCTCAGCGCTTCCGGGATTTTGGAACAGATGATCGCCGAGGGCTATCGCTATGCCTTTGTTTCAAACTCCGACAACCTTGGCGCCACAGTGGACACCAGCATTCCAGCCTATATGGAAGCTCATGAAATCCACTTTTTGATGGAAGTTTGCGCCCGCACTGATGCGGACAAAAAAGGCGGCCATCTCTGTCAGGACAAACACGGGCAGCTCATGCTGCGCGAAATTGCACAGTGTCCTCCTGATGAACTGGATGAATTTCAGGATATTGAGCGCTATAACTACTTTAATACCAACAATCTGTGGATAGACCTCAAGGCACTGGAATGGAACCTGATCACCGGCGAAGGCATCATGCCGCTGCCCTTGATTGTAAACCCCAAAACCGTGGACGGAACCCCAGTATTTCAGCTTGAAACTGCAATGGGAGCAGCGATTGGCGTTTTCAACGGTGCCAAAGCCCTCCTGGTTCCGCGTTCGCGTTTTGCCCCGGTGAAGAAAAACAACGACCTTCTGGCGATCTGGAGCGACCTTTTCGACCTCAACGACCAATATCAGGTTGTCATGCGTCGAGGTGTGACCTCCATTCCGCCCATCGAACTGGATCAACGCTATTACGGTAACATCGATCAGCTTCTAATGCGCTTCAAGGAAGGCGTGCCCTCGCTCATAGACTGCAAGAGCCTCAAAATCACCGGCGACATCAGCTTTGGCGAAGATGTGATCTGCGAAGGTGATGTCAGCCTGATCGCCCAAACCCCGGTTTTTGTGAAAAGCAAGCTGCTTACTGGGGAAATTGCTTTCAATCCCTGAGCTAATAAAATGGAAAAGATCCCGCTAACCATCATCGTCGCCGTGGATAGAAATATGCTCATCGGGAAGGAAGGCTCCCTGCCCTGGCATATTCCCGAAGACCTTCGTTTTTTCAAGGAAAAGACCCTGGGGCACCCCATCGTGATGGGCAAAAACACCTGGCTGAGCCTCAAGGCTGCACTGCCGGGTCGTCTGAACCTGGTGCTCACGCGGGACATGGATTTCCAAGCTCCCGGAGCCACGGTCTGCCACAGCGTGGAGGAATGCCTCAGCCACTGCAACAAGGATGAGGAATGCTTCATCACAGGCGGCGCGAAGGTTTTCACGCTTTTCATGCCTCTGGTTTCCAAAATCCTCCTCACCCGCATCGAGGCTGAGTTTGAAGGCGATGTCCACTTTCCCCCGTTTGAACCGGCGGAATGGAAGCTTGTCACCAGCGAGCCGCTGCTTTCCAAAACGGGATACCAGCTCAGCTTCAACGAATATATCCGCATCAAACCTGCCGCCTCCGCCCTGCAGCCGAGCCAATAAGCCACCTGAAAGATACCCATGTGCCTCCCAAGTTTTTATTGGGTTGAGTATGGGTTGTATTGCGGTTGTGTTTAGGTTGGAGCCAAGGGCGAAGCAGGGTTTTTGAATCATTTTCCCGGATGACACAGGGCTGTCCGTTTTTTTCCCTTGACCGCTTTCATGCCCTGCCGTTTTGTGTGGACATCTTGTAAGTGACTGTGGATCAAACGATTTGATGGTAATGAAAAATGAAGAAGAAACTATGGATAGCGATTCCGATTGCGCTTTTGGTGATTCTTTTCGCCTGGCGCATTTTTGGTGGAACCTCGAAAAAGAAGGAAATGGGTCGGGGCGGTCCGCAAGCCGTTGCTGTGGAGACCGCAAAGGTCGAAATCATGGATCTGGACGACAGCGCCATGTTCAGCGGAAACCTGAAAGCCGCGGGCAGTTTCATCCTCTCGCCCAAAGTGGCAGGACAACTGGCTCAACTGTATGTGGATATTGGTGATACAGTTAGCCGCGGACAGGTGGTCGGCCAACTGGAAGACAGCCTTTTCCGCCTGGAATTCGACAAAGCCAAGGCAAACCTGGAACAAGCCGCCAGTTCGCTTGCCGAAACGCAAAAGGAACTGGATCACAGCCGCCAGCTTCTGGCGAAACACTTCATCTCGCAGGATGAATTTGACCGCATCAATGCAAAATATGTAACTGAACAAGCCAAACACCGTGCCGCCCTGGCAGCGAAAAACGCCGCGGAGATCCAGCTTTCCCACACCCGCATCAAGGCAGACTGGAGCGGCGGTCCGTCCACAAGGGTGATCGGAGAACGCTTTGCCGAGCCGGGTCAGCTTTTGAGCGCAGGCGCTCCCTTGGTTTCGGTTTTGGATATCAGTTCCCTGAAAGTGGAAATCGATGTGATCGAAAGCGATTATACCCGCCTGAAGGTGGGACAAACAGCCACGTTAAATTCGGACTCCTGGCCGGGGGAGGAATTCAGCGCCCGCGTGAGCCGGATTGCCCCCATGCTTCAGGAAAGCTCGCGCCAGGCAAGGATCGAACTCAGCGTGGAAAATCCCGGTCAAAAGCTGAAACCGGGAATGTATGCACGTGCCAAGATTGTTTTTCAAACCAAGAGCGGCGTGCGAGCCATACCCAGCGCGGCGCTGAGCAAACACCGTGGTGAAGAAGGGGTCTTTCTGGTGGACAGAGCCGCCTCGACGGTGGCGTTTGTGCCGGTTGAAAAAGGTTTGGTGACTGCCAGCCATGTGGAGATTCTTTCCCCGGATCTGCAGGGTGAGGTGGTGAGTTTGGGGCAGGATCAGCTTCAGGACGGCAGCCAAATCAGCTTGGATCAAAACGAAAAAGGTCCCGGCAAAAAACCGGGCTCCAAACCAAGTGGAAAACCCGGCGGCAAAAAATGAAGATCGCCCAATCTTCCGTAAACGCACCGGTGACCACCATCATGGTGGCGCTGATTGTGATCATTTTGGGAGGAATCGCGCTCAGCAGGCTGCCCATCGACGCCATGCCAGACGTCACTTCGCCCACTTTGAGCATTTCCACCAGCTATTCCAAAGCCAGCCCGCTGGTGATGGAAGAACTGATCACCAGACCCATCGAAGAGGCTGTGAGCGCCGTGGCGGGTGTGCAGGAGATTTCCTCCCGCTCATCCGAAGGTTCCAGCAGCGTGCAGGTTTATTTTGCCTGGGGAACCGATCTCGATGCCGCTTCCAACGACATCCGGGACCGCCTGGACCGCATCATTGGACGCCTGCCGGAAGGGGCAACCCGGCCTTCCCTGAGAAAATTTGACCTGGCAGCCATGCCCGTGGTGATGATGGGCGTGGTGAGCGAACTGGACCCCGTTAGCCTGAGAGGCTTGATAGACAACGAGATAGCCTATCGGCTTGAGCGCGTGAACGGAGTGGCGAGTGTGAACGTTTGGGGCGGACAAACCAGAGAGATTTCCATCAACGTGGATCCCCAAAAAATCAGCGCGCTGGGGCTTTCCATGGATCAAATCATCACCCGCATCAAGGCCGCAAACATCAATAAACCCACCGGCACAAACTACCGCGGAAACTACCAAATCACGGTGAGGGTTCCCGGTGTGTTTGAAAACTTGGAGGAATTGGAACGCACAGTGGTGGCTCAGCGCGGTTCGAGCGTGATCGCCCTGGGCGATATTGCCACCATCGAAGACGGAACCACAAAGGTGAACAGCGTAGTCCGCATCAACGGCGAGCCCGGCATTCAGATTTCGGTGAACAAACAGTCTGGGACAAACACCGTGCGAGTTGCCAAAGGCGTGTTGCGCGAAGTGGAAAACATCAACCGCAGCATCTCCCGCGTGAAGGTGGTGCCCCTGGTGGATCAATCCGTCTATATCAGCCGCGCCATCAGCAACGTCACCAGCAGCGTGATCATCGGTGGTGTTTTGGCGGTTCTGATCCTGCTTTTCTTTTTGAGAAACATCAAAAGCACGATGGTGATTTCCACCGCCATTCCCATCTCGATCATGGCAACCTTTGGCCTGCTCTATTTTTCCGGATTTACGCTGAATCTGATGACGATCGGCGCTTTGGCACTGGGGGTGGGTCAGCTTGTGGACAACTCCATCGTGGTCTTGGAAAACATTTTCCGCCATCGTGAGCTGGGAAAAGGACCCAAGGAAGCTGCCATCGTGGGCGCCGGAGAGGTCACTTCGCCTGTGATTGCAAGCACTCTGACATCGGTGGTGGTGTTTTTGCCGCTGATCTTCATGAAGGGAATGACGGGCTTGATGTATCGCCAACTGGGCTTCGTGGTGGTTTTTGCGCTATTGTGTTCTTTGGTTACAGCGCTCACCATCGTTCCCATGCTTTCCAGCAAACTGCTTGAGGTGAGCAGCGAACCCAAGGGACGCAAAGACAGCCTGCGCTGCAGGATCTACCATGCCACGGGCAGATTTTTGACCGGGATGGAAAAAGTTTATGCCAAAGTGCTTGCCTGGGTGATGAAAAAACGCCGTGTTACTGTGTTGATCGCGGCTGGAGCCATGCTTGGTGCGATTGTTTTGGCGATGTTCATCGGTTCGGAACTGATGCCGGAAGCCGACGAAGGCGAAATCCGGGTGAACCTGGATATGGAAGCCGGCACCAGGCTGGAAGTGGTGGACGAAAAGATGAAGGAACTGGAACAGCGGATGCAGGGCATAGACGAGATTGTGAACGTGATCACCCAAGCTGGCAGCGGAGGCTGGGCTTCAGGCTCGAACACCGGTTCCATGCGCTTGAGGCTTTTGGGACGTTCCGAGCGCCGGCGCAGTGATGAAGACATTGCCAATGATCTTCGCAGACGCTTTTCAGGCATTCCCGGAGCCAGAATCCGGGTTCGCACTGCCTCCAGCAGCCAAATGACGCGCTTTATGGGCGGAGGAAGCAGGCTTTCCATCCAAATCCGGGGTCATGACCTGGATGAATCCTACCGCATTGCAAACAGCGTGCAAAAATCGATCGAAGGAATCCGGGGCATCACAGACACGAACCTGAGCCGCACAGCGGGAGCTCCGGAAGATTTGATCATTATTGATCGCAACAAGGCTGCCGACCTGGGACTCACCGTTCAGCAGATCGCACAGGTTTTGGAAACGGCTCTTTCGGGTTCCAGCGCGGGAGAATTTGTGGAAGCCGGGCGCGAGTATCCCATGACTTTGAGGGTGAAGGACGCAGACCAGCTTCCCATCAATCGTTTGCTGGATTTGAGCGTGGTGAACCCCGCCGGGGCACCGGTCATGCTGAGAAACGTGGTGAGGGTGGAAAGCAGCCAAAGCTCCACCGTGATTGAAAGGCTGAACCAGGAAAGGGTGATCGAAATCAATGCCAACCACAGCGGACGGAACCTGAGCGCCGTGGTGAAGGACATACAGGCGGAACTGGATAAGATTCCGCTGCCTTTGGGCTATAGCCTGGAAATTGGCGGAGACTACAAACAGCAGCAGGAATCGTTTCAAGAGCTTCTCATGGGCTTGATTCTGGCGATAGTTTTGATCTACATGGTGATGGCAAGTCAGTTTGAATCCTTTAAACACCCGCTGGTGGTGATGTTCACGGTGCCCTTTGCCTTCATCGGCGTGGCTTTGATCCTGTTTTTGAGCGGCACCACTTTCAACATCCAAAGCTATCTGGGCATCATCATGCTGGCGGGTATCGTGGTGAACAACTCCATCCTTTTGGTGGACACCACAAACAAACTGCGCCGCGTGGATGGGATGGAACTGGGCGAGGCGATCAAGACCGCTGGTCAGCAGAGGCTGAGACCGATCTTGATGACTGCCATTTCCACCGTTTTGGGCTTGCTTCCGCTGGCATTGGGCTTGGCGGAAGGCGGCGAAACCCAGGCTCCCCTTGGTAGAGCAGTGGTGGGAGGACTTTTGGTTTCCACCCTGGTGTCGCTGCTCCTGATTCCGGTGATCTATTCCTGGTTTGAAGGAGGCAGGAAAAAGATCAGCCTTTCAAAGAAGGCTTGAGCCAATCTGTATTGAGGATGCGAGGTTCAGGAAGGAAAAACCAGCCTGCCTCGCATTTTTTTATGAGTTTTATGATTGGAGGGCGCGTCTGATAAATATTCAAGCTATTTTGACTCTAAATTATCCTATGGTCGAGCCTTCACTGACTCAATCAAGAAAATTTCGGGGGGATGCGTGATCTGATGGAAAAGAACTTGACATGGATTAACAAGATGAAAACAATGCAATTGGTCGTTTGGCCATACATAGATTGTGAGTAAAGAGGGATAGCAGATGCCCTCAAACAACGAGAGAAACAATGAGTTGGATTTTACACCAACATTTGGGAATCAACATGAATTGCTCTCTTGAGGAAACAATGAGATTAGTTATTGTCATGGTAGCGGTGATAATGTGCATTACATTACAGTTAAGTGCCATTGATCACTTGGAGCTAATGAACACCCTGTACGGAGAGTTCAATGGCTCCTGGTTTGGAGAACGGGTGGTCTCAATGGATTACAATGGCGATGGTTACGATGATGTGATTGTTTCCGCCCCCTATTGGAATCCCAATGGTGTGTACAATAGCACGCAATGTTGGGGGAAAATCTACTTCTATTGGGGCGGCCCGAATATGGACAATGTCCCGGATTTCGTGATGGAGGGAACGCAGAATTGGGAACTATCTCCGGCTGGACCCTATAATGGAGGTGACATCAATGGCGATGGGATCGATGATCTGGTAATCACCCTGCCTGTAGATCCGGCTTGTGTAATTGCTGTATACTACGGAACAGCCAATCCCACCGGGGTGCCTGACTTGACCATCACTATACCTTATGAGGTAGATGATTATATAAGATCTAGGCCGCTTGGCGACATCAATGGAGACGGCCGGGATGATTTGGTGATACACTGCCCGCTTTGGGGTTACCCCTACATCCAAAGATTAATAATCTGGACCGGTAACGATGCCCCATTTGTAACCCTTGTGGATGCAGTGAATGGCTTAGTTGCCAATACTGCAATTGGGGTTGGAGATGTAACTGGCGACGGCTTGGATGATTACCTCCTCCAGTATGGTATTCCAGGAGGAACAAACATGAACAGCAGGATAGTCTTGTATTATGGAAGCACGAATTTTCCACAAGTAGATAGCCTGGTGATATCGGAAAACACTAATCGTATAACCACAAGAAATGCAAGTCCATTAGGCGACTTGAACAACGATGGATTTGCGGATTTTGAGTCTTATGTGGGTAAAGTGTGGTTTGGCGGGACAGATTTAACGCCCAATAACGACTTTGAATTATCCTACAACGATCCCTACCATGAATGGTTCAACCCGGCCCGTAATGTTGGCAACCCATTCATATATGGTGATCTGAACGGAGACGGTTATGACGACGTGATCGGATCGACTCATCAAATCAACTATTACCAGGGAGAGGTTGGCATCTGGGTGGGAGGACCCAACATGGATGGGTTAATTGACTTGTACCTATACCCGCCAAGTGATTATGGAACCAGGAATTTTGGATATGCCAAGGCTGCGGGAGACTTTAACGGAGATGGACTGTGCGACCTTGCGATTTCAGCTCCCTATTGGGGACAAGGACCGAATTACAATACCACAGGACGAGTGTTTATCTATTCTGGCAATGCGGCACTGTCAGACACGATGGTTATGATCGATGATCCAGTTGAGGTTAAACCTGGCTGGGAACTGAATGTTTATCCTAATCCTCTGCGAGCTACAGATAATATTAATGTAACTTTAACTGGCCCAGGCAATAAGAAATACCTGCCGAGTAGCTTGGAATTGTATAATCTACGAGGAGAAAAGGTCAGCAGTGTCGGACATATCGGGGAAGTGCTAAACGGGACAACCCTCACTATACCTGTCCCCAATATAGCAAATGGTTTATATATTCTAAGGGTTGTGCATAACAATAATACTGCCACGACCAAGAAAATCTGTATACTAAAATAGGAGGAACCATGAAAAAACTTGTTTAGCTGCTTCATAACAGTGCCTTGCGTATTGGCACAAACAACTAAACCCTAACAAGGGAGGATCAAATGAAACACAGTGTATTATTATTGACCCTTGTGCTGTCTTTACTTAGCATTACAGGTCTTATCCGCGCCCAAAACAGCATGGAGCTAATACTATCAATCCAGGGTGCGCATGAAAATGCAGGGATTGGATATTACAAAGCAGCTATCGATTTCAACGGAGATGGTTATGACGATCTGATTATGTATCAAAACAGGAATTTTGATACTCATGAACCAGGTAAGTTACTCTGCTACTTTGGCGGTCCCGAGTTTGATGGAATACCAGATTTGGAGTGCCAGGGTGAATTCTGGGATCAAGGTCCGGGATTATCGCTATTGTCCGGTGACTTTAATGGTGATGGATATGGAGACCTTGTTGAGCGTGTGTTCATTGCTGAAGACCCCCTGCAAATGGGTCTCAGGTTCTATTTTGGTGGTCCTGGTGCAGATTTGGAGCCTGATCTCATTATCCCGCTGGCATCACTGGGGGATCCTTTGGCTCCTTCTTTATGTGAACTTATCATAGAGGAAAACATCGGCGACATTAACAACGATGGATGTGACGATATCATAGCTTTGCATATCACTCCGGATTCTCCTCGAGTTTGGAGTGTTGTGGTTCTCTTTGGTGGCACCTACCATACCGAGACGGTGTTGGAAAATTTTATCGAGGGCTCCGTTATTAATGTTTCAGCTGTTGGTGATGTAAATGGAGATGGAATTGATGATTTTGTGATTGGTTACAAACCTCTATTTAATCCCAACGATTTCTCATTAACACTTTATTATGGTAACGATGGATACTTTGACCCTTCAGACAAGGTTGTCCTCTATGATGACTCCACAGAACCTTATAACAATTATCCCTTTGCCTTTGGCATAGGTGATTTTAATGGAGATGGCTATGATGATTATTTAAGTTTTTGGGTTGACACACCGGCCATTGATTATGGCTTTAAAATCAAGCTAGGTTCCTCAACCCTTCCAGAGTCTCCGGAACTAAACATTGATATGACTCCTTGGACAGAACTAATTGGTGTATGGTATCAAGAAGTAAGCTTTGGAGATTTCAATGGCGATGGCTACAGTGATATGATAACTTCCGATCATGAATCAGGCTTTTGGAAAGGAGCGGCGGGCCTCTGGCTGGGCGGACCAAATCCCAACGGTGTGTTGGATCTTCGCATTACTCCTCCCAACCCATATTCAAATTATCAGTTTGGCTGGGGGCGGCCGACCGTGGGAGATTTTAACGGTGATGGATATGATGATGTGGCTTTTTGTGCTCCCCAGAGTTCACATGGCACCACTAATTATAGAGGCTGGGTGTATATATATGCCGGCAATGCCCAGCTTACAGATACAACGGTGGCAAATGATGAAAATGTAATACAGGCTACGCTACCCCGATTAAACATATTTCCCAATCCCGCGGATAAAAATCTGCATCAATGGAATTACTATTTGGAGGGGGATTTGCCCTCAGGTGTAAAGAACAGCAGAATTGACATCTACAATATCCGAGGGCAACTAATAACGTCATTTCCTATTGCCAATCCGGAAAGCAAACAAGGAACATTTGGCAAGTTAACCCTTGCACCTGGTCTTTATATAGCTTCCTTTGTTTCCGGAGAACAAAAAGTGGCAGCAACAAAATTCATAATTAAATGAAGGAGTCCAACATGAAATCACATCGTTTAATCTTTGTTCTCACCCTACTGCTTAGCTGGCAAAGCGGCATTTTTGCTTACCACTCAGATAATTTTCTACCCGCAATAATTGAACTAGGATCTTTTTTGGATTTTTAGGAGCTGCGGCCGATGGAATGGTAGGTGAAGCCCAGCTCCTTCATTTCAACCGGGTCATATTGGTTGCGGCCGTCGAAGATGAGGGCTTGCCTGAGGGAGTTTTTAATCTTTTCAAAATCCGGATGGCGGAATTGGGGCCATTCCGTGATCAAAAGCAGAGCATCGGCGCCGGCTAAAACTTCGTATTGATCCTTTCCGTATGAGAGCCCTGCCCTTGTGCCAAAGGCGCGTTTGGCCTCATCCATGGCGACGGGGTCGTAGGCTTGAACCTCGGCGCCGGCTTCCAAAAGAGCGTTGATCAGCACGCGGGAAGGCGCTTCTCGCATATCGTCGGTGCGAGGCTTGAACGCAAGACCCCACACGGCAAATACGAGGCCTTCGATCTTATTTTCAAAGTGCTGGTTCACCTTGTCCATCAAAACCCATTTCTGGCGCTCATTAATAGCTTCAACTGCTTCCGGGATGCGGGCTTGCAGACCGCTTTGGTGATACATCTGGATGAGGGCGCGAACGTCCTTGGGAAAGCAGGACCCGCCATAACCCACGCCGGGATAGATGAATTGGTAGCCGATGCGGCTGTCGCTGCCGATGCCGTTGCGAACTTCGGCAATGTCTGCACCCAGGGCTTCGCAGAGATGGGAAAGCTCGTTCATGAAAGAGATCTTGGTGGCAAGCATGGCGTTGGCGGCATATTTTGTCATCTCAGCGGAGCGGGTTCCCATCAGGAGTATGCGTTCGCGGCTGCGGTGGAAGGGTTTGTATAGCTCGTGGATGATTCCAGCCGCCTTGGGATTGTCGGCTCCGATCACGACCCTGTCCGGGCTCATAAAGTCATCAATCGCAGCGCCTTCCTTCAAAAATTCAGGGTTTGATACCACATCGAAGTCCACCTTGACGCCCAGTTTTTCCTGTTCGGCGCGAATGGTTTGCGCCACCAGGTCTGCAGTGCCCACAGGAACGGTGGATTTGTTCACCACCACGGTGTATTTTTTCATGTGGCACGCGATGTCTTTCGCCACAGCCAAAACGTATTGGAGATCGGCGGAGCCATCTTCATCGGGCGGGGTGCCCACAGCGATGAACACAGCTTCCGAAGCTTGGACTGCCGCGGCGATGTCCATGGTGAAACTCAAGCGGTTTTCAGTGCGGTTGCGCTGCACCAATTCCTGAAGACCGGGTTCAAAGATGGGAATGCGGTTTTGGTTCAGCATTTCGATTTTGGCGCTGTCGTTGTCAACGCAGATCACGCGGTTGCCCATATCGGCAAAACAGGCTCCGCTTACGAGGCCCACATAACCGGATCCAATCATCGCGATATTCATTTGTCGCTTCCTTTGTGTTTAAAAAATTCGATGGTTTCCTTCACCCCGTCTTCCAGCGAATAGAGCGGACTCCAGCCCAGTTCGCGAAAAGCTTTGGAAATGTTCAACATGGAGCGGCGGAGGTCACCTTGGCGTGCTGGACCACAGTTGGGCTTGATCTTTTTGCCAAGCTGCCACAAAATGGTGCGATAAAGATGCAGGGTGGTGGTTTCAATGCAGGTGCCGATGTTGAAGGCATCGTTGTCGCCTTCCTCCAAAACAGCCAGGTTGGCTCGCACCACGTCCTTCACATAAACGTAGTCGCGAATCATGCCGTCGGGTTCATCTGGGTAGGTGTAAAGGTCTGGAGTTTCATCGCGCAAGAGCTTTTCCACAAAAATGGAAACCACGCCGGCTTCGCCTTCAGCCATCTGGCGCGGTCCGAAAACATTGGCATAGCGGAGCACAGTGTAGTTCAAACCATATTGGTGTTGGTAAAAATGGAGGTAATGCTCTCCGGCATATTTGTTTATGGCATAAACAGAAAGCGGCTGGGGAGGATAATTTTCGGTGGTGGGATACTCCTTTGCTTCGCCGTAAATGGCTCCACCGGAAGAGATAAAGATGATTTTCTTAACCTGATGCTTCACACAGGCTTGCAGAACATTGATAAGTCCCAGGATGTTAACATCTGCATCCTGCCTGGGGTCGCTGATGGAGCGAGGCACGCTGATCTGAGCGGCGTGGTGGTTCACAAGATCGGGTTTTTCACGTTCAAAGATGGCATCCAGGGATTCATCACGGATGTCTTTTTCGTAAAAGATCACCCGGGAATCAAGGTTCCCCCGCCTTCCGGAAGAAAGATTGTCCACCACCACAACCCTATGCCCCGCTTTAAGATAAGCGTCTGCAACATGAGAGCCGATAAAGCCGGCGCCACCGGTGATCAGAATAGTCACTTCTTAGTCCTCGCTGTTTTGATAGTCTTTCAGGATTTTAACATTGCGCGGGTCGATCTTCAGGCGCACAGCCTGGCGCAAAATATCGACCTGAAGGTTCACCTCGTCAAGCTTGTCGTGGCTTTGAACCACGCCGGTCACGCCTTTGAGGGGACCCTTGGTGATTTCCACTTTCAAGCCCTGTGAGAGCCACTGTGTGCTTTCAAGCTCCACTTCCGGGCTTCGACTGAGACGGATATTGCTGAGTTCTTCCAGTAGCTGTTCCTGCTGGTTCACCCTGATGAAAGTTACCACATGGCCCGAATAGGTGAGGGTTTTGCGTTTTTGAGCATCCAAGATGCAGAAGATATAGCTGGGGAACATCGGTTTGGTAAAATTAACCACCCGACGTTGATAGACCCTTTTGCTGTCCATCTGGGGCAGGTAATATGAAATCTCATTGCGCCGGGCGTATTCCGCCAATTTCTTTTCGCAGCGGGGCTTGGTGTGGATCACTTCCCAGCGTGAGCCTTCCGGCGCCGGGGCCAGTTCACCAAAAAGTTCGTCAATCAGGACGGGAGTGTGGCTTGCCATTGGGCTTCAATAGCGGTAGTGCTCAGGCTTGTAAGGACCTTCCAGAGGAACGTTGATATACTTTGCCTGAGCCGGAGTGAGGGCTGTGAGTTTCACTCCAAGCTTGTCCAGATGCAGCCTTGCCACTTCCTCGTCCAAGTGTTTGGGCAGGGTGTAAACCCCGATCTCATGATCATTCTGCCAAAGCGAAATCTGCGCCAAAACCTGATTTGTGAAGGAACAGCTCATCACGAATGAAGGGTGTCCGGTGGCGTTGCCCAGATTCACCAAGCGGCCTTCGGAAAGCAAAATGATGGCGCGCCCTGAGGGCAGGTTGATCTTGTCCACCTGGGGTTTGATGTTTTCACGGGTGACGCCGTCTGTGGCAAGCAGGGCATCCACCTGGATTTCGTTGTCGAAGTGGCCGATGTTGCAGACGATGGCGTTGTTTTTCATCTGGAGCATGTGTTCCACACGGATCACATCGCAGTTTCCAGTGGCGGTCACAAAGATGTCCGCCTCCTCGAGCATGGCTTCAACCGAGTTCACCTCATAGCCTTCCATGGCAGCTTGCAAAGCGCAGATGGGGTCGATCTCACTGACCACGACCCGGGCACCGAACCCGCGCATGGACTGGGCGCAGCCTTTGCCAACGTCTCCAAAACCGCAAACCATCACCACTTTTCCGGCAACCATCACATCCGTTCCACGCTTGATGCCGTCTGCCAGGGATTCGCGGCAGCCATAGAGGTTGTCAAACTTGGATTTGGTGACGGAATCGTTCACATTAATGGCTGGAAAGGGCAGGCCGCCGTCGGAAAGTATTTGGTAGAGCCGGTGCACTCCGGTGGTGGTTTCTTCGCTCACGCCGCGGAGCTTTTTGGCGATGCGCTGCCACTTCTGGGGGTCCTTGGCAAGTTCACGAATCAGAAGTTCCTGAACCAGAAGCATTTCCCGGTTTTCAGCCGTGGCTTGGGGAAGTTTCCCCGTCTCGGCGAATTCTTTTTCCAGGCGTGCTCCTTCCAAAATCATGAGAGTGGCGTCTCCCCCATCGTCAACGATCATATCCGGTCCGTCATCCCGCCAGGAAAGCGCATGGAGAGTGCATTCCCAGTATTCCTGCTGGGTTTCGCCCTTCCAGGCAAAAACCGGGATGCCTCCAGCCGCAATTGCCGCTGCGGCGTGGTCCTGCGTGGAAAAGATGTTGCAGCTTGCCCAGCGCACCTGTGCGCCAAGCTGGATGAGGGTTTCGATGAGGACGGCTGTTTGCACCGTCATGTGGAGGCTTCCGGTGATGCGGGCGCCCTCTAGGGGTTTGCTGTTTGCATATTTTTCGCGCAAAGCCATCAAACCGGGCATTTCCGCTTCCGCAAGCTCAATTTCCCGCCGTCCGAAACCGGCAAGATTAATATCGGCAATCTTGTAGTCCATCAGGTCCTCCTTTGGGAGAAAAGACCGGGCTCAGCTTGGATAGCGGAGCCCGGCAAGGGTTGAATCTATTATCTTCTGCGGAATCCGCCGCTATCATTGCTGCGTCCGCCGGAGCGACGGTCGTTGCGGCCACGATCGTTGCGGTCATCACGGCGCTGGGGTCTTTCATGTTTGGGAGCGTTGGGGTCCGGTTCAGGATTTCCCTCCACGCCCTTCATGGTGAGCGCCAGTTTTCCTTTGTCCATGCCCAGGGATTTCACATGGACCACGTCGCCCAGCTTGACCATATCTTCAGGATGGCCGATGCGCGAAGTGTGCATCTGGGAAACGTGCACCATTCCTTCCTTGGCGCCGTTGAGGATCTTCACAAAAACGCCATAGGGCTCGATGCGGGTGACCGGGCCTTCAAAAAGCTCGCCCACTTCGGGATCGATGGCGATGCCTTTGATCTTTTCCATGGCCTTGGTGATGGAAGCCTTGTCTGGAGACAGGATGCGCACGGTGCCGTCGTCTTCGATGTCGATCTGCACCTGGCATTCCTCGATGATGGATTTGATCATCTTTCCGCTCGGTCCTATCACTTCGCCGATTTTATCCACGGGAATCTTGAAAGCTTCGATGCGCGGTGCGCTGGGCGCCAGATCTTCCCTGGGTTCGGAGATCACGGCATGCATTTTGTCCAAAATGGACAGCCTTGCCGCCTTCGCCTTGTCCAGAGCGATGCGCATGATGTCTTTGGTGATGCCTTCAATCTTGATATCCATCTGCATGGCGGTGATGCCCTGACGGGTTCCGGCACACTTGAAATCCATGTCGCCCAGGTGGTCTTCCAAGCCCATGATGTCTGTGAGCACCACGTATTTGTCGTCTTCCATGATGAGCCCGTTTGCAATTCCAGCCACGGGAGCCTTGATGGGCACGCCGCCAGCCATCATTGCCAAACAGCCGCTGCAGATGGACGCCATGGATGAGGAACCGTTGGATTCCAGGGTGTCTGCCACAATGCGCATGGTGTATGGGAAAACCTCACGGTCGGGCAAAACGGCTGTGAGCGCGCGTTCGGCAAGGTTTCCATGACCCAGCTCGCGACGTCCCACGGGACCCATTCTGCCGGCTTCGCCAACGCTGAAGGGCGGGAAATTATAGTGCAGATAGAAGGTTTTCTTATACTCCTCTTCCAAACCGTCGATCACCTGCTCGTCGCTTCCGCCGCCCAGGGTGACGGTTCCCAAAGATTGGGTTTCACCGCGGGTGAAAAGGGCGGAACCGTGAACCACGGGCAGAACGTCGATTTCGCAGGTGATGGGGCGAATGTCGTCCAAGCCGCGTCCATCCACGCGATGATGCTTGTGGAGGATGGAATCGCGCACCTGACGGCGAATCAGCTCTTCAAAAGCGGCTTTGTGCCACTTTTCCTTTTCGGCAAATTCCTCGTCCTTTTCATCCAGATATTCGGCAATCATCTCGGCTTCAGCGGCGTCAAAGGCGTCCTGACGTTCCTGTTTGCCATAAATCACGGCGGATTCGCCAATCCGGGCACCATATCCAGCTTCAACGCGAGCCATGATCTCTTCCGGAATGCCGAGCAATTTCACTTCCACCTTCTCTTTGCCGACTTCCGTCTGCATATCAAGCTGGAGGGCGCAAAGCTTTTTGATTTCTTCGTGGCCGGTGTAAACTGCGTCCAGCATGGTTTCTTCGTTCAATTCCAAGGCGGAGGATTCAATCATCACCACCGAGGTCTCGGAAGCGGCAACGTCCAGGTTCATCTTGGAAGAGCCGTTCATCTGGCTTTGGAGGGGGTTCACCACCAGTTCGTCATCCACATAGCCCACTTTCACTCCCGCAATGGGACCGTGGAAAGGGATGTCTGAAATGGTGAGCGCCAGCGAGGCTCCGAAGACGCCAAGCGCACTGGGGTCGTTTTCGCCGTCGTAGGAAAGCACATTGAGCACAACGTGCACCTGATTGCGAAATCCATCTGGAAAGAGGGGGCGTATGCTGCGATCGATCACACGGGCGGAAAGCGTGGCGTCTGTGGTGGGACGTGCTTCGCGTTTGAAAAAACCGCCGGGGATCTTGCCGCTGGCATACATTTTTTCGATATAGTCCACGGTGAGGGGGAAGAAATCCTGATTTTCCACAGGCTCTTTGCTCATGGTGGCGGTAACAAGCACGGAGGTGTCACCATAGCGGATATACACGCTGCCGTTGGCTTGTTTTGCCATGCGACCGGTTTCCACATAGAGGGGGCGACCGCAAAAGTCAAGCTCGCGCTTAACGATGTTGAAGTTATGCATTAACTTCTCCTTTTTTTTGTTCCGGGGGAGAAGAAGCAATAGGCTGAAAACTGCCTGGACCAAAGCCTTCAGCTTATTGCTCATGCTCCCCTGGAGATTGATGTGTGTATTGCCCGAATTTACAGCCTCGGGCGCCTTATAAAGTAAAAGGCGGATCCACGCCGCAAACCGGGCAGATCCACCTTGTTCAAGTTATCTTGGCGGGGTTTATCTCCGGATTTCAAGCGCCTTGATCACTTCACGGTAGCGATTGATGTCTTTCCGTTTCAGATAATCAAGCAGGCGCCTTCTTTGCCCGATCAGTTTCAACAGGCCGCGCCTTGTGCTGAAGTCCTTCTTGTGCTCTTTCAGGTGTTCGGTGATGTCTTTGATCCGACGTGTGAGCAAAGCAATCTGGACTTCCGGCGAGCCGGTGTCTGATTCATGGAGTTTAAACTCTGCCATGATAGCCGTTTTGGCCGCAGGGTCAAGTGCCATTGTATTCTCCTATGGAATTTTGTGTCAGTTTTTTATGATGCAGGGTTCTGTCCAGCTTTTTTTCCCCAACCAAGGTCAAAGCGTGATGCGCGTGCCGGTTTTGCCGGCGAAGGCGTCCACAATGCGCTCGATGGAGGTGATGAGAACTTCACTCCCGCCGCGTTCAAGGAAGTTTATGGCAGCCTTGATCTTGGGACCCATGCTCCCCGGGGGAAACTGCCCTTCATCAAAAAAAGTCTGCGCTTCCCTGACGGTGAGCGTGTCCAGATCCCGCTGGCTTGGTTTGCCATAGTCCAGCGCCACTTTGTCCACCCCGGTGAGAATCACGAAGAGGTCAGCCTCGATGTTCAAAGCCAAAAGTGCGCTGGCAAAGTCTTTGTCGATCACGGCGTCAATTCCCTGCAGGCTGCCATCTTCCTTGGTGTAAACCGGGATTCCGCCGCCGCCAACCGCAATCACGATATCGCCGCTCTGAACCAATTCGCGGATGCTTTGTGCGGGGATGATCCTTTTGGGCAGAGGTGAGGGAACCACCCGGCGCCAGCCTTTGCCGGAATCCTCGCGAAGTGTCCAACCCAGGCTCTGCCTAAGTTCTTCGGCTTCCTGGGCGCTGTAATAGGTGCTGCCCACAAACTTGCTGGGGTTGGTCATGCTGGGGTCGTTTTTATCCACCTCAACCTGCGAAAGTATGCTCACCACCCGTTTTTCCAAGCCATGCTCCAAAAGACAGTTTTGCAGGCTTTGTTCGATCATGTAGCCCATCGAGCCTTCCGTGGCGGCGTTCAAAACCCCCAGTGGCAGGGCTGCGATGCCTTCTTTTTCTCCGGCTTCCTGCTGGAGCAGAAAATTGCCCACCTGCGGACCGTTGCCGTGGGTGATGGCAAGCCGGTAGCCTTGGCGAATCAGTTCCACAACTCCGTCCAGGGAGTCGCGGGTGTTTTTGAATTGCTGGGAAGCCGTTCCCTTTTGGCCGGCTTTGATGATGGCGTTTCCGCCCAGGGCAAGTACCGCTGTTTTAGCCAAGTTTCCTCTTTTAAAAATAGGGGCAGAACTTGCGGTCTGCCCCATATTTTATTTCATCTTGTGATTTTGGTTTAGAAATCTTCAAGCAGTTCGGCCAGGGTGGGATGTCCAATTTCCTGGAGATCGTAGCTCACCTGGCAGGCGGGGTGCTTGATGTTTACGATGCGACGCAGGTCGATGGGAGTGGCAATCACCACGCCGTCACATTCGGTGGCGTTGATGGTGGTTTCCAAGTCCTTGACTTGCTGTTCGCTGTAGCCCATGGCGGGAAGCAAATCGCCGATTTCAGGATATTTTTCAAAGGTTTCGGCAATCTCTCCAACCGCGTAAGGACGGGGGTCCACAAACTCGGCTGCGCCATATTTTTCCGCGGCAACCATTCCAGCGCCGTAAGGCATGTTTCCGTGGGTGAGGGTGGGACCGTCTTCCACGACCAAGACTCTTTTGCCGGCGATGATTTCGGTTTTATCCACTGTAAGCGGAGAAGCTGCGTCCACGATCTTGGCCTTGGGGTTGATGGCGCGAACGTTTTCACGAACTTCGGTGATGCCATCGAGGTCGGCACTGTCGATTTTGTTGATCACAACCACGTCGGCAAGGAGGATATTGGTTTCGCCGGGGTAGTAGGAAATCTCGTCACCGGGGCGATGGGGGTCTGCCACCACCACGTTGAGCTGCTTGTCCGAGCAATAGAAAGGAATGTCGTTGTTTCCGCCGTCCCAGATGATCACGTCGGCTTCTTTTTCCGCTTCACGCAGGATGGCTTCATAGTCCACACCGGCGTAGATCACGCTGTTCATCATGATATGCGGCTCATATTCTTCCATTTCTTCAATGGTGCAGTTGTGTTTTTTCAGGTCTTCAATTTCGGCAAAGCGTTGAACTTTCTGTTTCACAAGGTCGCCATAGGGCATGGGGTGGCGAATGGAAACAACTTTGCGTCCCTTGGCTTTGAGAGCTTCGATGATGGTGCGGGTGGTCTGGGATTTTCCACAACCGGTGCGCACCGCGCAAACCGTGATGAGCGGCTTGTCCGTCTTGATCATCGTGGATTTTGTGCCCATCAGCATAAAGTCAGCACCAGCGGCGTTGACCAGGGAAGCTTTGTGCATCACGTCGTCATAGAGGAGGTCACTGTAGGAAAGCACAACCAAATCAACGTTATGCTTTTCGATCAGAGCTTTCAGCTCGGCTTCGGGAAGAATCTCAATCCCGTTGGGATAGAGCTTTCCAGCCAGTTCGGCGGGATATTTCTTGTCGTCGATCCCGGGGATCTGCGTGGCGGTGAAGGCCACGACATCATAATCCTCATTGTCGCGGAAGTAGACGTTGAAATTGTGGAAATCTCTGCCTGCGGCTCCCATGATGATTACTTTACGTTTCATGTTTTTCTCCTTATTATATGTAAATTTCTCTATTAGAGGCAGAATTTTGGAGGCGGTATTCACGTCAAGGGAAAACTTTTGCCTCAAATATCAATGGGACCTCTCAAAAAAGGCTGACCCAAGCCCCAAGCTCAATCTGCTTTGCTTCGCCGAACCAATAAAATGGGAGATGAGAAACCGGCAGCTTTTCTTTAGACGATGCTGAGAGCTATCTTGATGATTGATATTGAGTTGAGGGAAAGCCATGCCATTTTTTACCAAACCCGAACCATGATGAAAAAACCCTGTGGAAATTTGTGAACAAACGCCACAAGAACTGCAAGCATCAGGCTTTGGTGCCCAAACCAAGGAAAGCTGAGACCGAGAAAAGTCTTGACGAAATATCGGATGGATTAAGATTTGACCAAACAGACTATGTATTAAAGGAGTTTCCCATGCGCAGATCATTTTTGCTTTTTGCCATCCTTCTGCTCGCGAGCCTGCTTGCGGCGCAGGAAAGCCCTGCTGCATTGAGATTTAAACTCTTGGAAGCCAATGAATATGAACTGGATATGTTCTATTCCACAGAGCTTCGACGTCTGTATATGCAAGTCGATTTTGAAATTCCCAAATCCCAGCTCAACCCCGAATTCTACCATGGCATTTTCCTTCACAAGGACGCGCAGATACAGGCGATATCGGTCTCAGGCAAACCCGAAAATCTCTATTGGGTCACCGATCTGGTGGCAGAACATTTTGAACCCACGCTTCCCCAGCCCGAATTGCTGGTTTGGAACAGCCCTGTCAGGTTTTTTGGAATCCATCTGGACCACTTCGCGGAGTATTCAAGCCTCACGAAGTTCAAAATCTGGTATAGCATCGACCTTCCCACCTTCGAGCTCGATGGAGCGAACAAGCTCAGCACAGGCCTGGACGCCCGTGAGTATTGGTTTCCGCACAATCTTTACCGCGATGCCAATGTCAAGCTCACCCTCGTCACCACGCCCTATATGAAGCTGCACCTGGGAAACAGCGTTGCCACCTCGGTGGACAGGCAGTATTCCCGCACCCATACATTCACATACACAGACAGTCCCTTGAAGCCAAGCGGCTTTCGGCTGATACGGGATTGAGCTAAATTAGCTCAGTTGGTAGAGCAACTGATTCGTAATCAGTAGGTCGGGGGTTCGAGTCCCCCATTTAGCTCCAGAACTCTGGGCCCGGCTTGGAAACACATTTCACCCAGCCGGGCTTTTTTGCTTGACAAGATAGGCAATGGCAATTAAATTATCCAAAAAGTAAACGACGGCTCGATTGCCGTTAAAAAACAACAAAGCTTAAAATAAAAGGAGAACGGTTATGAAAAACCTAATTCGTGTCATGTTGCTTCTGGTCATCGGCATCTCGGTGTTTATGGTGACATCATGCTCAAAAACAACGGAGCCAAACTTTGAAGAGCCCATGATCTCTTCAACCCTTTGGGATTATGACAACGTTGTGTGGTTCGATCTGGATTATGAGGAATCCGCCAAGGGAATCGCCCACGTTTACATTTGGATGAGCGCCAAAGGTGAAAACCCCAACACCACCCTCAAAATCGGAACCCAAACCATCAGCTTCGATTACGTCAACTCCTACACGGATGGAAAGGTCTATGGCGGCGGAGAATACAGCCTGAACACAGATCAGCCTGTCACCTACGAGATTAATAACGGTGGCAAAATCTACACCGGCTCCGTTTCCATCCTGCCCAAAAAAGTGGAAGTTTCCACCTGGCCGGATTTCAACCCCAGCAACAACTATTCGGTGAACTGGTCGATCGCGAAAGATCCCCAACTCAACGTTATTGCCGCCTATTTTGCCGGCAACAACAAAGTGGAGGAATATGCCCGTCAGATTCTTGGAACACAGAAGAACTATACTCTGCTCCAATCCACCTGGGCACAGTATGCCCCTCTCAACTATTTTGAATTCGGCATCAACTCCATCGGCTATGAAAGGCTGAACAAAAAGAAAGTTTTGATCGCTGGAGTGAGCAGTGCCTGGACTTGGTGGGACAGCAACCCTGAAAAAGGTTCCAAAACCCCCAAAGCCCAGCCCTTCCGTTTCTTCGACCAAGTTATCGAAGACATTACCAAATAATTTTGCCTCAAACCAGGCATGAATTGGGGCCTGCTTTTAATTGCAGGCCCTTTTTTTGAACCTTTTTTTACCAACCGGATTTAAAAACCATACATGAAAAATCACTCCGCCATTGCGCTGTTTTCAGGAGGCTTGGACAGCATCCTGGCAGTTATGCTGCTTCAGGAACAGGGAATAGCAGTCCATCCCGTCTTTTTTTCCACGCCCTACATCTATCCCGAGCGCGCCTTGGAATTCGCCGCCAAAAACGGAATCCACCTCGATGTGCATGAGATTTCCGCCGAACACCTGCAGATGATGAAAGCGCCCCGCTATGGCTTTGGCAAGAATTTCAACCCCTGCATCGACTGCCACGGGCTGATGTTTGCCCAAGCCGCTGCGCTGCTCCCCCGTTATGGGGCGGATTTTCTGGTTTCCGGCGAGGTGGTGGGTCAGCGTCCCATGTCCCAACGCCGCGACGCGCTTCAATCCGTGGGAAAACTCAGCGGCCACGCCGACCTCATCGTGCGTCCCCTGAGCCAAAAACTTTTGACGGACACCCTTCCCATCCGCGAAGGCTGGGTGGACAAAGAACTGCTGCTGGATATCAGCGGCCGTGGACGCCAGCGTCAGATGGAACTCGCCAAACAATATGATCTGCAGTATCCCGGACCCGGCGGAGGCTGTTTGCTCACCGACCCCGGCTTTTCCCACCGCCTGCGCGAACTCATCTCCCACGCTCAGGAAAGCCCCGCGCAGATCGGGCTTTTGCGCTGGGGACGCCATTTCCGCCTCTCCCCCACGCTCAAATTGATTGTGGGACGCCACAAAACCGACAACGAAAGACTTTTTGAGCAAAACTTTCCCGGCATCTGGCTGCGCGTGCGGGATTTTGAAGGCCCTTTGGGCTTGCTCACCGAGCCCCAGGCTTCCGGCGAACACATCGCCCAAGCCGCTTCCATCCTGCTTTCCTATGCAAACAAAGCCCCTTCCCCCGGCTGGGTGAAATACTGGGTTGACAACAAACGCTGGCATGATATTGAGGTGGAAAAATGCCCTGAAAACACCCTCAGGTCGCTCATGATCACCGTTGAAAAGGATTTGTGATGATAAAAATCGAAGACCACCTTCTTTTGCCTCAGTTTGGCACAAACACCTGGCTCGTTTGGGATGAAGCCAGCCTGAATGCCATCCTGATCGACCCCGCCGCGCCTTCGGACGCTCTGCTGGAGCGCATTCACGAGCTTGGGCTGAAAGTGCCGCTCATCGTGAACACCCACGGCCACGGCGACCACATCGGCGGAAACGACTTTTTCAAAAATGCCCTCGGAGCGAAAGTGCTCATCCATCCCGCGGACGCCCATCTGCTCACGGACAACAAGCTGAATTTCAGCGAATATCTGGGCTCGCCGCTCCAGCTTTCCCCCGCCGACCTTTTGGCGGAGGATGGCGAAAGCATCTCCCTGGGAAGCCACAGCTTCAAGATCATCCACACTCCCGGGCACACCCCCGGCTGTATCTGCCTTCATTCCGACAAATTTCTGTTCAGCGGCGACACTCTTTTTGAACTCAGCGTGGGAAGGACAGACTTTCCCGGAGGAAGCCGCCAGCAAATCCAAAAATCCATCCGTGAACGCCTGTATATCCTGCCAGACGACACCGTGGTCTATCCCGGTCACGGTCCCAGAACCACCATCGGAATGGAAAAACAAAACAACCCCTTTGTGAGACCACTGCCATGATTCCAAAAGATTTCATCCCTTCCGCCATCGCCTCCATCCGCGAGCAAATCGGCTCCGCCAAAGTTGTGCTGGGTCTCTCCGGCGGCGTGGATTCCTCCGTTGCCGCATTTTTGATCCACAAAGCCATCGGCGACAGGCTCATCCCCATCTTTGTGGACACCGGCTGTTTGCGCCACCAGGAAGCCGCCAGAGTGCGCGAAGCCTTTTCCGCCGTGCCCGACCTCAATATCCGCTTTGTGGACGCCTCCGGGCTGTTTTTGGAGCGTTTGGAAGGGGTTGAAGACCCGGAGCAAAAACGCCGCGTGATCGGCCACAGTTTCATCGAGGTCTTTGAAGCCGAAGCCGCCAAACATCCCGGAGTGGAGTTTTTGGCTCAGGGAACCCTCTATCCGGACGTTGCGGAAAGCCTTAACGTCGCCAGCGGGGTGGCGGTGAAAAGCCATCACAACGTTGGCGGCCTGCCCGAAAAGATGGGCTTGAAGCTTCTGGAGCCCTTCCGCGAGCTTTACAAGGACGACGTGCGCGCCATCGGACGCGAGCTTGGCATGCCTGAAAGCCTCATTTCGCGCCATCCCTTTCCCGGACCTGGCCTCGCTGTGCGCGTGATCGGCGCCGTCACTCCCGAAAGGCTGGACTGCCTGAGAGCCATCGACGAGATCTTCATCTCCGAGCTGCGTTCCCAAAATCTCTATCACACCACCTGGCAAGCCTTTGCCGTGCTTCTGCCCATCCGCAGCGTGGGCGTGAAAAGCGGCTCCCGAAGCTATGAGAACGTCTGCGCCCTGCGTGCGGTGAATTCCGCGGACGGCATGAGCGCGGATTGGACCCGGCTCCCCCTGGATTTTCTGGCTCAGGTGTCGAAACGGATTCTTTCCGAGGTTCCCGGCGTGAACCGCGTGGTTTACGACATCAGTTCCAAACCGCCTGCCACCATCGAATGGGAATAGAGCCGCCACGATGTTCTTGACAAAATTTAACACCAGCAAAATCTGATTCACAAATAGCGGGCGTAGCTCAGTTGGTAGAGCATTAGCTTCCCAAGCTGAGGGTCGCGGGTCCGAGTCCCGTCGCCCGCTCCATTTTTTTTCACTGTGTGGGTTTTCTTTTCGGTTTTTCATAATAAATCCTCCTCTTTGTTTATTTTTAGCTCCGGCTGCGCGCTTGCCTTCTCCCTTGATACCTTCCAAACTCTTACCCGTCAACCTCTTATCAGACACCCCATATTTTTTTGGGAGGGTGATGAAGACGAGTGCAATGCGATCTGAGAGGGTATCAAGATGCCCCTCTATAATATAAAGGGGAAGAAAAAGGGGCTTTGTCAAGGTTTTTCACGATTTATTTTTGGTTCCCGCGGATTTTTTAATAGATTAGGGATGCACAGGATGATGAGGATGAAAAGGAGATTTTTGATTGAAGGCAAGATGGCGAGGTAGCGAGATGGAAAGTTGTCAGTATAGAGTCGTCAGTTGGTTGTTGATTTAAGGCACGAAAACCTGTTGCAAGTACTGCCAAAGCCGCACCACACTGTCATTCCGACCGCAGGGAGGAATCCAGGTCGTGTCGTCAAAAAGAGTTCTTCACCATCCGCAAGCCCTATGTCTTTAGTATAACCCCCAGGAAAACACTCCACGTTAAAACCCTAAAACGTTAAATCTCTAAAACCTACTCTTCCGTATATAATGAATCCGCGCACTCTGCGTTTTTTTCTGCGCTAATCCGCGGGAACCCTAAAACCTTTGTACAACACGAAAACCTGTTACAAGTATCGCAAAGCCGCACCACACTGTCATTCCGACCGCAGGGAGGAATCCAGTTCGTGTCGTCAAAATGAGTTCTTCACCATCCGCAAGCCCCATGTCTTTAGTATAAACCCCAGGAAAACACTCCACGCTAAAACCCTAAAACGTTAAAACCCTTAAACCTGCTCATCCGTTCCATCCGTTCTCATCAGTTAAATCCGTATTACATAATCTGCGGAATCGGCGCAATCTGCGTGAACCCCTCCGCGTAATCTGCGTGAACCCCTCCGAACCATTCTGCACGCCCTGCCTATTTCATCAATTCCATCAATTCCAATCAATTCACAAAGGGTATTTTGGGGTCTTTAGTAACATAAGTCGTTGCAGAGATTGAAGTTATCCTTCGAACAACGTCCATCAATGTTAATAATTAAACAATTCCGCTTATACGGCAGCCCCGCAGGACAGCACTCAGAAGGGAGCCATTGACAAAAAGAAGCAGAAGACTCTGCACCCCTGTATCTTGACTAAGTCATATATATGATATATAGTATATAAAAATATATTACTATGTAATAATATATATCTATATATGTATATATAGTAGTATCTTATGACACTTGTATTTTTATTGACCCCTTCTTTTGGGGCGGGGGAGAGAGAAAGAGCCTGTAATTGATAAAATGATTAAAGTCATAAAAGCAGACAAAAAGCCAAGTTGCTGTGTGTCAATGGATTATAACATTTTTAGAGCTGTTTTGTGCCCCAAAAAGGGCTGAAAATTGATTGAAACCCATGGAATTGATTAAATAGGCAGGGCGTGCAGAATGGTTCGGAGGGGTTCCCGCGGATTAGCGTAGAAAAAAACGCAGAGTGCGCGGATTCATTATATACGGATGAGCAGGTTTTAGCGATTTGACGTTTTAGCGATTCAGCGCATCCCGTGTCAGGCGTCACTTTGTCACTATGTTTCTTTGTTACCTATCAAATAATCTGCGCTATCGGCGCAAACTGCGTGAACCAAAATCCCCTTTTTATCGATTCAATCCTGTGTATTCCCAGTCTATTAAAAACAAACGGACTTACTTGATCACCACCATTCTGGAAGAGGCGATCTTGCGCTTTCCCTGTTCCAGGTTCACCAGATAGACGCCGTTGGAAAGCAGATTCCAGGCTTCGTTGGGCAGTTCAACCAACTGTTCCTTGTTCGAGGCGGAAACAGTGGCGCAATAGAGCCTTTGACCGCGGATATTGTAGATGGAATAGCTCAGCTCACCAGATGAAGGGCTTTTGATGGAAATGCTCGGTTTTTGGAAGGCGGGCTGCGGGAAAACGCGGATCAAGGATGCGCTTGGCGGGGCGATGAGCTCAGCGCTGGAAACATCGTCGTGGAAGGCTCTCAAATAGGGATAGCCGTCGTTTATGACGTGGTCTGTGTCCGTAGCCCAGATCTCCCAATCCCAGCCGATATAGGTGTCATCGCTGTGGGGAAATACCATTTCAGCGGTGAGGCGTCCCGCTCCGCCGGAACTTGTGGCTTGACCGGAGACCTGGATATCCCAATAGCAGTTGTTGTAGATTCCAATCATGCTCGATCCTACCATGCCACCAACAGCGGAATTACCTGAAACATGACCGTTGCTGTAGGAGTTGGTGATAGTACTTTGATGATTATAGCCCACCAAACCGCCTATAGTACTATCACCGGAGACAGTTGCAGAACTATAGCAATTGTTAATGTATGTTACATAGGGAGAAGTTGATGAATAACTAAGACCCACTAAACCACCGGTGCTATTAGTTCCACCCGTGACGCTTCCGGAACTATAGCAGCCATTGATTTCACCGCCATAGCTATAGCCCACCAGACCACCGGTGTTTTGATGAACTCCAGTAACTTGCCCCGCGCTGTAGCAGTTGGTGATGATGGATTCACCATCCGAGGGACTAAGGGTTCCCACCAAACCGCCAACAGCACCGTGAAGAGAACTCACACCTGTTACTTCTGATGTGCTGTGGCAGCTGGTGATGCTGCCACTGGTGCTTATACCCACCAGACCGCCCAGACTACTGTTTCCAGTAATAATGCCGGAGCTGTGGCAGTCTGTGATATCTCCCTTGTTGCCGCCCACCAAGCCGCCAATTTCGGAACCGCCACGAACAGTTGCAGTGCTGTGACAACCGGTGATGCTGCCGCCATCACCATTTAAGCCCACCAAGCCGCCAATGCTCTTGGAGGTGAAGTTGTTTGTGTCCGGCGTAACGTTTCCAGAGCTGTGACAATCTATGATGTCACCATAATTCACTCCCACCAAGCCGCCAATGAATTGTTTATTCCAGTCACATTTAACAGTTCCACTGCTGGAGCAGTTTATTATAGTGCCGTTATTTATGCTGAGCAAAGCACCGAGATAGTCTTGGTTGGTTTTCAGGTCCACGTCTGTGAGATGCAGGTTTTGAATGGTTCCCACCGAGGAGCCGAACAGCCCTTTGTATGTGGTGGTGGTTGCCATGCTGTTTACATAAAGTCCGGATATGGTGTGTCCGTTTCCGTTGTAATTGCCCTCAAAAGGGAGGTGGGAATATTGCCCCAGCGCCGCCCAGCCGGCTCCCTCATTCCAAGGCGCCACGCCCAGATCGATGTCGGCAGTTTGAATGAAATGGCCGTCCAGGTAGCTCCGAACGTTGTTAAGATGATCAGCCGTTGCCACCTGCCAGGGGTTCTGCTCTGTTCCGGTGCCGCCGGCAAACTGGGCAAACAAGGGAAGGGCTGAGAGAAGAATCAAGGCAAGCCAAAATACACTTTTTCTGTTCATGTTACGCTCCTAATCAAAAGGTCATTTGTCATGTTTCACTTATTTGAACACCTGCCATCTTGAAGCTTTCAAGCCTGTGGCATTCGGGTTTTCTCACCTTATTTTGGTTCTTTGGTGAAAGCTCCCAAAGTTTGGGTGATGAATTATTCAAATAATTACCTTTTTATTTCCTGTCAAGGTTTTTTATCGCTTTTTCAAAATCTCAGATTTTTTCTTATTGGACAGGCCAGGATCAGCCGTGTTTGATCACCGAAAATCAAATGTCCAAGATCAAACAAGTTTGCGAACCATGTCAGATCATATTTATTGATTATTCTGCTTGACAACTAATGTGCATGAATATAGAGTGATTTAAGCAAAGATTGAACTTTCCGCCGATATTTGTTTGGTAATGCATGCGAATGAAATGTTTTGAGCAAGAACCATTTATTATTAGAGGTCCAGGATATCAGACAGATGAAAATATACCACTGCTACAGTAGGATGGCAAAGCTGCTTCGGAGTAATCGTGGCTTGTTTCGGGGGATTTTTGGCTTTGAGCCTCCTGAAGCCAGCCGGGGTCAATATTGGGATTGGACCACCCTCGCCCTGCGGGGAAGCATGATCAGGTTTTGCCAAGATGGAATGGAAGTTCTGGATATGGGCTGTGGAGCGTATGCGGTTTTAGCCAGGTTCGCCAGAGCAAGGTTTGCATGCAAATCAATCACGGCTGTGGATAGCTGTAAGGATGTTATAGATTTTGCATCAGAATCCGATTCCACGCCGTTGATCAGCTACCATCACAGTGATTTGTTTGATTGCGGATTGGGGCTTTTTGATCTGATCGTTTTCAATGCTCCATATCTGGTGGAGCAGAAAGCAGAAGAATTGGGCATGATCCAGGATGAAGAATTCCGTGAACGCTTTTGCGGGGGCACGGATGGAGCAGCCACGATCAGAAGCTTTCTCGCAAATTGTCCGAAGCACCTGAAAGCTGATGGTTTGGTGCTTTTGGGGGTAAATCATTATCACATCAAAGCCGAGGTAATCCAGGCAGCCATCTCCAGATCAGCTTTAAAGCCTGCCGAGATCCGTTTCAATCACTTCACAAAAGCATGTGTTTATGCACTAAGGATGAAAAGCAATGCAAAGATGTAAACTATGCCTGATGCCGGATTCAGTGCCGGGGAGTAATTTTGACAACGAAGGGGTTTGCGTTTGGTGCCGGGAGGGTTATCCACCATACACCATCCTGGGTGAACAGGCTCTGAAGAACAAATTCAAGGGTTTGGGAGCTCATCAAGGCACGGCGGATTGCCTTGTGGGTCTCAGCGGAGGAAAGGATAGCACCTATGCGCTATACAGGCTGGTGAAGCACTATCACTTGAAAGCGGAAGCCTTTATCTATACGCATGGGGGCAGCCGTGATTATGCCATCCATAATGCTGAAAAAACTTGCGCGAAGCTGGGAGTGAAGCTGCATTACACGTCTTTGAAAGAGAATGCTCATTCCCAGGCTTTTCTCAACTATTTCAAAGCCTGGCTGGAGCATCCGGATGCCACAGCCGCAGGGATGACCTGTGTGGCGTGCAAGCATCTGCATATCCTGGGTTCGAAACTGGCAACCCAGCGCAAGATTCCCTATGTGGTGTGGTCTTCCACGCCTTTGGAATACTCACCCTTTTTGGCAATCCGCCACACCGGGGACGCCAGGCATCAGTTTCAAAGGGAAGGTCTTTTGCAAAGCGGGGTTAAAATGGCAAGGGCGATGGTCTCTTCGCCCAGGTTTGCCTGGGGAGTCTTGGCACAGCCGCGCACCAGTATCCTGGGATGTCTGGCTGTGTTTCCAAGTTCCTCTTTTCTGCGGCTCTCCTATCCCGATGTGAGGCCAATTATGTTTTATAGTTATGAAAAATGGAACCCCGATCACATTTTGGACACCATTACCAGCGAATTGGATTGGCAAATCCCCTCGGAAATCACAGAAGACTGGCATACAGATTGTGTTTTTAATGTGTTCAAAGAGTATATGTTTCAAAAGATGTTCGGGGTGTCTTACACCGACGCCCATCTCAGTAATCAAATCCGTCACGGGTTCATCAGCCGGGAAGAAGCCAGGATCAAACTGAAGGAAAGCAAGCAGTATTATGCCGCCGCTGTGGCTCCGGCACTCCAGCAATTGGGCGCGCAGGAATTGATGTCAAAGATGGATCTCTCCTACTTTGATGTGGAGATATAAGCTTGATAGTTCTTGGAATCAATGCCTTTGGTCAAAATCCCTCCGCCGCTCTGGTGTTTGATGGCAAACTCCGGGCATTTTCTCACGAAGAGCGGTTCAACCGTTTGAAGAGCTCTCACTCGCTGTTTCCGGCTCAAGCGCTGACATGGTGCCTCGCTTCCCAAAAGATCAAAATGGAAGATGTGGACAAGATCGCCATCAATTGGGACTGTGGAAAATACCCCTACAGGATTTTGAGCAATATGGCGCGAACCGCTGCCAGAAAACTGTTTCAAAACCAGCCTGGGAATCCCGGGCAGGGTGATGGAATGGGGGGAGTGATAAACTATATAAACCGATATCGCCTCGCAAACTACCAAAGCATGATCCATGCAGGCTTGCGGGAGTGTGGATTCAAAGGCAGGCTCCCTGAACTGGTTTATGTAAATCATCACCTGAGCCATGCCTATCAAGCTTATTATCAGTCTGGATATCAGGATGCCTTGGTTTTGGTGGCAGATGGGCATGGAGAGGAGGCTTGTGTATCTGGATACAAGGTTTACAAGGGAGAATTCACCAAGATCCTTGAGTATCCGGTTCCATATTCCTTGGGATGGTTTTATGGAGGGTTCACCGCTTATTTGGGGTTTCATGCCAATCGGGATGAGGGCAAGCTGATGGGTCTGGCTGCCTATGGCGAAGCAAGCAAGGATGCAAACCCCTGGCTGGGGCACCTGAACAAGATTCTCAGGGTCGATAGATACGGATTTGAATTGAATCCCTACTTTTTCAAGCTCGGTGGAAACTATCATCATCCCCGTTTCACAGATAAGCTGGTGAAGTATATCACCAGAATCGACCCTGAACTGCTTCCCATCGGGCTCGAGGAAAGGGCAGAGCATCATGGCAGGAATATCAACCGCTATCTCCTGCCGAAGTATATAGCTCTGGCGTATGCCGTGCAGACCCGTCTGGAAGAGGCTTTGCAGGCTGTTGTTCGCCGGATGACACATGAAACCGGACTCAATAAGCTTTGCCTGGCTGGCGGAGTGTTTATGAATTGCAAAGCCAATTATTCGATCTCTGAGATGCAGGAAGTGAAAGAGCTGTTCATTCATCCGGCTGCTTCTGATGATGGTTCAGCCCTGGGAGCTGCCTACCATGTTTCACGTCAATTGGGGGATGACCCTGTGGATCCGCTGCTGCATGTGCAACACGGTGCCAGCCATAGCCCGGACACCATCCGCAAGGCATTGGAAATAAGCGGTATAGACTATCGGGAAATGAGTGACCCAGCTCTTGAAACTGCCAGACTCCTGGCTCAGGGCAAGTTTGTAGCTTGGTTTCAAGGTGGCGCTGAAATGGGAGCAAGAGCTTTGGGGGGACGCAGCATCATCGCCTGCCCAAACAAAGAACAGGTGAAGGATGAGATCAATGCGAAAGTGAAGTTCCGGGAATCCTGGCGCCCTTACTGTCCGTCCATCACGGCTGAAGATTCGGGTCGATTTCTGGCTCGTGCTGAAAACAGTCCCTTCATGATCTGCGCGGACAAGGCAAAACCATTGTTGGAGAAACAGGCTCCTGCCACAGTCCATGTGGATCAAACCGTGCGCCCTCAGATCGTTGCAGAAAGTGTTCTGCCTTTGTGGCATCGATTGATCACAGAAACGGGAAAACTCACTGGAGTGCCGGTGCTGCTCAACACCTCTTTCAATGCGAGAGGAGAACCAATTGTGAATTCTCCATTCGATGCGATCCGCACTTTTTATTCAACGGGTCTGGAAGCATTGGTACTGGGGGATTTTCTGGTGTTGAAACGAGGACATAAACCTTGAGAAACAAGATCCATGTCAGCGTGGATTTTGATTGGATCCCCGGTTCCGAGCGAAGTGTGGCGAGGCTTTTTGAGCTCTTTGCACTCCATGATTTGCATCCCACTCTTTTTTTCACGGGCAGCTTCGCCGCGGCAAACCCCGGAATAGTCTTGGAAGCTGCTGATCTGGACTATGAGATCGGCACTCACGGCTTGCATCATGGCTTGGATCTGGAGGAGAATTTTGGCTTTGAAACCCCTTATAAAAAGCAAAAGGAACTGCTTGTCAAAGCCACAGAAATCCTTGGTGACATCACTGGAAGCGCCCCACGGGTCTTTCGTGCACCTCTGTTGAAGATTTCAGAAGCCACTTTCGATGTATTGGCAGAATTGGGCTATCAGGCAGACTCCTCCATCCCAGCCCGGAGATATGATTTTGGAGCGGGAAGCGTGAATGCGTTGAGATACTTCTGCAAGCCTTGCCATGCACATTTCAACGAGACAAAGGATGGCAGGCTGCTGGAAATCCCACCCAGTGCATGGATACTGCCCTTGAATATGAGGCTGCTCAGAATCTTTCCACAGCTCTTTGTGCGTGTTTTTTTCAAGCTTTTGGCTCAGACCTGCAAACCCTTGGTGTTTTACCTGCATCCGGCAGAATTTGTGGATCCCCGGAATTTATCTCTCCCACAAGGCTTTCCCAAAGGTTTTTACAGGGACTGCGGAGAGCATCACTTTGCTTCGTTGGAGCGCTTTCTGGAGCTGATCAAATGTCATGAACTGCGGTCGGTTTATATGCTGAAAGATATCAGCTTGGGTTAAGGCGTAAACCGTCACCCACATCTTCAAATCGTCCGCAGAAACTGTCTTTTTCACTGCCCCTTTTTCTCCAAGGCTCCCAGTCATCTTTTCCTCATTTGAGGGCCGGCTCCCAATGTCGCAATTATCCCAGTTTCAATGGTTTGCCCAAAATGATTTTGAGGGGGTTATTTTTTTGCGGAGAAAAGTTAAAAAACGGCACAAATAACTTGACGAAATCACGGGGTGGAAAAAAATCAACAAAAAAGAGAAAACCGATTTCAAGGGGGTTCAGTGAACAACTATTTCATGGAGACCCATCATCATGAATGGATCCTGACAAACAAGCTGGGTTCCTATGCCCTGGGCACGGGAAACCTGATCAACCAGCGCAAATATCATGGGCTTTTGATAGCCAGCGACAAGCAATTCCAGCGCCAGCATCTGGTGGCTGGAATCGAGGAAAGGGTTGAACACAGGGGTCAAACTCTGCACCTGGATAGCAACAACTATAGCAATTGCATTCATCCGGAAGGCTTTTTGCACCTTGTGAAACCCTGGCTGCGCCCCTTCCCCACCTTTCTGTATTCTGCGCTGCCCCACCAAAATCACATCCTGATCCGCAAAGAAATCAAGATGGATGAGGCGGGGAATTCCGTGATGGTGAAATATACGAATCTGGGACACCACAAGCTGCATTTCACACTCCACCCAAAATTCACCATGGTTCCCCATCACGAGCTGAACCCGCCTGGAAGTTTGGACCATGAACACTTTGAAAGTTTTTATGAAAACACGGAGGAAGGCTGCGAATTCAGTTGTGTCCGCCCCTCCCGCGGCCTGAAGGTTTTTGGCTATCTGCAGGGCGCCAGTCTGAAGGAAAACCGCTTTTGCTATCACAATGTGTTTTACCCCTGGGAAGTGATGAGCGGATACGAAGGCATTGGCGACCAAATCAGCCTCTTTGAGCTGAATTTTGAGCTCTGCGTTGGCGAAAGCAAGATCCTGGTGTTTTCCGACAGTCCCATCGTCAATCCCGAAAAGCTGATTGAAAGGATTGAAAAACGCTATGCCAAGCTGCCCAAGCCGAAGGATTTTCCCCAAAACCCCGATGTGAACGACGATTTGATTGAAAGCCTGGATTTATATGACAACCTGCTCTACAGTCATGAGGAATATCTGAAGCTGCTGGAATTTGCGCTGCGGGATTTTGTTTCAAACGACGATATCGTGGCGGGATATCCATATTATGGGCCTTGGGGACGGGACACGATGATCGTGCTGAATGCGCTGATTCACAACCGCAAAAACCTGGCTTTGGTGGAACGGATCTTGGAGAAATATCGCCATCAGCTTCGGGACGGCTTGATCCCAAACATGCAGGCTGAATCCGGACGTGAGGCAAACTTTGACTCCATCGACGCCACCCTCTGGTATGTGATCCTGCTTTGGAAACTGGGTAAATATAAGCAGGACAAGGCTTTTTGGAAGGAAAGCATCCAACTGATCGAAGAGGTTTTGAAAGGCATTCTCACCAACGAGAAATATCCTTTTTATGTGCGCGCAGACGGCTTGATTGAACTGAAAGAGGAGTTTGCCCACGCCACCTGGATGGACGTGAGAATGGATGGAAATGCGGTGACCCCCAGAAACGGAGCACCGGTGGAAATCAACGCACTGTGGTACAACGCCATCTGCTGTTATGAAGCCATGTGCAACGAATATCGCAAACTGGCAAAGATCCGCTATACACCCATCGAGCAGATCAGCGGCCTCAGAGAGCCCATCCGCCATGCTTTCCAAAAGTTTTGGAACAACGGCTATCTGGCAGACCGCCTGATAGGCGACGAGCCGGTGAACGAAGTGCGTCCAAACGCCGTGATCGCGCTTTCCCTGCCCTGGGAAATCATCGACCGCGACAAGATGAGACAGGTTTGGGAAAAAGCGCGGCTGGAGCTTTATACGCCCTATGGTTTGCGCACTTTGAGCCCGTTGGACCACCGCTTCCGCAAAAAGTATTATGGCACCCAGCATGAACGCGACCTCGCCTACCACAATGGCAGCGTTTGGGCTTGGCTTTTGGGTCCCTATTGCGGTTTGTTCCTAAAATTGAACCGGGATGAACTGAGCCCGGCGCAGCTGGCGGATGAACTCAGCAGCCATGTCCAGGGCTTTCGCCAGAGTTTCACGAAGGGGCACATCGCCTCCCTGGCTCAGGTTTGGGATGGCGACAATCCACACTTCCCCAAAGGGGCTCCCGCCATGGCAATCAGCGTGGCGGCGCTGTATAACATCGAAACCTATATCCAGTCCCTGCGCAGCGGTAAAATCGAAAAACCCGGAAAACCCGTTCGCAGAAAAGCCGTGAAGAGGACCAAGCCATGAAAGTATTGATGTTCACCTGGGAATTTCCGCCTCTCATCGCCGGCGGCTTGGGAATGGCGTGTTACGGGATGGTTCAATCCCTTTTGGCTTTGGGCATCAAGGTGGACTTGGTTTTACCCACCAAGGAGATGGTCTATTTCCCGCTGCGCGAGGTGGGCGATGTGGACACCCTTCCCGCCGTGTTTGTGGACCCCGTTTTGCACAAGGAATATGAAAGCCACAGCTTTGAGAGCATGCGCGAGCGTTTGGAGTATATCGGCATCAGCGGCAGACCGGAATCCTATATCCAGATGGATGAGATCGTCGAATTTGCCCAGGCGGTTCGCGAGGACAGATGGCAAACGAGCTTCACAACGATGGCAGAGCGCGAGGTTTTCGCCGAAGTGGCAAAAAACCTGATCGGCGATGAGGATGTGATTCGCAAGATCCAGGAATACACCCAGCGCGCCGAACGCTTTGCCCGCATTTTGGATTACAACCTGATCCACGCCCACGACTGGCTTTGCTATCCAGCCGGAATTTTGGCAAAAAAGATTTCGCAAAAACCCCTGGTGGTCCATATCCACGCCACGGAATTTGACCGCGCCGGCGGTCCCGGCAACGAAAGGGTTCACAAGATCGAACACGCGGGCATGATGTATGCGGACAGAGTGATAGCCGTTTCCCAATATACCGCGCAGATGATCATGTCCCGCTACCTCATCGACACAGCCAAAATCCGCATCGTCCATAACGCATTTTCGCTGTCGGATGAATCCGTCACCTCCAAAAAGCGGATTTTCCGGGGACCCACCATCCTGTTTTTGGGACGCATCACCCTGCAAAAGGGGCCGGACTACTTTTTGGAAACGGCGGTGAGGGTGCTCAAAAAGCATCCTGAAGCCAGGTTCATCGTCGCCGGCACGGGAGACATGGCTCGCAAGCTCCTGCGCAATTCCGCCAGCAGAAAGCTGCAAAACAAGTTCCTCTTCACCGGCTTTTTGAACCGGGTCCAGGTTGAGGAGATTCTGCGCGCTTCAGACATCTATATGATGCCCTCTGTTTCCGAACCCTTCGGCATTTCGCCCCTGGAGGCGATGGCTTTTGGGCTCACTTCCATCATTTCCAAGCAAAGCGGCGTGTCCGAAGTGGTGAACAACGCCTTCAAGATCGACTACTGGGATGTGGACCTGATGGCAGAAACCGTGAACCACTTGATCGAAAACCCCGATGAGTGCCTGAAAATGGGACTGGCTGGGATGCACGAGGTGAACCAAATCCATTGGAAAGAGGCGGCGGAAAAGATCCGCTTGGTCTATTCCAGTGCGCTGTCCGAATACATCAAAAGCGAATCTTAAAAAGGTGTAGATATGTTAAACGTGGTATTTTACTTTCAAGTTCACCAGCCCTTTCGCCTGAGACATCTGAACGTGCTGGACATCGGCAAGGGAACGAACTATTTTGACGACGCACTGAACGAACAGGTGATGAAAAAAGTGGCGGAAAAATCTTATCTGCCCACGAACGCCCTGCTTTTGGATCTGATCAAAAAACACGAGGGACGTTTCAAGGTCGCATTTTCCGTAACCGGGACCGCGATCGAGCAATTCAGAGCCTGGAGCCCTCAAACCCTGGATTCCTTCAAAGCCCTGGCAGATACCGGCTGTGTGGAATTTTTGGGCGAAACATACTACCATTCGCTGGCTTTCCTCTATGATACCAACGAATTTTTGGACCAGGTGGCGCTGCATCGTGAACTGATGAAGACCGAATTTGGGCAAAGCCCGGTCACCTTCCGCAACACCGAGCTCATCTATCAGGACAGTCTTTCAGACCTGGTTTTTGAGATCGAAGGCTTCAAAAGCATACTCACCGAGGGGGTGGACAGGATTTTGGGCTGGCGCACGCCGCTTTACGCCTATAAAAACTATAGCAAGGATGTGAACCTGCTCCTCAAATATTACCAGCTTTCAGACGACATCGCCTTCCGCTTTTCAAACCGCGACTGGCCGGAATATCCGCTCACCGTGGAAAAGTTTGTGAACTGGATTGACCACCTGACCCTGGAGGAAACCCAGGGTAGAAATCAGTTTTTGAACCTGTTTATGGACTATGAAACCTTTGGCGAACACCAGTGGGCGGAAACCGGGATATTTGATTTTATGCAGCATTTCCCCGCTGAGGTGCTCAAGCGTTCCCACCTGGGTTTTGCCCTTCCCCGCGAGACTTTCGAGCTGGCAAACTATCAGCAGGAAGCGCTTTCCTTCCCTGAGCCGGTTTCCTGGGCGGACGCCGAACGCGACCTCTCGGCATGGCTTTCAAACGATATGCAGCACAACGCCATCGAGACCTTCTATCGCATCCTGGGGCGCATCCGGCAAAAGGGTGACCCCGAACTTCTGGAAATCGCCCGTAAACTCAGCACCTCCGACCACTTCTATTATATGTGCACCAAATATTTCACCGACGGCGACGTGCATAAATATTTCTCGCCTTACGACTCTCCAGACCAAGCATACATCTACTATCTGAACGCGATGGCAGACATCGAAGAACGCCTGGAGGACTGAGCATGAAAGGCAAAGTGATCCTTTTGGAAGACGACCTGGTTCTTTCCGAGCAGATCCAAAAGGTTTTGAAATCGGCAGACTATTCGGTTTTGCACGCCACAAATTCGGACACTTTTTTCGAGGAACTGCGCAGCTTTATGCCGGATGTGATCCTCTTGGATGTGTTTTTGGTGGGCAGTCGCCTCAACGGCATCCAGGTTTTGAAGTATCTGAAGGAGCATTTGGATTTTAACTACAAGGTGATTGTGATTTCCGGCGAAGCCACAAACGAGCAGGTGAAGCAAATCCGGGAAATCGGGGCTTACCACTTCCTGGAAAAAGGCGCTCATTTCAGCATCAATCAGCTTTTGCTGCATGTGGAAAACGCGGTGACGCTCAAGCGCCAGGAAGAGCAGAATCTGGATTTGCAGATCGAATATCTGAACCTGAAAAAGCAATTTACCCGCATCTTTCCCTTCATTGGCGAAAGCGATGCCATCAAAAAGGTTCGCGACCAACTGGTGAAATTTGCCGCCGCAGACCAGGACCTTCTGATTCTGGGCGAAAACGGCACGGGCAAGGAAGTGGCGGCGAACTACTATTATGTGAACTCAAAGCGTTTCGGCATGGCCTTCCACACCATTTTGTGCAGTTCCCTGGGAGAAGACCTGATCGAACTGGAGCTTTTTGGCAGGGAAAGAGGCATTGGCGGCAAGGACGACCGCGGCACCATCGGCATGTTTGAAAAATGCTCTGAAGGCATCCTGTTTTTGGATGAGGTTACAAACCTGAGCACGCGCTCGCAGGCCAAGATTTTGCGCGCGGTGGAAAACAAGGAAATCCAGATTATCGGCGGCAACATCAAACAGGTGAACACCCGCCTGATCTACACTTCAAATGCCGAATTGAAGTCTTTGGCAGATTCATCCCGCATTCGCCCCGACTTCTTTTATCGCATCGAGGGAAATGTGATCAACATCCCGCCCCTGCGCGACCGTGATGACGATATTCTGCTCTTGATGAGCTATTTCATCACCAGCTATGCAAATAGCTATCACCTCAGCGAACAGCTGGATTTGAACGCCCTCAAGGAAGAACTGCTTTCCTACGAATGGCCGGGAAACGTGAGAGAACTGAAAAACTTCTGCCGCTACATCAGCATCAATGAACACGAAATCAGCAACAAAACCATCCTCAAACACTTTCACAACAAGCTTTTGCAAACCCCGGATTTCCAAGCCATGGGCATGGACCGCTATTTCAAAATCAACGGCATCCGCGACAGCACCGCCGCCTTTGAGCGTGACTACATCCTGCACTATCTGGAAAAGAATGACTGGCAGGTGAGCAAAACCGCCAAAGCCATCGGCTTGGAACGCACCACGCTCTATAAAAAGATTCGTCAACTGGGCATCGTCCCCGTTTTGGAAAGCCAGCAAAAATGAAACACAACCTTGGCTTCAAGCTGCTGGCACTGGTCTTGGCAATCTTCATCTGGCTGCAACTGACCCTGGTTTCTCAGCAGAGGACAAACACGGCTTTGAAACTAAAGCTGGTGAACATCAATGAAGAAGACACCGCCAAACAGCCGCCTGACAAAATTTCCTGCACCGTCGCCGGACGCGGGTTGGACATCCTGCGGCTGAAGTTTTCCAAAACCCATATCGAGATGGACGCCGGGGATTATTGGGCTTCAAACTGGAACAACTACAGGGTGGTGGATCCATCCCACAATCTCAAGGTGGAGATTTTGGGCGTGAGTCCGCGGGTTCAGGCTTTGGAAACCAAAACCAGAAAGGGCTCGGCTTCCGGAACCACTACAGCGGAAAAACCCCAGACGGGCGGAGCTTCGGGAAAGGAAGAGCAGCAAAGCCGGGTTTTGAGAGACCTTCCCATCAGCGTTCCTCCGGGAAAAACGGTTTATCCCTCCACCGTCACCATCAAGGTGAAGGGGCCACAGTCCAGGCTTGCAAGCCTGCCTTCCGGAGTCAGCATCCACATCTCCGATCAAGCCGACGCCAGCGGTTTTTACAGCTTGGAAGTGAAGCTTCCCTCCGGCATCAGCCTTTTGGAATATACCCCCACGCGGGTTCGCGCCGACAAATGAAGCAGATCCTGGCTTTTGAATCCTCCTGCGACGACACCTCCGTGGCATTGATCAACACGAACTATGAGGTGATTTGCAATCTGGTGAGCACCCAAACCGACCACGCAGATTTTGGCGGAGTTTTGCCCGAATTGGCGTCCCGGCTCCACATGCAAAACATCCTTCATCTCACCCAGGCGGCATTGGACAAGACTGGCTTGGCAAGTGAAGTCATTTCCGCCGTGGCGGTTTCCGTGAATCCGGGCTTGATCGGCTCACTGATTGTGGGTTTGGCATTCGCCAAAAGCCTTGCCTGGAGCTGGCAAAAGCCCTTGATCACCGTGAATCACATGCTTTCCCACATCTTTGCAAATTTCATTGAAACTCCGGACATCCAGCCTCCTTTTTTGGCTTTGGTGGTTTCCGGCGGACACACGGAATTGGTTCTTTTTGAGGACCTCACGAATTTTGAGGTGCTGGGGAAAACCCTGGACGACGCCGCGGGTGAAACCTTCGACAAAACCGCAAAACTCCTGGGGCTGGGCTATCCCGGCGGACCGGCTCTGGATAAAGCTGCCAGCAGTGGAAACCCGGATTTTTACAGCTTCCCCCGAGCCCTGAAACGCAGGGAGGACTTCAATTTCAGCTATAGCGGGCTGAAAACTGCGGTGATGGAATATGTGAGCGCGCAAGACGAGGCATTCATCCAGGAAAACCTGAATGATATCGCCGCCTCCATCCAGCAGGCCATCATCGACCCGCTGATCGACAAAACCCTGCGTTTGGCGCGTTTAAGAAATGTTAAAACCATTCTTTTGGCTGGCGGAGTGGCGGCAAACAGCGCCCTGCGCAGCCAGTTGGCTCAAAAGGCGTCTGCACGCGGCATCCGGCTTCACCATCCTTCCCTGCAGCTTTGTGTGGACAACGCCGCCATGGTTGGAGCGGCAGCCATTACGAAATTCCTGGCTGGCAATTTCGCAAGCCTGGATGTGAACGCCTTTTCCACCAAGGGCACCCGCTCTCTTTGAGGATTGCGCAGATGAAATTCCGTCGCTTTTGCATTGGTCTCCTGAAACTTCTATTTGGCAGCTTCAACGGCATGCAGGCCATCCTGTATCCCATGTCCCTGATCTTTTGGATGGATATCGAGAGCTTCCAAAACGCTGGCATAGTTTTGTTTACCTCCCACAAATACATATTTCCCCTGCTCATCTTTCTGATGATGTTCCTTTTTATGGCTTTTATGGTTTTAAAAAACTTCGGCGAACTCAGCGACCCCTGCGAAAAAAACAGCAAAGCCCGAAACAATTCCATCGCACACACCATCATCAGTCTGCACAAAACCCTTTTGGTGGTGATGTTTGCCGTGGGGCTCATCTATCTGATCTTCGCATTTTTGAAGCATTATTATGGCATCAGCCTGCCGCTTTCCACCATCTATCTGGGTTTGGCAAAATATGTGATGGTGGCGCTGATCCTGATCTACGCACTGCGCAACGCCTGGACCCAACCATACCGGGAAAACGGACTTGACGTCCGCCGAGCTCTGGTGAAGGTTCGCAGCGATTTTCAAAGCAAGCCCAGGCCCTTTCTGCTCCACGCATTTTCCTTCATCATCATGGCATTGCTCGCCAGCGCCATCCACAGCAGGATCATCATGAGCGTGATCGATTTTTTCATTGGCAGAACCAGCTTTTCGCTCCATCTGGCAAACGCCATGGGCACCCTGCCCTTGGTTTACGACGTGTTTTTGCTCTTTGTGGCGCTCATCCTTTCCAACTTGGTTTTTTCACCCTTGGTACTTTTGGTAAATTCTCTCTCCAGCAAGCTTATCCCCCAGCCTGCTCCCGAAGCTCCGAAACAAGAAGATGGCACACAAGATCAAGAAGCGTAAACCCACAAAAGCCGCTGTTTCCGATCCCGATCTGTGGCTCTACATCCTGATTCTGCTGCTTTGCTCTGGCATTGTATGGATGCTTGTCCAAAAGCCCAAAGTCCGGGAAAAGCCTGTGCAGGAAACGGTTTCAGACTCCCAAGCCTTCGACCCCGACCAGCTTCTGAAAGCCCTGGAACAAAGCTTCAATCTGGAGGCTGGCAGCCTTGCTTTCAAAGACGCTGGCGGCATCCTCCGTTTGGAAATCCCGGTGAACCGTTCAAAGATGGATCTCACCTATGCCAATCTGCTGGTTTCCCACCAATTTCGCAGCATGAAGGCAAGGCAGACAGAGGGAAAGGTCGATGGCAGCAGGCAGATCCTCGGCTTTTCCAGCGGTGAACAGAGCTATGAGGTCAGGCTTGCCTATGAGGTTTTTGACAGCGACAGGCAACTAGGCAAAAAGTATCTCGCCATCGTGATTGATGATTTTGGCACGGTGAGCGGAGCAGATCTGGAACAGTGGCTTGCGCTTCCCACACAAATCACCTTTGCCATCATCTCAACGCTGAAAAACAGCTCCCAAACCATGAACCTGGCGCATCAGCAGGGGCGGGAAAGCCTGGTGCATGTCCCCATGGAACCCATCGACTATCCGCAGCAAAATCCCGGCGAAAACCCCATCCTGGTGCAAATGAATCAGGCGCAGGTGGAAAAAGTCCTGCTCAAACACGTGAATGCACTTCCGCTCTGCATGGGCGTGAACAATCACATGGGCAGCCTTGCCACTTCAGACGACACCATCATGGGCTGGGTGATGGATGTTTTGAAAAAGAAGAACAAGGGCTTTTTGGACAGCCGCACCTCAAACGTCTCCATCGCCTATCAAGCCGCCCAGAAAGCCCGCATCCCGGCTTGGCGCAATGATATTTTCCTGGATTCTCCGGATATCACTGATCAAACCCTGGAGCGCAAACTGGAAGCCATCCAAACCATGTCCGCAGGGAAAAACACCGTGGTGGCTATCACGCACTGTCATAACCTCGATAAATTGACCTATTTAAAAAAGTTCCTTGAACGCGCCCAGAGCATGGGCTTTACTCTCATCCCACTTTCGCAGGTTGGAAAAAACGACATAACACCCATCATTTGAGGAAATCATGAGTTTTATTAGCGCGATACTTCTGGGCATTTTGCAGGGTCTCACCGAGTTTCTGCCTGTCAGCAGTTCCGGTCACCTCGTTTTGGCTCAACACTTTTTCGGTCTCAAAGATACAGGCGACACCGTTTTCGAAGTGTTCATGCATCTTGGCAGCCTGCTGGCGGTCCTCATCTTTTTCCGTCATAAAATTTGGACGCTGATCGTCTCTCTTTTCAGTTGGAAACGCACTCTGAACCACGAAACCCACCGCCGCAATCGCAACATCATCCTGTATCTGTTTTTTGCCACGCTTGCCACCGGAGCGCTCTACCTGCTTTTGGGAGACTTTTTTGAAGGCCTCTATGCCAAACCCCTGGTGGTGGCGCTGATGCTGATTGTCACAGGTGTGATCGTAAATATCTCCGACCGCCTGAAATCCGGCAGCATCCCTGCTTCGGATATGGGCATCTCGCGCAGCCTCTTCATCGGGCTTTTGCAGGGCATCGCCATCATTCCCGGCATTTCCCGTTCTGGCAGCACCATCACAGGCTCGCTCTTGGTTGGAGTCAAGCGCAGGGAAGCGGCGGAATTTTCCTTCCTGCTCAGCATTCCCGCCATTTTGGCAGCCAATCTTACAAACCTGGGTGCCTTCAAACAGCTTGCCATGAAAGAGTTTGCCGCATATCTGGGTGGCTTTGTCGCCTCCTTTGTCGTCTCGCTGTTTGTGATCGGCTTCATGATGGAACTCATTTCCCGCGCCCGTTTGAAGTATTTCTCCTGGTATTGCTGGGCAGCTGGCATCATCTGCGCTGCCATCATAATTTTCGGAAAATGATCATGGTGCTGGAAGCTCTGGCATTCGACACTGTAAAACCGCGTTTGGGCGACAATTTCCTGCTTTTGGGACCCGACGCCTTTTTGCAAGATACGGTCACAAACCGCATCCGTGAAACCCTGAAAAAGGATGCGAATGTGGATCTGGTCATCGTTTACGGTGATGAGATGAAGTGCGCGCAAATCAACGATCTTTTGGACACCTACTCCATCTTTTCCAGTTCCAAGCTCATCCTTTTCCGCAATGCCGATGAGCTCAAGAAAAATGAATTGGAATGTCTTGCCGCCTATTTTAACGACCCCTCTGCGGAACAAAGCATTGTGATCACCGCGGAAAAGGCCGACCAGCGCATCGGTGCCTGGAAAAAGATCAGTTCAAACTGCCAGGTGGTGACTTGTGATTTTCCCCCCTATGGCAAAATGCTGGATGCCTGGCTTACCAAAAGTTTGGCAAAACTGGGCAAAACTATGCGCCCAGACGCACAGGCAATTTTCAAGGAAAGGGTGGAACTGGATTATGCCAGCGCAAACAATGAATTGCAAAAGCTCGCCCTTTTGGTCAAGGATCGCAAAAACATCACTTCCGAAGACGTTTTGCAAAGCCTTGGCACCTCCCGGGTGGGAACCCAGATCGGTTTTGCCCGTGCCCTGGGCGGACGCCGTGCCGCGGAAGCATTGGAACTGATGGAGCGTATGCTGAATTCGGATTCCAAAGGGCTGCAGATCCTGGGGCAAATCAACAAGATTTTCAGCGCCATTCACCATATTCTTCTGATGAAGGCTGCTCACATCAGCCCTTCGGAGATCACCGGCAAGCATTTGAATGAACTTTACCAAAGCCAGCGCAACGAATATATGGGCTTTGCAAACAACTATACCCTGCGGCAAACCCAAGCCGTTTTTGATATTCTTTTAGAAACCGACACAAAACTAAAAACCACTGCGGCAAGCGATGCCATCCTGCTCACCCAGTGCATCCTGCAAATCCTGGAGCTTACTTGAAAAACCTTGGTCTTCTTTTACACATCAGTTCCCTGCCCTCGGACTTTGGCATTGGCGACTTTGGCCCCAGCGCCTACCAATTTGCCGACCTCCTCGCCGAAAAGGGCTTGAAGTATTGGCAGATCCTGCCCTTGAACCAAACCGGATATGGAAATTCGCCCTACAATCCGATGTCCGCTTTCGCGCTCAACCCTTATCTCATCAGCCCCGAACTGCTCTATGAAGACGGACACATCGACCTTCCCGACCTCGAAGCCGCCCAGATTCCCATCGGCGACCAGGTTCCCTTCGAAACCGTGTATCGCCTCAAGGATCAGCTTTTGGCCACAGCCGCGGAAAACTATATCAGCGAAAACGATGTAGAAGGCTTCATCGAAAAAGAAGCCTGCTACCTGAAGCCATATTTGGCATACACCACGCTCTACAAGCTGTATGGCGAAGACGACTGGAACCTTTTTCGCCAGGAACACCGAAGCTATTCCCCGCAGCTCTATGATCAGCTTTTCAAAGATTACGGACGCCAGATGCTCCACTCTGCCTGCGCACAAATCTTTGCACGCGAACAGCTTGCAAGGCTGAAGGACTATCTTTCCTCCCTGGGGATCAGCCTGATTGGCGACATGCCGCTCTATCTTTCCCACCAAAGTTCCGAAGTGTGGGCAAACCGGCATCTTTTCGATCTCGATCCGCAGGGGCATCGTCTCCGCGTTGCCGGAGTTCCGCCCGATGCATTCAGCGAAAAAGGCCAGCTTTGGGGCAACCCTCTCTATCGCTGGGAAGCCATGCGTGAAGACGGCTTCCGGCTCTTTTTCGACCGCATCGACCACGCTCTGCAATATCTGGATAAACTGCGCTTGGACCATTTCATCGGCTATGTGAACTATTGGGCGGTGGATTGCCCCCAAAACCCTGAAACCGGGCTGCCTCAGATGCCCGCTGATGCCCTTGACGGAAGCTGGGAAAAAGCGCTGCCCCAGGATTTTTTCGCCCAATTGAAAGACAGATTTCCCCTGGATAAATTCATCGCCGAAGACCTTGGCATCCTCAACGATGAAGTTTGCGGATTCCGCGACCGCTTCGGCCTGCCCGGCATGATTGTTCTGCAGTTTTGTTTTGAAGACGGAGTCCCCGAACCGCGTGACTTTCCGCCTGAAAGGTTTCTCTACATCGGAACCCACGACAACCCGACCATCCATGAATGGTATGACAATCTGGACCCGGACAGCCCCAGCCGGACAAATCTCTTGAACTACATCCGCGAAAACGCAGAACTCTTTGCCGGTCTTGGTTTGGAAACCATTGAAGATATCCAGACCTGGATCCACGCCATCTTCTGCCAGATCGCTCAAAACTCCGGCTGTAAAAACCTGATTTTCACCGTTCAGGACATCCTCGGGCTGGGTTCTGATGCCCGCATGAATATTCCCGGAACTGCGCTGGGAAACTGGCAATGGAAGCTGGAAGACCTCGCTCAATTACAGCAGATCGATCTGCCTTGTTGGGAATGATGTTCCAAGCCCTTTGACGCATGGTTTTTGTTCATATCAAAGAATTGAAAACACCCCGAATCCTGTATCTTAGCCCATCTATAATTGGAGAAATAATATGCTTTCCCACCTGATCAAGCTCAACCGCAGTTATCGCCGTTTTGACGCCACTCACCGCATCAAGCGCGAAGAACTGATTGAACTTCTGGAACTTGCGCGCCTGAGCCCCAGCGCCATGAACCGCCAGCCCATCCGCTATCGTTTGGTATCTGAGCCCGAAGAATGTGACTTTGTTTTTTCCAACTCCAGATGGGGTTCATATTTGAAGGATTGGAGCGGACCCACACCCCAGCAGCGTCCCACTGCATTTTTCTTGCTCTGCCTTCCCCTCGACGCCGGAACATCCCAGTTCATCGATATGGGCATCGCCGCACAAACTATCCTGCTGGCTGCCACTCAAATGGGTCTGGGCGGCTGTATGCTGGCCTCCGTGCAAAAAGAAGAAGTGCATCGGCATTTCCGGCTGCCTGCAGACCTCCAACTTGTTTTGGCCATCGCCATTGGCAAGCCCGCCGAAAAAGTGGTTCTGGAAACCATGAAAAATCCCGAAGCAATCGAATATTGGCGTGATGAAAACGACGTCCACCACGTTCCCAAACGCCCCCTGGAGGATTTGATCCTGCCCTGACCCTGGCTTTTCGGTCAACCCGGTTCAGGACGGGTCAGCCTTGCCTGAAAGCCTTAATCAAGTGGTCATCAAGCCTTAATCAAGCGTTAATAGTTAAGACTTGATTAAGGCTTGATTAAGAAGTGATCGACGCTCTCAAGCAAGTTTCAGGGCACAGCTTCGTTTCGTTTCCAACAGAGGGCAAAAAGCCGGATGGAGGTGAACGAGATATGAAAACATTGGGCTTGAACCTGGAAAAGGCTCGTCCCGTTTTAATCAAATTTGGAACTGTATTCCAGACTCTCACCCTTCAAAACTGAAATTGTGATTTTCAATCTATATTTCAAAATCCGATGCTTTCCAGGTTTTATCTGAAGCATATTCCCCAATATTTCGCCGCCTAAGCACCAAAAATACGTATTTCAAAACTCCAGATTGCGGTTTATAAGCGCTTTTAAGCCCACGATGGTTCGTAAACAATGAAAGATTGTCACTCATGGCAAGATTTTTTGCTTGACAATTCAATGCTTATCTGTAGCTATGAATTCAATGATTTTGAAAACGTTTATACAGTGTGAAAGTGTTTCCTGTTTTGAGTTTCGTATCAGTCCACGACAAAGTGATACAAGATTGTCCAAGTCTCTTTATCAAGATCGTGAGATCAATCATGAATTCATTTAATCAAAGAACATTAAAAACAAAAACTCAACCCCAAAACAAGGAGAAAACATGAAAAGGCTTTACCTTTTGTTTTTCATTCTCACCGTCGCCAGCCTTGCGTTTGCGCAAAACACATATTATTGGATTGGCAACACCAGTGAAAACTGGAGCACCGCCAGCAACTGGCAATCGGGCCACGTGCCAACAGCATATGATAACGCGGTAATCACTTCAATTGGCACATATCAGCCTTTTGTTTATAATGACGCTGAATGTTCTAACCTGACGCTTAGCTCCAGTACTTCAATTGAAGTCAATGGCGCTAGGACACTCACAGTGAATGGTGATTTGAGTACTCATGGCGATGTTATTCTAAGAACTTCTTCCACTTTGATTGTGAAAGGCAACGCAATATGGGCTTCAAATTCGTCCCTCTCAGACTCTGGATCAACCGCCAGACCGATTTGCAGATTTTATAAAAACCTGGACATCAACTATACGTCAAACTTTAATACCTCCGGAAGTGTAATATTCAGTGGGACCAGCAACAGCATAGTAACAAATAATAGTTCCAATGTTTACTTTGGATTTTTAACGGCAACAAAAACCTCCGCCAGTGGTGCCACAGTTACCATTGCTGATGGACAAGGGTTTACGGTAAGGACGATTTCTGTTTATGAAGGGAACAAGCTGATCAATAATTCCACCGCCACCATTGTCACCAATGAAATCAATGACTTAAACACAGGCTCTTCCACCAATTACGGTTTCCAATGTAACCACGGCACGATTGAATTTAGCATTGTCGGTCAGGGAGAATTAGATCTTCGTGGAGCTGGTACCTATTTCAATAACTTGACAATAGATATCGCTGGGGGTATAATTGAAAATGAACAGGATCCACCCTATCCTGTGGTGGTTAAAGGTGATTTCGTCCTCTTACGTGGGCTAACTGTCTCAATAAATCGTTTGGAGGTGGGTGGAAACTGGGAAAACACTTCCACAAATACCACCACTTATCCTCAAAAAGTCACTTTCACCAATAAAACATCAACCCCAATCGTGAAAAGCAATCAAGCTTTCAACACGCTTGTGACCGACACCGGCACTAAAGCGCTGAGTTTTGCCCCGGGTGTTGATGTTTCCTGCCAAATCTATTCAAGCATCTCGGGTGGTGTGGATGTTTACACCAATGCCACTTTCACCGTGAATGGCTTCACAAACCCCACCAACCGCATCCCAGGCAGATGGTATCTCTCTCATCCCAATGGTGTAATCAATATCAACAATCCCTCAACCGTACCGTTTAACGGCTGGTTGGAAATCTCCAGTGGAGTCTTGAACTTGAATAACCTCCGCCTTGGAACTCTGTCTGGAACAACCTTTTATATGTTGGGAGGAACGATACATTGCGATGGTATCTACTTGCAGTCAACTTTTCAGCCTTACGGCGGAACCATTGTTCTTGAATCCACAGACACATCCTATTCAATGATCAGCCTGCCTGCCGACAGTTGGCTCCACAACCTCCAGGTGCAACCCGACACAAAGACATATCATTTGTTCACTGATCTCACACTTAAGGGCAGTTTCATTCTTAACAGCGGTGAATTCAGCGTTAAAAACCCAACCAATAATAATATCCACACCATGTATGTGGCGGAAAACTGGATCAACAACCGCGGACCAGAGTTTTTCCATGAAGAAGAAGGAACGGTTGTATTCAACGGTCCCGGTTTCCAAGCCTGTAAAACTGATGAAGTTTTTTATACCATCATTGTGGACAAAACCCCGCCCGGAAGTGGCGGAGATGCTTTCCGTATTGAAAGCCCCACTACCGGAGTATATCTGAACGTAAGCTGCCAAAATTACAAATGGCTGGCTGGAGCTTTGGATGTCAGCCGCAGGGGCACCTTAACAATCAACAACGTCCTGAACCCAACGCTCGAAGGTAATTTTTGGTGCAATGAAGGCTGTCAACTGAATATCAACACATCAAACATTTCTTTGAATGGTAGTATGCACATCACAGGCGGTGAAATCAACATCACGCAAGTAGGTGCGGGTTTCCTTTATTCACACATGCTAAGCGGCTCTCTTGAGATCACCAGCGGCAGTCTTAATTTCACCAATGCCGGGATGGTGTTTCCAAACACCAATCCATTCTCCACAAGCATAAGCGGTGGAACCATCTCTGTGGTAAGAGATTTTAATTGCCTGAGAAATGACTTCCAACCCACCGGCGGCACCCTCCTCATCAAGGGTTCTGAGGATAATACTATATCATTCACTCAGACTGGAAGCCACCTCTATAATTTGACCATCGCGAAGGACGACCCGGAAGCCATAGTCGAGACTTGGGGAACAACTGGAACCGACATCGTTTGTAATGGAAACATCATTGTTAACAGCGGTGAATTCAGGATTAAGGGCTTCAATTTTATTAGTAAAGGCAACATCAGTGTTAACAACTCGGGTAAATTGAGCATCTTTCCAAACGGCAAACTCAAAATGGGCAATGCCAAATCACTTAACATAAATAATGGTGGCGCTTTTAAATCTTGGTCACAACCTAATTCCATCGTTGCCACTCTCACAGGAGAAACCTCAGAGAGTTTCTTCGATTTCAACGTAAATTCTGGTGGAACGTTCGAGGCTGAATATACTGTTTTTGAACACATGGGCATCATGGGCATCTATTTTAAATCAGGCTCGATCTGTAATCAATTATCAAACTGCAGCTTGAGTACCGGGAAACCAAGTAGTTCTCTCATCACCTTTAGTAACACACAAACCCTGACCTTGAACAACATCGACTTTCCTCGTCGCCCATCAGCTTATCAAACCTACAGAAACGTACGCAAAGGCACCAGCCAGGGCAGAATCATCTTAACAAATTTCACCGGTAATTTCAGCGGCTCCGCCTATGAAAATGACCCTCATGACACCATTTTCTGGCTTGGACCCGATGTTGACTTTGTTGTCGATCATATCATGATTACGCAGACTGATGGATATGTTTGCGGGGTTAGAGCCTCTTCCGTTACCATTAAAAATATTGGAACTCACGACTATTTGGGCGACATCAGAGTGGATTTTTATAAAGATTTACCCACAGCGCCTGCGGCTGGAACCGAGGGGACCTATCATGGCTTCGTGACCAACCTGGCAGCGGGTAAAACAAAGTTTGTCAACCCTCCCCTGATGAGCACGGATATTGCCGGAGACTGGACTGTTTGGGCGCGTGTGGATACGCACAACGATATCGTTGAAACCAACGAAAACAACAACTTAAGCGAACCTCAAATAACCACCTGGAGCCCTTTGCCGCCAGTCAGCAATCTACAATTCTTAAGTTATGACAATAACAATGCATTGATGAAATGGGATTACACTGCCCCATACAACTGTTTTAAGATTTGGGGGAACGATGACCCAAACTTCCCACCCGAAACCACTCAGTTGAATTACAGTCTCGACGGTCCCACGCCTGGGCCCACCTATGCCATTCTTGTAAATTTGCGTTTCTCAAAACGGTTTTTCAGGGTAACCGCGGAAAGGGATTTCCCAGATCTTGAGTAAAAACAAAAAACTGTTAAAAAACAAAGCGGGAGCAATCGTCTCCCGCTTTTTTGTATTCAAGCTTGATCAAGCGTGTGCCATCACGCTTTCAGAAATTTGCTCTCTTTCCCGATTTTGCCCAGGGACATGATGCCCAACCTGAATTTCATCCCGGTTATCGCAGCTGCCAGGCCATCGGCGAAAGGTGCTGCAAAAAGCAGACCTTCCAACCCCCACAGCCTTGAAAATACTATAATGGCGGGAATAAGCAGCAGCACCTGCCTGGTGAGAGTGAGCGTCATGGCGGAAAGCGGACGCCCGATGGCTTGGAAAAAGTTTGCCCCCAAAATCTGGAATCCCACCACAGGCAGCATCCAAAACCAAGTTTTCAGGGCGTAGCTTCCCAGTTTCAGCAGTTCCGGCTCGCGGTTAAACATTGCCACGATCTGGGTTGGGAAAATGCGTGTGAGCATCCAGCCCACCACCACGATGATGGTGGCGGCGGTCATGGCCTGCCTTTCCGCCGATTTGATGCGGTCATATTTTTTTGCGCCAAAGTTGAAGCTGATGATGGGCTGGAGACCCTGGTTCAGCCCCGTGATCGGCATTAAAAGGATGGTCTGCACGCTGTTCACGATGCCCATGGCGGAAATGGCAACGTCTCCCCCATACGTTAAAAGGCTTTTATTTAAAACAACGTGCAGGATGCTGTTTGTGCTCTGCAAAACAAAGCTGGGCGTTCCCAAAGCTGCGATGCGACGAATGTGGCACCATCTCGGCTTCATCAGCTTGAATTGAATCCTGTGACGGTTCTTTTGACTGAAAAAGTTGCCCACCACCCAGGTCATGGAAACAGCCTGCGAGATGATGGTTGCCAAAGCCGCACCGGCAATTCCCATCTTGAATCCAAAAATGAAGATGGGGTCCAAAATGATGTTTGTTCCCGCGCCGGCGAACATGGTGATCATTGCCAAATTCGGCTTGCCGTTGGCCCGCATCATGTGGTTCATGCCCAGGCTGGTCATGTGGAACAGCGAGCCAAAGAAGATGATGCGCATATAGTCCATCGCATAGGGCAAAACCTCCGGACTGGCGCCAAAGAGCCGCAAAAGCGGTTTGTGGAAGGAGATGCCGAAAATCATGAACAGGGTTCCGCTGATCAGCAACAGCGCAAAGGTGTTGTTCAAAATCTCATCGGCTTCATTCAGCCTCTTTTCACCCAGCTTGATGGCAAAAAGCGTGGCTCCGCCAATTCCAAAAAGCAGCGCGATGGCAAGCTGCAGGATCATGATGGGAAAACCGATGGTGATGCCTGCCAGACCCTGGGAACCAATGCCCGGCGCATTTCCGATGTAGATGCGGTCCACAACGTTGTATAGTGCGCTCACCACCATACCCACAATGGCGGGAATGGAGAATTGGCGCAGCAACACGGAGGTTTTTTCCACCCCCAGCGGGTTTTCATAATGCTCGGAAGCGCTTTGGATATCTTCTTTTTTTTCTATATCTTTCAATTTTTTCAAACCTTGGGATTATTCTTGCCTGACGGCTCAAACGAGATTGCGCGTCAAACTTCCCCGCCTAAAATTTCTAAGAAACCATTTCCACGGAGAACTCTGCCACAAACTTTTTTTTAACTGCCATCCGGTCAAGCGCTTTTTTCAAAGCTCGCTCCATTTCTGCAAGAGCATATTTTGTCTTTTGAATATTTGCAAGCCTTTTGGAGAGGATAAAAAAGAACCCCGGCTGCAGGAGCCGGGATTCTTTCTTTGCTTAAAAGCGCTGCCAAGTATTTCTTTACTTCAACAAAACCGCTTTGCGGAAATAGTCGTTCAAGCCTGTTTTCATCCAGATGGTGTAAACTCCGGAAGCGCAGTCGCGACCGCCTTCGTCTTTACCATCCCAAATGTATTTATAGAAGCCTTTGTCTTTTTCACCATCCACCAGCCTTTTCACAATCTGGCCTCGTGAATTCACAATGACGATGTTCACATTCTGCTTGTTTTCAAGCTGATAACCAATGGTGAGATTTGGATTGAAGGGATTTGGATACAAGGAGCTAATTCCGGTGACAAGTGGAATTTCAGGAGTGTAAATGGCTTCACCCGGAGTGCTGATACTCACGGGTCCGTGAAAAGTGCTGCTTCCATCCATTTCTGCCGACTCCAGCCAATAGTAATACAATTGCTCTGGTTGGACATCTTCGTCTTTGTAGCTGTAAACCACTTGCTGGGATGTATTTGTGGCTGGAATTAAAGTGTTCTGGTTTTCAGCTTGAGCCAGAATATTATCCAGTCCACGATAGATGCGGTAGCCCACCAGGTTGCTTTCGGACTGGGTGACCCAAGTCAGGTTTACGGCGTTGTTTGTATTGCTCATTGCGGCAGTGAAGCTGGAAAGCTCCACTGGCAAGCCATCTTCAAAAAACCCTGCCAGGATGTATTCTCCGGTCACATCGTCGGGATCCGTGATGTAAACTGTGATGGTTCCGGCAATGGGGTCATAGCTGCTGTTGACTTCGAAGAACCAGCTTGTGCCGTGAATGTCGCGACGGTAAACTCCGATCTCATTGGGGTCGATCAGGGTTCCCGGAGGCAGGGAGGGAATGGTGAAAGTGATTGCCACTGGGTAGGATTCGGCAGCAGAAAACTTTATACCATTGGCATCGATAAACCAATGGAAATTGCTGAAATTTTCCACGGGCATGGTTCCCGCACCCGGGGTTCCTCCATAATATGTATCCAGAGAGTTCACATCATAGTAGTAAACTGTCATGGTACCGCCACCACCAGCAATAACTGCAGCTTCTTCCAGGATTACGCCTGTACCCGGGAATTCAATATCTTCAACATAACCTCCAAAAGGTCCCGGTGGTGGGGTTATGGTTTGCGAATTCTTCGCCACTGGAGTAACGTAATCAAGAAAAACATGCGTAGTGCCACCGCCAACGTAGTACATTGTACAATCAGCATCAGGCCACGTTGGCGCCAAGGCAAATTGCACAAACATTTCGGGATAGGCATATTCGGTATTAGTTTCATGGTCCCAAACCCTGAAATACATAAAGTGACCATTGGTCGCACTATCGGGAACATAACCACCTTCAGTTGAAATCACCATTGGTACGTTGGAAGGAAAAATAAAGGGACCGGTAATCTGCGATCCTCCTACACATGTTGCCCCATCAAAAGCACCAATTTCACTTCCCACGCCTAAGTCCACACCATTGACCCGAGCAAGGTAAACAAGCGCATTATGGGCATGATAAGGATTTTGCCCATTCGGATATGGGGTAATATGGTATGCGGGCACAAAGTGCACTGTGTTGTAAACTGCAGCTTGCAAAAAAATCGTTGCCATCAGCAACATGATCGTTAATAAAAACAGTTTTTTCATGACTTCCTCTAATCTATTTTTGTTTGTTATGTTCTAAACTTCTAATGTAGGCTTTTTTTCTGTTCGGACCGGGAAAAGTGATACTGGTATCCTCAGAAACAAGCAGATAATATCCTTCTCCTTCTTCGAAGCCTCCAATCAGATCATCAAATTCTCCCAACAGATTTTTCACAATGTATAAGCCATTTTCATCCTGAACCTTCAGGAAGGCACCTTCATCAATCAAGTCTTGCAATACATCCAAGGCGGGTTGTGAAATACTGTATGGATAGGGTATCATGTTCCAACCCTCATAAAGCTGAACTGTCATGGGCAGAAGCACGCATTTGCCCTCAATTATCAGTTCGCAGTCCTGGTTCACCATTACATAATATCCCTCTTCCATTTCATAGGGTCCTACATCATTTTGCCAAATGTTGCCAAGCGTTTTTACGTACGCGTCGCCATTTTCATCCTGAACCTTGATCAGATACCCATCCTCCCGGAGGTCTTTAAAAACCTCCTCCAGCGCCATATCTGGCGGGATCACCCAGCTTGAAATCAAGTTCCAGCCTTCATACAGCGGGATCACCAAGGTCGGGTGAATATAGATCTCAGCATCCAAATGGCTGTCCAGGTAAATGTCATGATTCAGTTCATCACGCATCCTGATATTGCTCAGGGTTACGGGAATAGCGGTATAGCAGCTCGGTTTGTTCAGGGTTTTCAGGTTTAAGCTGAAAAGAACCCCGTCCCCATCGGCTCCGAAAGGCTGAGTTGGCGTTCCGGGTGGAACACTCAGAATGGCGCAGGACACAATCCAGGCACCAGAACTTTCACGCACATAAAACTGGGTTCTCAAGCCATGCTCTGCGGCAGCATCTTCCAGAAAGCTGCCTTCAATGAAATCTTCTGCATCGCAGCTCAGATATGTGGGATCAAAGTTCACCTGCATGTCAAACCCGCGCATGGGCTGATCTGCTGAAATGCCTGAAATATATACCGAAAGTGTTACGATTTCATCGTATCCCGGATACGAAACAGGCGGATCGATCTCAAGGGTCACTTGGGCAAACATGGCTGTACAAAAGGCCATCATCGAAACCGCCATCAAAACAAAAAACAGCATCCTTCTCACGAATTTTCTCCTCTTCAAAATCCGGTGTTGGTTTTGGAACCTGTCACATAATAAAACTTCCTATTTTGCATAACAGGCTCCGTCCAGGTTGAGTTCATCAGTTCCACAGCTTCCGGGTTCCATGCTCCGAAAACAGGGTCCTCGCTTGAATACACGTTATATAAATGTCCGGGGATTTGTTCCCACGAAAGGGTAACGAATCCCTCTTGTACTTCTATTTTCAGCTCCCTTGGGGCAAAAACCAAGTCACAAACAAGGGTTTTCACCAGTTCAAAACTGTCAATGTTATTCGCCATATATTGTTGATGTTGCATCAGTTCCGGACTAAAATTCAACCAATAATCACCCGACAAATCTTCCAGCTTAATTCTAAGCTGCAGGAGGCAGGCTTTTACTCCATTGACAATCGGACCCTGCGCTCCGCCAGTATATTCAAACACAATGGCAGCGCGATTGGGCTGATTGTCGTTGCAAATGAAATTGAAGGCATTGTGAAAACCTTCTGCAAGCAAAGCACCGGGAACCACTTCCAATCTTTCTGCGAAAACAAGGTTGGTTCCAAATGCCTCAGAGCTGTATTCCAAAAGCAGCATGCCTGTCCCCAGTCCATATTCTCCGGGGTCAGCCGAAACCATAAGATCCAGCCAGAGATATTCCTCTTCCTGCTCTTTCCGCAGCCTTGGGTTTTCCAAATGGAAAACGATTCTGTGTTCATATTCCGTGCGATGTGGATTTTGAAAAACCTGCAGATTCGGTCTCCATAAAGCGTTCAGGTCATTGGGGAAAACGTTTCCATCCAGGTCGAAATCGGCTTCCAGGTATCCCTGTTTTCCGGCTTGAAGACGCCAGTAGAGGTCGCGGTCATTGTTTCCCACCGCGCCGTTTTGGTCCGCATCTCCAGCCCTGAGCGCCATCACTCCCGGTGCAACTGAAATTGCCGCATTGGGAACCAAAATGTTTGCTGAAAGGCTCAGATCCAACTCCGTTGGCACCCCGGCTGTGGAAAGCAGAAACGCCTGGGCGCTGGATATCGGAATATGATTCCTGTGTTTCAGTTTAACATAATATGGTCCAGGCGGACTGTTGGTCATGGCTAAAAGGGTCTTGCCCGGAATTTTTAAATACCCGCGCTTGTCCATCCACATGGACTTGATGTAAACCGGCTCTGCATCCTGATCGGTTCTTAATTCCAATAAAACCCAATCCACCACATCGTAGGGAATATCGCTTACACTTACAGGGTCCTCCGCAAATGGCGAGATCAAAGGCAAAAGTGGATTCAGCGAATTTGTCATTCCACCATCGTCAAAGGGTCCCTGCAGAAAGGCTTTGATTTTCCCATACGAGACCTGGGTGCCAATGAAAACGTCAGCCGGGCGCAAATCTGCCACGGCAAAAGGGTACGGATCCATCGTAAAATGCATCATCCAAGCCACTTCCAATTGGGTGCAGCCTTCGTTTTGGGCAGTGAAGGTGAAATTCAACAAAGTTCCGGGCCCCGTCGTGTGTGTTTGACCCGTGATGATGCAGGTCACACGCACGGTGTTCAGGGTATCAGTCTTCACCACCCACCAAAAAATGGGCTGACCGTCAAACATATTGCCACGGGTAACGTTCACATATTGCAGCATTGAGGAATCATAACGCAGGGAAAGCTCAAAGGCATGCAACACATCCGGGGTGTCCATATTTACAGCGGCGTTGAATTGCTGTCCCTGCTGCACGATGATCGGATTTGGTGAAATGCTCACGGTGGTGGCAGCCAAGCCTGTCAGCGATAAAAGTATCAGAACAAAAATTTTGTGTTTCATCAAAAGATGAGCGGAGCCCATAATCGGGCTCCGCTCGATATTTGTTTATTTAAGCAACATTGCTTTTTGGGTTTTGATCACATCTGCGGTTTCCATGCGGAACAGATAGATTCCGGAGGATACACGCACGCCATTCTCATCGCTGCCGTCCCAGGTGATCTGGTAGGTGCCGGCGGCTTTGCCTTCATTCATCAGGTTACGGACCAACTGGCCGCGGGTGTTGTAAATACCCAGCTTCACGCTGCCGGCTTCCTTGAGTCCATACTGCAGTGTGGCACTGCCGCGGAAGGGGTTGGGGTGCACGCTGCCCAGATAGCTGGAATCGGGAATCACATTCACCAGATCTTCGTTTGCGACTTCGCCAGTGGGATTGCCAACAATTTCGATCTCGCTGTTGTCCCAGCCACGGGCGGTCATTCTTTGCAGTTGCATGCTGTTGTCATGACCGTTCACGGCAAAGCTGAGGCTGGCAACCAAGCCGTTGCCTTCAATCACCGCACCTGCTCCAAAGGCGGCACAGGATACCGTTACCACACCGTTTTCGTTGGTGTGCAGCAGCAGGCTGTTTTCTGGCCAGACATCTCCAATCTCAACATTTTGCAGGCTCAATCCCGAACCAAATGCCACGGGGATATCCAAGCCTGTCACAAAGCCATCGTTGCCATCAAGATAAAGGCTCACTTTCAGCAAACCACCCAGATCCTGATATGCCAGGGTGATGGTCACGGGGTCAGTTTCAGCTTCGTTTCTGGGATACCAATTATAATTGGTGTTTTCATAGTTCATGGAAAACATCATCAGGTCTTCGAAATCGATTCTGCCATCAGGTGTGGGGCGTGAACGCCTGGCATAATCTGTGGAAGGTCCAACGTCGCAGTGGGGATTCCAGCTGGTACCACCCCAAGCCAAAGACAGTGCGTTCATGTCTGTAACATTCACTGCACCATATGCTTCAAGTACGTCACCAGGCCAGTAGTTGAGAGATTCGCGGTAGAACGGATCTTCCGGTACTGCGCTCATATTACCGGCACTGTCTGAAGCGAAGATGGTCACGTAGTAATAACCGCGAGGAAGACCGGTCAACTCATAAGGGAATTCCAACGGATCCGGAGGATCAATCGTAAATTTCACCCATCCGTCTTGGGGGCTGACGCCATAAGGGTTGGGAGCTTCAATTGTGGGCTCGGAATGATCCGCATACTCAGGGTAATGGGTGTAGTTGGTACCGGCGTCGCCATAGCTCAGGACCCAGATGTGGTTTTTCACCACTGCACCGATATTTTCCCACTTAAGATCAATGGATTCATTCGCATCAGCGGTTGTGCGGCATGGAATCAATTCATCCCAAACGATTGCCGCGGGAGGAGTGTTGTCAATCACAAAATCCCAGCTGATGATGCTGTAGTTTCCTGCTTCGTCAACCACAAGGAAGTAGATGGTATAGGTTCCGTCAGCCAAGGTATCTATCGGCAAAGGCCAATCATTAATCGATGTTTCAATGCCGGCAACCGAACCAACTTCATTTGAGAAATCGCCAGGCATGGTCGGTGCTGTTGCATCATCGGGAACAATCAGGTACATAGCGGTATCGAGTGAATAATCGTCTGTGTATTTGAGATCAAACTCTGGAATGATCATTCCGTCACCATCGTGCTGGATGATGTAAGGCACGGGATTGTCATTCTCGTCATAATCTGGATAGTCGGCAATATTGACAATTTCCACATTTGGATCTTCATCATCAATCAACACCCAGCCATCATAAGTGTCAACGCAGGGAATGAAGTTTTGTGGGTTATGATCACCACGCAGCACAACATCGTCCAAAGGAAGTTCAATCCAGCAGCCTGGGATGTGAACGTTGCTGTACCCCACAGTGCTTTTTGCATCGAAGGTAAACAAAACAACGTCATCGCCACTTAGGCCATTGTATCCGCCCCAAAATGAACCATTAACTGAATAAACCCAGTCATCATCAGTGTGTTCCACGGGATCAAAGAGCATCATATCATTAAAACCAGTTCCAACAGCGAAGTTGGTCGGCTCAGTTGCAAAATCAGCTTTGGGGATTTTAACAACAACCTTGAAACCGCGCAGGCCGTCCAAATTTGAAGCGACAACAGAGTAAGTCTGTGTTACTCCATCTTTAATTACTTCCTTGGGAACATCAACATAAAGCGCTACACCGTTGCCAAGAATATACTTATCCATTATATGGTATCTGTTGAATGTGTTAATGTTAGCAATAACTTGAAGAGGATAGTTACGCACCGAGGAATCACGGAAATGGACAACATTGTTTGTGAAGAAATTTCCTGAGAACTGAGTAATGTCTGTATGATCCTGATGAGTACCTTCATCATATCCCACGACTACAGCATAATAGTTTTCATGGAAATTATTCCCAGTGATTACCGCCGATGTTCCCGGGCCATAAAGATCGGTCAGTGAAATTGCAGCAGAATTCCAACCTGCCGTGCCCCAGCCGACGTTATATAGTTCATTACCGGTGATTGTAGCATGGGCTCCTCCGCTAACTTCGATTCCATAATCCAACCAATCTCCATCTCCCTTGCCAATATAGGTATTGTTTGAGATAATACAATCAGCAGCACCACCAAAAACCCAAAATCCAATTCTTTCGATATTACTCAGAGTGTTATTGCTAAATGTCATGTCACTATCGAAAGCAAACAATCCAAATCCCTGATATTTTGAATAGCGAATGTTTTTGACTATGTTGTTGGCAATGGTTCCAGTTCCAAAAGATCGAATTGCTTCATTAATTTTCTTTCCTGCGCCATCGAGAGTGACATTGCTCAGATTAAATTCGCAACCACTTAAAACAAGGAACCAAGCACCTGGACTACCAGTTGAACCCGTATCTTGGGCTGGTTTGATTATTGTGTTATTTCTGTCCTCACCAATGATGGTGATGTTTTTGTTAATCACAATCTGGCCAACCTCGACATACTCTCCAGCTGCAACTGTAATCTTATCTCCTGAAGAAGCAGCATTAATCGCTGCTTGAATGGTTTCAAACTGAGCGATCAAGGAGCCATTCCTATATAGTTTTACAGGAGAAAAATAATATGTCCATCTGCCATTTTCTTTTCTTCCATTTTCAATCGAAGTCACTTCTTCATCTTCAATTTCCAACCATCCAGTGAAATTTTCGTCAAAGATGATATTGGAAGCCAGTCCATTAGGAAGATTACCGTTCAGCTTCATGCTGCCAGGGCCTGTAAAAGTAAGTGTCCCTATTGTTCCCTGAAGTTGATTCAATTTTGTATAACCTTGTCCATTTGTTTGCAGACCAGCTATGGTTCCGTCATCAACCAAATTGGTAAGATTGAATATCATGTTTTCTGTTTCTACATCCATTACTTCAATCAGCTGTAATTCCCTGTTATTCCACGATCCACCCGAAGGTGAAGGATTTGCAGTTGATGTGGCAACGCGCGTTTCAAAAGTAAGTTCGGAATTTTCAGGATTTGCATGCCTAAAATAAACGGTTCCAAATTCTGGACCACTTGTACCAATACTCACTGGAACGTACCAACGCATCTTTGAAGGAGCATTTAATATTGTAGCGTTGTTTTTTCCGTCGCCTGTGATTATAGGATTCCCTATAGTATTTGCGTTATTACTTGATAATGGTCTGATAGCTAGAGATGTCAGATCTGGTAAAGTATTTTCGAGGTCGAAGGTTGCTTCATTGCGATACGAGCCAGATCTACTTACTGTGGCCGACAAAATCTGAATATTATCCAATGTGCCAGCACCGGCTAAACTACCCAAATTCAGATCAAGGTGATTAGCGGTGCCACCACCTAAATCCATATTAAGACCTGCAAACACAGTTGATGTATAGCCAAATGTTACATAGGCATCATTTTCATCTCCAATCAGATGTGATATGATTCCAGCCACTGTATTTGGTGGACTAAACCATTGGCGTATATCATCAATTTTCCCAGGAATGATAGCTTTAACCGTTCCGCCATCTTCTCTTACAACATAGTTTACCAAAGTTGAAAAGCCAGGGTCGCCATAAGTCGAGTGCTTAACTGTCAAACCGGTAATAGTCAATTCACCCCCAGATTGCACGGTTATTATCTCCGCGGCGTTTGCAATCTCAGTGATAGACAATGTTAAACTCTGGCCTGATTCAATCGAATAATCAGCCCACATACCCGATATTCCCAACAACACTGTCAGGATCATCGCAAAAATAAAAAAGCGTTTCATTCTTTTCTCCTGTTTGCTTTTTCTCGTCCGGACCATCCGGACCCTTTGAGGCTGCCTTGTGTAAGACCGCCTCGTTTATGCACACATCTATGACCAAACAGCATGCCTCGAAAGCCGGAAAACGGCAAACAACCAAACAGGAATCGGCCTGATAAACCCAATATTCTTTACAGTGCTCAGATTGCCTGACTTTCGCATACTGACCTTAGCACAACCAAAAGTTTTAAATCACACTATCACAATGAATGGTTACACAAGTGAAAATATCTCGATATGAGTCAAGCGGTTTTTTGGGTTAAAATCGGCGTAAAAACGCCTAATTCCATTATAATTTTATTCTTGATTTATTTTGACCATTGTGATTGTTTTCGCCGTAATAGGTATTTGCATAATATTTTCGTTTTCCCTATTGGCGCGTATTTGGAGGCTGTTTTTCAAAAAGTCCTTGTGAAAGTTAAGCATCCCCGAGATCTTTTTTTTGCTTAAAAAAAGCAAGCTTAAAAATCCCCAAAAAGTGTTGATAATTTTCTACAACGGATTGTTGAATTTCTTTATTTTTTCATTTCCTGCTCCCCCGATAATATTAATTTTCTGTTTATATATGAATTTCTTCATAATAAGATTGTGTATCCTTGGTGACATATACCAGAGCTTGACCAAGCCTCTTCCTTGAGCCCATCAGCAACACTTCCCAAACTCATCCCATAGACCTCCCAAATTTTATTTGGGAGGGATACGGGGAACATGGGGGAGGCTGTCTGGCTGGGGCCAAGGAGGAAGCGGCTTGGCTGGATGGCGATCAGAGCAAATTGTGGTTGACGAAAAACAAGGCGTCCCGAAATTTAGGCTTGGAAAGGAATACAAAGATGAACGAGTTTTTTCGCAGACTGCATAACTTCAAGCGGGGCTTAAACCTGCGGATATTGGCACGCGCCTTTTTGGTGGCGCTGCTGTGCCTGGTTGTGGCGCTTCACGCCTACTATTTGGTGTGGCTGAACAGCCCGGCGCAGTCTCCCCTGCTCGTTTGGTTGAACTATTTTTTGCGCGTTTTAAGCGGCGGACTTGTCCTTTTCCTCATCTATCGTGCCTTTCGCGCGTTTTTTGACAATCGCCTCACCGCACGCTGGCTGGATCATCAAGACCAGCATGAAGACGACCTCTATCAAAACCTTTTTGAGCTGAATCAGCAGCAGGAAGATGAAAACGTGCTGGAGCTTTTGGCGGTTCAGGCGCAAAAACGGCTGGAAGGCTCCAAATATCGTCTGCCAAAGCTGTTCGGCCCGAATCAGTGGTTCATCATGCTCTTCATTTTGGTGGGCATCGTGAGCGTTTGGGCGCTTTCCTGGGATGATTTTCGCTATGCCCTGAAGCAATTCAAGGCGGTGAAAGCCGAGGCCGTTCAATACAAGGATACCATCGAGGTCAGCCCCGGAAACGTGACCCTGGGCAAGGGTCAGCAGCTCATCATCAAGGTTTTGAACCCGGACACCCGTTTGAAGCACAGGCTCTTTTACCGTTGGGACAAAGAATGGCGGGAACTGGTTTTGACAGATTATTCCTACAACTTCCCTGCGCTGGAAAACACGATTGAATACTACATTGAAAACGATGTGGCGAAAAGTCCGGTTTACAAGGCGATCTGCCTGGATGAACCCTTTGCACGGAATTGGGAGCTTTTGTATAAATATCCCTCTCACACGGGTTTGGGCGAACGCAGAGACAGCCTGAGTTATGGCAATATCGAAGCCTATAAACACACGGAAGTGATACTGTCACTGGATACGAACATCCCGGTGGAGACTGCGGTGATGCGCTTTTCAGACGGAGCTTCCCAAGCCATGCAAAAAGCGGGTGAAAACCGTTTCAGCACAAGGCTTGTGGTCAGCTCTTCCAAAACCTGGTGGCTGGAACTGACCGACCATCTGGGCAGAAAATCCAAGCCCGAGGAAAAGACCATCACCGTGATTCCGGACAACGTTCCCGAGGTGCGCATCCTCTTCCCCGGTGAAGACACGCTCTTGGATCAAAGTCAGCTTTTGCCCTTGATCATCACCGCCAGTGACGACTTTGGTCTGCGGGACCTGAGCCTGCACTATCAAATCAACGACAAACCCGCCCAATCCAAGATTTTGAGCTCGCTCATCACCTCCAAGCTCTTCACCTTGGACCACGTTTTCGACCTCAAACCCTTTGGGCTTCTGCCCGGGGATACGGTTACATATTGGGCTCAGGTGCATGATAATTCCCCGGACCGCCAGAGCGCTCAATCCGCCAAATATAAGGCGCGCTTCCCCACCGTTGCCGAGATTTATCAGGAAATGGAGCGTCAGGAAAAGCTGAAAGCCGGAGAATTGGAATCCGCCCTGAAGCAGTCCCGCGATTTGCAAAAAGATTTTGAGCAAAAGCGCCGTGAGCTCTTGAAAAAAGACGACATCAAGTGGGAAGACAAAAAGCAGCTTGAGCTGATGCTGGACACCCAACAGCAACTGAGCCAGCAGGTTGAAGACGTAGCTCAGGACTATCAGAAGCTGATCGACCGTCTGCAAAAAAACGATGCCATCTCCATGGAAACCATGGAAAAAATGCAGCGCATCCAGGAACTGATGCAGGAAATCAGCACCGAAGAACTGCACGATGCGATGAGCAAATTCGAACAGGCTTTGATGAACCTCAACCCGGAAGATCTGCGCAAAGCGATGGAAAACATGAAATTTTCCATGGAGGATTTCAGCAAAAAGATCGACCAGACCCTCCAGCTTTTGGAAAGCATCAAAAAAGAACAGGCGTTGGACAAAGCCCTGCAGATTTCCCAGGAAATGGAAAAGGCTCAAAGCGCTTTGAAGGACAAAACCGGTAACACGAAGGAAGACCCGCAAAGCCTGGCGCGTGAGCAGGAAAACATCGCCAAAAAGCTCGACGAATTGCAAAAAGCCGTGGAAGACGCGGAAAAGCTGATGGATCCCTCCAAAGACAAGCAGATGAAACAGGATTTGAACCAACTGAAGCAGGATATGAAAAGCGGTGAACTGCAAAAACAAATGCAGCAAAGCCAGCAGCAACTCCAGCAAAATCAGCGTTCGCCATCCAGCCAGTCGCAATCCAAGGCTTTGGAAAAGATGAGGCAATACTCCAAGCGTTTGGGAGAAATGAAAAGCAGTATGGGCGGCGGCAGCATGCAGGAGGTGAGTTCTGCCATGCAAAAAGCGATTCGCGAACTGCTGATCTTCTCCAAACAGCACGAAAGCCTGCGCGACCGCTTTGGCGGCGACCCCTACCCCATCGTGAACGACCTCATCGCCCAATATGAAGGCCTGCAGGTTTCTTTGAACCGGCTCTTTAGCGTACCGCAGGTCACGATGTTTTTGCCGCCGAAGTTTTACATGGACCTTTCAGACACGAACAAGGGCTATCGTGATATCTTTATAAACGTTAGCGAAATGCAATACACTCAGGTTCCCAATCTACTGGAAAACATCCAAAAGGGTTTGAACCTGATGGTTTATGATTTGATGCAGACCCTGAACAATCCCAGCTCCGGCTCGGGAAGCGGTTCCGGAATGCAGTCTTTGATGCAGATGCTGAGCCAGATGAGCGAAGAACAGATGGCGATGAGCATACTTTCCGAACAACTGATGATGCAGCTTCAGCAGCAGGGTGGAAAGATGGATGCCGCCATGCAGCGCCAACTTCAAAAATTGGCTGCAGACCAAGAACGCCTGACGGAAAACCTGAAAAGGGCTTTGCAAAACAACCCCGAAGCCCAAAAACAGGGCAACTCCATCAAACAAATCATCGAGGAAGCCGAAGCCGTGGCGCGTCAACTGCGTAACAACCAGCTTTCCCACGACCTGCTCCAACGTCAGGAAAACATTCTTTCCAGGCTTTTGGACGCCCAACGTTCCATCAACAAACGCGACCAAAGCGAACGTCGTCAGGCTGAAAGCGGAGACCCATCCCTGCGTCAAACTGCGGCGGATACGAACTATGAAGCCCTGCGCCGCAAAGCCATGCTGGAAGATTCCTACCGCTCCTTCCCGCCTGCCTATCAGCAGGTTATCCTGAAATATCTGAAGCTCCTCAACGAATGAAAAAGCTTTTTATTCCACTTCTGTTGCTGCTTCTGGCAATTCCCCTCCTGGCTCAATACAATGAGCGCGACATCCTGAGCCAGCAGGCCTACCAGCACCTCGGCCAGCGTCAATTTGCCGAGGCGGAAAAGCTGTTTTTGGAGGTTTTGGAAAAGTTTCCGGACGACACCAACAGCGTCTTGCAGCTGTTCAACATCTATTTTCAAACCGCTCAGACCGACAAGGCTGATGACCTTTTGCGCCAGCACAGACGGATTTTGCCAGTGAACCAAGCCAGCGAACAGGAAATCCTGTTGCGCGTGATGCAGGGCAGGCCGGATGAGGCTTGGCAGCTTGGTCAGGCATACCTGCAAAGATCCGGCTATGCCGAAAACACCTATCGCCTGCTGGCGTCATATTTTGAACGCCGCGGCTTTTACGACCGGGTTTTACAGCTTTATGAGGAAGCGCGCAGCAAACGTGGAAACCCTGACCTTTTCCGCTTGGAAATGGCAAATGCGGCGCTGAACTATCGGCGTTTCGACCTGGCTTTGCATGAATATCTCACCTTTTTGGAAAAGAATCCCGGCAATCTCTTTTTTGTGAACAACCAATGCAAAACCATTCTGACCGAAGACCCCGGCAGCATCGAAGCCATCAGGATTTTCGCACAAAACAGCCCCAACCCCATCATCCGTGAGCTTTATGCCAATGCGCTGGTTTCCCAAAAGCAGGATGCCGAGGCCTTGGAAGTGTTCAAGACCCTGCCGCAGGATCGGCTTTTGAACTTTGCCGACCAGCAATACAAGGCTTTCAACGATGAGGTGGCGCTGGCGTCCTTTGCCTGGTTGCAGCAGATTACCGATGATGTGGTGGACCGCAACGACTACAGGCTGCGCCAAGCCTACATCCATTTCCGCAACGGGCGTCACGTCGAAACGGACAGCCTGCTGCAGGAAGTGGTGGCGGATTCCCTGATGCTGGACCGCAAAAACTATCAGCGCAAGGGCATAAACCTGAGCGCACGCCGTTTGCTGGCGGACAATCTGCTGGCGCTGCAGTTGGAAACCACCGAAGCTGCGCACTGGTATGGTGAAGCCCGCCGCTTTTGCACCACAGCCTATGATCTGCAAAATATCGATCTGGCCTTGGTTCGGCTCATGATGATCGATGAAGATTACGATTCCGCCTTGAGCAAGCTGGCAGGCATCAGCGAAAGCAAACATCTGGAAACCCGGGACTATTTACTGTTCAGCGTGGAACTGCTGCGCGGAAATATCGACGAAGCAGACAGCCTAATGAACGACTATGTAATCCACTACCCCGGCGGCATTTATGTGAACGACGCCATCTATCAGATGATGTTCAGCCTGGGCTTGCAGGGCGAGGCACTGCAAAACTTTCACAAAGCCATCCGCCAGATGATGCTCAGCGACCCCGCCGCGGTGGAAACCCTGGTGGAAGTGTTTGAAGACTCTCAGGATGAGGAAATCCTGAGTCTGGCGATCGAGTGGGCGATCCTGCTGGCAAAAAATGACAGAGCACTTCAGCTTCTGGAGCGGGAATGGGAGGATTCGCTCAGCGCGGAATATGCCTCCTATTTGAAACTCACCCTCAGCGAAGGTGACGGCGCCCAGCGCCTGGCTCGTGATTTTTTGAAGGAAAACCCCAACAGTATCTTTTCCCCCAAGTTCAGGCAGGACCTGGGACGCAGCAGCTATGGACGCCCCGAATATTAAGCAATATAGAAACCTAAAAGAGGTCATGGATGTATAGAGAGGAATATAGTTTTAAGATTGAACGCTATATGGAACCGGAACGTTTTGAACGCGTCCGGAAATTTGCCGAAGGCCAGGAAAGCCCGCTTTTGATCGTGGATTTGGATATCATCAAAGCCCGATATCAAGAGTTAAATGACGGATTTTCAAACCTGCAGGTTTACTATGCCCTGAAGGCCAATCCCATGGATGAGGTGATCATGCTGTTGGATAGCCTGGGCTCAAACTTCGACGTGGCATCGGTTTATGAGCTCGATCAGCTTTTGCGTCTGGGGATTTCCCCTGAAAAGATGAGCTTTGGAAACACCATCAAAAAAGCCCGGGACATCCGCTATTTTCATGAGAAAGGCGTGAAACTGTTCGTTACAGACAGCGAAAGCGACCTGCGAAACATCGCAGAAAACGCACCCGGCGCCAAAGTCTATTTTCGCCTCTTGGCAGAAGGAACCGGGGCGGACTGGCCGCTCACCAGAAAGTTTGGCGCTCACCCGGATGTGATCTTCAACCTCATCCTCCAAACGCCGGAACTGGGCTTGATCCCCTGGGGAGTCTCATTCCACGTGGGTTCGCAGCAGCGCGACATTGGACAATGGGACGACGCCATTGCCCGCACCAAATATCTTTTTGACGCCGTTTTGGAAGCAGGGATCGAACTGCAGATGATAAACTTGGGCGGCGGATATCCTGCCAGATATGTGGATCCCACTCTGAACATCAGGGCCTACAATGCTGAAATTTTTCGTTTCATCCAGGAAGACTTTGGTGAGCACATTCCCCAGATCGTGATGGAGCCCGGGCGCTCGCTGGTTGCAGATGCCGGTGTGTTGGTTGCCGAAATTGTCAACATCGCCACCAAAGCCAAGAACAACCTCTATAAATGGGTGTTTTTGGATGTGGGAAAATTTGGCGGTTTGATTGAAACCATCGATGAATCCATCAAGTTTCCCATCTATTTTGAGGGTGAAGGCCTGGCGGATGAGATCATTCTGGCCGGCCCCACCTGCGACAGCATGGACATCATGTATGAATACTACAAATATCAGATGCCAGAAAGCACCAAGCCCGGAGACAGGGTCTATATCTTCACCACCGGAGCCTACACCCAAAGCTATTCATCGGTGAATTTCAACGGCTTCCCGCCCCTGCGCGCGGTGCTGCTGCCCAAAGAATAAGAAATCTAAAGGATAAAACATCATGGAACGCCTGCCAGTTCAAACCCTGAAAAGCTTCATGAAAGAGGTTTTCACCCGAATCGGAGTGCCGGCGGAAGAAGCCGGAATCTGCTCGGAGATCCTGATTGCCAGCGACCTGCGGGGCATCGAATCCCACGGCATCGGCCGCCTGAAAATGTATTATGACCGTATCCGGGCGGGAATTCAAAATCCGCTCACACACATCGAAGTGGTGAGGGATAAAGCCGCCACCGCGGTTTGGAACGGAAACCACGGCATGGGACATGTGATTGGCTTCCGCGCCATGGAAAAAGCGATTGAGAAGGCGAGGAATTTTGGCTTGGGAGCAGTGGCGGTGCGTGATTCAACCCACTTTGGCATCTGTGGCTACTACGCCAAAATGGCCTGCGACGCAGAGATGATAGGCTTGAATTTTTCCAATGCGCGTCCTTCAGTGTGTCCCACCAACGGAGTTCAGCCGCTTTTGGGCACAAACCCCATCTGCTTTGGCGCGCCCACAGACCTGGATTTTCCCTTCATCTACGACGCCGCCACTTCCATCAGCCAGAGGGGAAAGATTGAACAATTTGCCCGTGAAGAACGGGCTACTCCTGAAGGTTGGGCCATCGACCTGGAAGGCAGACCGCACACGGACACGAACAAGCTTTTGGTGGACTTGGTGCGCCAAACCGCATCGATGCTCCCCATCGGCGGAAGCGATGAAGTTTCCGGCGGACACAAGGGTTACGGACTGTCCACGATGGTGGAGATCCTCTGCGCAGCCTTGCAAAACGGAAGCTTTATGAACCAGCTTTTGGGTCAGGATGATGAAGGAAACCCCGCACCCTACCGTTTGGGACACTTTTTCCTGGCGATCAACATCGACTTTTTCACCGAACTGGATGACTTCAAAAAAACCAGCGGCGCCATCTGCCGGGAATTGCAAAACTCACGCCGGATGCCGGGACGGGACAGAATCTGGGTGGCGGGCGAAAAGGAATATGAAAACGAACTGGAAGTGAAACGATTGGGTGTGCCCATCACGCCGCGCCTGCGCAAAGATATCGACACCATGTGCCAGGAACTGGGCTTGGAACTAATTTAGCGCTGGGTTTATAAACCCGGTGAGCATATAAAAAACCGGATGGGGCTGCGAATCACGGCTTCCATCCGGTTTCTTTTTATCCTTTGAATTTCTATTTGATCAGGGTCAGCTTGATGCTGCGGCTTTCCTGCCTGCCTTGGATGCGGGCAAAGTAGATTCCGCTTCCCACGCTGCGTCCGCTGTCGTCGCGTCCATCCCAGCGCAAAACATGGTTTCCGCCGCTCAGTTTTCCCTTTTGCAGGGTTCGAACCTTCTGGCCGCGCAGGTTGTAGATATTCAGTTCCACATCGTCGCTCTTTGCCAGATTGAAGCTAATCCTCACATCCGGGTTGAAAGGATTAGGGTAGGCGCAAAAGCCGGAAATGGGGCTCTGCACCAGGTCGTCCACGCCCACGGTGAAGTTTCTCAAAAGGATGTAACCATCATAGGTTCCCACTTCGGGGGGAAGCCACACAATCGGGCCATCTGAGTTCAAATAGTGGAATTCGTCATTCAGCACCAGCACAAACTGCCAGTCCTGTTCCCCGCCTTCGCTCTCAAAATAAAACTCATGCGGGTCTGTGGAAGCCGCTTGCAGCCTGATGTTGAAATATTTTTCCTGATCTGCCTGGGTGAAGGGAGCGCGATATTCGCAGAACAGCTCCTGCGTATTCTGCTCATTTCCGCCATCGGCAAATTGCAGCCAAACCGTGGATTGATCGACCATGGGAGGATTGGGCGCCCGGATGAGATCCAGCCTGGGATCCAGCCCCTCGGTGGCATAGCGGTGCAAGCCCAGTTCCAGATTTCCGGGACAGGCTCCTTCCAGCCTTACTTTAAGCTTGTATTCAGGAGCGATCAGATGCAGCCCGGGTCCGTTGTAGAACGGATAGAAACGAATCTGCGGGGCCAGCTCCAGGCTGCCGTTGTAGTGCAGCAAAAAGCTTTCCCAAGGTTCGATCTGCTGGGCAAGTTCATAGTCTCCATCGCGCAAAACATAGACGGCTGGAGAAAGCAGTTCGTGTGCCAAAAGCTCGCTGAAGCGGTAAAGCTGACCATCCAGGGAAAAGCTCAGATCTTCCAAGCGATAGGCGCAAAGATGCGGGTTTGGGATGAAGTTCCAGCCGGGACGCAGATCGTGGAACCACGTGCCATGCTGAATGGGTTCAATGCTGCTGAAAAAGTTCACGTCCTCGGTCTGCACCAAATAGGCGTGATCGAACTCGAAAGTATCCGCAGGCTCCCAATCTCCAGACGGCCCCATTTGCCAAGCCAGAGAGGGTCCAAACACTTCTTCAAAGCTCAAGATCATATTCGGCCAAGGGTTTGAAGCCATGAATGTGCCACGATCGTTGTATGCCAAAACCATCCGCGGCATCACGGAAAAGCGATAGCTGGATTCATAGCGCTGCACAATACCATCCACCGCAGTTGTTTCAACCACAAAACGGCAATTTTGCATTTCCTGAACGTTGTATGGAATGTTCCAAGTGAAGCTGGTTTGGTTTGGAGGCACGGTGCTTGAAAGCAGGATGCTGTCTGCATCACAAACCACGCTGATTTGACTGTGGTCCACCAGGAAGGGAAACTGACAGCTCCACAGGAAGGAAACACTGTCGCCGCCCTGATAAATCATGTTGTCCTTGGAACCGATGGTAACCCGGGGCTGCATGTTGCCCCAAAAGAGTATCATTTGCCGAACGCTGGAACTGGTGTTATTGAAGTCATACGGAGATTCCAGCAGATTATGGAAAGTGGCACCATCCTGAATATAAAGCTTTTCGGCGCGGCTAAAATCGTCTGAAGCCGTGATTCTCAGGATTCCGGTCTGGTCGCTGCGAGTGCGGAGCAACATGGTTTTCATTTCTTCGTCTGGGTCGTAATATCCCAGGATTTCCCTGCCCAGTTGGGTGCCATTATTGCCCCAGCCGGCTTCAAAAAACGCAATCCACACATGAGCGGAACTACCGGGATTTGATTTTGTTTGATCCCAATAGCTGTCCTGTCCATCCGTGGCGTAGGGATTGCAGCCAAAATAAACGTCGTCGTTCAAGGTTCCTGCTCCGGCGTTGTTTCGAATCTTGAGACTGTGGATGGTCATGGGCATGGCGCCTGCTGGAAAATTGTGGAAAAACTCAATGCCGCTGGTGTTTGTGCTGCTGATCTTATAGCTGTAATCCACTGTGTTTTCCACATCTTCGTCCCACCATTCAAAGCTTGTGGCAGTGGGATTGCTCAAAGCAGGATTCAGAAGCCAGGAATCCCACATAATATAATCACCCTGCCCTTCGCGGCGATAGACCTTGAAGCCTTGGTTTGTGGCCTGACTCGAGGCGTTCCAAGTGAGACGCACGCTGCCATCCATGCCCCAAGCCTGGAAATTTGTGATGTTTGCCGGCGCCAAAATTGTGTTCACCTCGTTTGAGAGCCCGGAAGCGTTATCATTTTTATCACGCGCACGGATGCGGAAAAAGTATTCGCTGGAGTTTGTAAGGCCGGTGATGGTAACGGTTTCACAATTTGGCGAGGCCAGCAGGGAAGTATTTTCTCTGTCCCAAGTCTGGTAGTTTCCTTCTTGAATGGGCTGGGGTCCATACAAGATTTCATAGCTGTCAAAATCGTAACCATGGGTTTTTTCCCAAGTGAGGGTGACATTGCTGTGGGATTGGTTGTGAACCTGCAGGTTTTGCGGAATCGGCGGTGTATAACCATCATCCATGGCAAACATATCCACCAAAATGGGCTCCAAATCCTCAATCCAGCGTCCATAATATTGGATGAAAGTGGTGAAAAGATTATCCATGTCCCAGGCTCGCGAGAAGGCATCGTAACCATAAAACCAATGGTAGTTGTGTTCAGTTTCTGCATAACAGTTTGGCAGTTCGTCCATCTCCAAGTGGAAAAAAGGATCGTAAACATCATATTGATTCGTGCCGGACTGGGTGTAGATCATGTGCTGGTTTTGATTGTAGGCGGGAAGGTCAATTTCGTTGTTCACCGGATAGCTGTGTTCACCGTCGTCGAAGATGAAATCGTAGATATCGTAGTTAACGCTGTAAAAGTCGTTCAGATACACATCATCGTGGAAGCCGATGGTATTGGCAGGGATCATGAGATGCTGACCCATGTTGATCATATCGCGCTTCAGCGGGGAAAGATCGCGGATGGGCAGGGTCGGACAGGGGCGGGGATTTCCCGCTGAAATCTGACAGTTTGCGTAGCCCTGATGCCTGTTCCAGTCGTAGGAGTGAATCTGGGCTGAAAACTCACGTTGTCCAAATCTGTCCCTGATGTTGTCCGCTGCTTTTTTGTAGATGGTGTTGAAAGGATGGGCGGGGTTGCGCAAAGCGTCGGAAAGCGATTTTGTGTTTGTATAGCTACCCACGTTTGTCCAGCGGACTTCCCTGCCGGAGCCGTTGATCATCAAAAAGCTTGCATCCCAGGTTTTCAGGGCTTCATAGCCCATGGCGGGGGTGGGAAAGTCGTCACAAGGGTGCGGACAGGTCACGATGATGGGCTTGCTGGCGTCAGGATTGTAGATGAAAATTCCCCAGCCATAGGTGAAAGCGCCATGTTCATCATCGTTAGGGTCATCCGGAGTGCCGTTGTCATCGTGAAAACTCATGTCCGGGATCTCGCGCAGCATGTAGAAAGTGCGGTTCAGGTCGGTGCAATTGAACTGGATGATCTGGAAAGGGCCATCGTGGGCGTCGATGACGGCTTGGGCGCCGTCAAAGTCTTCCGCCATAAACAGATCCGCCATATTTCCCCACCAAATCAAATCGCTGGCGGTTGCCAGACGAAAGTCGCCAAAGCCGTTGGTTTGCCTGTCGTAAGGTGCATACAGGTTGTAGTTTGGGCTGGCGATGCCTTCCGCGATGTGTGAAATCCAGTTGTCGTAGGCGCAGGCGGGCTCGCTGCCCATCAGGAAATTGCGCAGGGAACCGGTTTCCACCGCGATCGAAGCCGCCCACACAGCCAAGACTGCCATTCCCAAAGTCAAAACTATCTTTTTCATGTTTTTCATCCCCGTCAAAACGGTTTTCAAATTGGTTCCATAAAAGCCCGCAAGGCTCTTTTTGGTCAAGCATTTTTTCCATTAGAGCTGATTTTTTGTCGTGAATTCAGATTTATTTGTTTGACACACTGTTAGTTAGCCTCGTTCACAATAATTTTTGGTGGCAGTCTGATAATGCGCGTAATTCCTCATGAAACTGATATTTTTGCCGTTCGCCAAACATTTTTTTATACCCTGCTTGGCATCATCTTTCTGCTGTGAACAGATCCGTGCTGTGAATCCTGATTCAAGGTCTTGATCACTTCTCGATCAAGCCTTAATCAAGTCTTAACTCTTAACGCTTGATTAAGACTTGATAATCACTTGATTAAGGCTTTCGGGCAAGGGTGACCCATCCTAAAATAGGTTGACCGAAAAAATGGAACAAGGCACTGAATCTTGAAATAGGCAGGCTGGCAAGTTTTTTTTGGACAAAGCACTTAACCTTATTCAACAGCATCTTTGAACACAGGTTGGATCTTAAACCCGCCCTAATTGCAATTCAGCTTCAGGTTCAAAAACAAAAAAAGAGAGGCGGAACTTTTCATCGTTGCCGCCCCTCCCAAATGATGCGGATCAGCCTTCAAAAAAGGATGGCTGATTTGAGTTTGGGGAAATTACTTGTTGTCGTCCCCGGTCTGGAAGCCCACGGGCTTGTTGTCCGGCATGCCCTGCACCTTGATTTCGCCGTGTTGGCTTTCGAAACCTTCGATGTTTTTCTGCAGAAGGTTCAAAAGCTGTTTGGCGTGTTGGGGTGTGCAGACCACGCGGGTGTAGATTCTGGCATCCGGAATTCCGGGCAGGATGCGACCGAAGTCCATGATAAATTCGGAGGGGGAATTGGTGATGACGAAGAAATTCGAGTAGGTTCCCTCGCCCACTTTTTCGTCGATCTTGATATTGATCTGGCCTGGTTGTTTAGGCTTGTTCATGTTTATCTCCTTTAAATTTGTATTGGATCGTTGTGATGGAACACTTGTCCAGACTCGTGAATTTTGTCCATCAGAAGTTTGTAGTGCCGTGAGCGGCTGCAAATATCGGAACAGCCCAAAACGTAGAGCCGTTCCTGAGCGCGGCTTACCGCCACATTGAGTTTGCGGTCCACGGAGCCGTCTGCGCTCACAGCCTCCACATTGCGCAGAAAGCTCGGACCGCGCAGAGGCAGGGTGATGATGATGTTTTTGCGTTCGGAGCCTTGAAAACGTTCCACGGTGTCGATGGTGATGGCTTTCAGGGGCTGGGGAAGCTTGCGTCGCAGGGCATGGATCATGGCTCGAAACGGTGCCACAATGCCAAAGTCCGTCACGGGATCGGCAAGCTGGCCGCTACGCTGGAAAAGCTCCAAAAGCTTGAGAATGTAGTCCACCTGACGCAGGTCATACCAGGAAAATTCCGAGGGGGGAAACTCCACCCAGGTGAGCCGGGAATCCAAAAAACTGCTGCCTTGTGGGTTCAGAGACTCTTTTTGCCGGGGGATCATGGAAACCAAGCCGTGACCATAGTAGTGCTGGACGAGCCCGGCAATTTCGTCGTGCATGCGGAAATGCTGGTGGAGCATGGTGACCGAGGAATCCCAAGCTTTGGATTTGCAAACCCTGCCCAAGCGCTCCATCAGGGATTGGCTGTAGGAATCGTAACAGAGATTCTGCAGCTTTTCGTGCGTAAAACCAAAGCCTTCCTCGCTTTGGCGCGAGATGGGCGGAAGCTGGTTTTGGTCGCCCACCAAAATGGTCTTGGGGATTTTGGAGATGATACCCAAAATGCTGTTTTCCATGATCTGCGAAGCTTCGTCAATCACCAGTTCGTCAATCTTGATCAGCTTTTGCAGGTCTGCCAGCCAACTGTTGCAGCTTTGCACGGTTGCCACCCAAACGCGGCAGGAACCCAGGATGGCTGCCACATCCTTGAAGCGTTTGCCCTGGATGCGGCTGTCCATCAGCTCTTTGTCAATTTCGTCGCTTTGGCCGGTGCGGATGAAGTCGATCCCGTGTTTGCGCAGGTTGCGGCAGATCTCATCCACGGCGCGGTTGGTGAAACTGAGAATGAGCACGGTTTTATCGGTTTCGGTGTAAAGTTTTTTGATGTAGCGGGTCAGCAATCCCGAGGTTTTTCCCGTTCCGGGCGGACCCTGCACGATGTGGTAATCCTGGGCGGCAAACATCAGTTGGATCACCCGCTCAAGCTCGTCTGTGGCTGGGTTTGCAATTTCGTCAACCCGGGGCTTTTCCAAGCCCAAGAGCAAATTACGCTTGCGGGGCTGGGCAGACATAAAGGCAAAAAGCGCCTGCAGCGGACTGTAGAGCGAGCTTTCCAGGATGTCGTGTTCAAGCGACCACAAATGGTTTTTGAAATCTTCCCAGCGCCGGTGCAAGCCGCCGCGGATGGTGACGGTGAGTTCGGTTTCGCTGATGGTGTCGATGCGTCCGCGCAGCAGGTCTTGTTTTTCCACGCTCATGCCCTGACGATAGAGCACAACGATGTCTCCGCTGCGAAAATCGGTGACGGCTTCGCTGTCGGAGAGCGTGAACTGAACCTGGGCAAAGTCAATCTGATTAACCTTGAGGTCGCTCAAGATGCGGTAGCGTTCGCGCTTGGAGTCGGCGCTTTCCTGCCAGAGGGCGTTGTGCCCATAGATGCTGTCCAAGCCCAGGCCGCCGATCTTTTCAAACCAGATTTCTCGAGCCATGAGCCGGATCTGCCCCATCAGCCATTGATATTCGTGTTCCTGAATGCTGTTGAGGATGGTTTTGATGTGGTCCAGATTATTTTGGATGAAGGGCGGAACGTTGGAAAAATCGCTGTCCCGCAGCCAGTCGAAAAACGTGCCGGGATCGGTTGCCAAACCGCGCAGGATGCCCACAATGCGGTTTCGGCACATGATGAGGTTTTGTTCCAGGCTGGTGGCACTGGCAACGTGGCGCAAAGGTTTTTCCCTTGCAGCTGAATAGAAAATGCTGCTGAAGCCCAGGTTGCCGCTGGAACCGCAGGATTGCAGGATCATGTTGTATGCCGCCACCTGCATCTTGTGTTGGCTCCAGACGTCGTGCAACGGCGGTTTTCCGCTTTTGAGTTCAACAATGTGGCGCTTGCCGTCGCGCTCGTAAAGTATGTCCAGCCTGCCCTGCATACCGTTTTGGGGTGAAATGTAGGATGGCTCGAGTTGGACGGCGTCGTTTGCCAGGGATCGGGTGAAATCCCTGATGTTTTTAAAATGGTTGTTTTTGATGGTGTGGAACACATTCATGGCGCTTTGCAAGCCCAAAGCCACCAGGGAAATGGGCTTTTTTGCCATGCTGAGCCGGAAAAGATCCTCATAATCCGCATCGGGCGAGGAGACAAGCTCGTCCAAAATCTCGTTTGCGATGATGCCCATAACGGGTTTTTCCGAGGCGCCTTCGCTCTGCATCCGGTTCAGAATGAAAAACTCCGGGTGTATGCCGTCCTGGGTGAAACATTCGGCAATCGCGCTGGCGTCCACCAGAAAGTCGGGTTCCACAACGACGAAGGTGTTGGGATTGCTTTGATAATAGCGGTCTTTGCCGGCGATGGCGCTCAGGTTTTGGCAACTGAGGCTGCAGTATTTCCACAAAACCTTGTTCAGGCGGCTCCACTTGCGGCCTTCGCCCGCAAAATCGTTCAGGAAAATCGTGCATTGGCTGCCGTCGTCCAGGATGGCGATTATCTTTAACCCGCTGATCTTGGTGTCTTTTTCGATTGGTTCCCAGGTTTGAACCACAGAGAGGAAGCTCTTTTTGGGGGTTTCGAAGCTGATGGTGGCAAAGGGCGTGGCGCCGTGGTTCTTGATGAAATCTTCCACCATGAGGTCGCGAGTGCCGGGATCCAGCCATTGCAGCAGATTTCTGAGCGCCAAAACAGAGCTTGTCCAGTTGGCAGAGCTGGTTTTGAAGTCAGTTTCGTGGACGGCTTTGTTCGCCAGGACGCGCAGACGGTTGAGCTGGGCAACGATCTCAGAAGGCGCCTGCAGGGTCTCGTGCACATATTGCATCCGGGCAAAGAGGCCGCTGAAGCTCAAGCCGCTGTCGGCACTGAGATCTTTATAGACCCCTTCCACCAAGCGGCGAAGCTGTGTCAGCTGGTTGTTCAGGTCCCCGGGTGATGCGATGAGCTGGTTCAGACTGTTGTAAACTGCCGAACTTTGCTCTGGGCGAAAATGGCTCACTTTCCTGATTTTTTACGCTTGAGGTAGCTGGCTTTCACCCATCCCCAGTTTAGGATCAAATGCAATATCGCCGCCAAAAAGAACAGGCTGCCGGAGATGAAGTGCAGCTTGTACCAAGGGGCGGTTTGAATTTTTATGTAGCCCACAAGGCCCACCATCGTGAAAACCACCGTTAAAAGCAGTATGGGGTTTAAAACCTTGAGTATTTTGATGTTCATTCTTCCTCCTGAATTTCTTCTTCAGTTTCGTTATTGGTAAAAAAGGCCTGCACAAAAGCGTCTGCATTGAAGACTTCGAGGTCGCCAATGCCTTCGCCCACGCCGATGAAGCGCACGGGCAGGTCCAAATTGTGTTTGAGATTGAAAATGATTCCGCCTTTGGAAGTACCGTCATATTTGCTGAGGATCAAGCCCGTGAGCGGCATGGCTTTGTGGAAGTTAACCGCTTGGGAAATGGCGTTTTGGCCGGTTGTTGCGTCCACCACCAACAGGGCTTGATGTGGCGCTTCGGGAATCAGTTTTTTGATGGTGCGGTCGATCTTGGTGAGTTCATTCATCAGGTTTTCCCGCGTATGTTGGCGTCCGGCGGTGTCGATCAAAACAACGTCGAAACCCTTTGCCAGAGCGGAGGCGATGCCATCGTAAACCACGGAGGCGGGGTCTGCATCCTGATGCGAACGGATGATGGTGGCGTTCGCGCGTTCCGCCCAAATGGCAAGCTGTTCGATGGCGGCGGCACGGAAGGTGTCTCCGGCAATGATCATCACACGTTTTCCGGCATCGCCCAAAGCCTTGGCAATCTTTCCGATGCTGGTGGTTTTTCCCACTCCGTTCACGCCCACAAATGCGATCACATAGGGCTTGGTGTCAATTTCATCGAAAAGGCTGCCCAGATCCTCATAATCTTTCAAGAGGAGGTTTTGCATGATTTCGCCAAGTGCGGTTTGAACTTCGCCGGCGTCTGTGATTCTGTCCACCCTGATCCGCTGGGTGAGGCTGTCCATGATGAATTGGGTCATTTCGACCCCGGTGTCGCATTTGAGGAGGATCTCTTCGATTTCCTCCATCAGCTCGTCATCAACCTTGCCGCGCAGCTTGACCGCTTCGGCAATTTTGCCCAGAAATCCGCTTTTGGTGCGTGCCAGTTTCTGTCTGAGTTTTCCAATCAGGCTCATATCTTGTATTCTCCAAAACAATTGCTTTTCAGTTCCGCCGGGATGAAAACCCCTTTGACGGCGGTTTTAAGCCCTGTCTCCCACTTTTGTGATTGACAAAGGCAGTGTCTGCCATAAAATAGCTCCATTGGATAACGTCAATTAAAATTTACAAGAGGCAAGCCATGCAAAGCATAAAATTCAAGCCGATATTCCTGTTGGCGCTGCTGCTCCCGCTTTTGGGCGCCATTGTGGGATATTTTATCAGCAACATCGGGCAAACTCATGAAGCCCAGACCGTAACGTCTTACAGCGACCCTGCAGCAGGGGATATCATAGAGATTTACCGTGCCGAAGATGCCTTGCCGGTCAAGGCGGCAAAACGCCCCGGTTCCTTGGAATTGGGCATCTTTCTGGCTCTGGTTTGTGGCGCGGTGGCGGTGATTTACCACTATCTGAAAAATCCCCTGGCCTGGATTGTCATCTTCCTGTTAAGCTTGGCTTTTTCGCTGGCATACAGCCCGAAAATGGGTGTGAGCCTCAGTTGGTTTTTTCTTTCAAACCTGGCGTTGGCGGCTTTGATGACACTGCTGATAAAATTCGTCTTCTTCATGAAAGCCCTCACGCGCTTCAGAATGGTTTTGGGTTCGCTGATTGGCGCCGGACTGATCGCAGCTTGGTATCGCGGACTTTTTCTGCTCACCAAACAAACGCTTATTCCAAGCTGGTCTGCGGCTTACATCCATGCCCTGCTGGTTTTTGTCTTCATCGCCCAGGGGCTTTCCCTGGCGGATCTTTTCATCCAGCGCTCACAATTGAACGAACTTAAAGCCAGCCGAGTTTCAGAAGACGAGGACGAAGATGCTTGAAGACTGGGATTTCTTCGTTTTGGAGCCTGGGGAAGGCTTTCTGGAGCCGCAAAAGGTGTTTGATAACCAGAAGCCTTTGCATCTGGAAATTGGCTCCGGCAAGGGTGAATTTCTTTCGCAATATGCACCTTTGCACCCACAGTGGAACTTTTTGGGCTTGGAAGCAGCCGATAAAAGGATTCGGAATATCCTGAAAAAGATCAACTCAGAACGCCATTCCAATGTACGTTTGATGCGTATGATGGTGGATGCCGGGATTGCGCAGCTTCTGCCGCCAGAGTCCGTGGCTTGTGTGTATATTCAACACCCCGACCCCTGGCCCAAACGCAGGCACCACAGGCGCAGACTCTTTCAGCCCGAGTTTTTGAAAGCCCTGGCGCAGGTGATGGAGCCTGGCGCTGAACTGCACATCGCCACCGATCACAAAGAATACAGCATCTGGATTGCCGAAATGATGCTGAAGCAAGCCGAATATGTGTCGCTGCAAAATGAGGTGATTCAAAACAGTCCGAGCCTGCAAGACCACGTTGCCACCTGGTATGAAACGGAGCAGCGGCGCCAGGGTTTTGAGCCCCATTTCATGCTTTTTAAACGCATCTGAACCGATGAAAGCTTCTTCCCTGCAAAGCATTTGCCAAGCAAAATTGTGGCTGGCACCTCTGGCGGGCTACACAGACCAAGCCTTCCGCCAGCTTTGCAAAGAAAACGGCGCAGACGTGCTTGTGAGCGAAATGGTGAGCGCAGACGGCTTGAGCCGGGATTCCTTGAAAACCATCCAATATGTGCATTTTGACGAGGTGGAGCGACCCTTTGGGATTCAACTTTTTGGTTCCGACCCTCTGGTGATGGCTCGCGCTGCGGAACTCTGCCTTGACTACAAGCCCGACTTTATCGATATAAACATGGGCTGTCCGGTGAAAAAAGTGGTGAAGCGCGGAGCAGGAAGCGCTCTGATGAAAGAGCCGAAGAGGGCTTGGGAAATCGTGTCTGAAGTGAGATCCGTTTTGGGGGATTCATGCCTGCTGGGAGTGAAATTTCGCAGCGGCTGGAACCCGCAAAGCCTGAACTACATTGAATTTGGCAAAATGATGGAGGACGCGGGGGCAGACTTCATCTGCCTGCACGCCCGCACGCAATCCCAGATGTTTTCCGGTGAAGCGGATTGGGCTCACATTGCCGCGCTCAAAAAAGAACTGAGGATTCCCTTGATTGGAAACGGGGATGTGAAAAGCCCGGAAGATGCAGGCAGGATGATAACTGAAACGGCTTGCGATTCTGTGATGATAGGCCGTGGCGCCTTGGGCAAGCCCTGGATATTTTCACAAAGCAAACAGCTGTGGGAAAGCGGCGACTACAAGCCTGTGACGAAAAGCAAGCTTCAGGAAACCATCTTCCGCTTCATCGATCTATCCCTGAAATTCAAGCCCGAACGCGTGGTTTACAAAGAACTGCGCTCGCAGCTCTGCCACTATACCAAGGGTTTGGCGGGATCGGCGGAATTGCGCCAGCAGATCAACCGCGCTGAAAGCACAGACCAGATCAAGGAATTAATCACCCAAAGCGAAGCTTTCCGCCTGCTTTGAACCCTCCGATTTCAAACCAGTTCCGGGGACGTATCGCTGCCAAAAATCAGCTTGATCTCACGCCGGGCGTTTTCATCCGTATCCGAGGCATGAACGGCATTTTCGGCTATCCCTTCAGCATATAGGTGACGGATTGTGCCAGGTTCACGTTCCTGGGGAATGGCAGAACCCACCAGCTTTCGAAGCTCCTCCACGGCGTTTTCTTTTTCCAGCAGCAGGGCGATATTCGGACCGGAAATCATGAATTTCACCAAGCGGTCAAAAAAATCCTTGCCTTGGTGCATGGCATAGAACTCGCCCGCGCCTTGGGCTGTGAACTGCAGATCCTTCACCTTCAGGATATGGAAGCCGGATTCCTCCAGGATGGTGATGATGTGCCCCACGTGACGATGTTCGATCGCGTTGGGCTTGATCAGCAGCAGGGTTTGGCTGGTCATCGGATGGGATAGACTGTTTCGATATAGTCCAGGGCTGCCACTTTGATGGCGATGTCGCGGTTTAGCACTCTGCTCATTTTCACTTTGTGCATCAGGATATCGGTCCAGATATCGTAAATCTCGCCGGGCTTGAATTCCACTGTGGTATATTGTTTCAGCATATCCTGATAGAATTCATCGCGGTCTGTGTCCACGCGGGCAATCACCAGTTTGTGGCTGTCGCCAAGGGTGTCATAATCCTTAAAACGGATGTCGATTACTGCATATCCAAGTTTCAGCAGGTTTTCGTAGTTTACTTGGAAGTCTTCGAAGTTGGCCATTTTATCTCTCCAGTGCTTAATTTTCTCGACAAAAAAAGGGGTCTCTGTAATCTGGGTTCATGCTTTTTTGGTAAAAGCTAAAAGTCAAGCAAAAACTGTTGACCCGGCGGAGAATATTTCCATCCGGGAAGCCCAAGGCTCTGTTTGAGTTGACGTTGTGACCAAAAACTATTAATTGAAAAAAGGACCAAATGGGAATTTTCAAGCTCCAAACCGACTATCGTCCCAGCGGTGACCAGCCCGAAGCCATTGCCGCTTTGGAAGAGGGAATCCGCTCTGGAAAACAGCACCAGGTGCTGCTGGGAGTCACAGGAAGCGGAAAAACCTTCACCATTGCGAATCTCATCTCCCGCTTCGACCGTCCCGTGCTGGTGCTGTCGCACAATAAAACCCTCGCCGCCCAGCTTTACGGCGAACTGCGTCAGCTTTTCCCGGAAAACGCGGTGGAATATTTCATCAGCTATTATGACTACTATCAGCCGGAAGCCTATATCCCCGGAAAAGACATCTATATTGAAAAAGATTCCGATGTCAACGAGCAGATCGAAAAACTGCGGCTCAGAGCCACCATGAGCCTGATGGAGCGCAGGGATGTGATCATCGTGGCTTCGGTTTCCTGCATCTACGGTTTGGGCGTGCCAGAGGAATATCGCGAAGCGCTGATCCGCTTGGAAACGGGCATGCAGATGGACCGCGATGAACTGCTCAAAAGACTGGTGGCAGCCCACTACAGCCGCAACGACATTGCCTTTGAGCGCGGCGCCTTCAGGGTCCGGGGCGACATTGTGGACATCTATCCCGCCTATCTGGAGCACTGCTTGAGGGTGGAGTTTTTCGGCGATGAGATCAGCCGTTTGGAAAAGCTGCATCCCATTTCCTATCAAAGCCTTGGCGAGGTTTCCGAATACCCTGTATATCCAGCCATCCACTTTCTGATGGGCGAGGAAAAGCTGCAAAAGGCTTTGCTTTCCATTGAGGATGAAATGAACGAACGCGTTGCCTGGTATCTGGCAAACGAACGCTTTGTGGAGGCAGACCGGCTGCAATCCCGAACCAGATTCGACCTGGAAATGCTGGCTGAACTGGGCTACTGCTCCGGCATTGAAAACTACACCCGCCACCTCACCGGCTCCAAAGCTGGCGACCCGCCAAACTGCCTACTGGACTACTTTCCAGACGACTTTATCTTTGTGATTGATGAATCCCACGCCACCATTCCGCAGGTGCATGGCATGTATGGAGGCGACTACACCCGCAAAAAGAACCTGGTGGACTACGGTTTCAGGCTGCCTTCGGCTTTCGACAACCGTCCCCTGCGTTTTGATGAGTTTGAAAAATATCTGCGCACGGTGGTTTTCGTCTCTGCCACTCCGGCAAATTACGAACTGGAACTGACCCAGGGCGAGATTGTGGAACAGGTGATCCGCCCCACCGGGCTGCTGGACCCTGAAATTGAGATCAAACCCATCCGCAATCAGGTGGACGACCTCATCACGCAAATCCGGGAAAGAGTGGCAAAAAACCACAAGGTTCTGGTGATGACCCTCACCAAGCGCATGAGCGAAGACCTCAGCATCTACCTGCAAAACGCCGGCATAAAAGCGCGCTATCTGCACAGTGAAATCGACTCCATCGAACGCGCCCAGGTGATTCGCAGCCTGCGTTTGGGCGAATATGACGTAATCGTGGGCGTGAACCTACTGCGCGAAGGTCTGGACCTGCCGGAAGTGTCGCTGGTGGCAATTTTGGATGCCGACAAAACCGGCTTTCTGCGCTCGACCCGCTCCCTGATCCAGATTTCCGGACGCGCCGCCCGCAACATCGACGGCAAGGTGGTTTTCTATGCGGATGAGATCACAGATGCCATCCGGGAAACCCTGGAAGTCACAAACCGCCGCCGCGCAAAACAGCTGAAATATAACCAGGAACACAGCATCACGCCCCGCACGATCAGCAAAACCATCGATCAGATCATGCAATCCACCGCCATCGCCGAAGGCTATGCCTCCCTCGGCGAAGAAGAGGAAGATAAAGACCTCAAGCCCTCAAAGGAAGATTTTTATCAATATCTGGAATTGGACGACAAGGAAAAGATGATTGGACTCCTGAAAAAGGAGATGAAGCGCGCCGCTTCCAAGCTGGATTTTGAACGCGCCGCAGAACTGAGGGACAAGATTGCCGATCTGGAAAAAGGCTGAGTGTAAGCCAAAAATCAGCCCGGCTCATTTCCTCCCATAGTTCAGATACAGCCGCACTCCCAGGGGTCTGTGGTCGGAAACCAGAGCCGCATAATGTTGCCAGGTTCCCATATATTCATCCGCCCGGATCACGCGGCAAACCGCGTCCGGCGCATCAAAAGCATCAAAAAGCTCGTTCGTGATCAGAATATGGTCGATATGTGAAAGATAGGTTGGGTAAGAAACGTTGTTGTAGGTGGGTCTCAAGGCAATATCCATGTCCGCGAATTTATACTCCTCCGGTTTGTCCAAAAAAGACAGGAAAACGTTGTATTCACGTGGTTCGGCAATCTGATCGTTCATGTCGCCCACAACGATGACGCGGTCGTTGGGAAAATTCTGCACGATATATTGATCCAATAGCTGACACGCCAAGCGGCGGCGATATTCCTCGTCCCAAGGGTCATCCTCATCTATATAATTGTCTCCAAAAGCCTTCAAATGGTTGTTTATCAAAACCACCGGTTCACCCTTGAAGCTGCATTCCATCACATAGGGCGCCCTGGGAAAAGGATTGGTCTGCCCGTTGTAGATGGTATAGACGTTCTGCACTTCCACCGTGCGCGTATCATATAGATAGGCAAGGCGATAGCTGTTCGTGGCATTATATATGAATCCACTGTAATGGGGAATCATTCCCACCAGTTCGTGGAAGGCGTTATAATCCATAATTTCCTGCAGGGCAATCACATCGGCTTCCATCTGCGGAATGATGCGTGCAATGGTTTCCATGCTTGCCTGGCTCGCGGGAAAGGTTTGCAGGTTCCAGGTGACCACATCAAAGCTCTCCTCGGTGCCAAAACGCAGGATGTTTTGCTCGATTGGCGGTGTGAGCGGAATGTTTCTTCCGCAGGAAGCCAAAAACAGCCCGGCAACAGCCATCAAAAGGATGATTGTATGTTTGAAGGTTCTATTCATTTTGTATCCTTGTTTGAATTCGGAAGCATTTTAATATGCAAGATTTTTTCCAAAAAGCCTGTAAAATTCAAAAGCCCGCCGCTTGGGAATACTTTTTGCATACACATGGTCAGAAATTTGGGAGAACTTTAATGCGAACCATATTAACGATAGTTTTATTGATGTCCCTGGGCCTGCTGGGCGCTTTGGCCGGGGATTTTTGCCAAACCACCGCCACCGGCGTGCAGGCTCGGCTGAATAATCTGCGCCCCCAACCCATTCGGGAAACGGAAACCGCCGACCCCGAATATCCTCAAACCACTTTTGTTTCCAAAACCTATGCCCTGCCCTTCCAAGAGGCTGAGCTCAGCGTGCAAGCCTTGGAATGGAACGTGTTCGACCGCCAGGGCAGATTGCTTTACACCGAACAAAACAGAAACATCGACGCACTTTCCATCGGCAACAAATTCACCTTCCGGGAAATGCGTGGATTCACCGTTTTGATCCAAACCCAGTTCGACGAAGGTGAAACCATCCGCACCCTTTCAAATGTGGAATTCACCCTCAACGGAAGCCAGCCCATCCAGCTTCCCAACAGCGTTTCCCCCGCTTTTGTGGATGCTTACAAAGCATTGGCTGACAACTATGCCGGCTCCTACCTGCGCGACCTGCCCGTTTCCCGGCCCAAGATGCTCATCCTGAGCCACACAAACCTTGCCAACTACCAGAAAGACTTCATCCAGTGGAAGCGCCAGATGGGCTATGAGGTTTTTGTTGCCTATCAAAACGAAATTGGAAGCAGCCTCAGCGACTATCGTGACTTCATCCGCAACCACTACGAACAGCATCATTGCGACTATCTGCTGCTTTTGGGCGATGCCGGCGGACAGGGACCCTACACCATTCCCACCGCCTTTTTCCCCTCTCCGGAATATAATGAAAACGATGCCGACGACCATCAATACACCCTTTTGGAAGGTGAAGACTACTTCCCCGAAATGTTGATTGGCCGCTTTTCCTTCAACGAAATTTCCGAATTCATCTCCATGGCAAACAAAACCGTCATCTACGAAAAAACCCCGTTTATGGGAAACACTTCCTGGATGAAACGCGCTTTGGCTGTGGCTGGAAACTATGCCGAAGGCGGGCTGCGTCCCACCACTCCGGTCCACATGTCCCGCTGGCTGAGGGAAAAGATGCTGGGAATCGGCTATACCGCCGTGGACACAGTGTTTTACCCTCCCACCTATCCCGGCACTTCGGACATCGTTGGATCCATCAACCAGGGTGTGCAATTCATCAGCTATCGCGGCTGGGGTGACGCCAATGGCTGGCACTTCCCCTCCTTCCACAATCCCGATCTGGACGCCACTTACAACGGACCCCGCATGCCTGTGGTTTTCTCAATAGTTTGCAACACCGGAGACTTTGCCAACTCCGTGAACCCCTGTTTTGGCGAGAAATGGATGCGCATGGGCAGCATGGCTCAGCCCAACGGATGCGTTGCCTTTGTGGGTCCTTCCGACCTGCACACCAAGACCAGATACAACAACTCCATTGGCAGCGGAGCTTTCCGCAGCATTTTCGACTATGGGGTGCGCGGCTTCGGCTCCAGCGTTTTGATGGGAAAAATCGAACTCTATAAAAACTTCCCGAACGAACTCGCCAACGATCAATACGTGGCCTTCTATTTCCACGTTTACAACCTTTTGGCGGATCCCAGCCTGAACATGTGGGTTCTGGTGCCGCAGGAATTTCCGCAGGACATTGTGGAAAGCGGCAACCAAATCCCGCTCAGCGCCTCCCACGTCCGGGTGAACATTCCTGCAAACAAAGGCGCCATGGTGACCGGAACCCGCGACGGCATCAACTTCACCCACGCTCAGGTGAAGGATGGCTTCGCAATTTTGCCCATCACCCCCGGCGACGACCGTGACCTCACCCTCACCGTGAGCCAGGAAAACCGTATTCCCAGAATCGTCACCCTCAGCGTTTCCGGTCAGTCCGGAGTGGGCATCGAAGCAAACAACGCCGCTCAGCAATTCCTTTCCCCCGGAGAAAGCTTCAACGCCGAAATAAGCTTGAAAAACTTCTCCCAAAGCGCTGTGGAGATCAACGAACTTCAGATTCAAGCCGCTGAATTTGCCGATGTGAGCTACGCTCACAGCTCCTTCAGCCTTGCCCCCGGCGCCAGCCACAATATCCAATTCACCATCCACGGACATGAAAACATAATCCCCCGCCGCAACATAACCTTCAGCCTGCAGATTCCCGGCCAGCCGGTTCAGCAATTCCAGATGTATGGCGGCGGAGCCGAATTTAGCGTTGTGAGCCACAGCGGCATGATTGCCATCGGGCAGAGTTCAAACGTCCAATTTCAGGTGATCAACCGCGGTGTCAGCGCCATTGACAATGCCAAAGTCCGCTGCATTTCCCTCACCGAAGCCGCCAGCTTCTCCGCCAACGACATTCAGCTTGGCAACATCGAACCCGGACAGATCAAATCCTTTGAAGCCTCCATCAATGTGCAATCCGGAGCTTGGAACGGACGCAACCTGCCCATGAAGCTGGTCTTTTCCAGCGGCGACTATCAAAATACCTTTTTCTACAGCCTCACCGCCGGAACCCCAACCACCACATCTCCCACCGGGCCTGATGAATATGGCTACTTTGCCTATGAAAGCTTCGACACCGACTTCCCGCAAGCCCCTGCGTATCAATGGATTGAAACGGATCCCGCTCTGGGCGGACAGGGAACGGTTTGGGAAGTGATGGACGACGGTTCGCTCACTGTGGATCTGCCTTTCTCCTTCCGCTTTTATGGACGTGACTACCACCACGTCACCATGTGTTCAAACGGCTGGATTTCGCTTTTACCCACAGATATGGTGGATTTTTACAACCACTACATCCCCGCCGCACTTGGTCCAAACGCCATGATCGCAGCCTATTGGGATGACCTCAAAGGACTGAAGACCGGGATTGACGACCAGGGCGCCGGTATTTTCAACAATATGCGCCTCATCCGCTGGCACGATGCCGCAAACAACCGCTATGTCGTGCAATGGAACGATGCCTACAACCAGTACAATATCGACCTGATGGAAAACGCCTCGCTCGAAAAGTTCCAGATCATCCTCTACCCCCGCGAAGATCAGGACGGCGACATTGTGATCCAGTATCACACAGTGGACAATCCTGGCACCACCACAAACTATTGCACCGTGGGAATTGAAAACCACAACCAAACCGTGGGGCTGGCTTACACCCATGCAAATCAATATCCGCCAACCGCAACGCCCCTGCAAGCCGGCCTTGCCATCAGATTCACCACCGACAGTCCTGACACATTTCTCTGGGTTGATGACCCCACTCTGCCTCCGCTTTTCGAGCTTCAGCAGAACTTCCCCAATCCCTTCAATCCAAGCACCACCCTGGCTTTCTCCCTCCCTGCTGCCGGAGCTGCCAAACTTGCCATCTACAACAGCAGGGGTCAGCTTGTGAAAACCCTTTTGGATGAAAACCTCAGCGCCGGAAACCATCGCCTGGTGTGGGACGGACACGACGATTCGGGCCTTCCCGTGGCTTCCGGAATCTATCTCTATAAACTGGATGCGGGCAGGCAAAGCCAATCCCGCAGGATGTTGCTTCTGAAATAATCATAAGGGAAGCCGGAACTTTTTCTCCTTTGTAAGTTCAAACCGGCATCCCAACCACGCGCCTCACGTTTGCTCTCCCGCTTTGGTGAGAGAAAATGCGGGGCGTTTTTTTTGATTGTATTTTTATTAACATGTGAGAGCCTTTCCAGCCTCTTGGCTCCACGCTTTTCAAAACCTGCCAAACACTGGATGACCATGGCTTTCACCCATGTTTGGATACATGCCTCAGTCTTGATTCACGGCGTCAGTCACTTCTTAATCAAGTCTTAATCAAGCGTTAATAGTTAAGGCTTGATTAAGGCTTGATAATCGCTTGATTAACGCTTGCAGGCAAGGGCGAGGCGCTGTTGACTTGGGGTGGCGTCTGCAAAGTGAAGGTTTTTGAATAAAAATGCTGCTTCGGGCAAGAGTCGTTGACAGAACAAAGCACAAGAGGTTTGAGCCAGCTTTTCCCTTTGTTTGACAGTTTGGAAAAACCCGCTCTTATTTCAAGCTCGGAACCGCTGTTTGTCCCCTATTCCGTCAATATGAGCGTAAAGACAAAACCGCTTTCCCGGGATTTGTAAACCCTATATTTCAAGGCATATAGCTCTGAATCGTAAAGAGAGCCTTCCATGGTGGCAACTGCGGCGTAGTCGCTATCCTCGCAAATAATTTGATAGTCATCAGCCTCAAAGTCATAATCCACTTGGTCCAAGCCCCACTGTTCCGTCAGCTTGATGTCAAAATCCTGTATTTCATCGCTGCCAAAGCCAACAAAATAGCAGCCCGTGTCAAAGGGCACGCTGAAGTTGTAAAAACACTGGCTTTCGCCTTCCTCCATGATTCCGCCGATGAGGAAGGTTTTGTTCAGGAAAAACCGATAGTCCCATGCATTTTCATCCAGGATGCTAAAGAAATCCATCATTTTAGCCAAGGCATTCACGCATTTTTCCCCGGCATTGTAGTAGGGACTGACGTCGTTGTTCATCACGCCCCAAAACACAAAAACCTGCCCATTTGATTCATAGTTCGTGATGGTTATGGTGTAGCTGGCGGATTTTTTGGGCCTAAAATCGCAATTTGGAGTGGCGTCATAAGCACTATCTTCGGCAACCACACTGCCGTTTTCGTCTGTGATCTGTATATCCAGGTCGATTGCGTCTTCATCGCCATAGGCCCAGATGTTATATTTGGTTCCGCGTTCGAACCAGCGTCCGCTGGAAACGGATTCCCCCTCCCCCAAAAGAGCTCCATAAAAACAGGCACTGCCGTCATATTCCCAGCCCAATTCACTAATCATGCTGGTGTACATGGCAGCCTTCAGCCCGGTTTGCAAAAGATATTCGGAAACCGAAAATGCTGCTGATGCAAGCAGCAAAAGGATAAAAATGATCGCCAAACGTTTCATTTTTCGCTCCCTAAATTTTTACGACGCTTCTTTGAGCCCAAGATGCCGCCGGCTTTTTTTAAGCTGTATTATGTTTTTGAGAAACGCAGCAAACTGTCAAGTTTTATTTTTGGTTTATTCAGATCTAAGCCAGCCTCGCTTTTCTGGTTCTTTGGCCAAGGCGTTAAGCAAGTCTTAACCTGGAATTGACTAAAGTCCTGAGATAAGGACGAGCCATGCTCAGTCTGATTGTTCCTGCGACTTACATAACTGATAACCATACAGTTTGTTAGGACAAAATGGAACTCTGATACACTCTCGAAAATAAACCTTGACTTAAAATGAAAAGGTTAAAATTATGCAGCCAGTCGTCTTGCCATATTTTGAATGTGCAATACAAGGAAAGATAAATGCCATTAAAACCTAAGAAAAACGTGTCGGAACCTACACCACCATTTGGCACACACCCTCACTTCGCAAGTAGTGAAGATAAAATAGCACGAGGGATGAAATGAAAAGATATAGCTGGATAATAATCGGACTTTTATGTATGATTGGTATTGGATTACATGCTGTTACCAGAATTGTAGATATCACCGGAGCGGGACAATATACGAGCATACAAGCGGCTGTTACAGCATAGTCAGCAGGTGATACTGTTCTTGTTTATCCTGGGAGATACTATGAGAATATCTCAATTCAAACAAGTGGAATCAGTGTAATCAGCCTAGAAGCATTAACAGACGATGCCGAATATGTCGATTCAACAATAATCGATGGAGGGGCTATATCTTGGGGTCTTTGGGTAAGGCAGAATTCTCAAAACATCAAAATTAGAGGTTTTTCAATAACTAATTGTAAAAACGGGTTATCTGTAAGCTCTAATGCGATTGTAACAATACTAAATTGCAAGATATTCCAAAACAATGGATATAACGGTGCCGGTGTAGGAGCCAGTTTTTGCACAGTGTATCTCAGTGGAGTAAAGATTTTTAATAATTATGCTTATCACATGGGCGGAGGTATGTATATCTATGGTTATATGGGATCAGTATCGGTTACATTCGATCCTGTAAACCGCTGCTCCATATACAATAATACAGCCGGAGCCGGGCAGGATATTGTGGCTCATTCCATCAATAACGATCTTAGTATCCCCCTGGATAAGTTCACTGTTGCCAATCCTACCAGCTACTATGCTGCTCCATTCCGAGCTTCTGGAAATGAGTTTCAGCTATTGATAGACGCAGAGACATTCCATCATGAGGAAGTAAATCATGATCTTTATGTATCGCCCACCGGAGACGATGCCAATGATGGTTTGAGCCCTGCAACAGCTCTCAAAACAATCAGAACTGCAGTATATAGAGTTGCTTCAGACAGCCTGAACCAGAAAACTGTTCACATACTCCCCGGCACATATTCCCGAACCGCCAATCAGCAGATATTTCCTATTCCTTTGAAAAGTTGGGTAAAGGTAAAAGGAGCTGGAATTGAAGAGACTCAGATAGTGGGAGAGATGGACCCAGACTATGTAAATATTCCATATAATGCCTTAAAAGTCTTTACCAGCTTCTATCAATCTCACGCCAGTCTGGAGGACTTGTCCATCACCACTTCCGGATCGAACAACAGTTGTGCAATCTGGGGTTTTAATGAGGAATCACTGCATCTGAAGGACCTTAGGATGCATGAACTGAGTCCGGATTTGTTTGCTATCATTAACATTACTTATGCCACAAACTGCCTTTGGGACGGGATAATTATTGAGGACTTCACAACCGAAAGCATGGGTTTTTTGTTATGTGACGGCTACTTCACCGGAATAATTCGAAACTCTGTCTTTCGAAATGCTGCATCAACCTATACAAGTGGCGAAGTTTGGGCAAAGCCACTTTTGTTGGTATCAGCAGGAGAGGGCATTATTGTAGAAAACTCAATATTCATCAACCTATCAATGGCAGATGATGATTCTCAGGCAATTTGTTTTGGTGGAGTATCAAATCCAATATTCCAACAATACTATACATTTCGGAACTGTTTGTTTTCGAACATAAGCTGTAATGAAAGAGGTGTGTTGATTGTCGGTCATGCATATCCAGAGATGAACATCACCAATTGCACTTTTGCAGGACATACCGGCAACGGTGAGGCATTGATGGTTAATGGAAATGTAACAATCTCAAACAGCATTTTCTTCAATGATCGTTCTGTAGAAATAGCCATCAATCCCATGGATGGGACAGGTATCCCTACTACGCTTACTCTCAACAACAACCTGATCAGGAATGGTTATAGCGACATCTGGCAAGGTCCGGGCAGCACGATCAATTACCCGGATACCAATATCATGGGTAATCCCTTCTTTATAGGCGGGGATGATATAAATAATCCGCTTTATTACAGCCTTTCTGCTGCTTCTCCCTGCATAAACGCAGGCACTGTTGACACTACCGGACTAAACCTTTTGCCTTATGATCTGGCAGGTAACCAGCGTGTCTGGGATGGCCGTATAGACATGGGTTGTTTCGAGTTTGGTGCTCCACCTGTGGCTAATGACGACCCGGTGGCTCCAGCCATTACTGAAACAAGCATCACCGCATACCCCAACCCCTTCAACGTCTTTACCAATATCAAAGTGAGTGCGCTTGATACCGGAACGAATATCGATAAAATCCATAGTGCCATTATAGCTATTTACAATATTAAAGGGCAACAAGTGAAAAGTATCAGCCTCGATCCTGGAAAATCAGGCGAGCAGATCACATTCTGGGATAAGACCTTTGCGTAATTGCTTCTCAAGGTTTGTGAGAACACGTTTGTGAATTCTCACCACTAAATCTGAGGATTTATTGTTCCAATCGAAGAGTTTTTACGGGATTTCTCTATATTTTACCCAAAT